>NZ_JBYQGR010000003.1:0-241271 GCF_058200335.1 Streptococcus sp. SCPM-O-B-15277 (M60)
ACTCTTATCCTTGTTTCATCAATTCTAGTTGTTAGAAATTCACTTAAATCTAAAAGCAACTAATTTTAATTAACATAATTTAATTGGTCTATTTTTAGATAATTTAAGTTTATAATCAAAAAAAGGGTTTACTAAAAATGTAAATCCTTTTTGTTTCATCAACATTATAGATATATAAAAATCGATAACCATTTTATAGTCATCGATTTTTAAAAAATAATTTAGTCCTTCTCACCAAGTTTGCTATTGATGGTCATCATGATACTTGCTATTTTCTCACCCCAGTATGGATCAGAAGCGTATAAAACGTTCATCCCTGATGATTTATTACCAAGATAAGTTCTACCTTCATCAATATAATTCTCTCGGATCCATTTTGCTGCCCCTAAGATTCCTTTGTCGACATTGTCGAAACTCTTTGCAGAATCATATGGAGTAGTATCATAGGCAGCAATACCAAAGAAGTTATTCTTATCTTTTGCAATCTGACTACGTCCCCATGCACTTTCTAGAGCACTGTGCGCCATTAGATAAAGTGCATTCACCTGATAACGTTTTTCCGCTTCCTTAAAGACAGCTCCTTTACCCGCAAGACGACTTCCCTTAATATTCATGAGAGAATAAACTTTATCAAGTTCAGCCGCTGTATAATTGGTTGGCTTTCTTAAGTCTCTATAGAGGAATGGATTCTCCACTTTAAAGTTATTAAAGTTAACTCCATCTGCTGAATAGTATTTTGTACCAATAGCCATCGATGAACTATGAGGTGCTACACGAATACTTGTATAAGGTGATAACTCATGATAAACGTAACGACCATCGCTTGTGTAATGAGGGATAAACTCATTATTAGTGTTAACAGCTACAAGGTCACCCTTATTCATAAAGCCTGAAAGTCCAGAAATTTGGACTGGGAGTCTGTCACCTTGAGACTCTGTGTCAGAAACAGCAACTATAGTACCTTGAGAAATATAGCTAAGTCTATCTCCAGAAGCACTATAAACATAGGCTGTTATTGGTTTTACTTTATAATAACTAGATGGATTAGAGATCCACTTCCCGTTATTTTCAAAGCTATAATTTTTACCATTGATTTTGAGTGTTCCAGTTGCATATAGTCCATCATCTTTTAGATAATACCAAGCATTATAATATTTATCAAAAATCCACTCACTCTTGGCCATATAGCCATATGATTTGAGATAGTAGGACCCTTGCCATTGGTTTTCAGCATAAGAACCATCTGATTTTAAGTAGAACCAACTATTGTATTTTTTATCAAAGAACCATTCGTTTTGAGCCATGGCGCCACTATCTTTTAGGTAGTATTTGTCTTTCCATTGACTACTCAACATGACCCCGTCTTTGTCAAAAAAGTACCAAGAACTATTAATCTGTTCCCGTTTATTGCGTATGATTTTTCCTGAATCAGTAGCATAGTACCACTTTTCATCCATTTTCACCCAATCTTTTTCAGCCATAGCTCCGCTAGATTTTAGAAGGTAGTCATTATAAATAGTTTTGCTTAACATGGCACCCGTTTCATCGAAACGATACCAAGAACCGTTGATCTTTTCCCATTTATTACGGATAATCTTTCCTGAGTCAGTTGCATAGTACCACTTCTCATCCATTTTGACCCAACCCTTTTCATGCATAGCTCCGCTAGTCTGAAGAAGGTAGTCATTATAAATGGTTTTGCTTAACATGGCTCCAGTTTCATCAAAACGATACCAAAAACCGTTTATTTTTTCCCACTTATTGCGGATAATCTTTCCTGAGTCAGTTGCATAGTACCACTTCTCATCCATTTTTACCCAACCATTTTCGTGCATAGCTCCACTAGTCTCAAGAAGGTAGTCATTATAAATAGTTTTGGTTAACATGGCACCAGTTTCGTCGAAACGATACCAAAAACCGTTGATTTTTTCCCATTTGTTGCGGATAATCTTTCCTGATTCTGTGACATAAAACCACTTCTCATCTATTTTTACCCAAGAAGTTTCAACCATAGCGCCGCTTTTATTAAAGAGATAGTCATCATAAACTGTATTGCTAAGCATGATACCATCCTGGTTAAAATAATACCAGTGGCCAGCTATTTTTTTCCAATTAGTGACGACCTTTTTATGTTCATAATAACGCCATTGTCCATTCTCTTTTTGCCAACCTTCTTTGTTGACCTCTTCAGTAATTTCTTCTGTTGAAGAGTTATCCTTGGTAAGGGCTGTTTCTTGTTTCTGTGTGGTTTGAGAAGATTCTTTCTCAGGATTCTGTTGATTTGAGTTTTGATTCTGCTTATCGTTCTGCTCTTGACCTTGAGCTTGCTTTTTCTCTTTAGCTTCCTTAATCGTTCCATTTGCTACAGTTTTTTCTGAACTTTGTACTTTGTTTGTAGCTTGGTTTTCCTCTGCTAATACAGTTGTTTTAGAAATTCCGGCTATGGAAAGAACAACAGTACTTGCTAGTAATATCTTTTTCATTTTTAACCTTTCAATTTTATATTCCCTATATTTTATACTTCTTACTTATCGTTTTAAAGACGACATTTATCCACTTTATTATACAATATAATTTTAATTATAAAAGTAAGGTCTTTAAGAAGAAAGAAAGTTGTAATATTGTTAAAACAATTTAGAAATAAAAGTCAACAAAAAGTAGTCGAACAATATCTGAACGACTACTTTTTATCATTTATCTAAACTTCAGTTGTTCTGAAATTCTTCTTCAATCGAATAGGATTTATAGATATTGATAAAAGAGCTAGAACGACAAACCCGATACCTACATACCAGTATGGTGCATCAAGTGTGGTTGAACGACCAGAAAGATTGACAATCCCGCGGAAAAGTGTACCCGCTGTAATAATCGCTACTGCCGAATTCCATAGATTAAAACTAATACGAGAAAATTGAGGAAGAGCTTTGAGCAAGATTGCTAGTAGAATTCCTCCAATAAGAGGTACTGCAAATAAATAGTGCATATGAACAGATGTCTCTCCAAAACTAAATGCTTCATAAATTCTAGAAAAAGCAAAGAAGAAAATCGTAATTAGTGTATAAGAGATGGCAGTTTTTTTAAACCGTTTTTTGTTAGGATTAATAACCGATGTAGACAATATCACTCACCGCCCTTTCTGAAATTTTGTTTCCTCCAGTCGTTGGTTTATTGATAACCTGACCGTTGAAGTAAAGTGTAGAGGATCCCCCACCATCAAGATTGTAGGCAGTTTTTGCACCATAGGATTTCATAACTTCAGCTAGCTGGTACAAAGAGAGACCTTCACTTTCAGAAGTACGTCCGTCAGAAACTACAATAATGTAGTGGTTTTCGTCGATAATACCAATAGCTGTACGTGGATTCGAAGCCATAGCTTGTCCAACTTCTTGGTTTTTTCCTACTGCTATTTCACCATTTTCGACCAAGGCAGGGCCAAAAGCTAAGAGATTAATAACTCCGTCTTTGACTAGTTGCTCAGCTGAAATCTGATCCTCGTAAATAATCTTGAAAGAACCATCTTTATAAATGGCTAAATCACCATTATTAGAATTTTCACGGACAGTATCACGATAGACAACTCCATTACGGATAACATAACCCGAAGAGTTTGCACCGTAGTAGTCGCCATTTACTGCTAAAATTGCATCATTATCTGCAGCAGTGACAGATGTTTTAGCTGTTACGTTTGTTCCAAACGAGTTTTGAGCAAAGGCAGTTTTCAGATAATCTGATGAACTTACTGTAACATCTGCAACATACACTTGGGTATGATTAACCGTCGTTTCAGTCAAATTGATAGAGATATTCTCGTCCTTATAACTTGAGTTAGTTACTGTTGCTGTTTTAGCTGCTTGACTAGCTTGAGCTGTATTGGAACTTGTATTAGTTGTTGCTACTGTCGAAATAGTCTCAGCGAGTACAAAAGTTTTCAACATTGAGTAACTAAAGGATCCTATCAAGAGTAAACCAAGAACCGAGGCATAAGCATATGGTTTCTTTAAAAATTTCATAGTAAAGTAGATGTCCTTTCTTTAAAGATGAATTTCTTCTGAACAGTCCATGAGACCACAAAGAGAAGAATACCGACAATAATCTTAGAAATTAGAAGATTAATACCAAATACAGTAAAGAATAGACGAATAAGCAGAGTATCTAACATAAAGAGTCCAACTGCTAAACCAAAGTATCCTATTCCTGTCTTGGCAAGGCTATCGTCGTTTTTAAAGACTAGTTTTTTATTTGTAGAGTAGTTAAAAACAGAGCTGGTCACACGGGCTAGACCGTTAGCTAGGAAAATTCGGAAACTTGTTGGCGCTGTTGGTAAAAACAAGATTGCAATAGCGTAAACAAGGTAGTCTACAACAAAACTACTGAGAGATGACAAGGCAAATTTAAAAATATTTTTATAAATCATTAATCCATCTCTGATTGGACGGAAGTGTGAACCCTCATTATCATTGATATAAACTGTCTCAATAGGAACTTCTAAAATTTGATATTCTTTACTTGCTTCAAGAAGCATATTCATTTCATATTCATAACGTTGTCCTTCAATTTTTAACATAAAAGGAATGAGATTTGTTGTAAAAGCACGAAGTCCTGTTTGTGTATCTGTTACTCCAACTCCTGTTTGTAATTTAAAGAGTGCTTTTGTCAAGCTATTACCAAAACGGCTACGGAGTGGAACCTTACCTGTGAAGGCACGCACACCCAAGATTAGCTTGTTAGGATTTTCAGAAGCTTTGTTAGCCGCACGGAAAATATCCCAAATTTTGTGTTGCCCATCCGCATCTGCCGTTACGACAGTTCCATAAATGTTTTGTTCTTTGATATAAGAAAAGGCTGTTTTAAGCGCTTGACCTTTACCTTGATTCACTTGGTGACGGAGCACCGTAGCATATTGTTCTGCTTTATCAAAGATATCTTGACACTTTGATGAACTACCGTCGTCGATAACTAGAATATGAAAATCACTCTTTTTGTGGATTTTTTCGATAAGTTTGATAAGTTTATTATCTGGTTGATAAGCTGGAATGACTATATAGTTCATATCGATACCTCTTTCTTTGATATTGGAATAACTATACAGAATATCGCTTAAAGATACCTTATATCAGTTTTCTTTAAGATAAATTTAAAGAAACTTTAAGATAAGGACAAGATTTCTCTAGCCAGCAAAAATAATCAAGGTTAATAAATATACAAAAAATCCTCAACTAGCAAGTCTACTTGAGGATAAAATTTATTATAAAAGAGGAGATTTACTCTATTTTTTCTCTTAATTTCTCGACAAAGAGATAGGCTGCGGGACAAGTTAAAGTATTTTTGATAGTCAGATTATTGATTTGATAAATCTTTTTACGGTCGGTATGTGGAAATTCTCTACAAGCCTTGGGACGGACATCATAGATGGAACAGAGATTATCGCCACCTAAGAAGGGACAAGGCATTGACTTAAAGACCTTATCACCGTCTTCATCAACTTGGAGAAACTCGGCTTCAAAAGCAGGTAATTTCATTTTAAAGTATTTGGCAATGCGTGTGATATCTTCTTCTTTAAAGTCTGGTCCAAGGCTCTTGCAACAGTTTGCACAGGCTGTACAATCAATTTCTTCAAAAACTTCCTGGTGAATCTCCAGCGCAATCTTATCTAGGTTTTTTGGAGCTTTCTTTTTCAGATTTCCAAGAAATTTACGATGCTCTTTTTGCTTTTGTAAAGCTAATTGGTGATAGTATTCGATATCGATTTCTTTTGGCATAGATTCTTTTACATCCTTTTCTGAAACTAGTATACCATAACTGAAAATAAATAAAAACTACTGCCAAGGAAGGCAATAGTTTATACAAGATTAGTTAACTTCTACTATTTCAACCATATCTTTGCCTAGCAAAATCAGATATTTTTCAATCTTATCTATCTCATAAGAACGGGATAAGGCTTCTGCATAGAGTTCTAATTGTCCTCTATATCGTTCAACGAGCTGACCAGCATGCTCATAATGGTCCGTCTTGTAGTCAAAGAGAATAATCTTATCTTCATAGAGCAGATAACCATCTAAGATTCCACGGACGACAAAGTCTTCCTGACTCTTATCATCTCGTTTTAACATTGAGAAAGGTTGTTCTCGATAAAGTTTATCTTGGTTTGCAAGAATCACTTGGCCAAGATCTGTATCAAAGAAAGACAAGATTTTTTCTAGATTTACTTTTTCTTTAACCGCTGAGCTCGCTTGCACCTGTTCTAAGGCTTCTGCTAGAGTTTCTAAACTTGGCTTCTGAGAAAGGTTGATTCGTTGCATGAGTTCATGGGTGGCACTACCGATTTCAGCTCCAGTGACTTTTTCTGTCTTGGAGAAGTCTGGAAGTTCAAACTGAATCATAGTTTTTTTTGGTTTAGATTGACCAGCTACTACTACACCTTCCATATCCATGACTGGTTCATAAAACTTCTTAATCTGGCTTGGGGTCTGAACACTCGGAAGATTAATCGCAGCTCTGTGGATTTCATTGTACACTTCCACTTCTTTCAGCATTTGTAAAGCTTCCTTAATGGTATCAGACTGACGGTTGCTTGCCTGAGAAAGATCTTGGAGCTGGCTTTTAGTTTCCAATTTACCGATAGCTTCTTCTGTTAGTTGTTCTTCACCCTCGAAACGAACACTAAAGTGTAAGTTCTCTTTAGAAAAGGCTTGATAGATGGCCCAAATCCAGTCCTGGAAATTTTGAGCATCTAACCTGGTTTGACGAGTTAGGAGACCTTGCCCATTTGTCGGATATTCTTTAGACTCCAACTTTTCTCGAGATCCCTTTCCGACTAGATAGAGCTTTTTCTCAGCGCGCGTCATGGCTACATAAAGTAAACGCATGAGTTCAGAATAGCTTGCTAATTGGAGCTCCTCCTCATTTTGACTATAAGTCAAGCTTGGGATGGATAACTTAATAGTAGATGGAAGATATTCCTCTTTTGCATTTGTAGCGACTCTAGCTACGTACTTAAGACCAAGGCCGTTTTTTCGACTTAGGATCACTTCAGACATAGAATCTTGCTTGTTAAATTGCTGATCAATATTGAGAATAAAGACATAAGGGAACTCAAGCCCCTTACTCTTATGAATACTCATCAGCTCAACAGCATCCTTAGGTGGAGCTACAGCGACACTAGCAAGGTCATGCTTAGCCTCTAAGACTTGATCAATCATAGCAATGAAACGAGATAAACCTTTAAAATTACTCTTTTCAAACTGGTCAGCTCGTAGAGCTAGAGCGTAGAGGTTGGCCTGTCTAGCCTGACCATTTGGCAAAGCACCAACATAATCATAGTAGAAACGTTCGCTATAAATTTTCCAAATAAGGTCATAAAGTGAATGTGTTTTGGAATATAAACGCCAAGAATTAACAGTTTCCATGAAAAGCTTGAGTTTTTTATGGAGTTCAGATGTTATCAAATCCTTTTGAGGACTAGTTTGGGCTTGAGCATTGACTATTTTTTCATAAAAGTTCTCTTGAACCTTATCCTCAGAATTTTGAAGAGCTAGACGAGCCAATTCATCTTCATCAAAGCTAAACATAGGAGACTTCATGAGAGCTACTAAAGCAAAGTCTTGCAGAGGATTATGGATGACACGAAGAGTATCCAACATAACCTGCACTTCTAAAGATTGCAAATAATTGTTTAGAGCGTCATCCGTTTTAACTGGTATCCCATATTCTGACAAGGCAAGTAAAACTTGATCATTGCGGCTTCTGCTAGCAGTTAATAGAGCAATGTCATTGAAAGGGACACCTTTATCATGATGAAGATGCAATATCTCCTTAATGACCATTCGCATTTCACCAGTCAGTTTGTTAGTCGAAAACTCTTCCTCTTCCGTAGAATCACCATCAACATCCTTATCATACAAGAGGACTTCTGCCTTGTTTTCAGGATCTGGGTGTAAATCAGTATTTCCGAAAACAAGTTGATGCATGCCGTCATAAGAAATCTCTCCAACTTCTTCATCCATGAGATGCATAAAGACATCATTAGTGGCATCTAAAACTTCTGAACTACTACGGAAGTTTTCCTTAAGCAGTATTAATTGACCTTCTTTGCTATCTTGAGCAAAGCTGTGGAATTTTTCGTTGAAGATTTGTGGATCTGCTTGTCTGAAACGATAAATAGACTGCTTAATATCGCCCACCATAAAACGATTGTAGCCGTTTGAGAGGAGTTCCAACATTCTTTCCTGGATATGGTTGGTATCTTGGTACTCATCGACCATGACTTCGTGGAAGCGTTCCTGATACTCTTGTCGCACCTGAGGGAAGTTTTCCAATATCTCAATGGTATAGTGGCTAATATCAGCAAATTCGAAGGCATTTTCTTCACGTTTACGCTTTCGATAAGCTGAAACAAAATCACTCATGAAGACTTGGAAAGTCTTTGCCAAGTCCCAAGACTCTTGATGATAATCTTCCTGGAATTTCAATAAAGTCATTTGGTCATTTAGTGCAATTAACTTTTCAAATTTAACTTTTCTCTCTTGGTTGTATGCTTCTTTTAGAGCTTGGACTTCAGCCTTACGACTAGCATTTGTAAGAGCACGGCCACCCTTATCCTTAGAAATACCCACAACTCGCTCTAAAACCTCTTGGTATTGTTTAAAAGTTGATTCAGGCGTTAAAGCTCCAATTTCACCAAGAACTTGTTGGACAGATTCTAGGTAGGCTGCTTTCCCAAATTCCTTGGCATCATTCTCTAAATGATAACGGAAGAAACTTTCCAAATCCCAAAGTCTTTGCTGAATGTCTTGAGCCAGATTTTCTTTAGAACTTGTAAAATCGGCCTTTTCGAATCCTTTTAAGAAAGATTCCTGTAGCCAAGCCTGAGGATTACTTGTAGATTGCAAAATGTCATAAATCATATAGACCTGTTTACGCAATCCACGTGCATCCTTACTTTTACCCGCAAAGTTCTTGACCAACTGACTAAACTGTTCTTGTTCCTTACCTTGGTAGTGAGTTTCGAAAACTTGTCGAAACACATCATTCTTTAAGAGGAGTTGCTCACTTTCATTCTCAAGAATCCGAAAGTTTGGGGCGAGGTCAATCAGATAACCATGTTTAGCCAGGAACTTCTGAGTAAAAGAGTCCATAGTTCCAATAGCAGCATTTGGTAAATCAGCTAATTGTCTTCCAAGATGCTTTTTTAGCTCCATATCTTGAGTCTCTTGGATTTGTTGGCTGATTTTCTTTTCCAAGCGTTCTTTTAACTCGGTTGCTGCCTTTACCGTAAAGGTTGAGATAAAGAGTTGGCGAATTTCTACACCACGCGCTAGTTGATCAAGAATTCGTTCAGCCATGACAAAGGTTTTTCCTGAGCCAGCTGATGCTGAAACCAGAATGTTTTGACCAGAACTGTAAATAGCTTGAATTTGCTCGGCAGTTTTCTTAGGCTTCTTATCAGAATTCGCTTCTGCTACTTGCAACTTTTCAATCTCTTCTTGGGATAAAAATTTCATCGCTCCAACTCCTCTCTAATTTTATTAAACCATGCTTCCTTATCATTGCTCTTAGCCACCTTATCTAGCAATCTAGCTTGCCCTAGATGGTAATTGGCTTCAAAACCTGTAATGGCTTGATATTGTTGAACATATGGGGCAATACTTCTGCCGTCTTCTGTGTAAGGATTGATAGCAAAACTACCAGATAAAATCTTCTCTGCCGCCTTCTTATAGATAAGGGCGTTATAGTCCAGCAATAACTGGAATTCCTCATCAGACAACTGATAGGTCTTGTTTTTATTATATAGTTCCCCAAGGTTCTTTATCTCTTTTTCAAGAAATAACCCTTGATACTTCATAGTCTTAGTTGTTTCTGCTAAAGCCTTTGAAAGAGTTTTAACAGCTTGTAAAGACTGAACTGGCTCCGCCATCTCTAAATACATAGCACCAAAAAAGTCTCTATTTCCTTCTTTTTTAAGCGCTGCTAGGTAGGTCGGTAATTGCGAGTTCAGGCCGTTATAAAAAAGAGGGAAGTTAAACTGAGTTAGAGATGATTTGTAATCGACAACACCTATAGCATCACTGGTCTTCAAGCGGTCGATGCGGTCAACTTTACCACGGACATAGACATTTCTGCCATTATCTAACTGAACAAAAGCTTGTTCCTTGCCACCAAAGACTGCTTCTTCCTGAATGGTTTCAATTTCAGAATTGTGACGCAAAATGTGTCCTGTAGCGCGTGCAACATCCAAGAGGACTTCCTTGCTTAATTGGGCTTCCAAACTTTCCTGATAAATAGCTTGAAACTCGCGCTCTTGGCTGGTTTCAGAGATTGCTTGTTCTAAGCGACGATCAAAAGATGTATCGGCAGGAAGTTTCATGGCTCGTTCAAAAATACGATGCAAGAAATTCCCGTGACTTCGAGCATCAGGTCGCAGACGTAATTCCTCCTGCAATCCTAAGACATAACGAAGGTAATAACTGTATTCGTTTCGATAAAACTCTGTTAATCCTGAAGTCGATAGATAAAAATCTTGATCTTGAGGATACAAGGCTTCTAAAGTTTCCGCAGCTAAGGTCTTACTTTTGGGACTTGTCGGTAGAACAGGATTATCAAGACCTTGATCTTCTAATTTTCTTCCCATAACACGAGCTAAAACCTTGATAAAGGTTAAGTCTTGCTCACTTGTATCCGTCTCACCTTGCTGGTGATAAGCAACAAGACTAGACAACAGACTGTGATAAGAACCAATATCATCCTTTAATAGGTTTCTTCGATCGATTCTCTTTTCAATCTTGCTAAAACCAAAATCCTGCAATTCTTTTAGATATACTGACTCTTTACTCTCGTTTTCATTAAGTAAAGTTGGCGCTGATAAGACCAATTGCTTCTTAGCAGAGTTTAGCAAAGAAAGCATAGTATAGCGATTCTTCTTAAGATTTTCATGGCTAGCAATCAATAATTGAGAGCCATCTTCAGTATCTTGGTTTAAAACTTCTCTTTCTTCATCACTTAAAAGACTAGTATTTTGAGTAATTTTAGGTAAGTTGTCTTGAGTTAAGCCAAGAGCATAGATGTAATCAGAAGTCAAGGGCGCAATCAAATCATAACTTTGCACCAGAACAGTATCTACTGTTGCTGGGATTGTTCGATAATTTGATAAGGACATCCCTGAATGAAGGAGAGCCAAGAAATCATCTAAAGCAACCTGAAAACCTTCAAATACGGTAGCAAATTGCTCCATTACATGGCAAAAGGCTTTCCAGACCTCCTCTTGTCTTTCTTGCTCTGCCACTTCCATCGTTTCAGATAAGGATTGTAATTGCTTGGTCACAGATGCATCCTTCAAAAAGTTATTCCATTTTGTAAGGATATTTTCAGACTTTTGCTTACGACTAGATAATAAGGTTTCTAGTGGATTTAGAACACGGACACGAAGCTCGTTTAATTTTTCTAAATCAAATTTCCCATGATGGTTTTTTGTAAATTCTTGTTTAAAGTTCGAAAGACCATCAATGCCTAGATAGCGGATATATTGTTCAAAGCTGTCGATTTCTTCTTGTGTAATGTCAGTATATAAGCCAGTTCGTAAGAGATTTATCAAATCTTCCTGACGGAAATAGTATCGTTTGAGACGTCCCACGGATTCAACAAATTGAGTCAAAGGATGATGAGACATTGACTCACTCCTACCCAGATAGAAAGGAATCTGATATTGATTAAAAATAGTCTGCAAGGACAGTTTATAAGACTCAACGTCTCCTAGTAAGATACGAAAATTTTTGTAGCTTAGTTCAGCTTCTTGGTGCAATTTCTGGCGAATACTACGAGCAACGAGCTCTAGCTCTTCTTTTTGTGTCAGACAAGACCAGATTTGCAAGTCTTTTCTATCCTTATCATCCACATCAATGCTAACTTCAGAATAATCATAAGCACTTTCGAGAAGTCTTGAAGCTTTGGCAAAAGCATCCAGCTTTTCATGTTCCTGACATGCATCTTCTGCCTTGGTCTGATATTTAAAAGCTAAATAACGTAGAAACTCAACACTGGCTTGATAGAGATTGCCTTCACTAAAGGGGCTAGTATAGGCTTTCTTAGTCGCATATACGCCAATAATAATCTCTACACCCTTACGATGAAGCAAATCCACTAGGTGTTCCTCTTCTGCAGAAAAACGAGTAAAACCATCAATAACTAGAGCAATTTTGCTAAAATCACTAGTTACCTTGTTTTCTAAAATAGCATCAATCAGATAGGACAATGAACTCCCTTGTGAAACTTGACCTTGATTTAAATACGCTGTGATCTTTTCAAAAATCAAGAGTAAATCAGAGCGTTTATCAGGATCTATCAAGCTTTCCAAGTCCAAAAAACTCATCTTTGCTGTTGTCATTTCTTGATAAATCTCAATCAGTTGCTGGATGAATTGCGGATCTTGCTTAATAGCCCCGTAAACACGTAAATCCTTAGGGTCAATCTCGGACAGACATTTATAGAAAGCCATACCTAGACCAATATCATCAAGACTAGATCTCTCAGAAATATCATTTAAGACCAGATAACGAGCCATTTGAGCGAAGCGCGTGACTGTGATAGAAAAAGAAGCCTGCTGACTCAAGTACTCCAGCACAGCGCGTTCCTTTTCAAAAGAAAGAGAGTTAGGGGCAATGTAAAAGACTCGTTTGCCTTGGGCGACAAGCCCTTGAGCCTCCTTGGTTAGGATATCTGTCAAAGAAGTCCGAATATCTGTATAAAGTAGTTTCATCTCTGCCTCGTTTGTTTATTCATTACCTTTTATTATACCATGATTTAACAGAAGATTCTGTCTCTGATAGCCAAAATGTGCTATAATATAGGCAAAACACATGAAAAGGAATTACCATGATAAAACTACTTGCACTGGATATGGATGGTACTCTTCTCAACGAAGCCAAGGAAATCCCTCAGGCTCATATTGATGCCATTCATAAGGCTATCGAAAAAGGTGTCAAACTGGTTCTTTGTACTGGCCGTCCTCTCTTTGGAGTCCTACCCTACTATAAGAAGCTTGGTCTTGATTTAGAAAACGAATACGTCATCGTCAACAACGGTTGTTCTACCCATCAAACCAGTGACTGGAGCCTTGTTGACTGGCGGGAACTTAGCAAATCTGACATCGAATACCTGAATGACCTTGCTGAAAAGAGTGAGGTTCAGTTGACTCTCTTTGATGAGGAACACTACTTCGTTCTCGGAGGTAAACCAAATCCTATCGTTCAATATGATGCCACACTTGTTTTTGCTGACCTGACTGAAATCTCACTGGAAGAGGCTACTAGTGGTAAATATCGCATGTTCCAGGGTATGTTCTTAGGTACAAAAGAGCAAACGGACGACTTTGAACAACGATTTGCTGATGAACTTTGTCAGAGATTTAGCGGTGTTCGTTCACAACCAGTGATCTATGAAGCAATGCCACTCGGTACAACTAAAGCTTCTGCTCTTTCTCGTTTGGCTGAGATTTTGGATATCCAACCTTCTGAAATCATGGCTATGGGTGATGCCAATAACGACATTGAGATGTTAGAGTTTGCAGGGCTGGGGATCGCCATGGGAAATGCCAGTGACTACGTCAAATCTCTCGCTGATGCCGTAACTGCTAGCAATGAAGAAGATGGTGTTGCACGCGCTATTGAGAAATATATTTTGTAAATAAATAAAAGCAACTAGCAGAACATTCTGCTAATTGCTTTTTATTTTTAGAACAAGGCTGTCAAAGCGGTAATAATCCCAAAAACAATCCCTGGTGCATTAGCCGCTGCCAAAGGAATATCACGTTCTTTTTTAAAGAGACCGTAGTATACCCAAAGACTGCAGTTAATAGCAGCTACTGCCGGTTGGATAAAATTCCCTTTTTGACCAGCAAGGTTATTCATAATTTGAGGAATATAGGATACATACATCATTACAGACATAAAGGTTGCAATCCAACCTAAAGTTTTCATTTGTTTTTCAGTCATTTTTTCTCCTTTCAAAAACAGTTTCAATTATACACTATTTTTTTAGATAGTGAAGTTTAAAAAGCTTTTTGTTAAATACTTGTAAACTATCACAATCTTGTGATAAGAGAATCAAAAAAATACCCTCTTTCTATTTTAAGAAGGTATTTTATTCGTTTAAAACTTACTTTTTCTCAATCGGTGCTACACTAGCCAAAAGTTTTTTCAGACCGACTTCTGGGAAGTTGATTTTTAGTTCTTGGGTAGCTCCACTACCTGATACTTCAAGAACAGTTCCTTCACCCCATTTTTTATGAAGGGCAATATCACCAATTGACCAATTTGTCTCACTCGAAGAAGATTTACTAGTAGATGCAAATTGTCCAAATGGTAAACCACTTGATTGGATCGATGTAGGCGCAGCATTTCGTTTTCGTTCTTGAAGCGCCTGAGCCAAACTCATTCCTTTACCAAATGCTATTCCTCCACAAGTATAAGAAGCTTTAAAACTCGTATTAGCCGGACGTGCTAAACCTTGATAAGTCAACAAATCTGAACTAATCTCATTGATAAAGCGTGTGGGACGATTGTAACTAGTACGTCCGAATAACAAGCGTGAGTTTGCATTGGTCAGATAAAGAATTTTCTCTGCGCGCGTGATTCCTACGTAGGCCAAACGACGTTCTTCTTCTAATTCATCTGGATCTTCAGTAGCGCGACTGAGTGGGAAGACATTTTCCTCCATACCAATGATAAAGACAACAGGAAACTCAAGCCCTTTGGCCGCGTGAAGAGTCATCAAGGTTACTTCAGATGTCTCTTGGCTACCAGAGTCCGTATCTGCTATCAAAGCCAAGTCGTTCAGGAATCGACTAAGTTTATCTAGTCCTGTTTCCTCTTCTTCACTTTCAGGATTATCATCGAAATTTTTCGTAACAGAGAGGAACTCCTCAATATTTTCAACCCGAGCCTTACTTTCCAAGGTTGCTTGGGCCTTAAGTAAATCAACGTAACCTGTTTTTTCTAATACTGCTTCTACCAACTCCGTGATTGTCAATCGGTCCAGTTGTTCACGCAAATCGAGAATCATATTAGCGAAGTCCCAAATAGATTGAGCTGCTTTTCCTTTGATTCCTGATAACATGATATTTGCCGAAGCATCCAGCATAGACATTTCTTGCATGTTCGCAAAATCACGAATCTTCTCAACAGTACCTGGACCAATTCCACGCTTGGGTTCATTGATGATACGCTCAAAACTGATATTATCACTTAGGTTGGCAATGAGATTGAGATAAGCAATGATATCACGAATTTCCTTACGGCTGTAGAATTTCGTTCCACCAACCATGGTATAAGGAATATTAGACTTGAGCAGAGCTTCCTCAATCGTACGTGACTGGGCATTGGTACGATAAAGAACTGCGAAGTCTTTATGAAGGAAGTTGTGGCTACGGCCAAGTTCATCAATCGTTTTAGCTACAAAGACAGCCTCGTCCTGTTCATCATTAGCACGATAGTAAATGATTTGTTCCCCATCAGCATTTTGGGTCCAGAGATTTTTCGGACGACGATTTTTATTGTTTTTAATAACATCATTAGCCGCTTGGAGGATGGTTTTGGTAGAACGGTAATTTTCCTCCAGCAAAACAACCTTGGCATCTGGATAATCTTTTTCAAAATCTAGGATATTCTGCATATCAGCACCACGCCACCCGTAGATAGACTGGTCAGCATCCCCAACCACACAGATATTTTTGAAGCGTGAAGCCAAAAGTTTGACTAGTTGATACTGGGCATGGTTGGTATCTTGGTACTCATCGACATGGATATATTGGAACTTTTGCTGGTAATAGGTCAAGACATCAGGATTTTGATCAAAGAGACGCAAGGTCAGCATAATCAAATCATCAAAGTCAACCGATTCTGACTGACGAAGTTCTTTCTGATAGGCCGTATAACACTTAGCTACAATATCTGTATACAAGTCTCCTGCTTGAGAAGCGTAAGCCTCATCATCAATCAAATCATTCTTAGCATTAGAAATGGTCCCCAAAATAGAGCGTTCATTCCACTTTTTAGGATCCAAGTTTAACTGCTTGAGAATGCGTTTCATGAGCGTTCGCTGCTCACCTGGATCGATGATAGTAAAATTACGATTGTAGCCAATATGGTCTGCATCACGACGTAAAATACGAACACACATAGAGTGAAAGGTCGCAATCAAACAATCCTGAGTAGCTGGATTTAAACCATAGGCACGCTCCTTCATCTCGCGTGCTGCTTTATTAGTAAAGGTAATAGCTAAAATATTCCATGGATTGACCATCTTTTCATCAATCAAGTAAGCAATACGGTGAGTCAAAACTCGTGTCTTACCAGAACCAGCCCCTGCCATGATTAGCAGTGGACCTTCTGTAGTCTGTACCGCTTCTGCTTGGCGGTCATTCATACCGTTTAATAAAGGGTTCATTTTCTCTTCCTTATTCTTCAAATCAATGTTTCTATTATATCAAAAAAGACCAAAAATAACCGGAATTGGAATAATCTACTTATTTTCAAAAAAAAAGAACACTAACAAGTGTTCTTTTTATTTTAATCATGAATAGATTGTAAAAGTGTCAACAAGGCTTGAGCCGATCTGCGTCCAGCTTCTACGATAAATTCATCAAATGAAATAGAAGCTTCATGATTCGCATTATCACTCATGGCACGGACAACTAAGAAAGGTAGATTAAGCGCGTGAGCTGCTTGAGCGATAGCCGCTCCTTCCATCTCAACCGCAAGCACCTGAGGAAAATGTTCTTTTATAGCTTTAATCTTATCTTCACCCGCAATAAAACTATCACCGGTCGCAATCAAACCTAAATGCCATTTTTGGTTAAGTTTAGACAAAGTTTCTTTAATCAAGCTAACAAACTTTTTATCTGTTTCAAAGTAGAGTGGTTGTTGAGCCATTTGACCGTATTCATACCCAAAAGCAGTCACATCAACATCATGATAAGCTAGCTTATCAGCAATCACGACATCTCCTACTTCAATACCTGCTGCCAAAGCGCCAGCAGAACCGGTGTTAATAACAGCATCTGCTTTAAAGTGGTCGGCTAGAATCGCTACACTCATGGCAGACATAACTTTACCGATTCCACTCTCTACCAAGACAAGCTCAACTGACCCAATATTCCCTGTATGATAGCTATTTCCTAATACCGTCTCTTCTTTAGCATTTTCCAAATGTTGAATCAGATAAACTAGCTCTTCTGGCATAGCTGCAATAATTCCAATTTTCATGATAGTCCCCTTAAATAAAGCGCATTGCTAAGATCAGTAAAATCAAAAGAAGAATGACTGAAAAAAGAATCTTATTCAACTTACAGTTAAAGACATTTCTCTTAGTATTTTCAATTCGACGGCTCTTATGAATTGAAGGTTCGACTTCAATTGTTAAAGTTTCCTGGCTAAAGCCATGAACTCTTGAGCGAGAATTTCCATAATGTTGAGATGAAGTTGATAATATCTTGGTTTCTTCATTGTCTACTAACGTAGGACCTGAGATTTTTTCACCACGATTCGCACGCTCAATAATTTCGTCTGTTAATAAAGGTTTTCCCATGGGTTCCTCCTCTATTTTTCTTGTAATTCCCAGTACTGGACTGCCATGATAGTCTTAGCATCACAGATATCACCAGACTGGATAAGTGCTTTGGCTTCTTCTAGACTAACTTCTAGTAACTCCAAGGTCTCATCTTCGTCTTGAGGACGTGGATTTTCAACTTTGGATAGGTTGCTTGCCAAGTACAGTTTCAATCTTTCATTACAAAATCCAATAGCTGAATAGAAATCATATAAAAGAGTCAAATCCCCTGTGTAGGCTGCTTCTTCTTCTAATTCACGAAGAGCTGCTGCTTCTGGATCTGCATTTTCACCCACTTCAAGCTTTCCTGCCGGAATTTCGTAAGAAACTTTTTCAATCGCCTTACGATATTGCTTGACTAGAACAATCTTATTAGCCTGATTAATAGCAAGGACACATACCGCACCATTATGGAAAATCAAATCACGTTGAGCTGTCCCTTTTCCATTAGGAAGTTCAACCTGATCTTGTACCAATTGGAAAATAGGACCTTTATAGATTTCTCTACGGCTGAGTGTTTTCTCTTCAAATTCCATGGTTAGCTCCTATTTGTTTTTAGGATGGTGAGGAAGACGAGTTGCGTATTCATCCTTATTAACTTGACGACCTCGCCCAATCGCAATTGCATCAGCAGGCACGTCTTTAGTAATGGTTGAACCTGCGCCAACAAGAGAGTTGTCTCCTAGTTTAACAGGAGCAATGATGGTTGAATTAGAACCAACAAAGACATTGTTGCCGATGACTGTCTTGAATTTATTTTTCCCATCATAGTTCACTGTTATAGTACCAGCACCAAAGTTGACGTCACTGCCAACTTCACAGTTACCAATGTATGTCAAATGGCCAGCTTTTGTATTTTCTCCAATGCTAGAACCTTTCACCTCAACAAAGTTTCCGATATGAACATCTTTTGCCAAACTTGAACCAGGACGAATATGAGCGAAAGGTCCGACTGTAACACCATCAGCAACTGTGCTCTCCTCAATCATAGAGTTGGTAATCACTGCACCTGAACCGATAGTACTATCGACAATATAAGTTCCATTCGTCAAAATAGTCTCAGCACCAATCTTACTAGAACCTTTGAGGGTTACATTAGCTTCAATTTGTACATCTGGAGCAATTTCAACATCAATATCAATATAAGTCGCTTCTGGATTTACAAAACTAACGCCATTAACCATGTGAGCTTGGTTAATACGACGACGCATTACAGCTTCTGCTGTAGCAAGTGCGACACGGTCATTTACACCGAGACTTTCATCAAAGTCTTTCAGAGTATAAGCTCCTACCTTCTCACCAGCTTCACGGAAAATACCAATCACATCTGTGATATAGTATTCACCTTGAGCGTTGTTGGTATTTATATTCTTAAGAGCCTCAAAAAGACGAGCGTTATCAAAAACATAAGTTCCTGTATTGATTTCTTTGATTTGTTTCTCAAAGTCAGTCGCGTCTTTTTGTTCAACAATTCTTAGCACTTCAGCATTATCATTACGAACAATACGTCCATAACCAAATGGGTCGTCAGCTTCGGCAGTTAAGATTGTTGCTACATTCTTGTGGTTTACATGGAAATCAATCAAGTTCTTTAGACTTTCACCAGTGATTAAAGGTGTATCTCCAGCGATAACCAATGTTTGTCCAGAAAGACCTTCAAGAATTGGCTCAGCCATCATTACTGCATGACCAGTTCCCAATTGCTCAGACTGTCTCACAAAATCAGTTTGTCCGGCTAAAACTTGTTCAACTAGCTCTGCCTTATGCCCAACAACTGTAACAGTTTTTTCAGGGTTAATTGCACCTACACTACGAAAAACATGCTCAAGCATTGAAATTCCCGCAACCTTGTGCATAACCTTCGGTAAATCTGATTTCATACGGGTACCCTTACCCGCTGCTAAAATAATTGCATAATTTGCCATATTTTCTCTTTTCTATAGAATTTCTTTATTATTATACCACATTTTAGTTCATGGTACACAAATTTGATGAACTCAATACCACTCAAAAGACTGTCATTACTCAATTTTGAGTAAATATTTTGATTTTTTTCATTATTTACGATAAACTATAGAGGTATGAGAAAAAAAATTCATCCAGCTTTTATAGTTACTATATTTGCTGTTTTTATAGGACTCTTATTTCTCAACCGGCCTCGGTTTGAAGAACACCCTGTAAAAACTAAACAAAATCCAGTACAAATAGAAACACAAGCTCTACATAACTTGGATAAGCCTATCATCGATATCTCTGGTTGGCAGAGACCATCAGAGATCAACTATGATGTTTTATCTCAAAATATATCTGGTGTCATTGTTCGAGTCCACGGAGGAAATCAGATTACCACTGAGAACGATGCATCTTATACAAACGGTATTGATAAAGCTTATAAAAGTCATATCGCTGAGTTTCAAAAGAGAAATGTTCCAGTTGCTGTATATGCCTATGTATCTGGAAAAAGTGTAGAGGAAATGGAAAAGGCTGCTGAATCTTTCTATAATTCAGCTTCGCCCTACAACCCAAGTTACTATTGGTTAGACGTTGAGGAAAAAACAATGTCAGATATGAACCAAGGAGTTGAGGCATTCCGTGCTAAGTTAGAATCACTTGGTGCAAAAAATATTGGTATCTACATTGGTGTTTACTTCATGGAAGAACATAGCATCAGTACAGATAAGTTTTCAGCCATTTGGATTCCATCTTATGGACTTGACTCAGGTTACTTTGAAAGTTCACCAAATACAGACCTTGACTATGATCTTCATCAATATACATCAAAAGGGAAACTGGTTGGTTTTGAACACCATCTAGACTTAAATCTTATTTCTTTATCAAAAGATAAGGAAGAAACCTTTAGAAAGCTATTCTTAAAACCTTAATTTCATTCAGCAAGCAAGATTTTCCTTCGGCTTGCTTTTTTTATTTCTCTTACTTTGTGATATAATACTAGAAGAGAATTTTAGAGAATAGATACGGAGAGAGTTTATGTTATCATGGATTTCAAAAATCATTAAAGGGATTGTTATCGCGCTTGGTTTTATTTTACCAGGTATTTCTGGTGGTGTTTTAGCGGCTATTTTAGGGATCTACGAAAGAATGATTCGTTTCCTTGCTCACCCATTTAAAAATCTAAAAGAGGATATCCTTTATTTCTTACCTGTTGCTATTGGTATGTTGCTGGGAATTGGACTTTTTTCTTATCCAATTGAGTACCTCCTTGAGCATTATCAGGTTTATGTTTTATGGAGTTTTGCTGGTGCCATTATTGGAACAGTTCCTAGTCTTGTAAAGGAAGCAACTCAAGATTCGGAAAGAGATAAAATCGATCTTATCTGGTTTTGGGTAACCTTTATTGTATCTGGATTTGGGCTTTACGCTTTAAACTTTGTTGTTGGTACACTCAGCGCAAGCTTTACTAGTTTCATCTTGGCTGGTGCTTTACTGGCTTTAGGTGTCTTAGTTCCAGGTTTAAGTCCCTCAAATCTACTTTTGATTTTGGGTCTTTATACTCCTATGTTAACTGGATTTAAGACTTTTGATTTATTTGGAACCTTCCTTCCTATAGGAATAGGAGCGCTTGCTACTCTTGTCATTTTTTCTAAATTTATGGATTACGCTCTTCGAGTTTACCACTCTCGAGTTTATCACTTCATCATTGCAATCGTCCTTTCAAGTACTCTCTTGATATTGATTCCTAATGCAGGCAGCGCTGAAAGTATCAACTACAGTGGTTTATCTCTTGTGTCTTATGTCATCATTGCCTTCTTCTTTGCCCTTGGCATTTGGCTAGGTATTTGGATGAGTCAGTTGGAGGATAAATACAAATAATGGCTAAGAAAGTTAAAGTAAAAAAAACCTTAGTTGAACAAATTTTGACTAAGGCAGGTATTGAACATCAAGGTATTCAAATCAATGCTTTAGAGGAAGAACTTCCTTCTGATTACGAGAGGAATCATATCTTTAAAACCTTAGCTCTTTTAGGAGATAAGACCGGTCCAGTTATAGGAATTGTTCCCATTACTGAGCATCTTTCTGAAAAGAAATTAGCAAAAATTTCTGGGAATAAAAAAGTTTCCATGATCCCACAAAAGGATTTGGAAAAAACAACTGGATATATCCACGGTGCTAATAATCCTGTTGGCATTCGTCAAAAACATAACTATCCTATCTATATCGATGAAACTGCTTTAGAATTAGAAAAAATGATTGTCTCAGCTGGTGAAGTCGGGCACAGTATTGTCATCTCTCCAAAAGATTTGGCAAATTTTGTAAAAGCGAGCTTTGTAGATATCTTGGAGGAAAATAACTCATGAAACTTTACTTTGTCCGCCATGGTCGAACAGTCTGGAATCTAGAAGGTCGTTTTCAAGGGGCTGGCGGAGATTCACCACTTCTTCCTGAGTCCATTGATACCTTAAAGGAACTCGGCCAATATCTGAAAGATATTCCATTTGACAAAATCTATTCAAGTGATTTACCAAGAGCTGTAAAATCGGCCGAAATCATCCAAAGTCAACTGATACATCCTTGTCCTTTAGAAAGTGTTCCTGAACTCAGAGAATGGCATCTAGGCAAGTTAGAAGGCTTAAAAATTGCCACTTTAAAAGCTATCTATCCCCAACAAATTCAAGCTTTTAAAACTAATTTAGCCAAGTTTGATACTAGTATGTTTGAAGCTGAATCACTCTACAGCACAACTCAACGTACGATTCAATTTATCAAATCTTTAAAAAATTCTAAATCGGAACATATTTTACTTGTCGGTCACGGAGCCAACCTCACTGCAAGTCTTCGCACATTGATTGGCTATAAGGAAGCTCTGCTTCGTAAAGATGGAGGCTTAGCCAATGCTAGTCTGACGATTATAGAAACAGATGACTTTGAAACATTTACTCTAAAGACTTGGAATGATACTTCTTATCAGAAAAATAATTGAACTTGATATAAATAGTCAAGTTCTTTTTAGTTTTTATAGAATATCCGTGAATTTCTTGACTATTTATGATAAAATGGAGTATCGTGAAAAATTGATTTATTATTTCAAAATTGATTAAATTAGGAGGAACTCATGTCAACAGAACATATGGAAGAATTGAATGACCAGCAGATCGTTCGCCGCGAAAAAATGGCAGCTCTTCGTGAACAAGGAATTGATCCTTTCGGGAAACGTTTTGAACGTACTGCTAACTCTCAAGAACTAAAAGATAAATTTGCTGACCTTGATAAAGAACAGCTGCACGAACTAAACCAAACTGCTACTATTGCAGGTCGTCTTGTTACCAAACGTGGTAAAGGTAAGGTTGGATTTGCCCACCTTCAAGACCGCGAAGGTCAAATCCAAATCTACGTTCGTAAAGATGCTGTCGGTGAAGAAAACTACGAAATCTTTAAAAAGGCTGACTTAGGAGACTTCCTTGGTGTCGAAGGCGAAGTTATGCGTACAGATATGGGAGAACTCTCTATCAAGGCTACACATATTACTCACTTGTCCAAAGCCCTTCGTCCGCTTCCAGAGAAATTCCACGGTTTAACAGACGTTGAAACTATTTACCGTAAACGTTACCTTGATCTGATTTCAAACCGTGAAAGCTTTGAACGCTTTGTTACTCGTTCAAAAATCATCTCTGAAATCCGTCGTTATCTTGATCAAAAAGGCTTCCTTGAAGTGGAAACACCTGTTCTTCATAACGAAGCTGGTGGTGCTGCTGCTCGTCCATTCATCACTCACCACAATGCTCAAAACATTGACATGGTGCTTCGTATCGCCACTGAA
Organism: Streptococcus sp. SCPM-O-B-15277 (M60); assembly: GCF_058200335.1. NCBI lineage: Bacteria > Bacillati > Bacillota > Bacilli > Lactobacillales > Streptococcaceae > Streptococcus > Streptococcus sp. SCPM-O-B-15277 (M60). Next base: position 23,372 of record NZ_JBYQGR010000003.1, read on the forward strand.
CTTCACTTGAAACGTCTTATCGTCGGTGGTATGGAACGTGTTTATGAGATTGGCCGTATCTTCCGTAACGAAGGAATGGATGCTACCCACAACCCTGAGTTCACTTCTATCGAAGTTTACCAAGCTTATGCAGACTTCCAAGACATTATGGACTTAACTGAAGGCATTATCCAACACGCTGCTAAATCAGTTAAAGGTGATGGTCCAGTCAACTATCAAGGAACTGAGATCAAGATCAATGAACCATTTAAACGTGTACACATGGTTGATGCTATCAAAGAAATTACAGGTGTTGATTTCTGGCAAGATATGACTTTCGAAGAAGCTAAAGCTATCGCTGCTGACAAGAAAGTTCCAGTTGAAAAACATTACACAGAAGTTGGTCATATCATCAATGCTTTCTTTGAAGAATTTGTTGAAGAAACTTTGATTCAACCTACCTTTGTCTATGGTCATCCAGTAGCTGTATCTCCACTTGCTAAGAAGAATCCTGAAGATGAGCGCTTTACCGACCGTTTTGAACTCTTCATCATGACTAAAGAATACGGAAATGCCTTTACTGAGTTGAACGACCCAATCGACCAGCTTAGCCGTTTTGAAGCTCAAGCTAAAGCCAAAGAACTTGGTGACGATGAAGCGACAGGCATTGACTACGACTACATCGAAGCCCTTGAATACGGTATGCCGCCAACAGGTGGTTTGGGAATCGGTATCGACCGTCTCTGCATGCTCCTCACTGATACTACTACTATCCGTGATGTATTGCTCTTCCCAACTATGAAATAAAAACTAAACTCCTAGATGATTTCTAGGGGTTTTTTGTAGTTAAAAAGACAACCTTATCAAAGAGGTTGTCTTTTGTGTTTGAATTAGAATAGACCTAAAACAGTTCCATCACTTTCAACATCCATGTTGAGAGCTGCTGGTCGTTTTGGAAGTCCTGGCATGGTCATGACATCACCAGTTAAGGCAACGATGAAGCCTGCACCAAGTTTTGGTACTAATTCACGAATAGTAATTTCAAAGTTTTCAGGTGCACCAAGAGCGTTAGGATTATCTGAGAAGCTGTACTGAGTCTTAGCCATACAGATTGGCAGTTTATCCCAACCATTTTGAACGATTTGAGCGATTTGAGTTTGGGCTTTCTTCTCAAAGTTGACTTTGCTACCACGGTAGATTTCAGTAACAATTTTTTCAATTTTTTCCTGAACAGAAAGATTGTTATCGTAAAGACGAGTATAGTTAGCCGGATTTTCAGCAATCGTTTTGACTACAGTTTCAGCAAGTGCTACTCCACCATCTGCACCATTAGCCCATACGCTAGCCAATTCAACTGGAACATCAATTGAAGCACAGAGTTCTTTCAAGGCTACAATTTCAGCTTCTGTATCAGATACAAATTCGTTGATAGCAACTACTGCTGGAATACCGAACTTACGGATATTTTCTACGTGGCGTTTCAAGTTAGCAAATCCTGCACGAACTGCTTCTACATTTTCTTCTGTCAGAGCATCCTTAGCAACTCCACCATTCATCTTAAGAGCACGCAGGGTTGCAACAATAACTACTGCATCTGGTGAAGTTGGCAAGTTTGGAGTTTTAATATCAAGGAATTTCTCAGCTCCAAGATCGGCACCAAAACCAGCTTCTGTTACTGTATAATCTGCTAGACGTAGAGCAGTTTTAGTTGCTAAAACTGAGTTACATCCGTGAGCAATATTGGCAAATGGACCACCATGTACAAAGGCAGGTGTTCCATAGATTGTTTGCACCAAGTTTGGTTTGATAGCATCTTTCAAAATCAATGCCAAGGCACCTTCAACCTGTAAATCACCAACCGAAACAGGTGTGCGATCATAACGGTAGCCAATGACGATATTCGCTAAACGACGTTTCAAATCTTCAATATCAGTTGCCAAGCAAAGGATAGCCATAATCTCTGAAGCAACAGTGATGTCAAATCCATCTTCACGTGGGATACCATTAAGTGGACCACCAAGACCAACAGTTACGTGACGAAGAGCACGGTCGTTCAAGTCAACAACACGTTTCCAGAGAATACGACGTTGATCGATTCCTAGCTCATTTCCTTGGTGTAAGTGATTGTCAATCAAGGCAGAGAGAGCATTGTTGGCAGTTGTGATTGCGTGCATATCACCAGTAAAGTGAAGGTTGATATCTTCCATTGGTAACACTTGAGCATAACCACCACCAGCTGCACCTCCTTTGATCCCCATTACAGGACCAAGAGAAGGTTCGCGAATAGCAATCATTGTTTTCTTACCAATCTTATTCAAAGCATCGGCAAGACCAATTGTAATAGTTGACTTCCCTTCACCTGCTGGCGTTGGGTTGATGGCTGTCACCAAAATCAACTTACCAACTGGATTACTTTCAACTTCATGAATCTTATCAAAACTGAGTTTAGCCTTGTATTTTCCGAATAATTCCAAATCATCGTAAGAAATACCTAGTTTTTCTACAATATCAACGATTGGTTTCAATTCGATACTTTGTGCAATTTCAATATCTGTTTTCATAACAAACTCCTCTACCTCAAATGTGTTATCTCATTATAACATAAAACAAGATTTTTAACAGTCATTATGATTGCTAACGTTCGTAAATATCGCTAAATAACAGACTTTCTTGGTCGCTATTTAAATTTTTATATGCCTATATAGGTTTTAACTATGGATTAATGTGCTTTTTTCCTCTATATTATATCGCTTTCATTTTACTTACAGCTCATTTTTTTGTACAATAGTTCTATGAAAATTTTAGTTACTTCTGGTGGTACTAGTGAAGCAATTGATAGCGTTCGTTCTATTACCAATCACTCTTCTGGTCGACTAGGTAAACTTATCACTGAAACCCTGCTAGAGGCTGGACACCAGGTTTGTTTAATTACAACCTCCCAAGCGGTTAAACCAAGCCCTCATCAAAGCTTAACCATCATTGAAATAAAAAATACAGCTGATTTGCTACAAACTATGAAAGACAAAATAATGGACTATCAGATTTTAATTCATTCCATGGCTGTATCCGACTACACTCCTATATATATGGCTGGTTTTGACAAGGTTCAGGCTAGTCAAGATCTAACAGAGTTTTTAGATAGGAAGAATCAGGAAACAAAAATCTCATCCAAAGATGACGTACAGGTGCTTTTTCTCAAGAAAAATCCTAAGATTATATCTCTTGTGAAAGAATGGAATCCCAACATTCATCTAATTGGTTTTAAATTATTAGTTGATGTCAGTCGGGAACATCTGATACAAATTGCTCGTGAAAGTCTTGAAAAGAACCAAGCCGATTTGATTGTCGCTAACGATCTTACTCAGATTAACGGTGAGCAACATAAGGCTTACTTAGTTGAGAAAAATAGTTTTCAAACTGCTACTGGTAAACAGGAAATTGCTGATTTACTCCTCGATAGAATCCTGAAATTGAATACTTAGAAAGGAATCATATGGCTAATATTACAATCGCTATTACTGGATCTATTGCCGCATATAAGGCTGCTGATTTAGTTAGCAACTTGAAGAAACAGGGACATTCTGTGACTGTTCTCATGACTCAGGCTGCGACAGCATTTATTCAGCCCTTGACCCTTCAAGTCTTATCTCAAAATATCGTGCATCTAGATGTTATGCAGGAACCTTATCCTGACAAAGTCAATCATATCGAACTTGGCAAAGAAACAGATTTATTTATCGTAGTTCCTGCAACGGCTAATACAATCGCTAAATTAGCTCACGGTTTTGCTGACAATATGGTGACTGCTACTGCTCTTGCTTTGCCACACTTTGTACCTAAACTATTGGCTCCAGCTATGAATACAAAGATGTATGACCACCCTGCGACCCAAGCTAATCTTAAAACTTTAGAAGATTATGGTTATACAATTATTTCTCCTAAAGATTCGCTACTGGCCTGTGGTGATATCGGTCGTGGCGCTCTCGCTGATCTTGAAACTATTTTACAACAAATAAAGGATAAACTTCATGAACAAACGCTCTAATATTGCTCCAATCGCTATCTTTTTTGCCAGTATGATTGTCATTCATTTACTGAGTTCAATCCTATTTAACGTACTGCCCTTTCCTATTAAACCAACTATCGTCCACATTCCAGTAATAATTGCAAGTATTATCTATGGACCAAGAATTGGCGCGACCTTAGGTTTCTTAATGGGAATGATTAGCTTGACGGTTAATACACTTACAATTTTACCAACCAGCTATCTCTTCTCACCTTTTGTACCTAATGGTAACCTATATTCAGTTGTGATTGCAATTGTCCCACGTATCTTGATCGGTTTGACACCTTATTTCGTTTATAAACTGCTAAAGGGAAAAGCCGGACTCATCTTCGCAGGTGCACTTGGCTCACTGACTAATACAGTATTTGTTTTAGGAGGAATCTTCTTACTTTTTGGTAATGTTTATGATGGAAATATCCAACTGCTACTCGCGTCTGTAATTTCGACAAATTCAATCGCAGAATTAATTATCTCAGCTATTTTAACTCTCGCTATTGTTCCAAGACTTGAAAAAATTAAACAATAAAAACTGTATCAAGAGATACAGTTCTTTTTTTATCACTGAGCTAAACGGGCTTCTTCTAAAATCTTTTCAATTTTTGTTGTCAGTAAATCAATTGCTACAGTATTGGTGACACCTTCAGGGATCACAATGTCAGCATAGCGTTTAGTAGGCTCGATAAACTGATGATACATAGGTTTTACGACTCCGAGGTACTGATCAATAACGCTATCCAAACTACGACCACGTTCTTCCATATCGCGTTTAATACGACGGATGATACGAACATCATCATCAGTATCAACGAAAATCTTGATATCCATTAAATCACGAAGACGTTTGTCTTCCAAAACCAAGATTCCTTCTACAATAAAGACGTCTTGAGGTTCTTGACGATAGGTTTTCGAGCTTCTTGTATGGGCAGCATAATCATAGGTAGGAATATCAACAGGACGCCCCGCCAACAATTCCTTAATTTGCTCAATCATCAAGTCAGTATCAAAAGCAAAAGGATGGTCATAATTAGTTTTGATTCGTTCTTCAAAGGTTAAATGTGATTGATCTTTATAGTAGGAATCATGCTCAATCATAGAGATTTTCTCATTTGGAAAATGTGACAAGATAGCCTTCGAAACACTGGTTTTTCCTCCACCAGATCCCCCTGTTACTCCGATAATGATTGGTCTGTTTTGCATAGTTGCCTCCGTATTTTTCCTTTGTCTATTTTACCATATTTTTAGAAAATTTTACAGGATGACTTTTCAAATTAGAGTACAAAAAACCTTGTAGTTTAGTTCTACAAGGTTTTAATGTTTTTAATCAAAGTTAACGTATTCTTTAGAAAGTTCAAGAACTTCTTCCATTGTTGAACATTCAGTAAGAGCACGGTTAGCGTATTCTTGCATCTTAGCTGTGTCAAGTTTCTTCATCAAGCTACGTGTACGAAGTACTGAAGTAGCTGACATTGAGAACTCGTCCAATCCCATTCCGACAAGAAGTGGAACAGCAGTTTGGTCACCAGCCATCTCACCACACATACCAGCCCATTTACCTTCAGCGTGAGCTGCTTTGATAACATTATTAATCAAACGAAGAATCGATGGGTTATATGGTTGGTAAAGGTATGAAACTTGTTCGTTCATACGGTCAGCAGCCATTGTGTATTGGATAAGGTCATTTGTACCAATTGAGAAGAAATCAACTTCTTTAGCAAATTGGTCTGCAAGCATCGCAGCAGCTGGGATTTCAATCATGATACCAACTTGGATATCATCCGCAACAGAAACACCTTCAGCAACCAATTTTGCTTTTTCTTCTTCAAGAATAGCTTTCGCAGTACGAAATTCTTTCAACAAAGCAACCATTGGGAACATGATACGCAATTTACCGTGAACAGATGCACGAAGCAAAGCACGCAATTGAGTACGGAACATTTGGTTACCAGTTTCAGAGATTGAGATACGCAAAGCACGGTAACCCAAGAATGGGTTCATTTCTTTAGGAAGATCAAAGTAAGGAAGTTCTTTGTCCCCACCGATATCCATTGTACGAACGACAACAGGTTTACCGTTCATACCTTCAAGAACTGCTTTGTAAGCTTCATATTGGTCGTCTTCAGTTGGGAAGTCTTGAGAATCCATGTACAAGAATTCAGTACGGTAGAGACCAACTGCTTCTGCACCGTTTTCGTTCACACCTTCAACATCTTTAGGGGTACCAATGTTAGCAGCCAACTCGAAGTGTTTGCCATCTGCAGTAACTGTTTTAGCATCTTTCAAAAGAGCCCATTCAGCTTTTTGTTTTGCATAAGCTTCACCAGCTGCTTTGAATTCTGCAATTTGTTCTTCACTTGGATTGATGATTACTTCACCAGTGATTCCAGATACAGCCAAAACATCACCATCTTTTACAAGCTCAGTAATGTTGTTTGTACCCAAAACAGCAGCAATTTCAAGTGTACGAGCCATGATTGCAGAGTGACTAGTACGACCACCGATGTTCGTTACAAAAGCTTTTACAAAGTTTTTGTCTAATTGAGCAGTGTCAGATGGAGTCAAGTCGTGTGCAATGACAATTACTTCTTCATTAATAGAAGCTGGATTTGGCAATTTCTTGCCAAGAAGATTTGCCAACACACGTTTGGTTACGTCGCGGATATCCGCTGCACGTTCCTGCATGTATGGATTATCTTCCATCCCCTCAAAGATCGTAATAAACATGTCTGTTACTTCTTTAAGACCTGCCTCTGCATTTACTTTTTTAGCACGAATTGTTTCTTTAATCTGACCAATCAATTCAGGGTCAGCAAGAACCATCAAGTGAGCGTCAAATACTTGTGCCGCTTCTTCACCAAGCGTACCTACAGCCTTCTCGCGGATAAGAGAAAGCTCGTTTTGAGAAGCTTCAAGAGCAACATCCAAACGAGCCTCTTCTGCATTTGTATCTTCGACTGTAATAGTCTCGAATGATAAATCCGGTTGAACGAGTAGATATGCTTTAGCAACTGCAACACCATCAGATGCTGCGATTCCTTTAAGCATTTCTGTCATATTCTTATGCCAATCCTTCTTTTTCCATTGTTTCTGAGATAGCAGCGATAGCATCGTCAGCGTCTGCACCTTCAGCAGTGATTGTAACATCAGCACCTTGACCTACACCAAGGCTCATAACACCCATGATAGATTTAAGGTTAACTGATTTACCTTTGTACTCAAGAGTAACATCTGAAGCAAATTTGCTAGCAGTTTGTACCAACAATGTTGCTGGACGTGCGTGAATACCTGTTTCTGCCACTACGTGGAAATCTTTAGAAGCCATAATTTGACTCTCCTTTAATTGTTTTCTTTTTGAGTTATATCTGATAACCCTTACAATTTGGTATTATATCACCTTCTGGGATTTTTTTCAAGTATTTTATGGGATTTCTTCTTTTTCCTTTCAGATAACTTGCTGAAAATCTTCTATTTTATGTATCAAAATACATCATGTAGTTTTTTATATTTTTATCATTTTGAAAACGCTGTTATTTATGGGTTTTATTTTTTGCAATCACTATATATTGTGTTCGGTCGTCACTCATCTAAAAAAAATCTACAATATTTAGTTTTTCTTCGTTGACAAAGATTTTTTTTCTGATATACTTAAGAAGTGATTAAATTTTGAAAGAGGAGTTAACGAATGGTAACCGTTTATTCTAAAAATAATTGTGTTCAATGTAAAATGACCAAACGATTCTTAGACAGTAACAACATCGCGTATCGCGAAATCAATCTTGACGAACAACCTGAATTTATTGAACAAGTTAAAGAGCTCGGCTTTAGTGCTGCTCCTATCATTCAAACACCAACTGAAGTTTTCTCTGGCTTCCAACCAGCAAAACTCAAAAAACTTGCTTAACAATCAGGACTCAAAGCTTCTATGTCAATCTTAGAAGCCTTTCTTTTGTAATGAATTAAAGGAAATTTTATGGGATTAAAACAACTTGAGGATGTAACTTACTTCCGTCTAAACAATGAAATTAACCGTCCAGTTAACGGTCAAATTATGCTTCATAAAGATAAAGAAGCCTTGGATGCTTTCTTTAAAGAAAACGTTGTGCCTAACTCAATGGTATTTGATTCTATCATAGATAAAATTGATTACCTCATCAAACAAAACTATATCGAAACAGCGTTTATCAAAAAATATCGTCCAGAATTCTTAGAAGAGCTTTATCAATTTATTAAAGATCAAAACTTCCAATTCAAGTCTTTCATGGCAGCATACAAGTTTTACAATCAATATGCCTTGAAAACGAATGATGGCGAATACTATCTTGAAAGCATGGAAGACCGTGTCTTCTTTAACGCTCTTTACTTTGCCGATGGAGATGAAGCTATCGCGATTGATATCGCAAATGAAATCATCCACCAACGCTACCAACCTGCTACACCATCTTTCCTAAATGCAGGTCGTGCACGTCGTGGTGAATTGGTGTCCTGTTTCTTGATTCAAGTAACAGATGATATGAACTCTATCGGACGTTCTATCAACTCAGCTCTTCAACTTTCACGTATCGGTGGTGGTGTCGGGATTTCTCTCAGCAACCTTCGTGAAGCTGGAGCCCCTATCAAAGGATATGAAGGTGCTGCTTCTGGTGTCGTTCCAGTTATGAAGCTTTTCGAAGATAGCTTCTCTTACTCTAACCAATTGGGTCAACGTCAAGGTGCTGGGGTTGTTTACCTCAACGTCTTCCACCCAGACATTATCGCCTTCCTTTCAACTAAGAAAGAAAATGCCGATGAAAAAGTTCGTGTGAAGACTCTCTCACTTGGTGTTGTGGTACCAGATAAATTCTACGAATTAGCACGTAAAAATGAAGAAATGTATCTCTTCAGTCCTTATTCTGTTGAAAAAGAGTATGGCGTACCTTTCAACTATATTGATATCACTGAAAAATACGATGAATTGGTTGCAAATCCAAACATCCGTAAGACAAAAATCAAGGCTCGTGATTTGGAAACTGAAATTTCTAAATTGCAACAAGAATCTGGCTATCCGTATGTAGTCAATATCGATACTGCTAACCGCGCAAATCCTGTTGATGGAAAGATCATCATGAGTAACTTGTGTTCAGAGATTCTCCAAGTCCAAGAACCAAGTCTTATCAACGATGCGCAAGAATTTGTTCAAATGGGTACTGACGTTTCATGTAACCTTGGTTCAACAAACGTGGTCAACATGATGACTTCACCTGACTTTGGTCGCTCAATCCGTGCTATGGTGCGTGCTTTGACCTTCGTTACTGATAGTTCTCACATCGTAGCTGTTCCTACTATCGACCACGGAAACAGCCAAGCTCATACATTCGGACTTGGAGCTATGGGACTTCACAGCTACCTTGCCCAACAATTGATTGAATACGGATCACCTGAGTCTGTTGAGTTCACTAGCATCTACTTCATGCTCATGAACTACTGGACCCTCGTAGAATCAAACAACATCGCGCGTGAACGTGGCGTTACCTTCCACAACTTTGAAAAATCAGACTATGCCAACGGCACTTACTTTGATAAGTATGTGACTGGAGAGTTTGTTCCAACATCAGAGCGTGTCAAAGAACTCTTTAAAGACATCTTCATCCCTAGTGCAGAAGATTGGGCTGAACTTCGTGATAAAGTACAAGCAGATGGTCTTTACCACCAAAACCGTCTTGCTGTGGCACCAAATGGTTCTATCAGCTACATCAATGACGTATCTGCTTCTATCCACCCAATTACTCAACGTATTGAAGAACGCCAAGAGAAAAAAATCGGTAAGATTTACTATCCTGCTGCAGGATTGTCAACTGAAACCATCCCTTACTACACTTCTGCCTACGATATGGATATGCGTAAGGTGATCGATGTCTATGCTGCTGCTACTGAGCACGTAGACCAAGGGCTTTCACTGACTCTTTTCATGCGTAGTGATATCCCAACAGGTCTTTACGAATGGAAGAAAGAAAACAAACAAACAACACGTGACTTATCTATCCTTCGTAACTACGCCTTTAACAAGGGCATCAAGTCGATCTACTACGTTCGTACCTATACAGATGACGGCGGTGAAGTTGGTGCTAACCAATGTGAAAGCTGTGTGATTTAAGGACTAACTTATAACATCTATACTAAGATTAGGTAACAACAAAAAGTCGGAGTACCGACTTTTTGTGCGGTAGCTCAATCTTAAAGTGATACACTATTCATCCTTATTTTAATTATTAAGATCAAAAGAAAGAGATTTGTAATGGAAACTTACTACAAAGCCATTAACTGGAATGCCATCGAAGATGTCATTGATAAATCAACATGGGAAAAACTAACAGAGCAATTTTGGTTGGATACACGTATTCCCTTATCTAATGACTTAGATGACTGGAGAAAGTTATCAAATAAAGAAAAAGACTTAGTAGGAAAAGTCTTTGGTGGTTTGACACTTTTGGATACCATGCAGTCTGAAACTGGGGTAAATGCTCTCCGTGCAGATATTCGTACTCCTCACGAAGAAGCTGTTTTTAACAACATTCAATTTATGGAATCTGTCCATGCTAAATCTTATTCTTCTATTTTCTCAACCTTGAACACCAAGTCTGAGATTGAAGAAATCTTTGAATGGACTGATACAAACCCATATCTTCAGAAAAAGGCACAAATCATCAATGAGATTTACCTTAACGGAACACCACTTGAAAAGAAAGTAGCTAGTGTATTCCTTGAAACCTTCCTCTTCTACTCTGGTTTCTTTACTCCACTCTACTATCTAGGAAATAACAAGTTGGCTAACGTTGCTGAAATCATCAAACTCATCATTCGTGACGAGTCAGTTCACGGAACCTACATTGGTTATAAATTCCAACTTGGATTCAATGAATTGCCTGAAGAAGAACAAGAAAAATTAAAAGACTGGATGTACGATCTTCTTTACACACTTTATGAAAACGAAGAAGGTTATACAGAAAGCCTTTATGATGGTGTTGGATGGACTGAAGAAGTGAAAACTTTCCTTCGCTACAATGCCAATAAAGCTCTTATGAATCTAGGACAAGATCCTCTCTTCCCTGACTCAGCTGATGATGTAAACCCAATTGTTATGAATGGAATTTCAACTGGTACATCCAACCACGACTTCTTCTCTCAAGTTGGTAATGGATATCTACTTGGTGAAGTTGAAGCGATGCAGGACGACGATTACAACTACGGATTAGACTAAATAAAAAAACAAAAAACATCTGCGTTAAAAACAAACACAGATGTTTTTGTTTTTGTTTTTGTTTATTTTTGTTCTTTATGTTGATTAGATGTTTAAAATATGATAAAATAATATTAGATATGGGGGTGATTCAATGCTAAAACAAGAAAAACTTGATATGATTTTAGATATTGTCAATACCAAAGGTACAATTACTGTTAAAGAGATAATGAATCGTTTAGATATCTCAGATATGACTGCTCGACGTTATCTTCAAGAACTTGCTGACAAGGATCTACTTGTTCGAGTTCATGGAGGTGCCGAAAAGCTTCGTTCTGGTTCTTTTTTGGCAAATGAACGCTCTAACGTCGAAAAACAAGGTTTACAAATCGCCGAGAAACAAGAAATTGCTCGCTTTGCTGGCCATTTAGTTGAAGAAAGAGAAACCATCTTTATCGGTCCTGGGACTACTCTCGAATTCTTTGCTCGCGAACTTCCAATTGATAATATTCGCGTCGTAACAAATAGTCTTCCAGTTTTCATTATCTTGAATGAACGAAAATTGACTGATTTAATTTTAATTGGTGGGAATTATCGAGAAATCACCGGAGCCTTTGTCGGAACCTTAACGCTCCAGGATATTGATAGTCTTCAATTTTCTAAAGCTTTTGTTAGTTGTAATGGAATAAAAGATCATGCTATTGCTACTTTTAGCGAAGATGAAGGCGAAGTTCAAAAACTAGCATTAAAAAATGCCAACAAAAAAATTCTCTTAGCTGACCATAGTAAGTTTGATAAGTTCGATTTTTTCACTTTCTATAACATTGCTGATATTGATACGATTATTTCAGATTCCAAACTGAGTCAAGAAACCCTAAAAGCTTTGTCCAAACAAACAAATATTATTCAATCGACACCTTAAAAAGTCTCACCAATGGTGAGACTTTTTTTATTTTTGTAATGATATCAAAGTGGAGTTTACACACGTTCGGTCCATGAAGTTGCTGTTTTTTGAAGTACTTTATTAAGTTCATCGATGTTTTCAAAACCAGTTGTACGAAGCCATTCGCGTGCCGCTGCTTCACCATCTTTTATGTAAGCCTCAACTGATCCAGCCCATGTTGCACGCCCACAAAGAACACCATTGAAGTTTGCACCTGATTCATGGGCAAATACAAGTGTTTCTTGGAAGAGTTTAGCTGATACACCTGCACTTAAATAGATGTAAGGAAGATTTGTTGCTTCGTCTTGTGCTTTGAAGAATGCTGCTGCTTCTTCACGAGTGTGAACAACCTCTCCTTCAGCAAATCCTTCAACGTATTTAACGTTAACTGGAACTTCCACTTTCAAAACATCAATGTTAAAGCGTGGGTCTGAGAAGACTTTCATAGCACCAATAACTTTGTGTGGTTTTACTTTAGCGTATTCAGCAGAACCTGCATCAGCAATCTTTTCATCGTAAGCCAAGATTTCAAGGAAGAATGGAATATCTTCAGCTACACACTCAGAACCAATACGTTCAATGTAGGCCTGTTTTTGTTGGTTGAGTTCGTCAGAGCTATCTACGTCATAGTAAAGCAAGAACTTAACAGCATCTGCACCTTGTTCTTTGATACGTTTTGCAGACCAAATGTCCAAGCAGTCTGGCAAGCGTTTTGTACTTGTTGTATCGTATCCTGTTTTTTCATAAGCAAGGAGAAGACCAGCATTTGGATCAAGAGCTTTTGTAGCTGGAAGTCCGTACTCAGGGTCAAGTAGCATAGATGAAGCATATTTAGTCAATTCATCTGCTACTAATACTTTAAGTTCTTCCATTTGAGCAACTGTTGGCTCTTCTGTTTGGTATTGAGCCATGAGACGTTTCAAAGCACCACGTTGGTCAAAAGCAAGAGCTGAGATGATACCATTTTCATCAGAGAGTTTTTGCATACAAGCGCGTTTATTTTCTGTTAAAACCATTTTATACCTCTTTTACAATTAATTGGTCATAGAGACCTTGATAGTTAGCCATATTGACATGACCGGTCATTTTTTCTTGAGCATTTAGCATACCAAGGACATTCGCCTTAGTCAGCAATTCTTGATCCGTTTCTTTATGGAAAAGACCTGATGCAATACCTGCAACGGTTGAATCACCTGACCCAACTGGATTTACAACTTGAATTTTTGGAATATCCACTTTATAGAAAGTGTTCCCGTGTTTTGCAAAGGCACCATTAGCACCTAAGGAAACGATAATCCACTCAATTCCTTCAAATAGGGGCTCTTGAAGAACCTCTTTTAATTCATCCAAGTCTTTAGAAATTTCTCTACCCAAAAGTTGAGACAATTCTTCATTATTTGGTTTGATAACCGTTGGTTTATGTGGAGATTCAAGAACCGCCTGAAGTGCAGCTCCTGAACAGTCCAAGACAACAGGTTTACCAGCTTGGTTAGCAAGTTCAACTAGACTAGCATAATAGTCAACAGGAAGTCCTGCTGGTAGACTACCTGAAATGGCTACTACCTCTACAGTTTCTAAAAGTTCCTTGAAATGAGCCAAGAAATCTTGTCCTTCTTTTTCTTGAACTTCAGGACCTTTTTCTAGGATTTCTGTTTGATTTTCTCCATGTAGAATTGCGATACAGTTACGGGTTTCTCCTTGGATAGAAAAGAAACGTTTCGAAACTTTATCATCAATATTTTCTACTAGAAAATCACCTAGTTTACCACCAACAAGTCCAGTTGCGACTACAGAATCACCAAATTCTGATAGAACTCTTGTAACATTGAGACCTTTACCACCCGCTGTTTTCGTAACATCGACAACACGGTTGACAGTGTCAATTTTCAATTCATCCAAAGGATAGGAAATATCAATGGATGGGTTCATTGTGACTGTTAAAATCATAAGTCACCTCTTAGTCGTGGTATTCACCGCGATCCCATTTTTCAAGGAACTCTGTAAAGAAGTTGGCATCAGTTTGATGATCGTTATGAGTTTCAACGTGTTGGATTTTAGCAATCAATTTTTTGTTTTCTTCTGATGGTTTGTATTCAGCGTTGATGAAAGCTTCAATGATATCACACATGAGCAATTCACCAGTGATTTTACCACCAAATCCGATTACGTTGGCATTCAATTGTTCTTTTGCATATAGAGCTGTTGTCATATCGCGAACCAAAGCAGAACGAACACCTGGAACTTTGTTAACAGCGTTATTGATACCTACACCTGTACCACAAATACATACACCAAGGTCAGCTTGGCCGCTGACTACTGCTTCACCAACTTTTTTACCAAAAATAGGATAGTGTGTACGAGCGTGGTCATAAGTACCAAAGTCGATGACTTCATGTCCTTTTGATTTCAAAAATTCTGAAACCGCCATTTTTTCATTTGTTACGATGTGGTCACATCCAATTGCAATTCTCATTTTATCTTACCTTTCATTCATTAGCACATTTTGTTCAACATGTCGACACGGATTTGGTGACGACCTCCGTCGTACTTACCATTTACAAAGCCTTTAGCAATGTTTTTAGCCAATTCGTCCCCAACAAGTTGAGCTCCCATCGTAATCATACGTGAGTTGTTGTGACCTCGAGTCATGTAAGCTGAACGTTCGTCAGAAACTTCTGCAGCAACCATTCCTTTAATCTTAGTCGCTACCATAAACGGACCTGCACCATAAGCATCAATGACGATACCAAGGTTTTGTTCTTCTTTCTTAACTTCTTCTGCAACAGCAAGAGTTACATCAACGAAGTCTTGACCTTCTGCTGAAACATCCACTACGTGGAAGTTTTCTTTTTCCAAGAAGTCTTTTACAACTTCTTTCAATCTTAAACCTGCAGCATCTGCACCAATAACAATAGCCATATTGTATACTCCTTTTTAATAATAGACCAGTAAAACTTTCTGATTCTAGCCTAAAAGAGACCTTTCTCAAATAGTTACTAGTAGTTTGTTGACAATAATTTAAATTAAGAACAAATATCTTATTCGTTTCTTAATAAGCTTTCTTCAGAGAAAAGCCAGAACAGTAATCTTGTTAAAATAAACACAAATTGTTCTTTATAAACATAATATACTACTATTAGTTGAAAAAGTCAACAATTTATGTTTGTTTTTGTTTATTTTTTATAAAATCTCGATATCGAATCCAACCTGATCAAAATCGCTAGGTTTCAAAACTTTAACATCTTTCTTATCTTCCAGTCTATCTCCTTCATCGAGCGAAGTAGACAAACCTGACCATGGTTCCAAGGCGATGAAAGGGCCTTTATTAAGAGTTGACCATACGATTAAATTTGGAAACTCTTTAAAATGTAGTTTCAAACCTTTATCATGTTTTCGTGAACGCAAAGCTACTGTGCGAGATTCCAACTCATCTAATGTCACAGCATCGTAGCTAAAGAAGTCATAATTCAAGTCTATTTCTTTTTGATTATTTAACCAAGAACTTCTATCTTTGAAATCCAACATTCCTGTTTCTGGGAAAGGTTTTGGAACTGTACATGTTTCTGGCTTTTCAAATTCCAGATAGTAATCTTCATATGCCTCGTCATTTAGTAATGGACAGTTAAAACCAGGATGTCCACCGATAAAGTATGGCATGCTCTTTTCAGATTCTTTATTATAGATCTTATAGTGTGTTCGTATGGTTTTACCTGACACTGTGTAAGTAATTTCTAAGCGAAAATGATAAGGGTAATTTGCATACATTTCCTCATCATCCTCAATAGCGAATGTAACAGAATTCTCTGTTTGGTTCACTAATTCAAATTCTTTTTTTCGAACCAATCCATGACGTGGAATTTTACCTTTTACTTGACTACCATCTTCTTGATCATATAGGACAGTATCATTTCTAACCGAGCCACAAATTGGGAATAATACAGGAGCTTGTCCACTCCAATAAGTTGGATCTCCCTGCCACAAATACTCTACACCATCTTTATCTTTTATAGAAGATAGCGCCCCTCCTAGAGACTGAAACTCTACTTGTAAATAATCTGATTTTAATGCAATCACTGCTTATACCTCCATTTTTCAAAAAAACTAGGCTGACTGCTCCATAGTGGAAACTGACAACCTAGTTTTTACAATTTACATTTTTAGGAGCAAATTATTTTGCGTTTGCTGCGTATTCTTCATTACGTTTGATCATTTGTTTTCTGTACCATGCAAAGATACCAACGTAGAATACAAGGAATACTAATGCGCCAAGGATAGCTTTGATATCACCAGTTGTAGCGTTACCAATTGCCCAACCAAGAAGTTTTTCGATTGGTCCTTCAAGAGTTGAGTGAGTAATGAGTTGAGTTTGGCTCACACCTTCTGGGAAGGCACCTACACCTTTAGCAAGTTCTGTTGCGAATGGTGCGATAAGTGTACCTGAAAGAAGGAAGAGTGGCAACAAGAGTGTTCCGAAGATAATCATACGGAGCAATTTACCACGAGTAACTACCAAGAGAGCTGGAGTCACACCCATAGCGATGATACCAGCAAGTGGCAAGATACCATTTCCGACATTTGAAAGAAGCACTGCTTCAACCAACATGATTGGTGCAAGTACGTTGGCACAAGCCCAGATTTCTGCACGACCAGCGATAAATGGCCAGTCAAGACCGATGTTGAATTTACGTCCTTGAAGACGTTTAGTAGCAACGTTTGTAATACCTTGTGAAAGTGGTTCTACGGCTGCGATAAACCATGAACCGATGAGTGAGAATAGCTCCAAGCAGACACCGGCAATCAAACCAAGTGACAACCAACCTTTAATAACAAGTTCCCATTTTTCCGCACCTTCTACACCTGCAACTGGATGTGGAGTACCCATGATACCGATAACGATACCAAGGATGAAACCGATGAAGAATTTAGAACCCCAGAAACCGATTCTCTTATTCAATTTAGCAGCGTCAAAGTCATATTTATCAAGACCTGGGAAGAACTTATCAAAAATCTTATCCAAAACCATGATAACTGGGTTCATCATGTAGTTCATGTGAGTTGAAGTCATTGGTGATGAACTTGGTGCGTTCAAAAGGTCGTCGAATGTTGGTTTCATCAAGTCAGAGTTGATGATTTTAAGTACCCCTACAAGCACAACTGCTGCAGTCGCAATAAAGAGTGAAACTCCTTGGCTAACTCCATTGTTGTCAGCGTACCATTTGATCAAAAGACCTGTGATAGACAAGTGCCAGATATCGAAGATATCAACGTCAAGTGTATCAGTTTTCTTCATTGCAAGCATCACAGCGTTGACGATCAACATGATGAGCAAGAAGTAAAGAGTCCAGGCAGAACCCCAAGTGATTGTAGCAAGCGGTGCCCAACCAACGTCAGTGATGGTCAATTGAATACCAGTATTTTCAACGAATTTTGCAAGAGAAGCTGAGAAAGCTCCGTTAAGCATTCCGATGATAGCACCGATACCAGTAAGGGCGATGGCAAGTTTAATACCACCTTCAAGTGCTTTGGAGAATTTCACTCCAAATAGTAAAGCCAATACTGTCAAAATGATCAGCATGATGATTGGGCCACCCATATCCAAGATTGGCTTGAATACTTTATTGGCCAACTCAATAATGAAATCCATAATTTTTCCTCCCTTTATGATGTGTTATGGAATATTAACAAAATTATAATTAACTTAATCCGTGTTCTTTGATTGCTGCTTCAATATTGTCATAGACTGGAGCGCTCATCGCTGGAATACGGAATAAGATAGGTCCAGCTTCAACAACTGGAATACCAGGATCAAAACCTAAATCTGTCGCAGCGATTGGTGTGAAGATATCATAACCTTTAATCAAGTCTTCGTTGACATCTTTAACCATAACTGCGTCACACTGTACGTCGTATCCACGGCTAGATAGCTCTTCTTCTAGAGCGCTTTTGATTTGGTGGCTTGAGTTAACACCTGCACCACATGCAGCAAGAATTTTAATCATTTGGATTTCCTCCATTTTTTAGTTTATAGTTATTTATAAAGTTAAGCAGTTGCTTCTGAGATATATTGGAACAAAGCTTCAGGCTCTGTAATCTTAGAGAGTGCTTCAAGATGACCATCACCTGTAAAGAAGTCCATCAATTGAGCAAGAATATTTGTTTGACTTGAACTTGAATTATTGATGATAAAGAAGAGTAATGATACTTCTACTTCCTTGCCAGGAGCAATCATATTGTGGAATGTTACTGGTTTCGATAAGCGAACCACAACAACGTTTTCAGTTAAATTATGAATCGTGTCTGTGTGAGGGATTGCTACATTCGGCAAGTCCTTCCCAAGAAAATCCATATCTAAACCGGTTGGGAACATTTTTTCACGTTCAATCAATGCCGATCGATAGGTATCCGTAACAACTTTCTTTTCTTCTAATAGGGTTGCAACTTGATCAAATAGTTGCTCTTGATTATCTGCTTCTAGACAAAAGACTAAGTCTTTGCTGAAGAAATGATCTAATCCCATGACTTTCTCCTTTCATATCTAACCTTTATGATACAAGTATATCACTATATGAAACCGTTGTCAATATTTTTTGTTGTATTTTGTTTGATTTTTATTTTTTTTGTTTGATTTTAAACAACAAACCGTTACACATAGATTTAAGGAAAGGTAAATAAAAAAACAGGATATAAATCCTGTTTTTTTATTTAATCTTTTTTCGCAGTCCAACTTTGTTCAATCAAAGGAAGCATGTCTTTTAATACGTCAGGTGTTCCTTCTAAAGAAACGTATCTAAACTTACCGTCATCTGACTTAAAGATCCAGATGACTAGATATTTCCCATTTTTAGCAATACAGTTCACAACATAGGCATCATAACCGCCAATTTTTGATTTAGATCCCCATACTTTAGAGAAATCCTTACTTTGTTGTTTGGTTTGATAAACACTAGTAGAGACTTGAACAGCATCAAGAGCAGCATATTCACTTTCACTAACGCCTAGGTGCTCGGGTTTAAAGGTGTTTAAGGTAACAATATTGACGTCGGTACCATCACAGTACTGAATATCATCACCACCCTCAACTTCTGTAAAATGAATCCATGATTTTGGAACCTTTACATAACCATAGGCATCTGACCCAATCACCTGTGTATCTTTTATCGTTGATTCGGCTACAGTTGTTGTATCTTGTGTTGTGGTAATTTCTTGAACTGTTGTTGTTTCTGAAGCTACTTCTTTTTTGGTTTTTGAACTATTACAAGCAGCGAGGCAAAGGCAACACACTAAAAGTGTAGATAAGCTGATGATTTTTTTCATAATCATTCTCCTTTCACTTTTATTCTAATGAAAGAAAAGATAGGTGTCAAAAGAAAACTGTATTCTATGAAACCTGAGTCATAGACAAAATTATTCTTCATCCATACTCAAAACGCTGAGGAAGGCTTCCTGAGGTACTTCTACAGAACCGATAGCTTTCATGCGCTTTTTACCAGCTTTTTGTTTTTCAAGCAGTTTACGCTTACGAGAAACATCACCACCGTAGCACTTGGCAAGCACATTCTTACGAAGGGCTTTGATATCAGTACGAGCCACAATCTTGTGTCCAATTGCAGCTTGAATTGGAACTTCAAACTGTTGACGAGGAATGATTTTCTTAAGTTTATCAACAATGAGTTTTCCACGTTCATAAGCAAAGTCCTTGTGAACGATAAAGCTGAGGGCATCGACCTTGTCTCCATTGAGAAGGATATCCATTTTCACCAGCTTAGATGGACGATACTCAGACAATTCATAGTCAAAGCTTGCATAGCCACGTGTTGAAGATTTGAGCTTGTCAAAGAAATCAAAGACAATTTCAGCAAGTGGAATTTGATAGATCACATTAACACGATTGTCATCGATATAGTCCATCGTCACAAAGTCCCCACGTTTGCGCTGAGCAAGTTCCATAACCGCCCCTACAAATTCCTGTGGTACCATGATTTGTGCTTTAACATAAGGTTCTTCAATGGTCGCAATCTTAGTAGGATCTGGAAACTCTGATGGATTCGATACATCCATAGACTCACCATCAGTCTGATTGACCTTGTAGATAACGGACGGTGCAGTCATAATCAAATCAATATTAAATTCACGCTCCAAACGCTCTTGGATAACATCCATATGAAGAAGTCCAAGGAATCCACAACGGAAACCAAAACCGAGTGCTTGCGATGTTTCAGGCTCAAACTGTAAACTAGCATCATTGAGTTGCAATTTTTCTAGAGCTTCACGAAGGTCATTGTACTTATTTGACTCGATTGGATAAAGACCTGCAAAAACCATCGGATTCATTTGTTTGTATCCAGAAAGTGGTTCAGTTGCTGGATTTGTCGCCAAAGTTACGGTATCACCGACACGAGTATCTTGAACAGTCTTGATAGAGGCTGCAATATAACCAACGTCACCAGTTGCTAGAAAATCACGTCCTACCGCTTTAGGTGTGAAGATTCCGACTTCTGTAACATCAAAGGTTTTACCGTTGCTCATGAGTTGAATCTTATCGCCTGGCTTAACCACCCCATCCATGACACGAACTTGGAGGATAACCCCACGATAGGCATCATAAACTGAGTCGAAAATCAAAGCCTTCAGTGGTGCTGATACATCACCTGTTGGTGCTGGAACTTTTTCGACAATTTGCTCCAAAATGTCTTCGATACCGATACCAGCTTTTGCTGAAGCTAATACAGCCTCACTCGCATCCAGACCAATGACATCTTCAATTTCTGTACGCACGCGCTCTGGATCTGCTGCTGGCAGGTCAATCTTGTTAATAACTGGAAGGATTTCCAAATCATTGTCCAAAGCAAGATAAACATTGGCCAACGTTTGAGCCTCAATCCCTTGGGCAGCATCAACGACCAAAATGGCGCCTTCACAGGCAGCAAGAGAACGTGACACCTCATAAGTAAAGTCAACGTGTCCTGGTGTATCAATCAAGTGGAAAATATAGGTATCACCGTCTTTAGCTGTGTAGTTAAGTTCGATAGCGTTCAGCTTTATGGTAATTCCACGCTCCCGTTCTAAGTCCATACTATCTAATAGTTGGGCTTGCATTTCCCGACTAGAAACCGTCTCTGTCGCCTCCAAAATACGGTCTGCCAAGGTTGATTTTCCATGGTCAATGTGAGCGATAATCGAGAAGTTACGTATCTTCTCCTGTCGTTTTTTTAGTTCTTCTACGTTCATGATTCTCTTCCTTTCAGGGTATCTATTAATTATAAATTGTTTTTAATATTTTGACAAGACCATACCCTGCTAGGAGTACTAATCTTCGGCAACAAAGCCGTCGTTTTCAATGAAATAATGGTCAGCCATGCCTTGTTCGGTAAAGACGATTCCATGAAGGACACCGCCATAGACTGCTCCTCCATCCATTCCAATCTTCCCATCTTCTGTAATCCAAAGTTCTGGAGTACCTGGTTTTTGATCTAATAAACCGTAGACTGGTGTATGACCAAAGACGATCGTTTTTCCTGTGTGATTCGGTGCCTCGTGGAATGGTTTTCTGAGCCAGACTTTCTTGTAGTCTGTTGTTTCATGCCAGTCATCCAATGTAAGGTCAATTCCAGCATGAACAAAGATATAGTGGTCTGTTTCAATCACAAAAGGCATTTGGCGAATAAAAGCAACCAAGTCTGCTGCCTCCGTCTCAACACGCTTTGCATCTTCTACACCATCTACTGGTGCATCTAGCGGACGACCTAAAATAGAATTAATGGTTGTATCTCCACCATTCCTACGGTAATGATCATAACTTTCTTCAGGATTATTCAACCAGGTTAAAAACATATACTCGTGATTTCCTGAAATGCAAATCGCTCCTTGATTTTCTACCAAGTCCTTAACCATCTCAAGAACACGACGACTGTCTTCTCCTCTATCGATTAAATCACCAAGAAAAAGTAATTGGGTTTTGCCATCCCATGTTTTAAGAAGGTCTTCAAGCATTCCTGCTTTTCCGTGAACATCACCAATTACATAATAATCTGTCATTTATTTCTCCTTACTTTGCAATAATTCTCTAGCTTGTGTAAGAGCTGCAGCTGTTACATTCTCCCCTGCCAACATCTTGGCAACTTCTTCTACGCGTTCTTCCAAAGTCAAGAGAC
Organism: Streptococcus sp. SCPM-O-B-15277 (M60); assembly: GCF_058200335.1. Classification (NCBI taxonomy): domain Bacteria; kingdom Bacillati; phylum Bacillota; class Bacilli; order Lactobacillales; family Streptococcaceae; genus Streptococcus; species Streptococcus sp. SCPM-O-B-15277 (M60). Next base: position 45,721 of record NZ_JBYQGR010000003.1, read on the forward strand.
GAACAGTCGACACAGTTGAATGCTCATCACTAATTTTTTCAATAAAGAACTGATAATCTGCGATAGCAATGACTTGTGGTAGATGGGAAATCGCTAATACTTGGCCATGTTGACCAATTTTATGAATTTTTTGCGCAATAGCTTGAGCCACACGTCCTGAAACTCCTGTATCTACTTCATCAAATACAATGCTGGTCTTGCCTTCCTTGCGTGAAAAAGCAGACTTGATAGCCAACATGAGACGAGACAATTCACCACCAGACGCTACTTTAACTAATGGTTTAAAGTCTTCACCAGGGTTGGTTGAAATATAAAACTCAACACTCTCATTACCCTCACGACTAAATTTAGCATTTGTAAACTGAACCTGAAACTGAGCTTTCTCCATATAAAGGTCTTTCAGTTCTTGCTGAATCTCAATTTCTAATTGTTGCGCTAAGTTATGTCGAGCAGATGCAAGCTTACTTGCTAAGTTAACTAGACTTACTTCTAATTGTTTGAGTTCAGCTTCCATATCATCTGAAGATAAATGATTGCCAGTTAGAAGGTTGTATTCTTCTGTGATTTTAGCAAAGTACATCAAGACATCGTCAACATTCCCACCGTACTTACGTGTAATGGCGTGAATGAAATCTAAACGACTTTCAATCTGCATCAGACGATTACCGTCGAAATCAAGACTTTCAATAATATCCTCTAAACGTTTAGTAACATCTTCTAGAACATAATAAGATTCAGATAAGGAAGTAGAAATTTCACGATATTCTACATCATACTCTTCTATGCTTTCCATATCATTCATAGCTGAACGCACGTTAGCTAGACTTGAAAATTCTTCATTATCTAACATTGTATAAGCATTAGTCAACGTATCAGCAATATTTTTATGATTTAAAAGTTTATCTCGTTCTTTGTTAAGTTTGAGGTCTTCACCTGGCTGTAAGGACGCAGACTCAATTTCAGCCATCTGAAATTCCAACATTTCAATACGAGCCTTGTGCTCTTCTTGATTTTTCTTAATCTCAAGAAGTTGCTTGCGCATTTTACGATAAGCATCAAAGTTTGTCTGATAGGCTTGCTTCAGTTCCAGAAAATCTGCATCACCAAACCCATCAAGCATCTGAATGTGCAATTGGGGACGCATTAACTCTTCTTGATCATGTTGGCCATGGATATCAACAAGATACTGTCCAATTGAGCGAAGAACAGATAGATTAACCATCTGTCCATTGACACGACTAACACTACGCCCGTTTTGTAAAATTTCACGACGGATGATGATTTCATCACCTAACTCTATTCCTTGCTCATCAAAAATCATTTGCAAAGCATGACTGTTTTCAACCGAGAAAAGACCTTCGATTTCAGCCTTAGGAGCACCATGACGAATAACGTCCGTTGTAGCTCTTGCTCCCAGCATCATATTCATAGCATCGATGATGATAGACTTCCCAGCACCGGTTTCCCCCGTCAGAACTGTCATTCCCTTCTCAAAATTAAGTGAAATACCCTCAATGATGGCAAAGTTTTTAATTGAAATTTCAAGTAACATAAGGTCCTACCACTTTTTAACTTGCTCAACAATCTCTATAGCTGCTTCTTCAGTTCGCGCCACAATTAAAATTGAGTTATCATCTGCTAAACAGCTAAAAATCATATCCGAAAATGTTTGAGTCAATTGACTTTTAACAAAAATTGTATTCCCAGGAATGACATCTAAGTTGATGAGATTACCCATTCTTTCGAAGCTTTCGATATTGTTCTCAGCTAACTGTAAACTTTTAACTACTGACTTTGGTAATTCATAGACATATGTATTGTCTTTCAAAGGAATTTTTACAATCCCTAATTCTTTGATATCACGTGAAACAGTTGCTTGAGTGGCAGAGATGCCTGCTTCTCTCAAGTGTTCAACGATCTCTTCTTGTGTGCCGATTTGATAGTCAGTCACAAATCTTCTAATCTTTTCAAGTCTTTCTTTTTTATTCATCTTTAAACTCTCTATGTGCTTTTTCTACTACTTTTTCTATTTCAGAAACTACTTGGTTGCTTGCATGTTCTTCTTTACGTAAATAAGCAAGAAACTCAATATTACCATGTCCACCTTGAATAGGAGAAAAGTCCAATCCTAAGATTGAGAATCCTTCATCAACTGCCATTTTAGTAACTGATTCTAAAACATTTTGGTGAACTTTGGCATCTCTGATAATTCCATTTTTACCAATCTGTTCTCGGCCTGCTTCAAACTGTGGTTTTATGAGTGCAACAACTTCCCCTTGGTCGACCAATATTCTATGTAGAGCCGGTAAAATGAGACTCAAAGAAATAAAACTCACATCGATACTTGCGAAACTTGGCAATTCTTCAAAGTCATTTTTTTCAGCATAACGAAAGTTAAATTGCTCCATGCTGATAACACGTGAATCCTGACGCAATTTCCAGGCAAGCTGATTGGTCCCAACATCAACGGCATAAACCAGTTTTGCACCATTTTGAAGCATGACATCCGTAAAGCCTCCTGTTGAAGCGCCAATATCAATGGTCGTTTTGCCTTCAACCGATATATCAAATTTTTCTAAAGCTTTCTCAAGTTTCAAGCCGCCTCGGCTCACATACTTGAGTTTCTCACCCTTGAGTTTTAATTCAGTATCATCAGGAATTTTTTCTCCTGGTTTATCAAAACGCTCACCATTAAGGACTGCAATCACTAATCCAGCCATTACGCCCCGCTTAGCCTGTTCTCTTGTTTCAAATAAACCTTGTTTGTAGGCAAGTACATCTACTCTTTCCTTAGGCATTGATTCTCAAACTTTCTACTATTTTTACAATTGGTTCTTTATCAAAGTCGACTAATTGGCTAATCACATCTAATTTTTCATTAGCCTGATCCAAAGTTCGGTTGCAAAAAACTTTTGCCTCATCCAATCCTAACAAAGCAGGATAGGTTGATTTCTCAGCTTGCAAATCTTTTTGTGGTGTTTTACCAATTTCCTCAAAACTAGCCGTAACATCAAGGACATCGTCTCTAATTTGAAAAGCAAGCCCAATCAGTTCTCCAACTGTTTCTAGTTGTGTTTGAAGGTTTTTATCCAATCCTGCAATGATTCCAGCTGCTTGAAATGGAAAAGCCAAGAGCTTTCCAGTCTTGTTAGCATGGATGGTCTGAAGTTCTTCTAAGTTTAAGTGTTTGCCTTCACCTTCCATATCTAAAACTTGACCGGCTACCATCCCCATACTTCCGGAAGCAAGTGATAAGTTTGCTATCAAATCTACCTTAGTTTGGTTAGGCAAATCTGCTTGCGCTATCAAGGCATAGGGATCCAGAAAAAGCGCATCTCCTGCTAAAATAGCTAGGGCTTCTCCATAGACTTTGTGATTGGTCAAACGTCCCCGTCGAAAATCATCATTATCCATAGCAGGTAAATCATCATGAATCAAACTACCTGTGTGAATCATCTCAAGCGCTGCAGCAACCTTAGCATGGGCTGGTGCGATAGACACTTGCAAAGATTCCAAAACTTCTAGAAGTAGATAGGGGCGAATTCTTTTACCACCAGCATGTATGGAATAAAGAACGGCTTCTCTTAAGTTTGTTGCAAATTGCTGGTCGCCATAGAACTCTTCTAGTGCTGACTCGACCAAAGCTAATTTTTCCCGCTTGTTCATAGGAGTTCGCTTTCTGTTCCATCTTCTTGCATAACTTTAACCAAGGTCTTTTCTGCTTTATCAAGTGTTGCTTGCAATTCTTTTGAAAGAACCATTCCTTTTTGAAATGCAGCAATGGCATCTTCTAAAGCAATTTCACCATTTTCTAAACTCTGAACAATAGTCTCAAGCTCTGCTAAATTTTCCTCAAATTTCTTCTGTTTTGACATCTCTAACCTCTAATTCTACATGACCATCTCGCATCATCAATATCACCTGGTCATTTTTTTTCAAATCTTTTGCCGAAGATACCACGGTATCCTCTTTTTTCACAATCGCATAACCCCTTGCTACGATACGACTCGTATCTAACATGAGTAGAGCTTCTGACAAGCGTTTCACCTCAGCAACCTTGGCATCATAAACTACCGCCATTTGACTACGAAGTAACTTTTCCAGTTGTAGCAGGCGGTCCTGATAACGATGAACCTTATTGATTGGTGATAACTGTTCAAGACGATGAACTTGTTCTATGACTTTTTGTTGTTGTCTGACAAGTTCTGTATTAATACTTTGTTTGAGACGTAATTGCAACTGATCTACGCGTTGCAGATATCCATCATATAAACGCTCTGGTTGCCTGAAGATGACTGATTGACTAAGCGTTCTCAAGGCTTCTTTTTTCTTTGATAAAGTATTTTGTACAGCAGTAGCCATTCGTTTCTCTTGATTTTTAAGGTAGGTCAGAAGATCTAACTTGGTCACAGGTGTAGCTAACTCTGCTGCAGCAGTTGGTGTTGCTGCCCTCTTGTCGGCAACAAAATCAGCCAAGGTTACATCTGTTTCGTGGCCCACACTTGAAATAATCGGTAAATGCGATTCAAAAATAGCACGCACTACAATCTCTTCGTTAAAAGCCCAGAGATCCTCTATCGAGCCACCACCACGACCAATGATAAGTACATCTAAGTCATCACGTTCATTAGCTTTAGCAATGTTACGGGCAATCTCCTCTGCTGCTCCTTCGCCTTGAACCTTGGTAGGATATAAAATAATCTCTACCCCTGGAAAACGTCTGCTAACAGTAGTAATGATATCCTGGATAACAGCACCACTACGACTAGTCACAACCCCGATGCGTTTTGCAAACTGAGGTATTGCTTGTTTAAAGCGATCTTGAAAAAGGCCTTCTTCTGATAATTTCTTTTTTAATTGTTCGAACTGAAGGGCAAGTGCACCGACACCATCAGGCTCTGCCTTTTCAATAATGATAGAGTAGCTCCCACTTGGTTCATAGACTTGGACACGACCGATGACATTGATCTTCATCCCTTCTTCCAAATCAAAACCTAGTTTCTGATAAATACCTGACCAAATGGTCGCTTGGATAACAGCACGATCATCTTTAAGAGAAAAATATTGGTGAGTTGGACGTTTACGAAAGTTCGAAACCTGACCAGTTAAATAGACCCGTTCCAAGTAAGGGTCTTTATCGAATTTCATTTTTAAATACTTAGTCAAAGTTGTAACCGATAAATACTTTTCCATCTCAACCTCCTTTTTCTCTAGTTTTCCTGGGTATTATTATACCAAAAATACGTTTAAAAATCTCTTTTTTCACCTCTAGAATACGAAAACTAGACAGCATTTCTTTGAGCTTGTCTAATAATATACAAAAGCCCTCGGAAAAAATCCAAGGGCTTTAATTAGTTCACTGAACTATTTTATTTTTTCAAGTTGTAGAATGATTCCAATCCACGGTATTCAGCTACTTCACCAAGTTGATCTTCGATACGAAGCAATTGGTTGTATTTAGCGATACGGTCAGTACGTGAAAGTGAACCAGTCTTAATTTGTCCTGCGTTTGTTGCAACTGCGATGTCAGCGATTGTTGAATCTTCAGTTTCACCTGAACGGTGTGATACAACGGCAGTGTAACCAGCTTCTTTCGCCATTTCGATAGCGTCGAATGTTTCAGTAAGAGTACCGATTTGGTTAACTTTGATAAGGATTGAGTTAGCACATCCTTCTTTGATACCACGTGAAAGGTAGTCAGTGTTTGTTACGAAGAAGTCGTCACCAACCAATTGAACTTTACCACCAAGACGTTCAGTAAGAGCTTTCCATCCGTCCCAGTCGTTTTCGTCCATACCATCTTCGATAGTGATGATTGGGTATTTGTTTACCAATTCTTCAAGGTAGTCGATTTGTTCTGCAGCAGTACGTACAGCAGCTCCTTCACCTTCGAATTTAGTGTAGTCGTATACTTGACGTTCTTTATCGTAAAATTCTGATGAAGCACAGTCAAATCCGATAAATACGTCTTTACCTGGTACATATCCAGCAGCTTCAATCGCAGCGATGATAGTTTCTACACCATCTTCAGTTCCTTCAAAACGAGGAGCGAATCCACCTTCGTCACCTACGGCTGTTTCAAGACCACGAGATTTAAGGATTTTCTTAAGAGCGTGGAAGATTTCAGCACCCCAACGAAGAGCTTCTTTGAATGTAGGTGCACCAGCAGGTACGATCATGAATTCTTGGAAAGCGATTGGAGCGTCTGAGTGAGAACCACCGTTGATGATGTTCATCATTGGAGTTGGAAGAACTTTAGTGTTGAATCCACCAAGGTAGCTGTAAAGTGGGATTTCAAGGTAGTCAGCAGCAGCGCGAGCTACAGCGATAGACACACCAAGGATTGCGTTTGCACCCAATTTACCTTTGTTAGGAGTACCGTCAAGAGCGATCATAGCACGGTCGATAGCTTGTTGGTCACGTACATCGTAGCCGATAATTGCTTCAGCAATGATGTTGTTTACGTTGTCAACAGCTTTTTGTGTACCAAGACCACCGTAACGAGATTTGTCACCGTCGCGAAGTTCAACTGCTTCGTGTTCACCAGTAGAAGCTCCTGATGGAACCATACCACGTCCGAAAGCACCTGACTCAGTATAAACTTCTACTTCAAGTGTTGGGTTACCGCGTGAGTCTAGGACTTCGCGAGCGTAAACATCAGTAATAATTGACATTTTATACTCTCCTTTGAGTTAAATTATTTTACACCTCTATGATACATCAAAAAGATACCTTTTTCAAGAAAAAACGTTATCTTTGTGCAAATTTTCCTTAAGTTTATAAAGTAATCGCTTTCTTTTTCTCTTGTTTTACCAGTTTTGTGATATACTATTTTTATGACAGACGTATCTAAACAACTATTAGAAAAAGCTCATGGCGGGCTTAAACTAAATCCAGACGAACAAAGGCGTTTTCTTGGCACTTTTGAGGAACGTGTACTTGGTTATGCAAGTCTTGAAACTGCAAATGATGACAAATTCCAAAAAGGTTTTTTGACTATTTTAGAGTGCTTAAAAAAAGAGACTGAACCTCTTTTTGTCAAAATTTCTCCTCAGGTTGAGTTTGAAAAGCAGGTTTATTATTTAAAAAATGCCAAAGCTTCTGATTGCCAAGCAACCATTGTTTCTGAAGATCATGATTCTTCTCCTTTTGGACTAGTTATCCATAGCGATAATCCTGTCCAAGCAAGTGAAAAAGACCTCAGAAAGGCCTTTTCAGATTTGTGGCAAGAAAAGGAAACTAAAGCTCCAACCTCTCTCTGGAAAAAATGGTTTGGTTAATTCTTTTTTAAAGACAGTATTTGAGCAATACTTGCCGCGGTATGTTCTAAATAGGTGGCTGCATTTTTTAGACTATTTTCCAATGGCTCGCTTTTTTCAAGTATCGAAAAAGCGGCAATGATATTCTCAAATGGTAGGGAGGGTAAATCCTGATCTAAACTGCCACAAATAGCAATGACCGGAACACCCTTAGGTGTTCTTTTTGCTACTCCGATTGGAGCCTTGCCAGCTAAACTTTGAGAATCTAATCTACCTTCACCAACAATTATGAGATCAGCATCTGCTACCTTTTCATCGAAATTAATCAAGTCCAAACAAGTTTGAATGCCTGATACGATTTCTGCTCCAGCAAATACACACAAACCAGCAGCAATGCCACCACCAGCTCCTGCGCCCTCTAACATGAATACATCTGGGTCAATATTCTCATAAAATTCCCTAATCGCCTCGTCAACCTCTTCAAATTCATAAGGCTTTAAGCCTTTTTGCTTCCCAAATGTATAGGTGGCGCCACGGGGTCCACAAAGAGGATTAGTCACATCTGCTAGGATTCTTATATGAACGTCTGCAGGAATTTCAATGACTCTCTCCTTGGAAATTTTCCTGATAGCAGACAGAGATTGGCCACATGCCTGAAGTTCATTCCCATTTTCATCGTAAAACTGATAACCGATTCCGGCAGCAATACCAATACCACCATCGTTACTAGCCGTACCACCGACACCGATGTAGATATCTTTTACCCCTCGGTCTATGAAATGGAGAATAAGTTGACCAATCCCCTTTGTTTGAATCTCTAGTGGATATCGTTTTTCATTAGGAATTTTTTCAAGACCGATTAAATCTACAACTTCAAACAGGGCTAATTCCCCTTTTTCATAATAGCGTATTTGAACCTCATCACCAAAAGGTCCGGTTACCTGGACTGTTTTTTCTTCCAGATCTAGTGAACTTTTAATAGCATTTACAGTCCCTTCACCTCCATCACCGACAGGTAAAAGCAGATATTCAGCATCTGGGATCACCCTTTTAAATCCTCTTTTTATAGCTTCTGCTACTTGGTTTGCGGGAAGACTCTCTTTGAAAGAGTCCGGTGCGATGACAATTTTCATGTTCATTCCTCTTTCTAACTAAAGGAGATTTATTTTTTCTAAAACTTTTGCAAAATCTCTTTCATCTACCTGAAGATTTATTTCCTTTTTCACAATATCCTTAGCGCAGAAAGCTATAGCAAATCCTGATCGTTTAAGCATGGCCAAATCATTAGCGCCATCACCAATCGCAATCGTTCTCTCAAACGGCACTTGTAATTCTTGAGCCCATCTCACGAGGGTTGCTTCTTTTACTTCTCTGCTTATAACCGGACCAATAAGATTGCCAGTTAAATGTCCATCTTTTATTTCCAGTTGATTAGCAGTACATAATGAAATCCCCAAATCTTTTGCTAATCTTTCCACGATGGTCGTAAATCCACCCGATACCAAACCGACTTCTATCTGATTTTCTTGAAGAGTTTTGACAAATTGCGTAGCATTTTTACTAAGGTGTAGTTCACGATAAATCTTATCAAAGACATCGATAGAAAGCTCTTTTAGAAGGGAAACACGTTTTTTTAAACTTTCTTCAAAGTCTAATTTTCCACTCATAGCCTGAGCAGTTAGCTGAGCTACTTCCTTTTCGCAATCTGCCTCTTTCCCCAATAAATCAATGACCTCTTCTTCTATCAGAGTGCCATCTACATCGAGCACACAGAGACCCTTGATTGTTTGCATATATACTCCTTACTTTATCATCTCAAAAAATCGTATGAAATTTTCATACGATTTTACATACTTAATTTACTAAGCTGTGATATAAATCAACATAGGACTGACAAGCTGTATCCCAAGAGAAATCACATTCCATAGCTTGCACTTGAAGTTTCTTCCAAACGTCAGGATGGTTATAATAAACATCCAAAGCAGTTTGAAGAGCCCAGTTAAGCCAGTATGGAGTCAAGTTGTCAAAACTAAATCCAGTACCAGTTCCTTCAATCGGATTGAATGGCTGAACAGTATCTCTCAAACCACCTACCTCATGGACAAGAGGTAAAGTACCATAGCGCATAGCCATCATTTGAGAAAGTCCACATGGTTCAAAGCGACTTGGCATGAGGAAAATATCACACGCAGCATAAATCTCTTGTGCCAACTTCACATCAAAGGTAATATTAGCGGATAATTTATCTGGGAATACTTGGCCAAACCATGAAAAGGCTTGTTCAAAGCCAGGATCACCTGTACCCAAGAGAACGATTTGAACATCATCTTGAAGCATGCGATGCAAACCTTCAACGACGACATCAAAACCTTTCTGTCTTGTCAAACGCGACACAATACCAATCATTGGAACATCGGGACGAACCGGAAGACCAACTTTTTCTTGAAGTTTAGCTTTATTCTGAGCTTTTCCTGATAGGTCTGATTTATTAAAATGATAATCCAACAAAGGATCCGTTTCTGGATTATAAAGATCCGTATCTATTCCGTTTACGATACCAGACACCTTACCGGACTCCATTCGAAGAATCTGATCCAAACCACATCCAAACTCTGTTGTCATGATTTCATAAGCATAGCTTGGCGATACAGTAGATACACGATCTGCATAGAGGATACCAGCTTTCATCCAGTTAAGACAGTCATTCCAGCGAACTGTACCATCCGCATAGCGTTCAAATCCAACTCGGAACAAATCCCAAAGCATACCTTCAGAAAATTGACCTTGGAATTCCAGGTTGTGGATTGTTAAGACAGTCTTAATGTTTTGGTAGGCCTGGATCCATCTGTATTTTTCCTTCAACAAGAAAGGAATCATAGCTGTATGATAATCATGAGCATGAAGAACATCTGGAATAAAACCAATACGCTCCATAGCTTCTAAGGCTGCAAGTTGGAAGAAGGCAAAGCGTTCACCATCATCGAAATCACCATACACATGACCACGGAAGAAATAATACTGGTTGTCAATAAAGTAGAAGGTAACACCATTTAAAACAGTCTTCTTAATGCCACAAAATTGTCTACGCCAACCAACATATACTTCAAATTGAAGAACATCTTCAATTTGATCTCCAAACTTGGCTTCCACCATGTCATAGTATGGCAGGATAACAGCAACTTCATGTCCAGCTTTAACTAATGATTTTGGAAGAGCCCCGATAACATCTCCCAAGCCACCTGTTTTAGAAAAAGGGGCTCCTTCAGCTGCTACAAATAAAATTTTCATGAAAGAATGTCCTCTGTTACTTTTTCACCTTTTTTGATGACAACAGGATTTTCTGCTGTACCACGAATAACAACTCCATCAGCTACTTCAGCACCCTTATCAATAATTGCATACTCAACTTGAGCACCTTCACCAATGACAACACGAGGGAAAACAATAGATTCTTTAACTAAGCTATCTTTATGAATTTGAACATTACGCGAAACAACTGAACGAACAACCTTACCTTCGACAATACTACCAGAAGCAAACTGCGAAGTATTTACTTCACAACCAGGTGCATAATAAGTTGGTTCTTCGTTTTTCACCTTTGTGTGAATCTTTTGATTTGGAGAGAATAAAGAGTAGAATTTATGCTGATCAAGCATATCAATATTGGCTTGGTAGTATGTTTCTACAGAATGAATATTTGCTAAGTAACCAGTATACTCGTATGCAAAAGCGCCTGATTCCGCTGCCAAGTCACGTAGAACATAACGTAGTTTTTCTGGGTGTTCTTTCTGAGCTTCTTCTTCCAGACGTTCAATCAACCATTGAGTATCTACAACAAAGATATCCGTTGACATGTTGTAGTATTCTTGTTCAGCTTTTTTATCAAAGAGTTTGTGAGAGAGCACGTGATCAGTTTCATCAATATCTAGGATAGCATTTACTTCTGAAATATCCTTTTTAGGTAGTTTCTTATAAACAACCGTAATAGGAGATTTTGTAGTATTATGCAAATGGAAAACCTGAGTAAGATCAATATTTACCAAAACGTCACAGTTCAAAGAAACCGTTTGGTTAGATCCAGAACGTTTTAAATAAGTCAAGAGTTGTTGATAATACTCTTTACCGACTGTACTGCTTTCTACACGTGTATTGTAAATACCTAGATAGTAGTGACTAAGTAGTGTATTCAAGCCCCATTCACGTCCTGAACGAATGTGGTCAAATACAGAGCTGATGTTATCTTGTTGGAAGATTCCAAAGACACTTCGAACACCAGCATTTGCTAAACTTGAGAGTGGGAAGTCAATCAAACGATACTTTCCTCCAAATGGCAAACTTGCCACTGGACGGTTACTTGTCAAGGTTGACATATCATGAAAACCAACAGTGTTTCCTAAAATCGCTGAATATTTATCAATCTTCATCTGTTGCTACCCCCACTACTTCGTTATATCCGACTACTTGTACTTCTTCTGTACCATCAATTTCAACACCATCGGCAATAATTGCACCTTCACCGATGATTGCACGTGTAATTTTAGCACCTCTACCGATAACTGCTCCACTCATGATGACAGAATCAACAACTTCTGCTCCCTTACGAACTTGAGCAGCTGTAGAAAGAATGGAATGTTTTACAGTACCATTCACGTAACATCCATCTACTACTAGAGAGTCTTCTACTTGAGCAAATTCTCCAAGGAAGTTTGGTGGAGCGATAAGGTTACGAGAATAAATTTTCCATTGACGATTACGGCTATCTAGAGCATTTTCTGGAGAGATGTATTCCATATTTGCTTCCCAAAGAGATTCGATTGTACCAACATCCTTCCAGTATCCATTGAACTCATAAGCATAGACACTTTCACCAGTTTCAAGATAATTTGGAATAACATTCTTTCCAAAGTCTGACATGTCAATATTATTCTTTTCAGCTGCAACTAGCATATTGCGTAGACGTTTCCAATCGAAAATATAAATACCCATTGATGCCTTGGTTGATTTTGGTTGGGCAGGTTTTTCTTCGAATTCAACAATGCGATTATTAGCATCTGTATTCATGATACCGAAACGACTAGCTTCTTTTAGTGGTACATCCAAAACAGCAACTGTCAAGCTGGCATTGTTATCCTTGTGTGATTGGAGCATATCATCATAGTCCATCTTGTAGATATGGTCTCCTGAAAGAATCAAAACATACTCAGGATTAATGCTATCGATATAGTCAATATTTTGGTAAATGGCATGACTTGTACCTTCGAACCAACGATTTCCTTCACTTGCAGAGTAAGGTTGAAGGATAGAAACACCTGAATCAATTACATCAAGACCCCAACTAGAACCGTTTCCGATGTGATTGTTAAGAGCAAGAGGTTGATACTGTGTGATAACCCCAACATTGTGGATACCAGAGTTGGCACAGTTAGAAAGAGCAAAGTCAATGATACGATAGCGCCCACCAAATTGCACAGCAGGTTTTGCAATGCTTTGAGTGAGTTTACCGAGACGAGTTCCTTGCCCACCGGCAAGGATTAAAGCTAGCATTTCATTCTTCATTTTCTACTCCTTTTTGAGATTTATTTGATTCTTTTTTAGCGGGTTTCAAGCGACGTTTGATTTTCCAGATACTTGCCCCCAAAGCTGGCAAGGTAAATGTCAAAGTCTGCTCATAATCCTTCCATAATCCTTCTTGAGTTTGAACTGTTTGGTTGTGCTCTTTCCAAACACCACCCCATTGTTCTAACTCAGTATTCCATATTTCTTCGTATACGCCTGCAACCGGAAGACCAATTGTGAATTCAGGACGTTCTACAGGTGCCATATTGAAGACACAGACTAGCATCTCGCCTTTTTTACCCTTACGAATAAAGGATAGAACACTTTGATCTCTATTATCAGCATCGATGATTTCAATTCCATCATAACTTGTATCAATTTCCCAAAGACAACGATGGTCTTTATAAAGTTGATTCAGTTGAGATGTGAAGTATTTCATCTTGGCATTCATTGAATCTTCGAGGTTTGACCATTCTAATTGCTCTTCTGATTTCCACTCTAAGAATTGACCAAATTCACTACCCATAAAGAGCAATTTCTTACCAGGGTGACAGATTTGATAAGTGTAGAGATTTCTCAGTCCTGCAAATTGATTGTAACGGTCTCCCCACATCTTATGCATCATACTCTTCTTACCATGGACAACTTCATCGTGTGAGAATGGCAAGAGGTAATTTTCATTAAAGATGTACATAAAGCTGAAGGTAACAAGGTTAAAGTCATACTTGCGGTAAATTGGATCTTCCTCGTAGAAACGTAAGATATCATTCATCCATCCCATGTTCCACTTGTAGTCAAATCCAAGACCACCCATCTCCTTCATTCCAGTAATCTTAGTGCCAGAAGAAGATTCTTCAGCAATCATCATGACATCTGGGTGAGCTAGCTTGATAACGGTATTCAAACGTTGTAGGAAATAATAACCTTCATAGTTGAGATTGCCCCCGTCTTTATTTGGAGTCCAAGGTGCATTATCGTAATCAAGATAAAGGATATTACTTACAGCATCGACACGGATACCATCCAAATGATAGAAATCAATCCAGAACTTAATGCTTGAAATCAAGAAAGACTGAACTTCATTTTTACCTAAGTCGAAGTTTAATGCCCCCCAACCATAGTTATGAGCTTTGTTATGGTCTTGATATTCAAAAGTCGGAGTTCCATCATAGTAGGCTAAGGCATCATCATTGATTGTAAAGTGACCTGGAACCCAGTCCACGATAACACCGATATTGTTTAAATGACACTCCTCAACAAAGTCTTGAAACTCTTCTGGTCTTCCGTAAGAATGTTCTAAACCGAAATATCCCATCAGTTGATAGCCCCAACTCAAACCTAGCGGGTGAGCCATCAAAGGCATAAACTCAATATGAGTGTAGTTCATTTCAACTAAGTAAGGAATCAACTCTTCTTTTAATTGAGCAAAACTATAAGGAGTTCCATCTGGATTTCGTTTCCAGGAACCAGCGTGTGCTTCGTAAATATTAACTGGTCTTTCGAAGAATCCCAAACGTTTTCTACGAGCTAACCAAAGTCCATCCTTCCATTTCTTTTCTGGAATTTCTGTTAACACAGCACCTGTGCCTGGACGTGCTTCATACCGAACAGCTAAAGGATCAATCTTCATAAGTTGATGACCGTTAGCCCGTGTAATATGATATTTATAAATCTGACCCTCTTGGGCAAAAGTTGTAAAAACTTCCCATACTCCAGATTCATTTCGAACCATAGGGATTTGATTTTCAACCCAATTCGTGAAATCACCGACTAGATGAACAGCCTGCGCATTTGGAGCCCAAACACGGAATGTGTAACCCCATTCCCCGTCTTTCTCCTCACGATGTGCGCCCAAATAGTGCTGAAGATGGAAATTTTCGCCTGTTGTAAAAGTTCTTAAAGCTTCTAATGTATCCATAAATCCCCCTTTATATTGTAAGCGTTTTCTTAATTTTTATTATACTACCTTTTTAGATAAGTTTCAAGTAAATTACTATATTTCTAAAAAATATTTTGAAAATCTGAAAATAATTCTCTGATGCAGCCTGGGAAAATCATTTTAATTTTCTGATTTATCTTTGCCTCTTTTCATTTTCTTACATTTTTATATAATAGTAACAAAATATTCGGTTTTTAGCAATTTTTAGCCTGATATTTTTGAAAAATATATTCAAAATCCGTAAAAATAGTGTTTGTGGTATTCAACTTAGATTATAACTATTTATAAACCAAGGATTTTCCCCTAAAAAATGAGAGTGGGACAGAAATCGGTCATTCGTTAGAATTCGATTTCGTCGTCCCACCTCCGCACAGTTGAGAAGGGCTGTAAAAGCTGATGAAATCAGCGTAGTAGAGCCCACCTCAACCACTGCGTCTTGCTCAACAATCCAAAAATAAATGAGAGGCTAGGACTTTTGTCCCAGCCTCATCTTTATTTACTACTCTTTACGATTTATCTGCATTTCCCTGAAAAATAAATTTCTCTGGATATTTTTTGATAAAACTTAGTTCGTTCTCATTTCCATCATAATCATAAACAAAATCATCAGCTTCATCCAACTTCTGATAAAAAGCATCACCATACTCTTCTTCCATCTGTGCTAGCATCTCCGATCTCTCTTCTCTAACAAAGGAGATAGCTCCACCAAAGAATGCAAGAAGATTTTTGAAATTAATAGCATGCTCCGTCATTCCAAATAGTTCCAATCCCTTTAAAGTATCTTCCCAGACAATCCCTGTCGAATTATCGAAAAATTGATAGTGGCCTCCATTGTTTACTTCAATAAAATACCAGATAATCGCCAGAAGGTATCTTTGTTCTAAAGTAAAAATTTTTGCAGAATCGAGATAGTCTTCATAGGTGTTATAGATGTTAACAGTTTCGTATACTGGTTTAATAATATCCCATGAGTCTTTTGCCTTTTGAACATCTTCTACCGTAATATTCTTGTATAATTTCTTATTCTGCGCAATTGTCATTTCTTGATTAGTTTCATTAACATCTTCAAAATAGTATTTTTCTAGCAAGGGATAATCTGCTGGCTTAGCTTCAAAAACTTCCTTTAGAGAACCTACTTTAACCAACTCAATACACCATTCAATGACTGGATTTGTTGAGGAATCAGCATTTTTGATAGCATTTTCTAATAAAGCTAGAGCCTGATTAGCTTCAGTTTCAAAGTCATTCTTCGGGTCACTAGATAAACGCCAATGGGTAAAACCATTTCTATAATACCAAATAGCATCCCTATCTTCTTCAGAGACTATCTCTAAAACTGTTTTTGCCTCTTCAAATTGACTCCAATTATTACAAACTTTGGCTAGTTCACTAAGTACTTGACCACTTAAATTTTCTAAACCAAGCTCTGAGAGGATTTCCTTTATATTTTCGAATTGGTAGGTATGCTTAATGTCTTTAAGACACTGAAGTTTCTCCTCTTCATTTAAGGTGATGAATTTTTCCAGAGTAATTGTATTAATATTCATAGGTTTCTCCCGCTAAAAGCAATGAACTTTTCTAACTTTAATTCAATTAGTAATGAAACTTCTGCTTTTTCTATCTGTCTAGGACTTGAAAATGAACTGCTTTTTCTGAAAATTTTAGTTTTACTTTCGACTTCAAATGAGACTTTCTAGAAGTATAGGCCGGGATCAAAATCCCGACCTCGCATTTTAGTAGAATTGAGTCTTTGAAACATTTTTATTGATTCATTGGACTCTGCAAGAGCGTTTTATCCTACACTTCATTGACTTCGTCTTCAATCTAAGACTTACGCTAAAACATTCAAGACTGCCACACTAACATTGTCAATTGTATTTTCATTTTTTGAACGGCTGTTAGTGATTCGCATTTCAAGGTTACCCGCATTTTCATAATACTGGGATTCTCCTTTAGCATTAAAGACCACTAAGAAATGCTCGTCATCTCCTTGAACTTCGTAGACAATCCAGCCACTGTTTTCAATCGCTGTATGAACAAAGACATGACGGTATACTTCCTCGTATGTAGGATATGAAAAAGCACTAGTCTTTGTTTTAAGACCTATAATCTGACGAATAAATTCAATGCTTTCTTGACGCTCATTAATTAAGTCCCAATTTACTTGGTTCACAGCATCTGGAGCATTATAACTATTCATAGCTCGTTCTCGGTCATCATGAGTCAGGTCACCATTTTCGCCTGTAGCTACTAGTTTTGTACGACCGAATTCTTGACCAAGTTCCATAAAGGAAATACCTTGCATAAGTAGGTTCATTGCAGTTGCTGTTTCTACTTTTTTCATGATACTTGTCTCGTCTTCTGTTGGATGAAGAGTCGCTAGCAAATCATGCAAGTTATAATTATCATGGGCTTCTACGTAGTTGACAACCTGATTAGGACTGAGATAAGAACCTAGTTCATGGCTACCCAGGATCGCTTTTGCAACAATTGGTTCAGTAGCAGCACCACTTACGAAGCCTGTTTTGATATCACCATAAACTTCAGCACCTTTTACCGCATTACGTTGATCATCATTGAAGAAGCCAATATTAGGTAATTGATAGGCATTGTCTTTCTTAGCCTTATCATAAGGAGCAAGACCAGTTCCCATATCCCAGCCTTCTCCATAAAGGATGATTTTAGGATCGACTTCATCCATAGCCCAACGAATCATCTGCATGGTTTTAACATCATGGATACCCATCAAATCGAAACGGAAACCATCGATATTAAACTCATTTACCCAATAGAGAAGCGAATCGATCATGTACTTACGGAACATTTCGTGCTCACTCGCAGTCTCGTTTCCTACACCTGTACCATTTTGATAGCTTCCATCTCTATTCATTCGGTAATAATAATCCGGTACTGTTGTTTGGAATGGAGCATCAACAGTTGAAAAAGTATGGTTGTAAACAACGTCCATAATGACACCAATTCCAGCATCATGATAGGCTTGAATCATCGTTTTCAAATCTCGGATAACTTGACCTGGATCGTTTGGATTCGTAGACAGGCTGGTTTCTGGTGCATTGTAGTTTTGTGGATCGTAACCCCAGTTGTAAGTGACATTCCCATCTGCATCATACTCTTTGTGACGATCTGCAATTGGTTGCAGTTGAACATAGTTAACACCTAGTTCCTTGATGTAGTCAAATGCAGTAGACTGGCCATATTGGTTGACTGTACCAGTTTGAGCAGCTCCTAGGAAGGTTCCTCTTAACTCTGGAGAAACACCTGATGTTTCAGACTTGGTCAAATCACGTACATGCATTTCATAAACGACAGCTTGGCAAGGATTTTCTAAACGCCATGTTGCTTCCGTTCCATTCTTAACTTCAAACCCATCAACTTGGCATTCTTCTTCAGAAAGGATTGCTGAACGTTTGCCGTCTGGACTTGTTGCAGTCGTATATGGATCTCGAGTTACTGATTGATGATGTGGAAATTCTATCTGGTATTGATAAGCTCGTCCTGCAAGATTTTCTGGAACTGTAAGACTCCAGACACCAATGGTATTATATTTATGACTGTATGAATAGCTATTCCCTCGCTCCATCTCATAAGTTCTTAAAATCGGAGCATCATTACTTGCAGATTCATACACTATAACTTGTACAGTGGTTGCTGTTGGGGACCATAGTTTAAAGCTGGTTTCTTTTTCGGAAACCTGACACCCTAATTCTCCTTGGTAACCCCAGTGATGGTCAAAACTAGCACTGTTAATCGCTTTATCAAAAGCAAATGGATTTTGATCTTTATAGTGTGGACTTGCGATAGCTGGATTTTCAGAATAATACACGGTATCATCCCCATCTAAAATCCAAACCTCTGTTAAGAGTGGATAATGATTGAATCGGATAGGATATTCTTTGCTGACTCCATTTTTTTCAACTGTAAACAGCATTTGTTCGAGAGGTGTTTCACTTAGTTGAGTAAATGAAAATTTTTCTCCAAAGTATTCTTCTTCTTTGATAAACTCTACTGAATCTAGAGGATTCTTATTGAAACTGCATGCCTTATAAGCGTCATCTTTACGATGATAATGAATAAGTACAGGATAATGATACATGTTTTTTCCTAATTTCTAATTGTTAAATTTATATAGTAGCATTTCTTGATTATAATAATTGGATAGAAGCAAGAAATGATAGATGAGTATTCTAGACTGTGTATTCCTTACAAACTTTCAAGCCAAGCTTCGTCTCGAATCTCGATTCCCAATTCCTGCGCTTTCTGGAGTTTGCTCCCTGCATCTGCTCCTGCTACCACAAGATCGGTCTTTTTCGATACGCTGCCAGTTACCTTGGCACCTAAACTTTCTAGTTTATTTTTAGCTTCTGAACGATTTAAACGCTCTAGCTTTCCTGTCAGTACAACAGTCAGACCAGATAAGGCTGCATCTGCCGCAACGATCTGTCCTTTATAATCTAGATTAACATCTAATTCTTTTAATTCTCTTAAAAGTAGTTGAGCACCCTCAGACTCAAAATAGGATTGAAGACTTTGAGCAATAACACTCCCTAGACTTTCGATACTTGCTACTTCTTCAGGATTTGCTTGAGCAAGTGATTCGATCGAATGGAAATGTTGTAAGAGTAGTTGACTTGCCTTGCTACCAACATGACGAATCCCTAAACCAAATAAGAGTTTTTCTGCAGAATTTTCCTTAGATGATTGGATAGCTTGATAAAGTTTTTGAGCCGATTTATCCTTAATGCCATCTAGCAAGAGCAAATCTTCTACAGTTAAACGATAAATATCCGCAACATCTTTAACCAAATCGGCAGCAAATAGTTTCTCGACGATAGATGGTCCAAGACCAGCAATATTCATGGCGTCACGAGATGCAAAGTGAATCAAGCCTTCCTTAATCTGAGCAGGACATCGAGGATTGATGCAACGAAGAGCCACCTCATCTTCAAAATGCAAAAGCTTACTGTCACAACTTGGACAGTTTGTTGGGATATCTAGTTTCTCCTCAGACACACGCTTTGATTCTACGACACGTAAAACAGCAGGAATGATGTCTCCCGCCTTATAAACGACGACAGTATCATCCTTGCGGATATCCTTTTCAGCGATATAGTCAACATTATGAAGCGTTGCACGACTAACTGTTGTACCTGCCAATTGCACCGGAGTAAGATTGGCAGTCGGAGTTACGACACCAGTTCGTCCTACTGTCCAGTCAACAGAAAGCAGTTTTGCTTCTTTTTCTTCTGCAGGGAACTTATAAGCGACTGCCCACTTAGGTGCTTTAACTGTAAAACCAAGTTGCTCTTGACCAGCTAGGTCGTTGACCTTAATCACGACACCGTCGATATCATAAGGCAATTGGTCTCTTTCTTGACCGACTTCTTGGATAAACTCCCAAACCTCATCCATGCTGTGCGCTAATAGGCGTCTAGGATTGACAACAAAGCCCAACTGTTCCAGATGATTTAAAACCTTCTCTTGGCTGTCTCTAGTTGAAGGACTTGCTTCCTGATAGAGGAAAGTTGCAAGATTACGCTTAGCTACTACTGCAGTATCTAACTGGCGAAGGGTTCCTGCAGCAGCATTTCGTGGATTAGCGAATTCAGGCTCGCCGTTTTCTTGACGCGATTGATTAACCTGATCAAATGATGCCCTCGGCATATAGCATTCACCACGAACAGTAATATCTAGTTTTTCTGGCAAGGATAAAGGAATGTCTTTCACTCGTTTAAGATTTTCTGTGATATTTTCACCAATAGAGCCATCACCACGAGTTGCTCCAGCAACAAAAAGTCCTTGCTCATAAGTCAAGGAAATCGATAGTCCATCAATCTTCAACTCACAAATATAAGTGACATCATCCAATTCTTTACGAACACGCGCATCAAAGGCATCGAGTTCTTCACGTGAAAAAGCATCCTGCAAACTATAGAGAGGATACTGATGACTGTATTTTTCAAAACCATCTAGAATCTTACCGCCAACACGGTGGGTCGGACTTTCTGGCAAGACTTGGTCAGGATGAGCTTTTTCTAACTCTACCAATTCACGATAAAGACGGTCATACTCACTATCAGATACAGATGGATTATCACTTGTATAATACTCTGTCGCATAGCGATTGAGCAACTCAACGAGCTCTTTCATTCTTTCATTCATAAAACCATTTTACCATAAAAAGGGCCATAGAAACAATACTCAAGCTCTAAAAAAGAAAATGAGAAGGGCTTTTCTATCCCTTCTCACTAATTTTTATTTTTTACGGTTCAAAATAGCGTTCAAGATAATAGCTACTGTACTTGCAATAACGATACCATTTGAGAAGAACATTTGTAATTCGGTTGGTAGAGTATTGAAGAGGTTGCTACCGTTTAATCCCACCCCAGCAGAAATAGAAACTGCTGCAATGAGGAAGTTGTGTTCATTATGTTCGAAGTCCACACGAGACAAGATTTGCATCCCTTGAAGTGAAACGAAACCGAACATGACCAGCATAGCTCCACCTAGAACAGGGCTTGGGATAATCTGTGCTAAGGCACCAAACTTAGGCAAGAGACCAAGTAAGATAAGAAAGCCTGCAGCATAGTATATCGGCAAACGTGTACGAATACCAGAAAGTTTCACCAAACCTACGTTTTGTGAAAATCCTGTATAAGGGAAGGTGTTGAAAAGTCCACCAAGTAAAACAGCAAGACCTTCAGCACGATAGCCATTACGGAGACGAGTGCTATCGATTGGATCTTTAGTAATATCAGAAAGGGCAAGATATACACCAGTTGATTCTACCATTGATACAGTAGCGATAATACACATCATTACAATAGAAGAAATCTCAAATTGTGGAGCACCAAAGTAGAATGGAGTTGGGATATGAACAAGTGGAGCTTCTGCTACTGGAGAGAAATCAACCAAGCCCATAGTCGCAGCGATGATAGTACCTGCAATCAAACCAATCAGAATTGAAATTGATTTAATGAATCCTTTTGTAAAGATATTGACCAAAAGAATGATAAGCACAGTAATCATTGCTAAGGCTAAACTTTGTCCAGTTGGTTTTTCAACGTTATTTCCCATATTTCCGATGGCCACTGGGATCAAGGTCAATCCGATAGTTGTAATAACTGAACCAGTTACGATTGCAGGGAAAAGGTTGGCAACTTTAGAGAAGATACCTGAAATCAAGATGACATAAATCCCTGAAGCAATTAAGGCCCCAAACATAGCACCACTACCATGACTTTGTCCAATCATGATGAGAGGAGCAACAGACTGGAAGGCTACCCCAAGAACAATAGGCAAACCAACACCAAAGTATTTATTGAGTTGCAATTGTAAGAGAGTTGCAACCCCACACATAAAGATATCTGTTGAAATAAGGTAGGTCAACTGTTGAGCTGAATAACCTAAAGCACCTGCAATCATGATTGGTACCAGAATTGAGCCCGAGTACATGGCAAGTAAGTGTTGCAAACCAAGAACGGCTGCCTGTGAGTGGTTTTCTTGTTGTTTCATTAGATATCTGCCTCCTTGAAGATAACTTTTCCATTTTCAAAACGCTCTAAACGCGCAAGTGATACTACCTGATGACCTAATTTTTCTAATAGTTCACGACCATCTTGGAAGGATTTTTCGATCACAATTCCGACAGCTTCAACATTAGCACCGGCTTGCTCAATAATCTGAATCAGACCTTTAGCAGCTTGCCCATTTGCCAAAAAATCGTCAATAATTAGTACTTTATCTCCTGGAGATAAGAACTTCCCTGCAATAGATACGGTACTAGTAACTTGTTTCGTGAAAGAATATACTTCAGCAGTCAAAATTCCTTCATTCATAGTAATATTTTTTGCCTTCTTAGCAAAAATCATGGGCACATCCAATTGTTCAGCTACATAAAGAGCTGGAGCAATTCCAGACGCCTCAATGGTTACAACTTTGGTAATACCAGCATTTTTAAAATGCTCTGCAAAGGTACGACCGATCTCACGCAGCAAGGAATAGTCAACTTGGTGGGTCAAGAAGGAATCCACCTTAAGAATATTCTCACCTAGAATATTCCCATCTTTTAAAATACGTTCCTCTAGTAATTTCACATTAACCTCCGAAATAAAAAGGGACTTACAAAGTAAGCCCCTCGGAAACATAGAAACAAATAGTACTGCTTCTTTTATCTCTCTTCGACTTACTCATTGTTAGGTATTTACGGTACCTTGTAGAAACGCCACGCCAATTCGCGACATAAATAAGTAATCATATTTTTAGTGAGCATCTCCATTCCAGATAGAGTTCTTCACAATCACATAATCTACATGTCTAAGATCAGCTACCTTTCGACCTCCAGCATAAGAGATCGAACTTTGCAAATCTTGTTCCATCTCAGTTAGGGTATCTTGTAAGTGTCCTTTGGCAGGAAGAAGAATTTTCTTACCTTCGACATTCTTATAGGCACCTTTTTGGTATTCTGAAGCGGAACCATAGTATTCTTTAAATTGTTTACCATCGACTTCGACAGTTTTACCAGGGCTTTCGATATGGCCTGCAAATAAAGAACCAATCATAACCATACTTGCACCAAAGCGGATTGACTTGGCAATATCTCCGTGTGTACGGATACCACCATCGGCAATAATCGGTTTACGCGCAGCTTTAGCACACCAGCGAAGAGCCGCCAACTGCCAACCACCAGTACCAAAGCCTGTTTTAACCTTAGTGATACATACTTTACCTGGACCGATTCCGACCTTAGTAGCGTCTGCTCCAGCATTTTCAAGTTCACGAACTGCCTCTGGAGTACCAACGTTACCGGCGATGACAAAGGTATCTGGCAACTCTTTTTTGATGTGCTGAATCATTGAAATCACACTGTCAGCATGTCCATGAGCGATATCAATAGTGATGTACTCTGGAGCATCATCCTTTAATTGACTCACAAAATCATACTCGTAATCTTTAACACCAACAGAGATAGAAGCAATCAAACCTTTCTCATGCATGCGTTTCACAAATGGAATGCGCCCAGCTTCATCAAAGCGGTGCATGATATAGAAATAACCACCCTTGGCAAGTTGTTCTGCAACATCTTCATCCAAGATCGTTTGCATATTAGAGGGAACAACTGGTAATTTAAAGGTGTGCTTCCCAAGTGTCACTTGTGTGTCAGCTTCTGCACGACTTTTAAGGACACACTTGTTAGGGATTAGCTGAATATCTTCATAGTCAAAGATCGGAAATTCGTTTAACATTTCGATGTCTCGTTTCTTTTAGAATAACCTACCTATGCTTTCGCATCGCTACGCCTTTTCCGACGTTTCCTTTAACGATTATAAACTAAGGTAAAGTTTTTGTCAAACATTTTGAATTATAAAGATTATATAGTTCGGATTTTGATTGTATTTTCATAAAAAATAGAGAGTTTATTCACTCTCTAATTTGTATTTAATCTTAATAATACTCCCCTTGACGGTAGTCCCATGAGTTAAAGGTGTCTGACAGATGCATCATGATTTTATCGATGTCAAGTCCTTTACGGATCACGACTGGTGCTGGTGAAGTTGAGCGTGCTCCACCTTGTTCTGGGATGAGCTTGCCTTCTTTATCGACCATAGAGACCATCACACCTTGCTCGTAGCGAGTTTCAACTGTTTTGTCTGGTTGGATAGAAGCAACGTAGTCGTCTGCCTCAATGACAAGATCCACTGCTCCTTCGATACGTTGACCGATTCCTTCAACTTTACCTCGATTTCCTTTCCCAGATGGGTTTGCTGATGAAGCGTAGACCATCTTACCTTCTTCCCAAAGTTTGGCAGCCAATTGTTCACCAGCTTTTCCAAACTTGATAACGAAACAGCTCGTTCCACGAACGTCAGTCATGAGTTCTTCACGTCCATCACCGTATTCTTTGAGTTTTTCAAAAGCTTCTGGTTCCCATGGAAGGATACAACCGAGGAGAATATCTTCATCCCAATGTTTTTGGTAGAAGGCTTCGATTTCAGGGTTCAATTGCGCAAGGGCACGAAGTTCATCCATGCTACCACAGAGAACCACACCTGGTTTGTTACGGTTACGCTCTTTTGCTTCAAACTTACGTTCAAGACCTGCCTTGTCACTAGTCATGATAATGTATCCGACTTTAGTAGGACAAACGATACATCCGCCCTCACCTTTTAAAATGTCATAACCTTCTTGTGAAAGTGTTCCGTTCCATTGAATGTGTTTTGTCATAGTTCTATTTCCTTTTCTATTTTTTTACTCTATTCCTGCCAGTAAGCTGGGCGCTGTTTTTCATAGGCAGCAATCAAATCTTCATACTGCAAGGTGATACCAATGTCATCCAAACCATTTAGGAGCTTGTGTTTCCATTCGCTATCGATTTCGAAAGTGAATTCTCCAACTGGTGAGATGATTTTTTGTTGTTCCAAGTCTACTGTTACTTGGTCAGTTGGTTGGAGCTGGGCGAGTTCCTCTCTAACCTCTCTGGGCTGGACAATAGGCAACATACCATTATTGAGTTCATTATTGTAATGAATATCTCCGAAAGAGCCTGCAATCACGACCTTAAAGCCGTAATCTGCTAGAGCCCAAGCTGCGTGCTCTCTTGAAGATCCAGCCCCAAAGTTATCCCCTGTAATGAGAATACTAGCTTTGCAGTATTCTGGTCGGTTAAAGACAAAGTCTGGATTCTCAGTATACTGATTGTCCAAATAACGCCAAGCATACATGAGGTACTTACCAAAACCTTTTTTATCAATCAACTTGAGAAACTGCTTGGGAAGGATTTGGTCGGTATCAATATTATCATTCATAAGAGGAACGGTTGTTCCCGTAAATACTGTGAATTTTTCCATATCCTCTCCTTACTGGGCTTCAGGCAATTGACGAACATCTACGAAACGACCTGCGATAGCTGCCGCAGCTGCCATTGCTGGACTACAAAGATGAGTCTTCGCTCCAAATCCCTGTCTATCTTCAAAATTACGGTTGCTAGTTGAGGCACAGTGAACACCATCTGGTACCTTGTCAGGATTCATTCCGAGACACATAGAGCAACCTGGGTCTCTCCATTCAAAGCCAGCATCTAGGAAGACCTTATCCAATCCCAACTTCTCAGCAGCTCGCTTGACTGGTCGAGAGCCCGGAACCACGATTGCTGTTAGATTGGGGGCAATTTTCTTCCCTTCTACAAATCGAGCCGCCAGTTGCAAATCACTAAGTCTAGCGTTGGTACAAGAACCAATAAAGACATAGCCTAGTTCAATATCTTCCGGCTTCTGACCTGGTTGTAACTCCATGTAATTGTAGGCTCGTTCATCATTCATATCCTTTATTTCTGGGAAGTTGCTGTCAAAGTCAACACCCATAGCAGGATTGGTCCCCCAAGTCACCATAGGAGCTAATTCAGAGACATCCATCTGGATAACCTTGTCATAAACCGCATCGTCATCACTAACCAGTCTTTTCCAATCGTCCACTGCCGCATCAAAATCCTTGGGAACACAATCACGACCCTTTAAATGGTCATAAGTCTTCTGATCTGGATTCATAATGCCCATCTTAGAGCCAAACTCGATAGACATATTACAGATGGTCATTCGCTCTTCCATGGTCAGAGCATCAATGGCCTGACCTCGATATTCCACCACGTAGCCAACACCACAAGCAACACCGTACTTGGCAATCAAGGCTAAAATGAAATCTTTGGCATAAACCCCTTTTTGAGGAACTCCTGTGAATTCCACCAACATTTTCTTGGGTTTAACCTGCCAGAGGGTTTGAGTAGCAAATACGTGCTCGACCTCGCTAGTCCCTATTCCAAAAGCAATCGCCCCGAAAGCTCCGTGGGTAGCTGTATGGCTATCGCCACAGACGATGAATTTTCCTGGTTGCGTCCGTCCTGTTTCTGGACCTACCATGTGAACGATTCCCTGCTTTTCAGAACCGTGGGCCGCATGTTCAATCCCAAACTCCTCAACATTTTCAGCAAGCTTATCAATTTGCGCCTTGGAAATGACATCTCGAATATCGTAGATATTGACCGTTGGTACATTGTGGTCAAAGGTACCAAATGTTAAATCTGGTCGTCTCAATCTACGTCCTGCATCTCGTAATCCTTGAAAAGCTTGAGGACTGGTCACCTCGTGAATATAGTGCTGATCTACATACATGAGTTGAGGTTGTCCTTCTTCTCCTGTGATGACATGGAGGTCCCATAATTTATCAAAAATCGATTTTCCTGCCATTCATTACCTCCATATAAAATACAAAGCGATTAGTGTGGTCACCATCCCAAGAAACCAAACTGTTTTAAAGTACCATTTTCTAGTCTTGTGATGAAAAGTGATTCCTGCTAACCAAGCACCAAAACCACCACAAGTAAAAGCTAAAATGAGTAAGATTTTCTCAGGGATGCGCCAGGCTTTTCTCCTTGCCTTGGATTTGTCAATGCCATAGATTATAAAAATCAAAAGGTTCCAAATCAAGAGAGCAACAGTAATTCCTTCGTTTAGTTTCATAGTCTTGCGATAATGGCTTCTGTCATTTCCTTGGTCGAAGCCTGTCCTCCTATATCTCTCGTTAAAATTCCAGCTACTAAACTTGCTCCTACAGCATCTTCGATACGTTCTGCATCTTCAAATCGTCCAAAACTATCACGTAGCATCATAGCAACTGATAAAATCATGGAAATAGGATTGGCAATTCCTAGACCTGCTATATCAGGTGCAGAACCATGAATAGGCTCATAAAGACTTGGTCCGTTTTCAGAGTGACTAGCCGATGGCATGACTCCGAGTGTCCCAGATAGGACGCTTGATTCATCAGATAAGATATCTCCGAAAAGATTCTCAGTAACGATAACATCAAACTTAGCCGGATTGGTAATCATGAGCATGGTAGCTGAATCAACCAACTGGTGTTCTAAGATTACGTCGGGATAATCTTTTTCGACTTCCTCAGCCACTCTCCTCCATAGTTTTGAAGTTGCCAAAACATTTTGCTTATCAATACTAGTAACCATCTTTCTTCGTCCCTTTGCTATTTCAAAGGCCTTGCGAATAATCCGGTCCACTTCATTGTAACTATAATCATTAATATCACGTGCTTTTCGCTCTTCAAGGATATGATCACCAAAGTAAATCCCTCCGGTCAATTCACGAACTACTACAAAGTCAACACCAGTTATTCGTTCAGGTTTGAGAGGCGACAAGTGCTTGAGACTCTCAAAGATTTTTACCGGACGAATATTGGCGTAGAGATTGAGTTCCTTGCGAAGAGCTAATAGGCCTTGTTCAGGTCGAACCGTTGCGTTATCATACCGAGGACTACCAATAGCTGCCAGAAGGATAGCATCTGCTTCTCTAGCAGCTTTTAAAGTTTCATCTGGCAAAGGATGGCCTGCTGCATCAATACCTGCACCGCCAAAAGGTCGCCTATCTATCTCATAGTCAAAGCCTGTTTTTTCGGCTATAGCGGCTAGAACTTCTAAACCAGCTTCCATGATTTCTGGGCCGATTCCGTCACCTGCAAGGGCAACAATTTTCTTTGTCATGGTATTCTCCTTTAAAGACTAGGCATATCTCGGTAGGAGACGCTGCGTCCCATCTCGCCAGTATTCTCTTTTTGAACAAGGGTATTGGCATTAATGTATGCAATTGCTGAAGCCTTCAGTACATCAAAATCAAGTCCGGCCGCATTAAAGATTGTTTCTGTGTCTTTGTTTTCAACAGTAACTAATACTCGAGCCTGGGCATCAATACCATCCGTTACCGCATCTATTGTATAGGATACCAGACGAACCGATTGATTAAAGAACTTGTCGATAGCGTTGAAGATAGCCTCTACAGAACCTTGCCCAGTAGCATTAAATTCGACCTTCTCACCATCCAGATTAGACAGACTGACGGTCGCTTCAATAGCGTTTTCCGCATGAGTTTGAAGTTGCAGATCATCAAAGTGGAAGCCTTCTGGGTTTTCAACCATGGTTCCAGCTACCAGAGCCCGAATATCTGCGTCTGTAACTTCTTGCTTCTTATCTGCTAAGGCTTTGAACTTGGCAAAGAGTGGATTGATATCCTCATCTGTGAAGTCTAGGGCCAATTCTTTTAGTTTTTCTACAAAGGCATGGCGACCAGATAATTTACCAAGTGGCAGATTGTTACTCTTAACACCCACCAGCTCTGGTGTGATGATTTCGTAGGTAAGTGGATTTTTAAGAACGCCATCTTGGTGAATACCTGATTCGTGAGAAAAGGCATTTCCTCCGACAACTGCCTTATTTTTAGGAACTGGAATCCCTGAGAAGCGTGAAACCATTTCAGACGTATTGATGGTTTCATCTAGAACGATGCTTGTCTCTGCTTGGTAATAATCTTGGCGAATATTGAGAGCTACTGCTATCTCTTCTAGAGCAGCATTCCCAGCTCGTTCTCCGATACCGTTAATGGTTCCCTCAACACGTCCTGCCCCATTCTTAACGGCCGCAAGGCTATTTGCTACCGCCATTCCAAGATCATCATGACAGTGAGGTGAATAGATAATTTGTCGGTCAGTTTGTACATTGTCAATCAAGTATTTAAAGATGCTTCCATATTCCTCTGGTGTCGTAAAACCAACCGTGTCAGGAATATTGATATAGGCCGCACCCGCATCTACCGCTGTCTGAACGACTTGTAAAAGGAAATCCAACTCGGTTCTAGTCGCATCTTCAGGAGAGAATTCTACTACTTCAAACTTAGAACATGCATAGGAAACATGTTCTTTAATTGCTTCCAATATTTCCTCTTTACTCTTGTTCAACTTGAACTCTCTATGAATAGGGCTAGTTGCGATAAAGACATGGATTTGTGGATACTTAGCATCCTTCAGCGCCTCATAACACGCATCAATATCAGATTTGACAGAACGTGCTAAACATGTCACTGCAGTTTTCTTCATGGCTTTAGCGATTTCCTGAACTGCTTTAAATGAATCTGGACTAGCTGCTGGAAAACCAGCTTCTATTGCTGAAATGCCCCATTTCTCCAGTTGTTTAGCAATAGCAACCTTTTCCTTGATTGAAAAATTAACACCTGGCGTCTGCTCACCATCTCGGAGACTAGTATCTAAAAACTCAACTACACGCATGAGAATTCTCCCTTCACATTTTCGATATAGAAAAAACATCTCGCTCGGAATTCCAAGCGAGATGTCGATTTACTCCCGCTTGGTAAGCCAAACAGGACTAATGCTTCTGCACTAGCCCGAGTACCTCAACAACAAAGCAAATTGATTAAACTTAGCTGTTTTCATGTTTGACTTTCTCCTTTGTTTGATGTCTTGTTTAGTATTCTAGCATAGGGAAAACTGCTTGTCAAGAAAAAATCCATTATTTTCTGAAAATTTCTTCAGTAAAGAATATTTGGGTAATTAAACCTATTTGAAAACTCAAACATACAATCTCATTTTTTCGAAGTCAAAAAGTAACTTTTCTCAAATAATTCAAGTACCTTCTCGTCAGTCAGAGTATCATCAAGTGGTAGACTAATCCAATAGCGTTTATTCATATGAAAGCCAGGATAAATGCCTCTTTCTGCTAACAAATCAGAAACCAAATCATGTTTTAAATTCACAACTTCCACTTCTCCTTCTCGTGACTTATCCAGTTTTTCCCAAGAAATCTTCATTAGTACTGCATACCACTTCTGATTATCTTCATGGCGTAAAACAGCTGTATCAGGAGATTTTTCCCATAAGTATTCCAGTTGATTTTCATAGATTTCTTGAACTCGAGTCATGATTCTCTTGGTTTGAGGACAGATAAACTCCTGGACTTCAAAACAGGCCTTTCTGATGTTAAAAAGTTCCTCTAGGCATGCCTCTCGAACACTTCCGACAAAAGTTCCTCTCATGCTTTCCATGTGAACTTGAGGATAGAGGTCACCAGTTTCCTGGTCAAAAACTTGAAACCTTAAATCACTATCCTCCACTGTAATCCTCATAAGAAAATCACCCTGCAAAATAGGCGAACTATAAGTCCATATTCCTTGATTTTCTACAAATCCATACTCTTTAGCCTTTTTAGTGTTAAATTGATAGGCTCTAAAAATTTCAAACATAAGCGAAAACTGCTACCCAAAGCTAGCAGTTCCTTTCTATTTTTTAGAAGACAACCTTGGTTCCATGTAATTGTGTCACACCCAGTTGGTCGATAAAGGTTTGACGGTTGTCCATGTCAATTCCTCCACCAGGTAGAATTTCAATTTTACCGGCTGCGTGTTCTAGAATTCTATGATAGTGAGCAAAGCGTTTCTCTAGAGAGTCACCAGATACACCAGCTCGGGTCAGGATACGTCTTACTCCAGCTTGACTGAGCCAGTCAATCGCTTCTAACTGATCTTTATCACTTAATTCATCAAAAGCCATATGGAACACAATTTCCATTCCTTTAGATGCTGCAATCAATTTTTCAAGGTTGGCTTTGTCC
The DNA here is from genome assembly GCF_058200335.1 of Streptococcus sp. SCPM-O-B-15277 (M60). NCBI lineage: Bacteria > Bacillati > Bacillota > Bacilli > Lactobacillales > Streptococcaceae > Streptococcus > Streptococcus sp. SCPM-O-B-15277 (M60). Next base: position 76,952 of record NZ_JBYQGR010000003.1, read on the forward strand.
AACTTCTTATCTGCTGTCAATGCACCAAAGACAACCCCTTGGCTACCTGCCTGTGCAGTAAGACGAATATCGTCGAGCATGATGGCAACTTCTAAGTCATTGTAGACAAAGTCACCACCCCGTGGACGAATCATTGTCATAATGGTCGTATCATAGTCGGATGCCAGTTCCACAGCTGCCTTGGTTACTCCGTAGCTTGGAGTTGTTCCACCAACTGCTAAATTATCACAGAGCTCAATACGGCGAGCTCCTGCCTGCATAGCTTTTTCAAGCAAGGTCACATTTTCAGCACAAAATTCGTAAATCATTTGATACTCCTTGAAGGTTTCTTTAATGTTATTATATCATATTATTCTTAGTAACCTCTGTTTTTTATCAAGTGAAATCAAACCTTTTTAAAATTATTCTTTATCTGGTATGACCTTAAAGAGATAATAGGTTATAAATACTGTTAAGCAGCCTAAAGCAATTTTAACAGGTAAAAGTGGAGCAAAATAAATGGAAATTCCCATCAAAATATAAATCGAAACAATAATCTTCTTCTTACGTTCACGTGCAATAGACTTAGTTTCTCTAAAGTCCGCAACATAAGTTTGATAGAGCTTGGTATGATAGAGCCAATCTTCAAACCGTTTAGAAGATTTTGAAAAACAGGCAATTGACAATAAAAGAAATGGGGTCGTTGGTAATAAAGGCAAGACTACACCAACGATGGCTAAAGCTAATGAGATGAATCCAATACTGAGATAAATGATGCGCATGTTGACTCCTAGTTAAGATTAATGTTCTTCTAGTTTCCCATAAAATGCTGAGTTCTGTCAAGTTTAAATTAAAAAGAGCTGAAATTATCATTTCAGCCCTAATTATTTTTATTTAATCTTTTCTTCTTCGTAGTCACCATTGCTACATACAATTTGTTTTCCGCCACCACGGATTTTCTTCTCCATGAGGAAGTGACCACATTTTGGACAATCACGCCCAACAGGCTTGTCCCAAGAAGTAAATTCACATTCTGGATAACGATTGCATCCATAGAAAATACGATTACGCTTGGTTTTACGTTCGATGATCTGACCTTGATGGCAACTTGGACATGTAACACCGACTTCTTTAACGATAGCTTGCGTATGTCGGCAATCTGGGAAATTGCTACATGCATAAAACTTACCGAAGCGTCCAATCTTGATCACCATAGGACTTCCACAAACTTCACAGTCAAATCCTGCTGGTTCATCCTTGATTTGAATTTTTTCCATCTCTGCTTCAGCTTTTGCAACCTCTTTAGAGAATGGTTTGTAAAATTCATCAATGACTCGTTGCCATTGTTCTTTACCGACCTCGACATCATCCAGTTTCCCTTCCATCTCAGCGGTAAACTTCACATTAACAATATCTGGGAAGTATTCGACAATCAGCTTGTTAACAACTTGTCCTAGATCGGTTGGTTCAAAGCGTTTAGATGCGAGTCTTACATAGTAACGTTTTTGGATTGTTTCAATGGTTGGAGCATAAGTAGATGGACGTCCAACTCCGTTTTCTTCTAAAGTTTTAATCAGTGTTGCTTCTGAATATCGTGCAGGCGGTTGTGTGAAATGTTGTTCAGGTTTGCTGTTGACCTGTTTGACCACATCTCCTACTTTCATATCAGGCAGCATCTTATTTTTATCAGAATCGTTGTAAATGGCTAAATAACCATCAAACTTAACCTGACTACCATTCGCCGCGAATTGAACACCATTTTGTGACAGTTTCACAGCCATGGTATCAAAAATTGCACCAGTCATTTGACTCGCTACAAAGCGGTTCCAAATAAGTGTATAAAGTTTTAGCTGGTCTTTATCCAAATACTTAGCAATTTTCTCAGGTGTATTAAAGACACTTGAAGGACGAATAGCTTCGTGGGCGTCTTGAGCGCCAGAGGCATTTTTCACCTTGCTACCATGTTTAGAATACTTACTACCAAAACTTTCATTGATGTAGCTAGCGGCTTCATTCTGAGCAACTGGACTGATACGAGTAGAATCCGTACGCATATAGGTGATCAAACCTTGGACACCTGTACCAATATTGATTCCTTCATAGAGTTGCTGAGCAACCATCATCGTCTTTCGAGTACGGAAGTTAATCTTGTTAGCAGCATCCATCTGCATAGAAGACGTTGTATATGGAAGAGGAGCATTGCGCTTTCTTTCCTTTTTATCTACTTGATCAACTGTAAAATCCTTGCTGTTCAAATGAGATAAAACTTTTTTGACTTCATCATTGGTAGTCAACTTCATCTTCTTGCCATTCATTCCATAAAAAGAAGCTTGGAATTGCTTAGCACCTTTTTTAAAGACACCATCAATCGTCCAATATTCATCTGGTTGGAAGGCATTGATTTCATTTTCACGGTCAATGATTAGCTTAAGTGCGACAGACTGCACGCGCCCAGCTGATAATCCCTTCTTGACCTTCTTCCAAAGAATTGGTGAAATAGAATAACCTACCAAGCGGTCCAAAACACGACGTGCTTGCTGGGCATCGACCAAATCCATATTGATTTTACGAGGTTCTTTAAAGGCATTCTTAACTGCATCTTTGGTAATCTCATTGAAAACAACACGGTTGGTATCATTCTCGTCTAGATCTAAAATATGCGCTAAATGCCATGAAATAGCCTCCCCTTCTCGGTCCGGGTCACTTGCAAGAAAGACTTTATCGGCTTTCTTAGCTTCTTTTTTCAGATCATTGATGAGAGGACCTTTCCCGCGAATATTGATATATTGCGGTTCGTAATTATTTTCCACGTCGACTGACATACTTGACTTTTTCAAATCACGGATATGTCCCACGCTGGCCAAAACCTTATAATTGCGTCCCAGATATTTTTCAATCGTCTTCGCCTTAGCAGGCGATTCCACGATTACAAGATTTTTTTTACTTGTTGATTTTTTCTTTTTGGTTGCCGTTACCACAGTATCACACCTTTTCAAAGTAATAAACTTTATAAAGTGTAAACCATTTTTAAAAACCTGTCAAGACATAACACCCATATAATAGAAGAAAAGTTTGATAAATGAAATCATATTATTCATTAAAACTCAAACTCAGCAAGAATATCTTGCCCACAAGTTGCTAACTTCGCTCCTTCTTGGATCAAATGGTGACAACCATCTGAACGACCATCTAAAATGGAACCTGGAATTGCAAAAACATCTCTTCCTTCTTCCATTGCTCGCTCACAAGTGATTAAGCTTCCTGATCTCATTTTAGCTTCTGCAACGATGACTCCTCTACATAAGCCCGCAATAATACGATTTCGTGCAGGAAAGTGGTATTTCAAAGGTTCTTCTCCTGGACCGTACTCGCTTAGAAGCAAATGATGTTCTCCAATATATTCTTGAAGTCGTTTATTGGAACGTGGATAATAGACATCTAAACCAGTTCCAATAATTCCAATCGTTTTGCCCCCAGTTTGTAGAATAGACATATGGGCTGCTGTATCAATTCCTCTAGCAAGTCCACTCACCACAACTAATTCATTTTCCAGTTCCTCAATGACTTTACGGACTGACTTTGTTCCTGTTTGGCTACAAGAGCGACTACCAACAACGGCAATCTTGGGTAGTTTTAAAAGATTGAGATCTCCTTTGTAAAAAAGCAATACTGGAGCATCATAAATTTCACTGAGTGAAATGGGATAAACATCGTCCAAAATCGAAAATGATGGGAACTTTTCAAAATCTTTCTGCAGGAGTTCCATGCTTTCAAAAGTCAGTTTATGATACCGCTCCATAAAAACGACTGGATTACGACACTCCGAAGCTTCAGCGATTGTCTCTAAACTCAATTCCTGATCATAAATTTCTCCGTATTGAAGTACTTTTAGAACCTGCTGATTACTTAAACCTGCTTGCTTTAACTTATAAATCTCGAAATTATCAATCTTAATTTTCATGATCGACTCCTTTTTTCTCTCTCTATTTATATATTCGTAGAAAAAGAAAAAAACTCCCAACAATTTTACTTGTTAGGAAGTTTCTATCTATGTTTATGATGTTAGTAATCAGGACGAAGAACTCCAGTGACAGTCGCTTTAGTCGCTTCATAGTCTCCGTCAATAACAACCTTGATAATGCGTTTAGCATCCTCTTCAGGCGCAGGAACCAATGGGAGGCGAGTTGGACCTGCTTCGAATCCCATATAGTTGAGGACTGCCTTAACAGGTGCAGGACTTGGGTATGAGAAGAGAGCATTAACCTTGGGAATAAACTTACGTTGAATAGCTGCCGCTTTCTTCATATCACTCTCTTCAATCGCAGTGAACATTTCATGCATTTCATCACCATTAGTATGAGAAGCAACTGAGATAACACCATCTGCTCCCAAATTCATCGCATGGAAAGCATCTCCATCTTCACCTGTGTATACCAAGAATTCTTCTGGTTTATGCTCAATCAAATAGGCCATATTCGCAAGACTGGTACATTCTTTGACACCAATGATGTTTGGATGTTCTGCTAGGCGAAGCAAGGTCTCAGGCGTCAATTCAACTACTACACGACCCGGAATATTATAGATAATAATTGGTAAATCAGAAGCGTCTGCAATAGCTTTAAAGTGCTGGTACATACCTTCTTGGGATGGTTTATTATAGTAAGGAACAATAGCAAGACCAGCTGCAAAACCTCCAAATTCTGCCACTTCTTTGACGAACTCAATAGAGTCTCGAGTATCATTGGTACCAACACCAGCGATTAAAGGGACACGCCCATTAACAACCTTCTGAACAGCTGCAAACAACTGCAACTCCTCATCATGAGTAAGAGTTGGACTCTCAGCAGTCGTACCCGCCAAGAGAATTCCGTCTGTGTGATGTGCCAATAGATGTTCAATCAATTTCGGAATCGCGTCGAAATTTATGGACCCATCTTCATGAAAAGGAGTAATAAAGGCCGTGATAATTTTACAATCTTGTAAATCTTGATAAGACATAGAAAAAACCTTTCTCTATATAAGAAAGAGGCTGGGGCATACTTGCCTTTGCCTCCTGTTCTGTACATAAAATAAGTAGATTCGCTAGCTAGCGAAGGAGAAATCAAACTCTTGGAGTTGCTGATTTCTGTTTCATAACGCAGTGGTTGATTGGAACTACTCATGTTTCCAACATTCGCACTTCCTAATCAACTGTGCGGGGGCAAAACTACGAAATCAAACTCTTGGAGTTACTGATTTCTGTTTTGCTCCCTATTTCAATTCAAATTTTAATTCTGTAGTTGGACGAACCAAGCCACGTTCATGTAAAGTCTCAGCAATTTGTACTGAGTTCCATGCTGCACCTTTAAGAAGGTTATCAGAGACTACCCACATATGGATCCCTTTTTCTGCATCCAAGTCTTTACGGATACGTCCAACAAATGTATCACGTGAACCGACAGCATTAACAGCTTGTGGGTAAATTTGGTGGGCAACATCGTCTTCAAGAACAGCTCCTGGGAAGGCCGCAATGGCTGCTTTTACTTCTTCGATTGGTGCTACTTCTTTTGTTTCGATATAAACCGACTCAGAGTGGGCTGACAAAACAGGAATACGAACACATGTTGCTGAAACTGCAATGCTATCATCTTCCATGATTTTCTTAGTTTCCTTAGTCATCTTCATCTCTTCGTAAGTGTAGTCATTATCAGTGAAGACATCAATTTGAGGAAGAGCATTAAAAGCAATTGGATAGTGTTTCTTATCGCCACCTGATGGTAAGATTTCCGCATGCAAATCACGTGGATTTACGCCGTCATTCAAGACTTCACGAAGTTCACGTTGGGTTTCAAGAATAGCACCCATTCCAGCTCCTGAAACAGCCTGGTAAGTTGAAACGATGATACGGTCCAAGCCCCATTTTTGACGAACGGGTTCAAGAGCCACCATCATTTGGATGGTTGAACAGTTAGGGCAGGCGATGATTCCATCATGGACATCAAGCGCATGTGCATTGACCTCGGGTACAACCAAAGGTACATCTGGGTTTTGACGGAAGTAAGATGTATTATCAACCACTACTGCACCTGCTTTAACAGCGTATGGTGCATATTTAGCAGAGGTAGATCCACCAGCTGAGAAAAGTGCGATATCAACGCCTTCAAAAGCATCTTCTGTCGTTTCTTCAATCGTCACATCTTGCCCTTTGAATTGCAAAACTTTTCCCGCAGAACGTGCAGACGCCAAGTAGCGAATCTTATCAATTGGAAGAGTTGATTCTTCCAACATTTTGATCATTTGAGCACCAACGGCACCTGTAGCACCGACAATAGCAACTGTGTATCCCATAACAAACCTCTTTCGGAATTTTCTAAAAATTTCTATAATAGAAACATTATACTACTTTTTACCAAAATTGAAAAGTCTTTTTCCTATCTATTTTCTGAAATTGACCAGAAAAGAGAGTGGGACAGAAATCGGTAATTTGTTAGAATTCGATTTCGTCGTCTCACCTCCGCAAAGTTGAGTGGGGCTGTAAAAGCTGATGAAATCAGCTTAGTAGAGCCCACTCAACCACTGCGTCTTGCTCGACAATCCAAAGACAATTGAGAGGCTAGGACTTTTGTCCCAGCCTCTTCTACTATTCATAAAATTGTTTATATGGTTTATTAAACGATTGCAATATTTCTGGAGAAGCTTCTAAATAATTTTTAACTTCCTTCAAATTTGCTTTAACAATAATCCGTTCTGTAGCATTAGCATCTTCACAGGTTACTAAAGTCAACTCATTAATCCCTTCTCGATCTTCAATAACATCGATACGATCTGGAGTGACCTTATTAACTTCTACTATTTCATATTTATAAACCTTTTCTTTATCAGTTAGATAAATGAACATTCCACTAGTAGCACGTGCTAAAGGTGAAAATAGCTTCTGATCAGCATCTTTACCAGTAAAGATACGGTGACTTGCTAATGAATAATTTCCCTGTCCCATAACCTGATTAGCTTTCATCGTTCCAGCACCATAGAAAAGATTCACATTATCCAACCCCTTAAAAATAGGTAAGTTCATTTCAAGTTCTGGTATAGAAATTCCACCAATCACGGGAAGTTGCTGGGAACTCCATTGAGCAGAAAGTACTGCCTCTGAAGATAAGGATTTTACAGAATCAAAATCAAAATTTCCAGCAGCACTTTTATTCTCCTCAATTTCTTCTTTTGAAACCTGGCTTACTTGATATTTATTGGTATTCCAAATCAAAATTACATCTCGTATTTTCGAGTTAAAAATCAAAGCTAGAGACAAAAGGATGAGAAATCCAGCCAAAATATTAATCAGCAGATTCTTACGCTTATTTTTTTTACTTTTCGTTCTTTTTTGAGACATTATTCTTCACTTTCTGTTTCGTTTTCTGCCCCAACTTCTTCCTTCTCTGCCGCTGCGACTGTAGTAAAGGTTACAATCTTAGCATTCTCATCTAGACGCATCACTTTTACTCCCATAGTAGAACGTCCAGTTTGTGAAATATTGGCAACATTGGTTCGAATCATGACACCCGTATCTGTGATAACCATCAAGTCTTCATCGCCTTTTACTGTGAGAAGGCCTGCAAGGTGACCATTTTTATCAGTAATCTTAGCGGTTTTCATACCTTTACCAGCACGACCTTTAGTTGGATATTCTGTGGCAACTGTACGTTTACCGTATCCTTTTTCGGTGATAATAAGGACTTCATCTTGGTCTGTAATCACTCTAGCTCCAACTACAGCATCTCCTTCACGAAGATTTACCCCTTTAACACCAGTAGCACTACGACTCATACTACGAACTGAAGACTGATTGAAACGAACTGCATAACCTAATTTAGTTCCGATGATGATATCTGTATCTTCTTGAGTAAGAAGGACATTAATCAATTCATCTTCATCTTTCAAATTTAAAGCTTTGAGACCATTTTGACGAATGTTTGCAAAATCTTTGACGCTGGTTCTCTTAACGATACCTGCACGAGTTGTAAAGAAGAGATATGCATCATCACTACGTTCTGATTCGACATTAATAATCGTTTGGATACTTTCACCTTCGTCCAGCTTCAAGAGGTTTACAACAGGTAATCCCTTGGCTGTACGACCGTATTCAGGAATTTCATAACCCTTAAGTCTGTAAACACGCCCCTTATTGGTAAAGAAGAGCAAGTGATCGTGAGTACTTGTTGAAACCAACTCACGAACAAAATCATCATCCTTAACTCCAGTACCTTGGACCCCACGTCCACCACGTTTCTGAGCTGTGAACTCATCTTGGTCCAAACGTTTGATATAGCCTTTATTTGATAGAGTGATGAGAACATCAGTTTCTTCAATCAAGTCTTCATCTTCAAGCGTTAAGACTTCACCAACCATCAACTCTGTACGACGTTTATCTCCAAACTTACGTTTGACTTCATCCAATTCTTCTTTGATGATTTGAGCAACGCGTTCTGGTTTTGCAAGAATATCTGCTAAGTCAGCAATCAAAGCAATAAGGTCATCATACTCAGATTGAATCTTATCACGTTCCAATCCTGTCAAACGACGAAGACGCATATCAAGAATAGCTTGACTTTGACGTTCAGATAGCTTGAACTTGCTCATCAATTCTGCTTGAGCTTCTTCGTCAGTCTCGCTTGCACGGATAATACGAATGACTTCATCAATATAATCAAGTGCAATCAAGAGACCTTCTAAAATGTGTGCGCGTGCCTCAGCTTTTTCTTTATCAAATTGAGTGCGACGAGTTACAACTTCTTTTTGGTGCTCAATGTATGCATCCAAGATTTGGCGAAGCGATAAAATCTTTGGAACACCATTTTGGATAGCAAGCATGTTAAAACCAAAGCTAGTCTGCATCTGAGTCATCTTGAATAAGTTGTTCAAAATAACATTAGCTGATGCGTCGCGTCTAACTTCAATAACAAAGCGGACACCTTCACGGTTCGATTCGTCACGAACAGCTGTAATTCCTTCAATGCGTTTTTCCTGAACCAAACGCACAATATGTTCATGGACTTTGGTCTTATTAACCATGTATGGAAATTCTGTTACAACGATACGTTCGCGACCAGTCTTAGTTTCTTCGATTTCAGTACGGGAACGAAGCACAATCGATCCTTTCCCTGTTTCATAAGCCTTATGAATACCTGATTTCCCCATAACAAGGGCACCAGTTGGGAAATCTGGACCAGGAAGAACTTCCATTAATTCCTTGGTTGTAACTTCTGGATTATCCATGACCAACTTCACTGCATCAATGGTTTCACCCAAGTTATGTGGTGGAATATTGGTCGCCATACCGACAGCAATACCCGTAGCTCCATTGACCAAGAGATTTGGGAAACGAGCTGGCAAAACTAAAGGTTCGCGTTCATTGGCATCATAGTTATCAGCGAAATCAACCGTGTTTTTATTGATATCACGAAGCATTTCAAGAGCAATTTTACTCATACGGGCTTCAGTATAACGTTGAGCCGCAGCTCCATCACCATCCATGGAACCAAAGTTCCCATGCCCGTCAACAAGCATGTAACGATAACTCCACCATTGTGCCATACGAACCATAGCTTCGTAAATTGAAGAGTCACCATGTGGGTGATATTTACCCATGACATCCCCGGTAATACGAGCAGATTTCTTATGAGGTTTATCAGGTGTAACACCTAATTCATTCATCCCGTATAAAATACGACGATGAACTGGCTTCAGTCCATCCCGAACATCAGGAAGAGCTCGCGATACGATAACGCTCATAGCGTAGTCGATAAAGCTAGTCTTCATCTCCTTAGTCAGATTGACATTCACTAGATTTTTATCTTGCATTAAAAAATGCCTCATTTCACTATTAGTAACTAGATATATTATACCATAGTTCGACCTAAATTTCAGCTTTCAGTACATCTAAAACGTTTACATTGATAAGTGGATGTTATATCCGTGACAAAGCTATTTAAAAGTGATAGAATGAAAACAAACAGGGTATTACCCTTAAAAAAACAAAGGAGATGTTTAGACTAATGACAGCAACTAAACAACACAAAAAAGTTATCCTCGTTGGTGATGGTGCCGTAGGCTCATCTTACGCTTTCGCTCTTGTTAACCAAGGAATTGCCCAAGAACTTGGTATCATTGAAATTCCTCAATTACACGAAAAAGCTGTTGGTGACGCTCTTGACCTTAGCCACGCCCTTGCTTTCACTTCACCTAAAAAAATCTATGCTGCTGAATACGCTGACTGTGCGGACGCTGACCTTGTAGTTATCACTGCTGGTGCTCCTCAAAAACCAGGTGAAACTCGTCTTGATCTTGTTGGTAAAAACCTTGCAATCAACAAATCAATCGTAACACAAGTTGTTGAATCAGGATTTAACGGTATCTTCCTTGTAGCTGCTAACCCAGTTGACGTTTTGACATACTCTACATGGAAATTCTCAGGATTCCCTAAAGAACGTGTTATCGGTTCAGGTACTTCTCTTGACTCAGCTCGTTTCCGTCAAGCCCTTGCTGAAAAATTGGATGTAGACGCTCGTTCAGTTCACGCCTACATCATGGGTGAACACGGTGACTCAGAATTTGCCGTTTGGTCACACGCTAACATTGCTGGTGTTAACCTTGAAGAATTCCTTAAGGACACTCAAAACGTTCAAGAAACTGAATTGATCGAATTGTTCGAAGGTGTTCGTGACGCTGCTTACACAATCATCAACAAAAAAGGTGCTACATACTATGGTATCGCCGTTGCCCTTGCTCGTATCACTAAAGCAATCCTTGATGATGAAAATGCAGTACTTCCACTTTCTGTATTCCAAGAAGGCCAATACGGAATCAAAGACGTCTTCATCGGTCAACCAGCTGTTGTTGGAGCACACGGTATTGTACGTCCAGTGAACATCCCATTGAACGACGCTGAAACTCAAAAAATGCAAGCTTCTGCTAAAGAATTGAAAGCTATCATTGATGAAGCTTGGAAAAACCCTGAATTCCAAGAAGCTTCTAAAAACTAATTATATTCAATTTTAAAAAAAGAAATGTCTAGACAAAACTGTCTAGACATTTTTTATAACTCTAATCCATTTGAGCAAAAGCTGCTTCCGCGTCTGCATTGCTAATCGCACCTAACTGAATCTTAGCAATTTTACCGTTTGAATCAATTAGATATTCTGTTGGGATACTTCGAATCTGATAAGCTTGGAAGGTTGTTCCCTGGGTGTCATACAAGACAGGTATATCCTTATATCCTTGTTCCTCAAACCATTTTGGAAATTGGTCTATTGTTTTTTCACCTTGTAGACCTGGTGCAATGACAGATAATATTTCAAAACCACGATCTTCTTTGGCAGCAAGTTCCATCAATTCTGGCATACTCTTTTTACAAGGTCCGCACCAAGAAGCCCAAAATTTAAGATAAACTTTCTTTCCTTTATAATCTGATAATTTCACTTCTTTTCCATCCATCGATTGAAGGGTAAAGTCAGGTGCTTCCGATCCTACAGCCACCTGTTTAACAGTTGCTTGCTGTTGTGTTTGACTCGTTTGAGTTTGCTGACTTGATTTTTTTTCTTCTTTGCCACAAGCAATCAAAAGAAAGATAGATAAGAAACTAAGTCCAAAATAGATTATTTTTTTCATAAATAACTCCTTTTATCCTAATATTCCAGATAAGACATTTAACTGTCCCAACATCAATAAAATTCCCATGAGGATAATCAGTAAACCACCAATTCTCTTCAATAAGAGGAGGTGAGATTTAATTCTACTAAAATAAGGCATGATCAGACCTGATGCCAAGGCCAATACTAAAAATGGAAGCGCCATTCCGAGAGTATAGATAAGGGTCAATAAAGCCCCCTGAAGAGCTCCATTTCCTCCCGAGGCAGCCAGTGCTAAAACTGAACTTAAAACTGGACCAATACACGGAGTCCAACCAAAGCTGAAGCTGATACCTAATAGAAAGGCTGACAGATATTTGCTAGACTGTTTTTGATTAAACGTTACTGTTTTTTGGAACTCTAGTTTTCGTAAATGAAGGATTTCCATCTGATGTAAGCCTAGTATGATAATAATACCACCCATAACATAACGGAACCAATCAGCATAGAGTAAGTTTCCGAGAAATCCTGCCCCAAACCCTAGAATAAAGAAAATCAGAGAGATACCTGCGATAAAACAGAGTGTCCGAATTAATCCTGACCAGGCAACCTCTTTACCTAAAAAACGAAATGTCTTTGACTCCTCTTGATCATCTAATAAAACACCTGCATAGACTGGTAACAATGGGAAAATGCAGGGCGAAAAGAATGACAAGACACCAGCTAAAAACACAGAGATAAAAAATATAATACTTTCCAATTAAGAACCTTCTTTCATATAGTCATCTTTTATTTTACTATAAAAGAAAACGTTTGTAAGATATCTGCTACGCAAATTTAATTTCAACTTTAACGAATAAAAAAAGGAGCTCAGCTCCCCTTTTTTTATTAATAAGTTCCTTCTTCACCTTGACTTGTCAAGATTACAGGTCCATCCTTGGTAATAACAAACTGGTGTTCATACTGACATGATAGACCACCGTCGATAGTTTTGTGGGCCCAGCCTGTTTTCATGTCTGTATCGATTTCCCAATCACCTGTATTGATCATAGGTTCGATTGTCAAAACCATGCCTTCACGAAGGCGGAGACCGCGACCTGCGATACCATAGTTAGGCACCATTGGTTCTTCATGCATAGTTGGACCAACACCGTGTCCTACAAGATCACGAACAACTCCGTAACCACGACTTTCAGCATATTCCTGAATAGCAGCTCCAATATCTCCAATACGGTTTCCTACAAGAGCTTTTTCAATACCAATGTACATAGCTTCCTTGGTCACGTCCATTAAGTTTTTAACTTCTTCTGACGGTTTTCCAACAGCGTAAGCCCAACAAGAATCTGCCAAGCCGCCCGTAAAGTTTTGAGTATATTTTTTCATCTGCTCAACGTTATTAAAGTTGAGTTTAGAAACATTGAGGTCAGACTTAGCGATTGGCCCACCAAGAACCATATCAACCTTCAGCAAATCGCCTTCCTTCAAAATATAGTGGCGTGGAAAAGCATGGGCTACTTCTTCATTGAGTGAACAGCAGGTTGCATATGGATAGTCCATCATTGCCCCATCAACACCAATCTGTAGTGGAAGGAAATTCTCTTCTTTACAACGACGGCGAACATACTCTTCTACTTCCCACATATCAACACCTGGCTTGATGATATCACGCAAGCCAATGTGAATGCTTGCAAGAAAATCACCGGCCTTATCCATAGCTTCGATTTCTCTAGCTGATTTTAATGTAATCATGTTTACTCCTAGATTCTAATTAATTTTTACAGTTACATTTGCTTTTGATACAATTTGATGATTGAGATAAATGTCATAATCAATAATAGCCGATCGTCTCGTATGATGAATTATTCTAGCTTGAATACGTAGAACATCATCAATCTGAACAGCATGTAAGAAGTAAATCAACATTTGTTCAATGATGAGGTTACGCCCGCTATTAACAACCAAGTCTTGCGTCATATGAGTCAAGATTTCTGAAAGAACACCATTAGCCAGAACACCATTTTTTTCTAACATAAAGGGTTCGACTGTAATAACAACTTCATCATGATGATAAGATAGCTTCTGTCCAATCTGTTCTGAAAAGGTTGGTAAGGTTGAGACCTGAGAACGACTCATTTTTTCCATGACATCACGTCTAGTAATAACACCAAGCAAGGTTTGATTGCTCCGTACAACAGGTACTATTTCAAAATCTTCAGCAATCATTCTCTGGCTCACGTTAGCAATATTTGTGGCTAAACCAGTCATGTAGACAGTTCTTGTCATGACCTTATCAATGGTAGTCCCTGGTGACTTATCTCCAGCATCACGCATGGTCACGACACCCACAACAACCTTATGCTGATTGATAACAGGGAAGCGACTACTTCTGTTCTTACGAACTAAATCTAAATAATCTTTTACAGTATCCGTTTCCTGTAAAAAACCATATTCATGACAAGTCCGATAGATTTTTTCAACCGTTAAAATATCTGTCTTTATTTGTACATTTGACAAAGCTCGGTTAATCATGGTTGCAATGGTAAATGTGTCATGTTTACTGCGTAACACTGGGATATTTTTCTTATTAGCAGCATCCAAAACATCTTTATGAACTTCAAATCCACCTGTTACCAAGACAGCATTTTCATTTTCAAGTGCCAATAATTGGATTCGTGTTCTGTCACCGACAATAAGTAGACCGCCATCATGAAGATAAGAAAGAATATTCTTTTCTGTCATGGCTCCGATGGAGAATTTACTGAATTCTCTATCTAGACCAGCCTGACCAGCTAAAACTTCCGAACCAGTGACTTCTGCAATTTCTGCAAAGGTTAATCTCTCAATGGCAACTTTTTTTGACTTGACACGGATCGTTCCGCTTCGAGGACGTGTTTCAACTAATCCTCTATTTTCAGCTTCTTTGATAGCACGATAAGCTGTACCATCACTCACTCCCAGCCTATTTGAAATACTTCGAACACTGACCCGTTTTCCGACTGGTAATTCTTCTAAATAAGCTAAAATTTCTTGGTGTTTACTCATTTAGCTCTCCTTTTGTATAGCGAAATTCTAGATAATCCCGCATCTTACGAGTATATCGATCACTACCCTTGAAACGACGATATAGAACGAAGCCTGATTTTTGTGCAACCTTTTGACTAGCACTATTTTCTAAATGCGTCACAATAGAAAGTTGCTTTAATTCAAACTGATCCATAGACAAATCGCGTAATTTAGTCACTGCTTCCGTCATATATCCTTGAGACCAATAGTCTTTCCTTAAAAAATAGCCAATTTCCGCTTCTTTCCGTATTTCATCCAGCTTTTCAAACTTGATAGCTCCAATCATTTTTTGGTCCTTTTGATCACAAATAGCCCAAATTCCTAAAGGTGATTTCATAAAGTAGTTAGCAAGAGCATATTGACTTTCCTCAATGCTGGCTTGGGTAGGAAAAATAAACTGGAGATTTTCAGGGTCTGATGCTAACTGATGAAAGTCGTCTACATCTGTAAAAAAGAATGGACGGAAATACAAACGTTCCGTCTCATAGAAAGAATACATTGCTAATTTTGTCCAGATATTCATGGTGTTCCTCAAAATTGCTAATCTTCGATTAGCTCAATATCTGCTCCAAGGTTACGTAATTTCTCAATAATGTTTGAGTAGCCTCTTAAAATGAACTCTACACTAGTAATTTCTGTTTTACCTTCAGCCATTAATCCGGCAATAACCAAGGCCGCTCCTGCACGTAGGTCAGTCGCTCTCACACTTGCACCGTGTAAAGGATTGCCACCCTTATAGAGAATGTGATCATTGGTTGTCGTAATATCTGCGTTCATTTTGGCTAATTCAAAGACATGATTCACACGTTTCTCATAAATGGTATCAATCAGTGTTCCTCGCCCTTCTGCTTTTAACAGAAGAGGAGTAATCGGCTGTTGAAGGTCTGTTGCAAATCCAGGATATGGAGCTGTTTTGATGTTTACAGCCTTGAGATTTGTTTGTTCTTCAACGTAGATACTATCTTCAGAAACAGTCATATGAACACCCATTTCTTCAAGTTTTGCAATAAAACCTTCAAGATGTTCGTAGAGTACATTATTGATACGAATCCCTTTACCAACCGCTGCTGCCAAAGAAATATAGGTACCTGCTTCGATACGGTCAGGAATAACTTGGTGACGAGTTCCATGAAGGGATTCAACACCATCAATTGCAATAATATCTGTACCCGCACCACGAATATGAGCTCCCATATTGTTTAACAAAGTAGCTACATCAATGATTTCGGGTTCACGAGCAGCATTTTCAATGACTGTACGTCCTTGGGCTTTTACCGCTGCAAGCATCGTATTAATCGTTGCTCCAACACTTACAGTATCCATGTAGATGTGTGCCCCTTGCAACCTAGAACCATTTGTTGAGAGATTCATATTGTCTCCCTCATAAGTAGTTTTAGCTCCCATCGCTTCAAAGGCTTTTAGGTGTAAGTCAATTGGACGAGGGCCCAAATCGCATCCACCAGGTAAACCTACTGTTGCTTCACCGAAACGTCCAAGAAGGCTACCATAGAAATAATAAGATGCGCGAAGACTGTTAATCTTACCGTATGGCATTGGTTTATTTTGAACACCACGAGGATCAATTTCTAGAACGTCATCATAGCGCTTAACACTCGCACCCATAATTTCCATGATATCAACCAAACTAGCGACATCAGAGATATCTGGAACACAGTCCAAAATTACAACATCATCTGATAAAATAATAGCAGGAATCAGGGCTACTACACTATTTTTTGCACCACTAATGGTAATCTCACCCTTTAATGGACGCCCACCGTTAATGACAATTTTTTTCATTATTTTATATATACTCTTTCACTATTTATTCATAAGGTCTCACCCTATATTATACCATATTTCTTTCTTATTATCTATCATTATAGATTAAATCAGTCTCTTAAAAGAAAATTGATTTCTAATAGTTTTCATAGCTTTTTTTAAAATTTTTATTCTCTGATTTTAATCAAGAAAAAAGCTTTCCGAAATTTTCGGAAAGCTTTGTTTAGTGCTTTTTTAAGCATCCTCACCTCTTTATTTCAAGGCTCGGGATAAAAAGGTTCAAGGGACCTTCTTATTTAGCGATTGGGTAAACAGAAACTTGTTTCTTATCGCGACCTTTACGTTCAAAACGTACTACGCCTTCAACTTTAGCGAACAAAGTATCGTCTCCACCACGTCCAACGTTTACACCTGGATAGATGTGTGTACCACGTTGACGGTAAAGGATTGATCCACCTGAAACAGTTTGTCCGTCAGCTGCTTTAGCTCCAAGACGTTTAGCTTGTGAATCACGTCCGTTTGATGTAGAACCTCCACCTTTTTTGTGGGCGAAAAGTTGCAAGTTGTTAAGAGTCATTTTTAACATAATGTTTTCCTCCGTGTTAGTTTTCTGTGATAACTCTGGTTTGGACGAACTCAGAAGAGTTCTCCGATAAGTTTGCCATACCTAAGAAAAATGATTCAAAGAATAACTGAGTCATTTCTCTCTGGTGTGAAGGTAGATCTTTTGGAATTTCAACCATCAGATAGCCACCTTCATCTTCGTTTAATTCTAAGATTGGTTCATAGCCTGCAAATTTCTCAATGGAATTGATAAAGTTAATGGCAAGCGTAGAAACCGATGCACACACGACATCTAAGCCGTATTCGCCACTCTCGGCGTGTCCAGTAATTTCCGCACTCCTCAGCTCGCCATCTTCGGCTCTCTCAAAGACTGCTTGTATCATGTGTTCTCCTTAAAATTAAGCGTTGATTGCGTTAATGACAACTTTAGTGTATGGTTGACGGTGACCTTGTTTACGGTGGCTACCTTTTTTAGGTTTGTACTTGTAAGTAACAACTTTCTTTTGTTTTCCTTGTTTTTCAACAGTTCCAACTACAGTAGCTCCAGCAACAAGTGGAGTTCCGACAACAGTGTTTTCACCACCAACAAGAACAACTTCGTTAAAAGTAACTTCTTGACCAGCTTCAACGTTCAATTTTTCAACGTAAACTGCTTGACCAACTTCAACTTTAACTTGTTTTCCGCCAGTTTTGATAATTGCGTATGTGCTCATTATGCACCTCCTATGATTTTTTGGGGTTTCCCCGAATTTTTGTGAAGACTCGCCTAGCATCGTGGGACGAACCACTTAAGCTCATAAGAATGAGCAACGATGATCGAGCGGTTGCACAGGCATGTGCATAGTCAACTCTACAAGTATAGCATGATTCTAAATTTTTGACAAGTATTTTCACTCAAAATTCAGCGTTTTAGTAGACTTTTTTCGGAAAGCAGATAAAACCATACTTAGATAAAAAATACTCATCATGATGGGAACGCCTAAAATCGTTTTTTCGTTGAAAACAATGGTTAAGTAAGCTGAAAATATTACTCCTAGAATAAAACTAATAAGTAGGCTCACAAAAATCAATCCCTCCATTAAAAATGCTGTATGCTTGGTTCGGACGTATTCACCAAAAGCTAACATGGTGCGTTTGATATTTCCCGTCATAAAGGCATTGTTATAGGCAATTCCAGAAACTTCTCCAAAAGCTGTTGTAACGAGACCCATACAAAAAGCCAGAGGAGGAACAATAAAAATGTTATCAACATTCAGTGGAATAAATCCGATTATTAACGATAAAATAGCTAATGGAACAAGTGATAGAATTGGCTTTTTAACAATGCGAAGTTTTTCCTTGTAAATCGTAAGCATAAAAACGCCTAACATGAAAGATAAAAGTGTCAATATCTTTAGTTCAGCATCCGCTAGATTTTTCTGAACGATGCCGTCTGATAAAAAGACCACATTCCCTGTCTGCCCAGCGACTAAGGTGTTCCCTCTTACAATAAAGGTATAGGCATCTACATAACCCGCACAAAAAGTCAAAAAAAGCGCCAATCTTTTTGAATGACGAGAAATTTTTCTCATAGGTAATAATCTCATACTAAACTCCTAAATATACTGTCACTATTGTACCATTTTTTCTAGAAATTTCGAAAGTTCAAAGCAAAAGAATTCTCTCACCTTAACGAGTTGACTCTTTCTATGATATAATGAAATCAATCATTACTTGTGGAAAAGGAGTTTCTATGCTAAAACTTGGTATCATCGGAACTAGTTCAATCAGTCACCATTTTGTTGAGGCTGCTCATACTAGCGGGAAATTTCAATTAGTGGCAGTCTATTCAAGAAAACTAGAAACCGCAGAAAAGTTTGTTGAACAGTATCAAGGCGTTAAGCTATTTGATCAGTTAAATGATTTCTTTAATGATTCATTCGATGTGGTATACATTGCAAGTCCGAATTCATTGCACTATAGTCAGGCAAAGATGGCTTTATCTGCTGGCAAACATGTCATCCTTGAAAAACCAGCTGTTTCCCAACCACAAGAATGGCAGGATTTAGTTCAGACAGCTAAAGAACATCACTGTTTTATCTTTGAAGCAGCAAGAAACTACCACGAAGATGCTTTCGCTACAATTAAGAGTTTTCTTGCAGACAAACAGGTTCTTGGTGCAGATTTTAACTTTGCCAAATATTCATCTAAAATGCCTGAACTCCTTGCTGGCAATACTCCAAACGTTTTCTCAGATCGTTTTGCAGGTGGGGCACTTATGGATCTTGGTATTTATCCGATTTATGCCGCTGTTCGCTTATTTGGAAAACCGACTCATGCAACCTATCAAGCTCAGAAACTAAATAATAGCATTGATTTAAATGGGGATGGTATTCTCTCCTATCCGAACTATCAAGTACACATCAAAGCAGGAAAGAATATCACTTCTAATCTTCCTTGCGAAATTTATACTACTGACGGAACCTTGACACTCAATACTATCGAGCATATCCAATCAGCTATTTTTACCGACCATCAAGGAAATGAAGTTCAACTTCCTATCCAGCAGGCTCCTCACACCATGACTGAGGAAGTTGCTGCTTTTGCAAAGATGATTAAGCAATCAAACCAGGTACTCTACCAATCCTGGATAGATGATGCGACACACGTCCATAACCTACTTTACACCATGCGCCAGGTTGCTGGCATTAGATTTGAGGCAGAAAAATGAAAACTAAACTACCTACCGAATGGCAAGAATTGATTGTCCAACTGGGTTTCCAAGAATTTACTCCCATTCAAGAACAACTTTTTGAGCCTATAACAGAAGGTGAAAATCTTCTGGGAGTCAGTCCAACAGGAACAGGAAAGACTTTGGCCTATCTCCTACCTAGTCTTCTCAAACTCCAAAAGAAAAAAGCCCAACAACTATTGATTTTAGCACCGAATACTGAGCTTGCTGGACAGATCTTTGAAGTCACTAAAACCTGGGGTGAGGCCGTCGGACTAACAGCTCAGCTGTTTCTATCCGGTTCGAGCCAGAAACGCCAAATTGAACGACTTAAAAAAGGACCAGAAATTCTGATTGGAACACCTGGTCGTATCTTTGAACTGGTCAAATTGAAAAAAATCAAGATGATGAACGTGGAAGCCATCATTCTAGATGAATTCGATCAGCTGCTTGATGATTCTCAGATTCACTTTGTTGAGAAGATTACCCACTACGCACCTCGTGACCACCAACTCATCTACATGAGTGCCACGACCAAATTTGACCAAGATAAGATTGCACCTAACACGCGCACCATTGACCTTTCGGATCAAAAGCTAGATAACATCCAACACTTCTACATGCAGGTGGACCAACGCCACCGAGTCGATATGCTTCGTAAACTGGCACATGTTGAAGATTTCCGTGGACTTGTCTTCTTTAATAGCTTGTCAGACCTAGGTAGTGCAGAGGAAAAATTGCAATATCGTGATGTTTTAGCAGTTTCGCTAGCGAGCGATGTCAACGTTAAATTTAGAAAAGTTATTTTAGAAAAGTTCAAAGATAATCAACTAACGCTACTTCTTGCGACAGACCTTCTAGCTCGTGGGATTGATATTGATAGCTTGGAGTGCGTGATTAACTTTGACGTCCCTAGAGATACGGAAACCTATACTCACCGTGCTGGACGTACAGGACGTATGGGTAAAGAGGGCTATGTCATCACACTTGTAAGCCATCCAGAAGAACTTAAAAAACTTAAGAAATTTGCAAGCGTACGTGAAATCGTCTTAAAAAATCAAGAACTCTATATCAAATGAGAGTGGGACAGAAATCGATAATTCCTTACAATTCGATTTCGTCGTCCCACCTCCGCAAAGTAGAGCCCACTCAACCACTGCATCTTGCTCGACAATTTAAAGACAATTGAGAGGCTAGGACTTTTGTCCCAGCCTCTTTACTTATCCCCAAGTTATTTCTAAACGGTAGTTGGCAAAAGCGACTCCCTCTTTGTTCTGTAGTTGGTAGTCTAGTTCAATCTTCTCTTCACCAACTTCATAGTGGCTTGTTTGGATGATAAACTCCTGCATGCCCATCGGTGTTGGAATATAGGCCAAGCTATCAGTTCCCTTGATAAAACGCATGATGGTCTTGGGATTTGAGAAACGGCTCATGACCAGTTCCTCCCCATTAAATTTTAAAACTACTTTTTCTTGGTCTTCATTGTAAAACAAAAGATAGGAAAAATCGCCCTTTTCACGTAATTCAACATCATAAAGTTGGTCGATCACTTCCAATTGTTCATCGAACTTGATGGTATTTCTCATTCTAATCTTCACAAAACTTCCTCTTTCTTCTCACTTATCCCTACTATTTTACCAAAAAGGGAAGGAATTTGCTATAATGGTCTTATGAATGAAAAAGTATTTCGTGACCCCGTTCACAACTATATCCACGTTAATAATCAAGTCATTTATGACCTGATCAATACCAAAGAATTTCAGCGGCTCCGTCGTATCAAACAGCTTGGGACATCTAGCTATACTTTCCATGGTGGTGAGCATAGTCGTTTTTCTCACTGTTTGGGTGTCTACGAAATTGCCCGTCAAATCACTGAGATTTTTGAGGAAAAATATCCTGAGGAATGGGACTCTAACGAGTCTCTCTTAACCATGACTGCAGCTCTACTACATGATCTCGGACATGGTGCCTACTCTCATACTTTTGAAAATCTCTTTGACACTGACCATGAGGCAATTACCCAGGAAATTATTCAAAGCCCTGAAACAGAGATTCATCAGGTTCTTTTGCAGGTAGCACCAGACTTTCCAAAAAAAGTAGCCAGCGTGATCGACCACACTTATCCAAACAAACAAGTGGTGCAGCTGATTTCCAGCCAGATTGATGCAGACCGTATGGACTATCTCCTTCGTGACTCCTACTTCACCGGTGCTTTTTATGGCCAGTTTGACCTGACACGCATTCTTCGGGTCATTCGTCCTGTTGAAAATGGCATTGCCTTTCAGCGTAATGGGATGCATGCCATCGAGGATTATGTACTCAGTCGTTACCAGATGTACATGCAGGTTTATTTCCACCCAGCTACACGCGCCATGGAAGTCCTTCTGCAAAATCTTTTGAAACGTGCCAAGGAGCTCTATCCTGAAAATAAGGAATTCTTTGCTCTTACATCCCCACATCTACTACCATTTTTTGAGAAGAAGGTAACCTTGTCTGACTATCTTGCACTTGATGACGGAGTTATGAATACCTACTTCCAACTTTGGATGACTAGTACAGACAAGATTTTAGCTGACTTATCACAACGTTTCATTAATCGTAAGGTTTTCAAATCCATCACTTTTTCTGAGGAAGACCAAGACAAACTTGAAATCATGCGAAATTTAGTAGAAGAAATTGGTTTTGACCCTAACTACTACACTGCTATTCATAAGAATTTCGACCTTCCTTACGATATTTATCGGCCAGAGTCTGAAAATCCTAGAACTCAAATCGAGATTGTCCAAAAGAATGGTGAACTTGCAGAACTTTCTAGCCTATCGCCAATCGTCCAATCTCTCGCAGGAAGCCGTCATGGTGACAACCGTTTCTACTTCCCTAAAGAAATGCTTAAGCAAAACAGTATTTTCACTAGTATCATTCAACAATTTTTAAAACTGATTGAGAATGATCATTTTACTCCAAACAAGAAATAACAGAGGAAATTTATGAGTATAAAACTAATCGCCGTCGATATTGATGGTACCCTGGTTAATAGCAAAAAAGAAATTACTCCAGAAGTTTTTGCTGCTATCCAAGATGCCAAAGCAGCTGGAGTCAAGGTTGTCATTGCAACAGGACGCCCTATTGCTGGTGTTGCCAAACTCCTTGACGACTTGCAGTTGAGAGACGAAGGGGACTATGTTGTGACCTTCAACGGTGCCCTTGTTCAAGAAACCTCTAATGGTCATGAGATTATCAGCGAATCTTTGACTTACGAGGACTATCTGGATATGGAATTTCTCAGCCGTAAACTTGGAGTCCATATGCATGCTATTACCAAGGACGGCATATACACTGCCAATCGCAATATCGGAAAATATACCGTTCACGAATCAACCCTCGTCAGCATGCCCATCTTCTACCGTACACCTGAAGAAATGTCTGATAAGGAAATCGTCAAATGTATGTTTATCGATGAGCCTGAAATTCTCGATGCCGCTATTGAAAATATTCCTGCAGAATTTTATGAGCGTTACTCTATTAATAAGTCCGCACCATTCTACCTCGAACTTCTCAAAAAAGGTGTAGATAAGGGTTCAGCTATTACACATCTGGCTGAAAAACTGGGATTGACAAAAGATGAGACTATGGCTATCGGAGATGAAGAAAATGACCGTGCTATGCTCGAAGTCGTTGGAAATCCAGTTGTTATGGAAAACGGAAACCCCGAACTCAAAAAAATCGCCAAATACATCACTAAATCAAATGATGAATCAGGTGTAGCCCATGCGATTCGTACTTGGGTCTTGTAAATTTATTAGAATATAAAAAAGCACCTCAGAAGTTAGAGATAAAAAACTAACTCCTGGGGTGTTTTGAATTATGGATTACTCTTCCTCATCAAACATAAGTGCGTCTAATTCTTCTCTTTCAGTCGCAATCTCTTCATAGGTGGTAATAATATTATTTAATCTTTTTAAGGTGATAACACCAGTCGAATCTTTCATAGTAACCATGGCTCCAATGCCACTCAAGTCATGAATAAGGACTCTTAATTTTTTTAATTCGTCCAAATCTAGAATATCCACTTCCATGACTGTATCATGATTTCTTATTCTTGATTGAATTAGAGAAAGAGGCAAGGATGAATAGTTTCTTAACAACTTATAGGTCTCTGACTTATCCCCTATAGAATCAATATAAATGCCTAACATAGTTCTTACTCCTTTACTCACTCTTTATCAGTTTGTATGTTCTACCTTCAATCTCATATCATTGCTATAAGATTTTATAAACAGCACTAGAATAATAACTCCTACTGTAAATCTTTGATAAACTCCACAACTTGACGATTCTCAATCTTCACATAATATCCACCACTATTATTAACAAGTTTATTCCCCTCATATTTATCAATCTTTACAGCATAAAGGCCGTTTGGTAAGGGTTGATTGTTAAAAAATTCTTTCATTTGCGATTCAAGGTCTTCAAGATAGGCATTATATAACTGATCTTTCTTGTCTTCTGGAGTATAATATCGAAATTGAAATTCTGGTATAAAAATATCTTTTTGGAAAAGATATTGAGCATCCATAGGATACATCCCTTGTAATGCTTGTCCTTTTCTTTGATTTTCCTCTAATATTTCATCATAAAGATACATGTTGCTAGATTTACTGTTAAATTGAAAATCAATCCCTTCGTACTTCAAAGCAGTCATTTTAGGGTCTGTTATTGAATTCTCCAACGTTTTTAAAAATTCGCTGGTGCCTGGACTGATCTCAATTCCTAGATAGGCTAATTCTGGAAAAGCCTGATAAATTCTTTTGTTTTGTTCATAATCTACTTCTGCATCCGTCTTTTTATACTTTTTGTTTTCCGAAGGACGAGTATAGTATTCAAAGCGAGAATTAGCCTGATAGGTTTTACCATCTATATTTTCAGTGTAAGTACCATGGATTACAAATCCTCCAACGCTTGTATAGTTTTTTTCATATTTTTCTAACTCAAACTGACCTGTAAGACCGTAGTTCTCATAAGAACGATGTACAGCTTGCTCCAGTTCATTCCGACTGGCATGGGCAAATAGACCCCACATATCCATCATTGCAATAATAGGACTAAGTATTATGAATATTGCGAATAGTATAACCATGGATAAGCAGCCAATTAATAAGCCTTTTTTCATCTCTTTCTCCTAAGCAATCTATGTCTATTATATCATAAAAGAGAGCGGTTTCCTTGCTCTCTATATATTTTCATGGTTTCTTATGACATATAAAAGCAAGAAAAAACACTGGTTATCCAGTGTTTTTGTGACTAGTTTCGCTCCCTGCAAGCATCGAACTAAGGCTTAGAAACCTTATTCTAATAGGCTTTTGAATACTTTTGGTCAAATTTTGGTCAAAATAATTCTATTCTTTATCCAACATTATTTCCCTGACCACTTCATATTCTTTATCAATAACTTCTTGAAGCACGTGACCATAAGTCCTGATAATCTGCTGTATATCCTTATGACCAAGTAACCTAGCAACTACCCAAATATCAATTCCATTCGCCAACAAATATGATCCATAAGTGTGTCTACCTGCTGTCGCTGTCATATCCTGACTTCCTATTCCTAATTCATCTAAACAAACCTTTAGACTTTTATTTAAACCTGAATTAGTAGGTATTTTATATCTTCTATCATAGAATACTAGATCGTGTTTCTTCAATTCTTCACGATCAAAAAGTATCTTGTCCTGTTCCACTTTCAATGATTTTAAAACTTGTATTAAATCATCATCAATAGGAATTTCTCTAATCGAGGTTTTCGTTTTAGGAGGTGCAAACTCCTGCTTATCTCCTATATATCTCCGATATGTTCTAACTGTTTTATTTTCAAAATCAATATCAGACCAACAAGCAGCCATTCCTTCACCAACCCTGAAACCAGTCTTAAATAGAAAATATAGCAGATATGGTATCACAGATTCCCTATAATTAAACTTCGACTGTAAATGAGATAACAAATCTTTATATTCAGAAATACTATGAATATACTTATCATCTATATTCCCAGCTTCCAAACCATAGATTTTAACATCTTCTGTAATATCTGTTATCTGCAAGCCACTTCTTTGACTAAATTTAATCGTTGACCTTATATCAGCATTGATTCTTCTTAAATGATCCTTCGTTACATTTTCTCCAAAATCATTCAAACGTGACTGATATTCCTGATGGTTAAGGCTCATAGCTGGTATATCTGAGAATAGTTTTTCTATCACCTTACCTCTTGAATAATACCCTTCCTTCGTTCCATTCGCCTTTTCTGAAGGCAATATCACAAGATCATACCAATCTTGCCACAATCCATACAAGGTAGCCTTACTATCAAATCTAGCTGTATAATTCGATTGAAACAACTTACGTTCTTTCTCTTGCGCTTCATTCATAGCTTCACGCTTCGTCTTAAAGCCTGAATTTGTCGCAACAACTTTTCCTTGCTTATCGAAAATTCGATAATCCCAAAGTTTACTTTTCCCACGTTGTCGATAACTTGCCACAATTCCCCCTTCCTAAATAGCAATCATCACTATTCCATTATAACATCAATAATATTCTTTGATAGTTTTTATCAAAGTATTCTCTAGTTTTCCTTGCAAGGAATCTATACGGTGAACCCTTTGTTTTTGGATATAACACAAAACCATCTTCATTCTGCTCAATATCCACTTCTTTTTTAATTGCAGGATTCAATAAAATATCATTTACTAGCTTAGTCTTACTAATTGATAATAATTCCTCAACCTTATCAATCGTCCACCATTGACCGACTTCTTCTTTTTGAATCAAATCTAAATACTCAGATCGACTAATCAGAACCATATCAGCAGGAATCGGAACTTCAATATTAAATACTTGTTTCTGCTCTTTCATTTTTACTCCTTAAATAACAAAAAAACAAGGTAGGAACTACCCTACCTTGCTATTTTTAATCAAATTTACGCTTACCAATCACAGTTGCAATCAATCCTACAAATCCCCAAATAGTAGTAAAAATTGTACTAGCTGTTCCAGTATTCGGAAGGACTTTTAACTGACCTTCTTTATCTTTCAAAGCAATAGTACCATCTTTTTGCTTCACAGCACCTACTTCATAAGGCTCTTTCTCAGCATAATCACCTTCGCTTGTTTCAACTACAACTTTTCCTTGATTCGTTGATACTACCTTGTGACCAGTATTCGTTTCAATAGGCTGTTCTTGAATATCTTCTTTAGTCACATTCAATGGTTTAGGATCATCAGATTCTTTCACTCCGACATTATCTTCTGCCTTCTTCTTATCTTCCTGAACTTTTGGATCAGCTTCCTTTTGAGAATCAGCTTTTGGCTGCTCCTCTTTTGGTTGATCTTCCTTCGGTTTTTCAGATGGAGTTGTAGGCTCTACTACAACCCCTGTATTATCTTGTGAAGGCTCTTTTTCAGATTCCTTACCAAGATTTTCAGAAGGTTTATCTTCTTTTGGCTTTTCCTCTTTTGGCTTTTCAGATGGAGTTGTAGGCTCTACCACAACTCCTGTATTATCTTGTGAAGGCTCTTTTTCAGTTTTACCACCTAAATCAAGATTCTCACCTTCAGTTTGAACACCAGGATCAACAGCAGGCTTTTCTTCTTTTGGCTGTTCTGCCACAACTAAACCAGCAGTATCTTCTTTAGAATCTACACTTCCACCCAATGACAATTCATCAGCATTTACACCAGCTACAAAACCACTTAATAGCGTTACACACGCTAACGTTACAATTTTTTTATTCATATTTTTCTTTCCTTTTCTTTCTTTTATTTTCCAGTTACATATAAAAATTCTTTTGCCTGATCAGCAGTAAATACACGATAATTTGTAATTCCTGTTCCCTGACCACTTTGAACAAAGTTACATTCAGAAATCAATATTGATCCATCATCTTTCACATCTTCTACGAAAGCCACATGACCATAAGTAGGGTGACCACCTGCCTGCCTTCCCTGAAAGCTAACAGCAGAATGTTTCGTAGGAGTGTTAGAAACTTCATAGCCTGACTTATGCGCCCAGTCCTGACCATTCCCCATGTATGGATCAAAATTTATTCCAAAATCTTTAGCACGATTGAATACATACCAAGTACATTCACCATAAGGGTAAGATTGAGTAATATAGCCATCTTTTGTAATTTCCTTATCTATCGAGTACCCACTAGGTATATCCATAGCAACTTGACCAGCAGGAACATCTAAGCTACCAGCTATTGCATTCCCACCTGAAGAGCCATCAGATTCAATCGTACCCTTAAAGACTTCATACCACTTCTTACTATCCTTCTCCAGCTTTTCTAATTTTGTCTGACCGTCTGAAAGCAACACACCTTCATAATGTTCAGACCAATATTTTGCACTTTCAAAAGGATCAGTTGCCTTTTGCATATAGTCTTTTACTTTTTTATAGCCATGATTCAATTCATAACTCATTAACTCTAATTCTACCGTACTATCTAAGGTACGAGAACTAGCCTTCGCCCATCTATCACCATTGATTGTGTTACCGTCCCAACCTGACCATTGAAAGTACCCAGCAACACCCCCTGATGGATTCGTCAGTTTAGGATCAAAGTCACTTTCTCTTTCAGCATTGGCAAGACTTCCACTAGCACCCTCTAAAGTGAATTTTTCTTTAGAGAGTTGCCAGTTTAGAATCTTAATCACATCTTCTGCTCTTTCAACAGAGATATTCGCTTTTTGTGCTACTTCTTGCGCTGTTAAACGTGTTCTTTTCCCAGTAGTAGAATCTGATGAACCTGAACTACCAGCAACCACAGCACCCATGAAAAGTATCAAAATCAAGATAATAGGTAGAATAGTTGTAAGATTCGACAAAAGAAAGGCAACTACATATTTCTTTCCCTGATTCTTAATTTGATTCTTCATTAAATCTTACTTCTCTTTCTATCTATCGTAACATTCGGACGATTCTTTTTATTTTTTCTTCCTTGCTTTTTTGGACTAGAATTCCCCCCCTTCATTCGTTTTCCTTTTGGAGTATCAATTCTAGTATTCTTACCTGAATCCACTTGATTCATTCTTTGTCCTTTTAGAGTATCAATTTTAGGATTCTTAACTGAATCCACTTGATTCATTCTTTGTCCTTTTTTAGCTATAAATTCTAATTTCTTCCTTGCAAGTCTTTGGTCTTTCAATCGCTTCACTTCAGCATAAGATGAATTTTTTATTTTCTCTTGAGATTCTGCCTTCGCTAATAAAGAATCTTTTTTTGAATCTAAAGCTTTAAATTCATGAGATTCCTGATCTCTAAAAGCACTAGCACGAACTTTATAGAATGAAGCCATAGTACGATTCCCTTTTTCTTTAAAGGAATTTACAGTACCTCTTACTCCATGTTTCATAGAAGCATATCTATTCCCAAATTTTCCAAGTGATTCATTCTTAGATTGAGTACCATTAGATCGTAAACCTTTAAGGCGAGATTGTAAGTTGTCTTTACCCATCTTCAATCCACCTTTAGCAAATTGACCACCAGCAGAAAGTCCATTCTTACCAGCACCAAGCACTCTTTCAC
Organism: Streptococcus sp. SCPM-O-B-15277 (M60); assembly: GCF_058200335.1. Classification (NCBI taxonomy): domain Bacteria; kingdom Bacillati; phylum Bacillota; class Bacilli; order Lactobacillales; family Streptococcaceae; genus Streptococcus; species Streptococcus sp. SCPM-O-B-15277 (M60). The sequence continues at coordinate 106,236 of NZ_JBYQGR010000003.1, forward strand.
GAATCTTTTTAGTACCTTGATTGAGATTCAAGCCTTTCAGTCTATTTACAGGCAAGTGACCAATTCTTGAGAACATTGATAAAATCATATTTTTATTCTTAAACATCAAGAATAATAGAATAGCTTTTATAAATATCACGATTAGCACATTTTTACCGACTGCCAAGCTAATGAAATCTGTTAATGAATTATAGAAGAATACAAACAGAGTTGTAGCTAACAAGGTTACAGACGATAGAATCAACATTGAGATAGCTTTTTTATTGAACGAATGAATCAATCCTTCCATTGAAGGAAATAGACTAACCAATAAGATAAATGGTAACAAGAGAATCAAGAACACATAAATCATCAAGAAGAAGAATCTTGAAAGACCTAAGACTAGATAAACAATTCCTACTACGGTTACATCAACCAATGAAGAAAGAGCATAGCTAAACTTTGCGCCCCACTCACTTTTCAACATTTTGTTTTCAGGATCTTTGTCTTTTGCAAGATCCTTGATCTTCTTACCACCAACAAGATAATCTCCATCACCTTGTTTATATCCTGCTAAATCTTCAAATTCTGCTTCAGATAACTGAAATTCTCCATCTTCTTTCAAAGGGGAATTCATATACTTATACGCTTTTACGATTGTTTCAGAAAAATAGACATCAACAGCATTAGAATTTTCATTCGTTAATGTTTTAGTGATCTGACCATTAAGAGAAATCGTAGTTGTTCTAAAGCCATCATACAAATGAGTTAACAAATACTTATTCTGTTCATTTACATTTATTTTGATAAAGTAAAGACCAATTATTGTATAGATCAACAACATTTTCACAAGTGCCTTAATCACGCTGCCATTACCAGTTGCGAACAAGTACAGGAGATATACTGCCATACTTGCACCGATAACATAGACTATCTCTTTACTGAATAGAGAAGAAAATACTTTACTAGAGTTACCTATAACGCTATTCAATAAAGTTGAAACATCACTCATTCCCTCTACTGCATTATAGATTCCAGCTATAATCGTGAAGATAAATTTTGACAACCAAAAGATAGCTTGCACAACAGCATTAAAGAAATAATTCATGTTTGAATCAAAACCAAAGAATTTTTTATCAAAGTAAACCTTACTAGTTAGATCAGACATCTTCGACTTATAGTTATCATAAGTCAACTTTCTTGAATCTGCTTCTTTCTTTTTGATAGCTTCTTGACCTTCTATCTTCTTCTTTGCTCTTTCAATCGTTTTCTTTGCTATTTCAGTATCACGATCTTTAATGACAGGCTTATTCGTATTCTTATCAAATTCAATAATATTAAAATTATTCTTTGGTAAGTAATCTGTCCCTAGTCCACTATCCAGCTTGACTGAAGAATTAGAATTAAACGCATTTACACTACTATTCGGTAATGATGGTTCAACAGCACCAACTAAAACAGGAAGGAAAAAGATAGATAAAACAAACCCTAGTAAAATATTTCTTCTCATTTTTCCCCCTTCTATTGTACTGATACCAAATCTGATTTAACTGTTTCAAACAATGGTAGAAATTCAGGAAAAATCGTCCCATCAACAGTGATACGTTCCTTACGTCCAAATGTATCATAATAGATACACTGACCCATTGTCTGATTTTCAAGCCATGCTCTTGATAATTCATCATTTTCAACTCGCAAATGTTCCAAAATTGCTTCTGTTTCTGTATTTTCAGGAAAAGCAAATACTGTACCAAACCCAGTTGTATCAGCACTTGTTTTCAAGTCTTTTACCGATTGAGTAATAAGTACCAAGAAATTATTGAATGATCGTCCAGTACGTTTAACACGATTGACTACTTGCCTTCCGGCAGGAGTTGACAAAACCTGCCATGCTTCATCAAGGTATAACATTGTTTCCTTATCCTTTTCACGTTCACCAAAAATCGCACAGAAATAGGTCAAAGCATACATAACCGTCAAACTTCTTAATTGTGTTTCAGTCATTTCATCTTTATCATTATCTTCAGGCATATCAAGACCAGCAATCTCAACAATAATTGTTTTATCATCAGTCTTTAGAAATTCTTGACTGCCATCGGAAAAACATAATGATAACAATGAATTTTTAGAAATTCTCTTTAGTAAATATCCAGCAGTTGAAACTTCCTCTTTTGAAGATTTTTCCAATTCATCAAAAACTTGTAACATACCAACCTTTTCACCTGCTTTTCTACGCTCAATCACTTTATCAAGCGAATCATACAGATGAGCTTTAATCTTAATATAAGTGTCCTTATCCAATACAGAAGCAACAAGTACGGTTGCTAACTCCGTTAACTCACCTTCATCTTGCAGGAATGAGAATGGATCAAGAACACCTTTATTTTCTTCCTTACGCATATCCAAAGTAATAAAGCGAATAGATCGTATGTATTCTTGTAATTCTTCAGACTTACCTTTTTCTTCCAAATCAGCTAACACAGATAGATATTGTGTTCGCATTTCAGCTTTTGGATCAACATACAGAACTTTTGCTTTTAACAATGAATGGTAAGTAAAAAGTAATTTTGTTAAGAATGACTTACCGTTACCAGTCGAACCAGTAATAGCTGTATGAGGATTGCTTGTTTCTTTACCATGAACACCGATTTTATTGGCTTGTAACAAGTTAGTGAATACAACATTCGTACTATTATCTAAGGCACGTTTAAAATCTCCATACCATGAAGAACTTTCTTTATCAATTCGACCAATAGGAAATCCAACATCAGTACCTACTTTTTTCTTCGTAAAGAACAGATTCTCACAAAGACCACGCAGGCTTGAATATTGTAAAAAACCTTCCCTATCGCCATCAATCAATTCTGTCATTCTGAATTTATAGAACAGATATACCTGATCAGCAACAGCCTTCACAATTTCAACTTCCATATCTTTCAATCTTGAAGCTAAAATATCATACTTAACATTTAATTCTTCAATACTATCACCAGTAATTTGTAACAGGTGAAGGAAAGTAACCATAGGCTCTTTATTATCGTACTTCTCTTGAAAATCTTCTAGTAACTGATAACTTTCTAGGACTTCAATTTTTTGAACATCATCATTTTCTGCTGTTTCAGTCACCGTATTTCCAAGATTCTTACGCTTGTTTCTTGCCCTTGTATTCAAGGAATAGATTCCACTTTTAGTTGAGAATTTCACTTTCAAGGCACTATTTACAGGGAAACCAATATTCTTAATTTCTTCTGCTAAGTGCAAGTAGGAAACATTCTTTGGATAAGCATATACAGGAATAGTTGCTACAAAGCTTTCTTCTTCACCATTGACCAGTTTCAAAGCGTTACCTGATCCAATTTCAATGATTGTTTCATCAACATTCTCAATCGAATTTTGAAGGGCGATAATTTCACTATCTTTATCATAGTATTGACCATTCAAGAAATGAATCCGATTCAACAACATCAAATCTTCTTTCACAACTTCTTGAATATTCAAAGCGTGTAATTTTGTTTGAATCAATTCTTTTTGATCTTGCCATTCCTTCGACCAATCGACCTTCGGTAATTCTTCAAAACCAACCATTTTCATGACTGATTTTCTAAAGTTAGCAACAGACTGCTTGACCGTCACTTTAAAATCAGACGATACATTGACCGACTTCAAAGGCACTACTAGATAATCTTTTGATTCCAGCAAATATGTAACTTCTTCTTCTAAGCGATCAGCCATATTAGAAATCACATAATTTGCCAATGGACTAGTACCAACATCCTGCTCAATATCATGAGAAAGTAACTCAATTTTCTTTGCCAACTCTAAGTCAAAATTCAGAGTATAGATTCCAAAATCACTATAATTAGCAATACTTGATAAGTAATTGAATACTAAATCTTTTGAATCTTCTTTCTCACCATCTTCAATAGTATTGATCACTTGTGGCTCAACTTCAAATACAGCCAGCACACTTCCATCTTTCAAGAGAATCAAGCTATCATCTATCGCCCAAATATTATTCGTTAATTCCACGGTAGATTCTTCTCACTTTCTCATATTTTTTACCTTTACATAAATACATTGAACTTCTCTTACTGTCATATTCTATCCAAAATTTAAAATAATCAACTAAGAAACGAAACAATGTTTTACCATCAATTTTATTTTCAGCTAGTAAATTTCCACACCACCAGCCAATGAACAATGAACCCATGAATCGAAAACCCCAATCCAAAAAAGGTACATACCCTAGCAAGAACCACGATAAAGCGAAACTTACTAGAGCATAGATAATAGTTGACATTTTGAGAGCAAAAGGCAAACTAAAATCTTCATTGATCTTGTGTACCCATATAGGTTGTCTAAATGCGGTAGTATAAACATACAGCTTTTTATCTTCACGCTTCATAAAGTTGACCTACTTGAATACTTCAAGCACTTTAGACCAAATAGTATTCGTTGCACGCAAGACTGATTCAGGGTTATCCATGAAATAAATAATGAATCCAGCAATCAGAATTGTTCCTACAATCGTTCCAACTTTTTGATCCTTCCACGCTTTAAGAGCCTTCGTACCAGCGAAAAATGCTACTGCTGGAATACCAAGTTTTGCTACTAAAAATTGAAATAATGCCATTTGTTCTATTCTCCTTTATCATCATCTTTTTTATTGAAGTCTGCTGGAATCGTATGATCCATTTTTTCTACAAAATAGCTATCTTTATCTTCTCTTAACTCAAAGCTAAAGTTTTCACTATGAGTTGTACCTGCAACATCAAGAGTAATTTGCGAATAAGCATAGATTTTCCCATCTTTCTCTTTTAAGTAGGTATAATCTAAACTCTTAAACGTTGCACCACCAATAGACTTAATTCCATTAGAAATCAAATCTAAGTTTGCTTGACTGGTAGTGTAATTCTTAAAGAACAATTCCAAGAATGATACCAACTTCTTGCGCTTGCCCTCTTCCATTTCATCATTCGCTAACAGCGATACATGATTCTCTTTATCCACCCCTTCAGCTTTAAAATCGCTCACAGGAGAGAACCAAGGCAAACCACTTATATAATACTTGCCATCTTTCACACCGTATGGAATCGTAAATTCAATTCCTACACGTTGATTCTTATCATCTTTCTTCGTATCATAGATCACACGATAAACAGCGACACCATCTTTAGCACTCAACATTCTAGCACTAACAATATTCATCTCCTGCTTCGTCTGACCTTGATTCTTCACATCAGGAACACTTCCATAGTAATCATTCAACTTTGCGACATCTTCATCAGCAGAGCCACTTTTTGAATTATATGTAAAGTATCTACTTACATATCCATCTAGGAACTGTTCCAAGGTACGATCTGTTTCTTTTTTAGCTTCCACCACAGGTGCTTCAGAAAGCCTTGCTTTCATCTTCGCAGTAGTTGCTATTGAAACAAACATGGTTAAACCACAAAACAAGACGAAACCAACCAAGCTAATCATGAAAATCAGATTCGATTTTTTCTGACTGATTTTCTTAACTGTCAGTTGTTTGTCTTTGCGTGGTTTCTTTAAAAACATATTTCTCATTCAAAAGAAACCTTTCTATAAAATCCTTTTGGAGTATTCAGCACTTCTCCTTGTTCAACAAAACCTTGAAATGCTGTCACCCAATTTCCACACTTAAAAAAATAATTTATCAAAAGACCAATATCTAAATTCTTTGAAAGTTGAATCACAGTTGCTACTTCATCTTTAGAACAGAATTGATAATAGGTTGAAATAATCTTTTTGATAGGAACATATCGCTGTAACTGAAATCTCACAACATAATCATCACCATCATACAAATCAAGGACTGCTTTTTTCAGCAAGTAAACCTCGTCCAGCGACATGATCTTATCAACTTCCCAATCAGTAATACCACATACAAAGAAATTCCCTTTATCAATTCCCAATTCTTTCAATCTTGCAACTATCTGATCTTGACTATGCTTCATAACATCTAACTCACAAAGATAATCAAAATTGCCTTCATTCAGAACCCTAATATTCGCTATCATCTTGATACAAAGTAACCTTTATCAACAAAGCTACCACCTTCTTCTAAACGAACATCACGACCAAATTTTTCATAGTCTAAATAGCGTTCTAATGTTTCCCTTGACAATTCAACACCCATATCTTCTACAATATATTGACCCAATTCTCGATCAGTTGAAACATCAGAATATAACGAACAATCATCAAATTCAGCATTTAATAATTCCTTTGGATCAGAACTATTTGATTCAATGAATGATAAAACAATATCTTCATCTACATCTTCCAACTTTTCAGCAAGTTCATTGAACACAAATAAAGAACTTCTTTCAACATCTAAATCAGGCAATTCTTCAATAGATTGAATCGTTGTAGAAACATCTTCTACATCATATCCAAATTCAGAAGCTACATATTCAAGTTCAACAGGCAAAGAAAATTGTTTTACTTTCTTTGTCCGATTATCCATAATCAAAGCTGTTAATTCCATTTTTTCTCCTTATAAACTCTTTTTTTCTCTATTATCTTGATACAAAGTAACCCCTATCAGTAAAGCTGCCACCTTCAGAAAGACTAACATCACGACCAAACTTCTCATAATCAAAATACCGTTTTAGTGTTTCGATTGAGTAATTGAAACCATCTTCTTCAACAGTATGTTTTCCTAACTCATAATAAGTATTAACATCAGGATATAACCAACAACCTTCAAAATCAGCATTTAATAAGGAAAGTGCATTAGATTTTTTTCGCTCAATAAATGTAAGAACCAAATTTTCATCTACATTTTCTAATCTTTTAGCAAGTTTATTCGCTAAATCCAAAGTCAAACCTTCGCAATCTAAATCAGGCAATGTTTCAATCGAATCAATCGTAACTTCAATATCTTCACCTTCATAGCCAAATCGTTCAGCTACTTCTTCACTAGAAATCGGAAGCAAAACTCGTATAGCAATTCCCTTATGAATAACTAAAGCCATTAAATCCATTTTTTATTTTCTCCTTCCTAAATCAACCTTCTACCTGCTTATTTAACTGTTCCAAATCAGCAACATTAAATACACCATAACCAATGAATGAAGTACCCTCATAATCAACAATTTCAATTTGATCATCATAAGAACCACTCAAACCAATCACAGACAACTTTCCAAAATATAAAGGCAAGCTAAACCAAGCCTGCCTTCCATTTTTTGGATTCTTAATTAAAACTCTTGAAGTCATATTCAGTACCAACTATCCCTTATTGCAACAAGTACCAGCTATCACCTTCATGACCAAGAAATGTATAAGAATCTTCTATACGATTGATAATTTCTTCTTCGTGTTCTTCTACATAAGCAGACAAACGATCTTCATTAACTAACTGCTCATATTCTCCATGATCCAAAATACCAGCAAAGTCAATTAACGCTTCTTGTGTATCAACTTCTGTAAATGAATTGATATAAACATTATCAGGGTTACAACCATCAAACTTACCAAATTCAGCACCATCAAAATGTTCATCTAATCTTTCAATAATCTTTTCAGGTAGTTCAAGAAAATGTTTCCCATAAACATAATCTCCACAAATATCTGAATAGCTATCATAAATAACTTTAATACTCATTATTTCTCCTTCCAAACAAAAAAGGAAGCCACTCTTGACTTCCTTTACCATTTTAATTAAATTGAAGCCGAACGCTCAAAACTAGAGCCAATCGCAAATGCACGATTCGTTACCTTGTTATACTCTTGATTCATTGAGTAATAACTTGATACATCTTTCTTGATACATTCAATCACTTGATATGGAAGGCTCAAATCATCAGTATTTTTAAGGAGCGCACTTAACTCACCAGCTAAAGTCCACGCTTGCTTAAATTCTTGATCCTTCAATTTCTTACCAAGTTCCAATGACAACTCAATCACTTGTTTATCTTTTCCACTTAAAGCCATTTTTTTATACCTCATTTTCTATTTTTTAGCTTTTACTTTTTCCCAGCAACCATGCAGGAGAACGCTTCTTAATTTTCACTCCATAAAAACCTTCCTTTTCATTCAACAAATAAACCACTTACAAAAAATATCAGAAATAGCAGAATAGAGATTTTAACATTCCCTATCAACACATACGAAGCCAGCGACACAACCAATCCTACAATGGAATTTAAAATCAAATAATGTATGATCTTAAAAATCATCTTTACCATTCTTATCATATAACGACCTATCCAATTCTTTAAAATTCATCACAACTCCTGCAACTAGCGTAATACTAAAGAAAACAAAAGCGATTTTAGAGTTGCCACTAATCAAATTTACAACAAGAAATATAACCATAGGCAATATATAATTCAAACACATAAAGCGCAGCACTTCTCTTAACCACTTCAAGATTCTAGCCATCTTCAAACCCATCTTTCCAAATGATATTTTTTAACCAATAGATTATAGACATCTATTCTCTCCTTACTATCTCTTTTCAGCAAACCAAACAATAACAACTTTCTTTTTATATCCACTTCTTTATTCAGATATTCTTCATATTCTTTAGTTAGTCTTTTAACCTCATACCAATCTTTTCTTGTTTTAGTTGATCTATACTTCTGACATTGAAACTCAATATAATCTTGATAACCTCTAGCCTTCTTACTCGTTACAATTCCATCATAGAAATACCTTGCAGGAATCAAATACACCAATTTTCTTAAAACTTCATCAGTTATTTTTTTCTTCTTTTTCACAGAACAACCTCAAATAAAACTAACTATTTTGTCATATCAAGAATCGCATTCACATCTTCATGAATCCTTGACCAATCCAATGTATATTCCTTGAAATAAGTCCGAAAGATTTTTGAAGGCTCAACAGGAATCACTACTAAATTTTCATTCCCTTCAAAACTAGGAAAATAACTACTAATAGACTTCAATCCTTTATCAGTAGATACAACTAAGTTACTATTATTCACAACTACTGAATCAGTACCTATCAACCTGTAAATTTTTCTCATAATCAACCCTCGCTTGCTCTAATTTCTTCCAATTTTTTTCACTTATATTCCCTTCAAACAATATCTTTTTCAACTTATGCTCACCTGTTATGTTTTCCCAAGTTTTAAGAACGGTAGTAACACCTGAAACATTCTCATTGATCCATTTATACTGTTTATCAAAAAAACCAACTTCAACAGGGGCAGTTGAAAAACCAATACGATCAACTTCGCCCAGCAATGAATACCACTCTTTGTTAAGAACCTTCTTTCCATTAACTTTCTCATAGACCTTAATCTTGCTATTGATAACTCTTACAGCCAACTTCGCCATATCCAGCTTTTGATTCAAGGCTTTTTTTACAAAGTCCAAAGCTACTTCATCACACATTCGCACTTCATACCGATTCTTGAATTGTAAAGCCGAATGAATGAAATCTAAATCAAAACCAAGTTTTTTCGCCTGCTCAATATCCTTCTGATAAAAGCAAAAATGATAGGCAGATTGTCTTGATCCAAAGTAGATTGTTTTAGCTTTTCCATACTCACCATTATCTTCAATCTGCTTCAATCCCAACCGACTATCAATCAAGCCTTTGTCCCAAAGTTCTACCAGCTTACCAAGTTCAAAATTCCCTTCTTCGTTATATTTTTCGTCAAGCGCAATATCTAACCGAGGTATATTCATATACTTTCCATCACCTTCAGCAATTTCACGCTCATACTCAAAACAACGAATAAAGAAATCTCTCCAGCTTGCCTTCTGTTCTTCTTCTAGGTAATATTCAAATTGCCTGCAAGCCTGACCTTTTAACTCAATCATACAACCCATATCTTCCCTTTTCTTCGATATGAAAACATTGATATGCTGAAATGTATATTTTGTATCATACCCTGAACCACCTTTTTCTTCTTCAAGAAAAGGCTTATTCTTCAAACACAAGACTTTCTCAATCACTTCAATATAATCTCTTGTTTTGAATGTCACCTTCACATAGTCAACTTTACCTTCCAAAGAGAAACCACTATCTCGCACACCTTCTTTAAAAGCTACCAACTCTTTAATTTTTGAATCGTATGCTTCGGAAACTTTTCCAGCTTCCTTCCATCTATAAAGTGTCGCTCTATCTATTTCTAAATAGTCCGAAATCTCCTGATCTGAAAAAGAGTACATTTTTTGTACTTTATTCAATTCTTTAAATTCCATATTTCTCCTTTTTTTCGTAATATTGCATTTTTTGAGATAAAAAAACCAGTGTTATCAAGGCTTTTGACTTTATCGCACACCTTCTACCCCCCTATTAGTCATAGGGGGTTAATTCGCACAATCCAGCCTGCTAGTACACGCTAGTACACGCAGTCACTCGTCGCATACGCTTCCTCGTTCCTGCTACTAGCTACTAGCAAGCTGAATTGTACCAACTAGCACTAATAAAAAAGAGGGGAATAACCCCTCACCAACTACTAGATTAGTATTGATCAAAAGGAAAATCTTCCAAAATCTCACTCCAATTTTGAGTAGTATTCTTTTTCAACTCAAACAAATCTCTAATAATATCTCTTTGAGTTTTATCAAGTAACACTACGTTATCTTCCTTTTCAAAATCTAAAATACCATCTAGCTTATCAACCAAGTTTTTCATAGAACCAGCAGAAACACCAAGTTCTTTAGAAAAAGCAAATGTTCTTACAAGATCATCTTCATTTTCTTTTTGTTTACTTGCCATCAATTCTTGAACCAATTCAGGACTAGCTTTTTTAACCGTTCCTTTTTCAAGTTCTTCTTTAGCCTGCATTTCTTCCTGTAAGGCTTGTTTTTCTTCTTCGGAAAGAACAGCTTCAGGATTTTCTAAAGGATTGAAAGGATTTTCTCGTCTTTCAATCTTCTCATATTCATCATAGAATGAGAATTTCTTTTCAAGCAATGGTGAATAGAATTCCCTTGCTACTTCTCCATAGACACAAGCATAACCTCGACCATAAACACGCTTGCCACCTACATACTTCACATACTTAAATTCTTTATTTCTATTGACTTCGCCAAAGGCTAGATCATAACTGATCTCGTCCAATCGTCCAACAGATATACGAAAGTTAATGTTAGCTTGCAATTTTGAGCCTAAATCTTCCCTTGCAGGCTTCTGCATAGCTATTATTCCAAAACAGCCAGCTTGCCTTCCAAGAAGCAGGAATTGACCCATAGCATTATCTAAACGCTGTCTAGTTTGAAAGTCCAGCATAGCACACAAGGCATTGTATTCATCACAGACTAGGAAATAAGGCTCTAATCCGTACTCATAATACTTCTTCATATCCTTATCGCCATTTTCAGCTCGTTTTTGACGAATATAGGCATATCGTGCAAACATAATATCTACCCCTCTTTCGATCATAGCTACTATATCTTCAGCATTATATGAAATTCGCCCTTCAAAAGCCTTCTGTTCTGCCATAGTTACAAAGTCAGCTTGTTTTGGATCACCAATATCAACTACACCTTCTTTCGCTAAAGCACGAATCAGAGTTCTTAATAGAACAGTCTTACCACCACCAGTACCACCGACTACCAGCAAATGAGGATCATCAATAGGATTCCAGTAAAGATTCTTCATCAGTTGAATACCTTTATCAGAATAATTGACATCAGTTACCTTAATACGATTCAAAAAAGCAGAATAGGCTAGTTTGTAGGTTTTAAACTTTATATCGTCTTGTACTTCCATAAAGTCCATAAAGAAAGTTGTTTCTAACTCACTACCAATCTTCTTAAACTTTTCCTGAAACTTGTTACCAGCCATTTTAAAAGCCACATCAAGATCATAGCGATTCTGCTTCATATAAACAACAGGAAACACAACTTTATCAATAGTACCTGATTCACGTTTTACCTTCTTTATATAGGTATAACCATTCTCTTTCAAAAAGAAAGCCAGTTTAGACAGTCTTTCTAACTTTTGAAAAAGAAAGATTCTTTCTTGTGAAAACCATGTTAGATAAATACTTAAAACAATAAATACTATCAACATGATCACAAGAATAACAATAGCTGCTATATCCAACCCCTTGATTTTTTCAAAGTTTAAATAACCATAATATACAAGCGCAGGACTGAATAACAAAAAGAAAAAAGAAAAGATAAAGTATCTAAGATTCACCATGTAAGGCTTAATCTTGATTCCCCTGTATGCAGGAAACAAACCCATATCTTTTCTCCTTTATCAACTAGCCTTTATGCTCTTGTTTTTGATCTTGCTTCTGCTCTTGTTTAGGTTGAGCAGTTACACCAGCAGCAGCGCCAACACGCTTAATATTTTCAGCACGCAATGAGAAAGCAAGTGCTTTGATTTCAGACACATTATTGTTACCACGATAAACAGTATCTTCATAATCATAAATCCAAATTGTAGCTTGTCCTACAATTTCAACTTCCGACATGAACGGAATATCTTCTACTGAAATACCTTCTTCCAGCTTGATCGCAATAGTTTCTTGCATTTTGTCAGAGAACACTTCGGCATGAGTAGGATAATCAACAGCTTCACCTTCTACCATTTTCCAGTTTTCATCAAAACCAAGAAAAGTAAGTGTACCGAATTTTTCCTTCACGTTTACAGGAATTTCTGCATTATTAAATTTACGAATATTAAAAGCCATTTTTCTATTTCTCCTTTTTATTATTTTTCAAAACGCAATTCACTTGCTTCAAATTGAATTTCTTCTTTTCGACCAACCAAGCGAGTTACGAAATTAAGTCCTGATACAAACTTAACAATAGTCAAACCTTTTGCTTTTGGAGTATCAGAATTGTTAATTCCATATACACGAACAGTCACGCTATTTTGTTGATCTCCTGAAAGTTCAAACTCACGGAAAGGAACGAAATTTTCTCCGTTACCAGTCACAACTTCACGATATTTTGGATTGACAACTACTTTAGTTCCAATCGCTTCCAACCCAACAGGGATTTTTTTAATTTTTGCCATTTTTTTATACCTCTTTTTATATATATTTTTTGAAAATAAAAAGGGCGATTTTCCTGTTTTAATCGCCCTTAACAAATAGACTAATCTTCTTTACGTTTAAGACCAGCTACACCAAGCATAGTTGCAAGTACACCAGCTAGACCAAACCAACCAAGTGAAGATTCAGCAGTACCAGTATTCGGTAAAGCTGGTTTTTTCGGTTCTTGTGGTTTAGGTTGCTCAGGAGTATGAGTTACAACTTTAGCTTCCATTTCTTGACTATTTACAATGTTCACAAATTTGTTTTCAACATCACCACTTGCAATACGCTCAACTTCAATATAGAAATCAGCGTCAAACGTACCTTGTACTCCTAGAGAGTTCAAGAAATCTTTGTCAATAGTATATGACCACTTACCATCTTTTTCATTCCATGTTACTTTAACAATTTTCTTGATAAAGTCAGAGTTTGTACTTTGATCAAACTTGAATTGGAAAGCATAGGCAGTGCCTTTAGCAATCTTATCTCCAGCCTTAACAACTTTACCATCAGAAAGAACTACATCATAAGGTGGTACCATGTCTTTTCCAGCTACATATTCAGTACCACGAATGATTCCTGACCAGTTACCAGTATAGCGATCATGCTTCACATCTAACTTATCAATACCATCATACTGATAAAGTGTATCGTGCTTGCTAGGAACGGTCACTCCATCAAGAAGATAACGTAAGAACTGACCAATCAAAATTTCTTGACCATCACGAATCTTCTTATCGTCTTTTTGATCTACAGCGTGTTTTTCAGGTTTCAAATCAGGAACTTGAACTGTTACCAAATTAGATACAAAACTATTTCCAAAATCAATTTGATGGAAATCATTTTTAACAATCTGTCCTTTTTCTACCAACAAACGAGCAGGAAGATCAATCGTGATATTCTTAGCTTGTCTTACATAATTCTTATAGAATGAAGCAGAATCTTTTGCTACAAACATATAGAACTCACCTTTTGGTTTCAGACCAGCTTCCTTCAAAATGTTTTGAATTTCTTTTGTACGTTGTTTTTCAGAAAGAACATGGTACATATTAAACAAAGCCTTAACATCTTTACCAGCAGAATCCTTCATAGTGATTTTGCTATCATCTACCTTGTAAGCACCATCTTGCACATCATCAACCATTGCCCATGTTTTACCATAAGTCTTAGAATCAGTAGTAAACGTTGAATATGGTTTGTAGTCAGTTGTCAGACTGAATTTCACATTCTTATCAAATGTATTCGCACCATTGATATTGTTTGCGTAGTTATCTGTAATAGCCTTCACAGGTTTAGGAGTTGAAGGAGTTACACGCAAGCGTGAGTAGTTCACTTTTACAGTAGGAAGTAAAGGCATTTCAGGAATTTTTTTCTTCTCAGGGGGAGTTGGAGCAGGGGGAGTTGGAAGTGTTGTACGAGGTACAAATTCTTTCGGTTTCTCCAATTTAGGTTTAGGAATTTCCTTAGTATCCTTTTGTTTCAATTCAGGCTTAACAGGAGGTTTAGTTAGAATTGTAACAGGAACAGTTGCACTTGCCTTACCAAACAATCCGACAGCCCAGTTTTCAGCTTCAAAAATTTCTTTATCAGTTGGAACAGGCTTACCTTCTGCAATAGCTTTGTTTTTTGCTCTTTTACGAACATAATCAATATCCGATTGAGAGTGTTTACCTACTCCATTGTGGTAAGATAGATTTAACGTAGAGCCATAACCTACTGAAAGAATTGAACCACGTGGAATATCAGCTTCATTTTTAACATCAGTGTACCCTAGATCACCTGCCTTAACACCAAGATCAGGAACATCATAAGTCCAAGCTGTCTTGTATTCTCCCTTGTAGTAATCTTTGCCATCACGCTTAACTTTTTTTACATCTGAACCTTTTGGATTGAGGACAATCCCTTCTGTTCCATCTTCATAAGTCAAGCGCAACTCTTGACCGTAATCAATGTCATTAAACATTGAAGCAATAGTCAAGATAGCTTTTTGTTTGTTCTTTTCTAAGAAGAACTCAATTTTAGGATTGAACTCAACTAGATTCCAAAAATTAAAATTGATAGAACCATCTTTATCATATTCATAAATTTTAATCTTTGTATCTGACAATGATTTACCATTTTCAACCCATTCTTGTTCAACTTTATTAAAAGTGAACTTAGCAGAGATTTTTTGACCTTTATCATTTTCAGCTACATTATGGATCGTGAAAGAATCGCCAGCTTTAGGATCACGAATTTCACCTAACAAGCCTTTACCTTTAGCGATAAGACCACTTCGGCTACCTGAGATAGTTGAATCTGTATGAAGTCCAATATAATCTTTGACCTTCATCAAACCTTCTAACCCTTCAAATGAAGCAGTCATTTTTTTGTAATAGTTGACGCTGCCACGTTGACTTTCATCATAATCACCATAAACAGTGATATGAGGTTTTTCAGCTTTTACACCCTTCTTAGTAAGTTCTTCTTTCTGCTTATTATAAGCAGACAATTCTTTACTATATGTTTCCAGCTTCTTATTATATTGAGATTGAAGATCAGCATTATCTTTTGCAACCTGTTTATTATAGGTTTCTTGGTCTGCTACAGCTTTTTTGTAGTTAGCTTCTTTTGTAGCGTTGTCCTTTGCGATCCGCTCATTTTCAGCTTTGTTTTCAGCTTCTTTTGTAGCGTTGTCAGCAAGAATAGCTTTATTTTCAGCTTCAATACGTTTGACTTCTGCTTTATGATCCGTGACAGCTTTTTCATACGCTTCTTGTTTAGCCTTATTTTCTTTTTCAACTACTTCACGTTCTTTAGTAATTTTATCTACCTTAGAAGAATAATCATCAGTCACAGTTTTAACATTTTTTTCCTGCTTCGCATAATCAGATTCAATTTCTTTTTTCTTTTCTGCTACTGTTTCAGAAGTTGCTACACCTTTATCTTGAACAGCACCTACTTCTACATTCACACCAGCATTTTTAGCTTCAGTAACAGCTTTATCAAGTTTTTCATGAGAAACAGGAACTTCTACTTCTGTTTTCTTCTCTACTACAACAGGTTTATCAGTTGAAACTTCATCAGCAGAAACAGTCCCTTGTAGTCCCATTCCCAAAATACCAAGCGCAAGAATAACTCCACACGCACCAGCTACTTTTGTCTTACGGATTGATCCATAAGTTTTAAATTCTTGTGATTTTAACATTTAACTATATTTCTCCTTTTTTTAAAAATCATTTTTTTATTTTTTTCTAATCTCATTTTACTAGGACGGTGAACGAGATCGCTTAAACACAATTAAAATCATCTTTACTCCTTTTTTCCAATAAAAAAAGCCAGTTAAACTGACTTTAAAGACTATACCCATCTTCCTGAGTAATCAACCCAGTACCTACCTTGAATCCACTCAGACCAAGCGTAAACGCCATTAGATTTCAAGTAGTACCAACCACCGTAATATGAATCATAAACCCACTCATTCTTAGCCATAGCACCACTAGACTTCAAATAGTATGAACCCTGCCAGCTATTCTTAGCCATATATCCACCTGATCTAAAGTAATACCAAGATTGATAATACGAATCATAATACCATGCACTATTTATATAAGCACCACCTGATTTTAAATAAAACCAAGAACTATAATACGAATCATAAATCCATTCATTATCAGCCATCTTACCATCTGACTTCAGATAGTATGAACCCTGCCATGAATTAGTTACACGATTCCCATTTTTGTAATAATACCAATAACCATTCTCTTTTTTCCACCCATTTTTTTCAATAACAGAGTTAACCTTTTTCTTACTAGAATCATTCGGTTTTTCCTTGTTTTGAACAGCAGGTTTTGAAGGTTTAACAGGTACATCATTCTTTTTGTTCTGCCCTTCTCTTTTCTCCTTTTCTTTTTTCTCCTTTTCTTTTTCTTCTTTTATTTTTTTATCAATACTATCATAGCTATCATACGCAGCCTTAATCTTCTCATACTTACCTTTTTCAGTCTGCAATTCTTTTTCTTTTATAGATAACAATGATTTTCTATTGTTTTCAGTAGTATTCGAAGGACTATCTTTTTTAAAGGTAGACTTATTCGCTTTTGATAATTCGTTATCAGACACAGTAACATAGCTAATACCTAACCCATCTTTAAGATAGTGTAAAGATATTCCAAGATATTCATTCTTATAACTTTTACCATAATTTAGACCAGCTATTGATTGAGCATGAGAAAACTCAGAACCATTATACAAAAATTCTACAATAGAATAATAAATCCATTTTTTCATATCTACTTTAGTCATATCACTTGTGACACCACTCAAAGCAAATGAATTTTCATAGAACTGTCCACCTGTTTCTCGTTCTTCATCTTCTTTACTAGAGGTAGGTAAACCATATTCTCTAGCTATATCATTGATACCCTTGACATAATGCCAATCAAAAACACTCCTATCAGCTTCACGAACCTTATTAGATAGCTTGTCAGCAAAATCAATAGACGAATTGGCCAAAGTTAATTGAGGTAAGCCCATCTGATTTCTGACTTGATTCAGCATATTTAAAGCAAAATAATTCAATTCAATTTTCACATCTTTAGGAAGATTATTGACATCATAAACTTCTACTTGATCAACAACATTCGAGATAAAATTATCTTCCTGTAAACGTAATTTCTTACTTTCTGCTTTTAATATTGCTTCTGCCCTATCTCTTTCAGAATCACTTTTCTTATAGTTGTAGTAATCTTTAAGAGCCTGAACATATTCTGAACTCACCTTGATAGTATTTTTTTCACTATACGGAGTTTTAAGTTGATTGAGATTCGCTTCTAATTCTTTAATCTTATTTTCGGATTCAACCAAAGAATACCAGCGACCATCACTAGCATAACCAGTAACACCATTCTTTTTAGCAATTTCTTCTTTCTGTCTTTCCAGTTGTGAGATTTTTGATTCCCAACCACTGTCAGCATGAACTACGCTATTGCCATAAGCAAGCAAAGTTACCGTTGAAAGTAACAATATTGAAGATTTAACTTTCATTTTTTCTCCTAGCCAAATTCAATAATTTCTCCAGTTTCTAAAAAATGGTTATAAGTACGATCAATACGATTATCAATCTTACGATAAAAAGTATTCGTTAATTGACCCATAGCATATAACTTCCTATACAATTCTTCACAACATTTTTTAGACGATACATAAACATCAGCGCCCCTCTTAACGTGAGCATAAATTTTTAGATTCCAGCAGAACCTACTATATATTCGCAGGTATTCCCTACGAATCCATTCTTCTGAATATGTTCTTACATCATCTTCTCCCTTCCACTCAATAGATACGATTTTAACACACCTCTTTCAATTATCTTACTTTCTATCACGATCTATTAGATAAAAACAAAAACTTCCAGCTACTAGAATAAATAAATACGATACAAAACCAAATAGATCATTATTAGAAATCATCACAAATAACAAACAGAACATCAAATTTATTATCAACACACTTAAAATTTTCAAACAAACGATCAATAATTTCAAATGACATTCTAACCAAAATACAATTCCTTTTTTCAGGAAAAGAATATAACCTTCTAAAATTTCTCTTATAAAAATACCCTCTTTCTTTCTATTGTTAATTCACATAAAAGAATAAATCCTATTCTCTTGTGAAAACTAACAATAAATTTTATTGTTAATTTCCTTTTTGAGTAAAAATAAAAAGGCTTATATTTCAAAGCCTTTTCTTGTTACTCTTTTTGTGTATGCTCTTATCTTCGCACACTTTCAGCTTTATAGCTTACTCCCTTCGCCACGGTCACAGATTTAAGGATAACTCAATACCCCCTCTTCCTTACCCTAAGGCATTAGCAAGTTTTTACTCTTACACACCGACCATACGATATAGCCTCACTATCTCACTCTAGCTACCTCTACAAAGTATCATTGACTGCACCACAGCCGTCAGTTCCCTTTTCTTATCTACTCAGGCGAAAGGACGAAAAACCCAACGTGATCAATGATGATTAATAGATATAGTTTACGGAATCTAGCTTAAAGTTTGGTATTTTTGAGAACTTATCAAACGATAATTGAAAGGTATTGTGGGAACAAGTGAAAAAAGTTTAGAAAAAAATCACTTATAACAACACCAAGAAAAAAGCTAGATTTATTCTAGTTTTAATAGCTAAACTCCACAAACTATATCTACCATCAGACACACCTTGACATTTTACTAATTTTCACTTATAATTAAATTGCTACATTTAATCGTGTTAGTCAATGATTCGTTGTTGTCTGACACGTTTTTTATTAAATTTTCAATGGACTTGAATTAAGAAATCAATACTTAATTCTTATAAGCTATTGCTTATATACCTATTATATAACCCATAGCTTATTTTGTCAATAGTTTTTTTAAAATTTTTTTAAAAAATTTTAAAAAGGAGTAAATATGTTTTATGATCGACTAAAAAAGCTAAGACAACAAGAAAAATATACACAAAAAGAAATTGCTAATTTCTTAAATATAACTCAACCAGCATACCAGCAATTTGAAAGTGGTAAAAAAAAGATCAACATAGAAACAATGCAAAAACTTGCAGATTTTTATAATGTATCAACAGACTATCTTCTAGGTAAAACTGATATTCCTGATCCTGAATCAGATATTGATCTTGATTCTGCTATTGATAATTCAGTAGCCTATGATGGTACACCTATCACAGATCACGATAGAGAAATTATAAAGAATTATCTAAACGAATACTTTTCAAATAAAAAATAACTATGAATCTAAACAAAGTTATAAATGAGATTGAACACCTAAATTGCAAAGTGATCATTCTTAAAGACCTATCCACTAAAGGAAGATACGTTCTAGCAAAGAATAAACACTTCATCTTTCTTCGAGCCGATACATCAGAAATCGAGAAAATAAACGTTCTACTACATGAGAAACACCATCTAATCAATGATGATTCTAACAACTCACTATCTCAAATAGATACCTTTAAAAATCATATAGAAAATACTAGCGAAAAAGGACGAATTCTTGATTTTATGAGTTTAGTGAACAGCGAATATCCAATAGACGATAGCTTCAATTATCAGGACTATCTCAAAAATGCTGATATTCCTTCCAAGTATGAAAACTACGTTAAAGAAATAGCCACACAATTTTATAATGAAAACAAAAAAAATAACACTATCTAATGATAGTGTTTTTTCATTTTTTACTCCATTTTTGCAGTTAAACATAACTCATTATTGCAATAAATAACTAACTCACTTTCTAAATAACCAAAAATTCCCCCACCTTTTTTTCTAAACACAAATTTAACAAAATAGACCTCTAAATCACCTTCATATTCAACTTCAGTATCAAAATTTGAACCAGCTTCCATATCTTCTATATAATCAGAATAATCATTTAAGAAGTCCCTTAAAAAATAATTTAATTTTGGTTTTAAGAATTGAGGTACAGAATTATAATAAACCACATCTTTTATTTCCATTTTCTTTCTCCTAATCAACTTTTGACAAGAATTCTTTCAAACGCATTATATCTCTATCCGTTAAACTTCCTATGATTTTTATTCTAACACTTTCTCTTTCTATCTCATAGGCTTGAACAGTATCAATCCAAGAAGGCTTCTCTAAACCTGCTTTAAACCAATCAATAATCTCAAAATATTTTGCCTTTATTTTATCTGACTTATTTTCATATTTTGTAGTCAGACGATAAGTCTTAATGACTTCATCATTAAACTCAATAACCATTGCAGGACGAGATTTTGAACCTGATCCATCAGCATATTCAATTCTTGCTATCAATATTGAGTATTCTTCTAGTCTTTCCATTTTAACCTCTAATATCTTTATTCTTCACCAAAGAACCTATCAATATCTTCTTGTTTACTAAAATCCAGCTTCACAACTTCTGATTTTTCTTTTACTAATTTTTGAATATCTTTCTTTGCTTGCTCTACTTCTTCTTTTGAATATTCATCTAAAGCAAGTTTAAAAGGAATACTTTTAGTTAAAACACTTTGCTTTAAAAATAATTTTACAGCAGTTGACATATCCAAACCTAATTCATTAAAAAGCGCATTTGCTTCTTTTTTTAACTGATCATCAACTCTTACAGCAATTTGTGACATATCAATTCTCCTTTTTATCTTGTATATCTATTGTATCACTTTTAGATAGACAATTCAAATTTTTATACATATTAAACACAAAATAAAATAGACCAGCTATATGATCCACTTAATTTTATATTTAATTCATTTTTGGTCAAATTTTGGTCAACGTTTGGTCAAAAAAACAAAATATACTATCCTATTTTAAAAAAATAAATTGTGATGATTGCCTATAAATAAAGACTTTGAATATTCTTTATGTTTCTTTACGCTTCTTGTAATGCTCCCTACAGGAATCGAACCTGCAACTACTCCTTAGGAGGGAGTTGTTATATCCATTGAACTAAGGGAGCTAGAGAAAAACCCTGCCGTATGAGCAGAGTTTTTTATCATCGAATTAACGACGGATTTCTTTGATACGAGCTGCCTTACCTTGAAGAGCACGCAAGTAGTACAATTTCGCACGACGTACTTTACCGTAACGAACAACTTCGATCTTTTCAACACGTGGAGTGTGGATTGGGAAGATACGTTCAACACCTACACCGTTAGAGATTTTACGAACTGTGTAGTTTTCTGAGATGCCAGCACCTTTACGTGCAATAACAACACCTTCAAAAATCTGGATACGTTCACGGTTTCCTTCGACAACTTTCGCGTGTACACGAACAGTATCACCAGGACGGAATGAAGGGATATCTGTACGAAGTTGACCTTCAGTCAAGCTTTGGATTAATGGATTCATTTTATTCTCCTATCTTTGTCAATCTTGAGGAAACTTCCTCAGCGGATAAACTGTATTTTTGTGCGTCCATTACACACAAGATACAGTTTACCAAATTTCCTAGAAAATGTAAAGAAATTTAAAGCAAAATTCCCAAAAAAATCGCCAAAAAACCAAGCAAGTAGGTTAATAATACATAGCTATAAAATGCCTTCTTGTTACTAAGTAGTCTTTGGAGTTCATCATTCAAGGTTGAAAACGTGGTCAAGCCACCACAAAAACCAGTTGCAAGTACAGAGTAAATTTCTTTCGACTCTACATGATTGTAAAATAAGCCAATCAGAAAACAGCCCAGAATATTGGCTATGAGAGTTCCTAGAGGTAGTACTGAACCCTGATTATAACGTGAAAAGAAATAACGGACAAGGGCACCCAGTCCACAAGCAAGTGCTAGATAGATTACTACCATTTCTTCCTCCCTAGACAATAAGCAAATAGAAGTCCTCCTCCGACACTCAAGAGCAAATATGTAACCAAACTAAGGTACCGCCCTGTGTCCAGCAATTTCACTGCATCTAATAGTAGACTAGAAAATGTCGTTAAGCCACCACAGAACCCTGTGCCAAGCGCTAGAATGACTCCTTTACTAGTTCCTTTAGAAACCAGATATCCTTTCACAAGATAGACTAAGCAGAAAATCCCTAGATAATTGACAATCAATGTTCCCCATGGGAAGTCTGGACTCGCTGGTAACCATTTAGATATCTGATAACGGACTAATCCTCCTAACATGGCAGCTAGAAAGATTCCTAGTGGATAGAATTGTTCTTTTTTCATTTGATTGTTTTATCCTGATAATCACGTGAACGTTTGAGAATATCTGAAAAAGTCGCTACAATTGTATCTTCGTATTTTTTATTGCCTACACGACTTTTGACTTTCTCAAAGATAACTTTTTCTCTTTTAGTATCTAGAATAGGTTTTCCTGAAGCCTTTTTATAGGCAACTACTCCTTCAACTAAATGCATCCTCTCCTCTAACAGTTGGACGATTTGGTCATCGATTTTATCGATTTCTTGTCTAATAATCTCTAAATCCATAGGGTCTCCTTTTTTAATTGAACTATAGTCCCAAAAAAGCACTACATAGGCTAGTAAAATCTTAAGCCTCATGAATAAAAACTGCACTGATAATGTTCATCAGTGCAACTTCATGCTTATCCCACTTTAGCAGCTAATTCTTCTGCGAATTGCTCCAAGCGTTCAATATCTTCTTCCTCAGCAGAAAGGTCAACTTTAACGCACTCTGAACCCTTTTCAGCTCCTGTTGCTACAAATACTCGGTCAAAGTCATCAACAGCTTTACAGAATTCATCGTAGAAAGTATCACCTGATCCGACTACACCATAGATTTTACCACTCAAGTTGAGGTCCGCTAGATCTTCGTAGAAGTCCATCATCTCATCTGGTAATTCTCCATCTCCGTATGTATAAGTTGCTACAATGGCGATGTCTGCCTCTAAAAAGTCAGAAGCGTCAACAGTTGTACACTCATCAACATCGACATCTAAACCACATTCTCTTAATTTATCTGCTACAATATCAGCGATTTCTTCAGTATTACCGGTCATACTGGCAAATACAATTTTTGCTAATGCCATAAGGTCCTCCTCAATTAATCTTTCTCCATTATATCACATCTTTTTCATTTTAAAAATAAAAACTCTTGTGCTAAAATGAAATGAGAAAGAATTGAGGTTCATTATGGAAATTTGTCACCAAATTTTAGAAAAAATCAAAGCATACGATACGATTATCATTCACCGTCATATGAAACCAGATCCAGATGCTTTGGGCAGCCAAGTAGGATTAAAAGCCTTGCTTGAGCATCATTTTCCTGAAAAAACGATAAAAGTAGTTGGTTTTAATGAACCAACCTTAACTTGGCTTGCTAAAATGGATCAGGTAGAGGACACAGACTATCAAGGGGCACTTGCCATTATCTGTGATACAGCAAACACAGCACGTATTGATGATAAACGATACACTAAGGCTGAGACTATTATCAAAATTGACCACCATCCAAATGACGAAGTCTACGGCGATATTGTTTGGGTAGATACTAATTCAAGCAGTGCGAGTGAGATGATTTCTCTCTTTGCTGAAGCAACTAACTTAGAATTATCTGACTACGCTGCTAAAATGCTCTGCGCTGGAATTATTGGTGATACTGGCCGTTTTCTCTACCCTTCTACTTCTGCACGTACGCTTCGTATCGCAAGTCAACTCAGAGAACATAACTTTGACTACGCTGAATTGACTCGTAAAATGGATACTATGAACTTTAAGATTGCCAAACTCCAGGGTTATGTCTATGATCATTTAGAAGTTGATGAAAATGGAGCTGCGCGTGTTATTCTCACCCAAGAAATCTTGAAGAAATACGAGGTTACTGATGCGGAAACAGCGGCCATCGTTGGAGCTCCAGGCCGTATTGATACTGTTAGCCTTTGGGGAATCTTTGTGGAGCAAGCAGATGGTCACTATCGCGTCCGTCTTCGCAGTAAATTTGTCCCTATCAATGGTGTCGCAAAAGAACATGATGGCGGTGGCCATCCCCTTGCTAGTGGCGCAAACTCATATAGTTTAGAAGAGAATGAGCTCATCTACCAAAAATTAAAAAACTTGCTGAAAAATAGATAAAAAGCTTGCCAAACTTTTCAGAATCTGATAGACTAGTATGGTAACAATCTATGGCTCGCAAAGAGACCATGGCAGAAAGGAAATATTGCAAAATGAAAAAAGATATCCATCCAGAATATCGCCCAGTTGTCTTCATGGACACAACTACTGGTTACAAATTCCTTAGCGGTTCAACAAAACGCTCTAGCGAAACTGTTGAGTTCGAAGGCGAAACTTACCCATTGATCCGTGTGGAAATTTCATCAGACTCACACCCATTCTACACTGGACGTCAAAAGTTCACTCAAGCAGATGGACGAGTGGATCGTTTCAACAAAAAATACGGTCTCAAATAATCAACCGCATCACTTGTATACGGTCGAACAAAAACAACTTCGATTCGGAGTTGTTTTTTTGTTTCATTTATTTTTCAATCTATATTTTTTATCATAGCTTATAATAGTTTCAATTCTTATTTCCACTTCTACTTTTATTGCAAGTTCTCTATAAAACAAAAAAACCTACTAACCAAGCTTGACGCTTGATTAATAGGTTTTTTATAAAATCATTATTTAACTGCTTCTTTAAGAGCTTTACCAGCTTTGAATGCTGGAACTTTAGAAGCTTTGATTTTGATTTCTTTACCAGTTTGTGGGTTGCGACCTTTACGAGCTGCACGTTTACGAACTTCAAAGTTACCAAAACCGATCAATTGAACTTTTTCACCAGCTGAAAGGAACTCAGTTACTGCTGCGAAAACAGCGTCAACTGCTGCTGCTGAATCTTTCTTAGTCAATTCTGTAGCTTCTGCTACTTTAGCGATCAAATCTTGTTTGTTTGCCATGTTAATGAATCCTCCAAAATTATTTCTAATTAACACTTATAATCATAACCTAAAATTCCTTTTAGGTCAAGTCAAAAACACCTTTTATTTCAATTTTTCTACATTTTTTTAGGAATTATAGCGAATTAAGATTGCCCAGGCATTTTCTCCGGTGTGAGTTTGGATAATTGAGCCTGTTTCTAGGACTGAAATTGGTTTTTCAACGAAAGGTTGTAGAACAGCTTTCATCTCGTTTGCCCATTCATTTGTACCTGCATAAGAAATACCAATCTCTGCTACTGAACGATTTGATAATGTGGCTACTAATTCATCCAACCATTTCTTAAAGGTTTTAGAACCACGGCCCTTAACAATCGGTTGAAGCTCATGGTCTTTCATCTGCATAACTACTCGAATATTTAGTAAAGAGCTCAACAAGCCGGTAACACGACCAATGCGGCCTCCCTTAACGAGGTTTTCTAAAGTTGAAACACCGATGTAGAGTTCTGTATGATTTTTGACATCTTCTACATGCTCCAGGATAGTTTCTAAGTCTTTTCCTTCTTGAGCTAGTTTAGCAGCTTCTACAACTTGGAACTTCAATGCCTGATCTGTGAATGAACTGTCTAAAACAGTGACATCTGCTGTTGATAAACTTGCTCCTTGACGAGCAGCTTCAACAGTTCCTGATAAAGCATGGGACATATGGATAGCCAAAATCTGACTTCCGTCCTTACCCAATTCATCAAAAATCTCTGCAAAGAGTCCAACTGGTGGTTGACTGGTCTTAGGAAGATTTTTACTAGCGAGCATCAAGCGAAGAAATTCTCCTTCTTCAAGATCTGCATCCGAATAAAGGACACTGTCAATCATGACAGATAATGGAACAACAGTAATATCAAATTCTTTAACCACTTCTGGTTCAATAGTAACTGAAGAATCCGTTACAATTTTTACTTTTGTCATATTTCCAATCTTTCTATTTTTACTAATTTTATTATTCAACTTATAACTATAACAATTATATCAAAAAATTATCAAAAATTCATACTATATCTATTTATTTTGAATACTGATACTTGAATTTTATTTAAATAAGTCTACAAAAAATAACCGCCTCTTTAAAGGCGATTATTAGGGATATCTTACATTAAATGGTTATACAATTCCTGCATCTGCATATCATCTGGAACTAAGTGAAGATAAGCTTGGATGTATCCTTTTGCTTCTTCTAACTTGCCGAGTTCTCTTAATAAATAAATATATTGCTCCAAAAACTCTGGATTGTCTTTGAGGTCAGTAGCAAGTTCCTTATAGAGATCATAGGCTGCATCTAATTCTTCAGTCTCTTGATAACTTCGAGCAATCATCCATTTAGTCAAGAGGTTTTCAGGATCATAGACTGCTAAAGCTAGAATATCTTCGTATCTTTCTTGTTCTTGGTAGATGGTTGCTAAACGTAGCAAAATTTCTTCCTGGTCATCAGCATTCTCTTGTGCTTGTAGCAGATATGCTTCTGCTTGCTCCGGTTGATGCAACTCGTAAGATAGCTGAGATGCAAGGAGTAAGAGCCGCGTCTCAAAAGGATTTTTTGACAGGCCTTGTTGCGCTATTTTCAGTGCCTCTTCTGTTTGGTGTTCTTTATGCAGTGCTTGACTATAGCCGTACTCATACCCTTCAAAATCTGGGGAAATAGTATCCAATTGTTTAAAGTATAAGGTTGCTTTTTGGTAGTCCTCTTGGTCAAAATAGAGACTTGCAAGCTCAAAGGCTGTTTGGTCATCATATTCTAATTCTAAGGCTTTTTCTAAAAATTCTATTGCAGATTCAAACTTACCTAAACGTGCATAAGCAAGACCAATTCTCTGATAGGTCGAAATTCCAGTTTGATCGTAGATAAGACGATTATCTAATTGAGCATAGCCTTTAATGGCTTCTAAATCGTTTCCTAGCTCGCTATCTAGCTCAGCTAGTCCAAATATTAGGAGAGGGTCATCAGAGTAGCTACGAGCTTCTAGGAGCTTCTCACGCGCAACATCTGTCAATCCTTCCATTTGATATAAATCTGCTTTTAAGGCAAGAGCAGATACGTACCATTCACTTTCCGGACCAATCTTCTCTAAATAATCAAAAGCTTCTTCGATAAGTCCATCTTCACCAGCTATAGCAGCTAAATTGATATAGACTTCAGGAAATTTTGGTGCTAATTTCTCGTAGATTTGTGCTGCTTGTGGGAAGAAACCAATCCCTTCCAAATAAGCAGCAAGTTCAAGAAGAACCTCATCTGAATCTTCTTCTAAAGCTTTTTGGAAAAAAGATTCTGCTTTTGACAGGTCTTGGTGCTCCAAAGCTTCGAGCATTTGTTGACTATTGTTCACCTTCAGTCTCCTCTACTGGCTCATAAAGTCCACTAACTCCTTTATACCAATCAAAAATTTCTGAAATAACTACTTTTGCAGAAGCGTAGATTGGAATACCTAGCAATACACCCCAAATGCCAAACATAGACCCTGAAGTTAATAGTACAAAAAGAATCGTAATTGGGTGAATATTTAATTGGCTACCTAAAATCAGTGGAGAAACAAAACGTCCTTCAATAGTTTGCTCTACAATAAAAACGATAATAACTTTTAAGAGCATAACAGGACCCGCAATCAGACCCAAAACCAGGGCTGGAATCATAGCAAGAAAACTACCTAGATAAGGAACTAAATTGAGAATACCGGCAGTAATCCCTAAAGTAACAGCATACCGAAGTCCTATAATCTTGAAAAAGACGATAAACATGATAGCGACGATCACAGCCACTGCGATTTGTCCTCTTACATAGTTAGCTAGTTGCTGGTTGACATCTGTTAATACCTTACCAACTGGTTCTCTCAATTTATTTGGTAAAAATTGAGTAATATAGTCTCTAAGTCCTTTTCCATCTCGAAGGAGATAAAAGAGCATAAATGGCATGATAATGAGAGCGACAATGACCTGTGAAGTTCCACTGATAAGAGCACTCACCCAGTTGACAGCCTTAGAAGAAATATTACTTGCCCAAGCAGTTGCTTGTGTTGAAAAATTAGCAAGAACTTGTTCTAGTTGGGGTCTAAAATCATCAGGTAAACGCTTGGTTACAAGGTCATCAATAACTCTGTCAGCATCTTCGAGATAACTTGGTACATTTTGTGCAAAAATGACTACTTGACGTTGAAGATTTGGAATCGCAATGGCTAGTCCAATAATCAAGAGAATGGCAATAATGATAAAGATAATACTAATGGCTAAGACACGGTTTATCTTATACTTCTCCATCAAATCAACTAGTGGATTCAAGAGGTAGAAAAGTAGACCTGATAAGATCACCGGCAACATCACTACTGATAAAAAGTCTATAACTGGGATAAATAAAAAGCTAATTTTACTGAGAATAAAGATATTGAGACCTAACAACAAAGTTACCAAAAAAACTGTAACAGCCTTATTGTCTAAAAACCATTTAAAAAACCAAGATAAGGTAAATTGTTTCTCTTTTTGTTCCATTTTTTCTTCCTTTCCTTTGTTCTAACATTATACCATGTTTTAAGAAAAATAAGGGGTTTTTATAGTCTTTTAGCAAAGGATAAATTTGTCTTCCTGACTAGTGAGAGCTCTTTTTTCTGACTTAGATTTTTCATCTAACAGGCCCTTTTATGTTATAATTGAATTATATTTTTTCTAGAGGTATGAATATGAAAGAAATAGTATATTTTGGAACCTATACACGACGTACTTCCCAAGGGATTTACAAGGCTGATTTTGATACTGAGACTGGCAAGCTCTCAAATCTAGAACTATTTGCAAGCGAGCCGAGTCCGACCTACCTAGCCTTTGATCAGCAACAGCATCTCTATACTGTTGGAAGCCAGGATGACAAAGGTGGAATCGCAGCATACAAAACTGATGGTATCCTTCTGAACCACGTCGTTGAAGAAGGTGCTCCTCACTGCTATGTTGCAGTTGATGAGACACGTAGTCTAGTCTATGGCGCTAACTACCATAAAGGCCAAGTCCTAGTTTATAAACGTAAAGAAGATGGCAGTCTTGAATTGGCTGACAAAGTTCAACATGCTGGCCATGGTCCACATGAAAACCAAGCTTCTCCCCACGTACACTATACTGATTTAACTCCTGACCAATATTTGGTAACTTGTGACTTGGGTACTGACGAGGTCATTACCTATGATGTCGATCTAGAAGGAAAGTTGACGAAACTAGCAACTTATAATTGTAATCCCGGCGCTGGTGCTCGTCACCTTGTTTTCCACCACCACTACAAGATTGCTTATCTCATCTGTGAACTCAACAGTACGATTGAAGTATTGATTTACGATGGAGTTGGAGAATTTGAACAAATGCAGGTCATTTCAACCTTACCAGATGACTATAGTGGTTTTAATGGTACTGCGGCTATTCGTCTTTCTAAAGATGGCAAATTCCTCTACGCTTCTAACCGAGGCCATGATTCTATCGCTGTTTATAGCATTTTAGCAGATGGAAGCTTGGAATTATTAGAGGTTGTTCCAACCAATGGGAAAAATCCACGTGATTTTGATTTGTCACCTGACCAAGAATTCCTTATCGCTGTTCACCAGGATTCTGATAACGCGACAGTCTTTAAGCGCAATCCTGAAACTGGTAGACTGGCAGAACTCTCTAATGAATTTCATGTTCCTGAAGCAGTCTGCATAAGTTTCAATAAATAGGGCATAAAAAAATGAACTTGTTTTACAAGTTCATTTTTTATTTTATAATTTATTTCCGACATTGATACGGTTAATAGCACGTTGCAATGCAATTTTAGCACGGCGCTCTTGGTCGATTAAGTGTTTGTCTTGTGCTTCTTCGATTTCACGTTCTGCACGAAGTTTAGCACGTTCTGCACGACTAACATCAATATCGCGCGCACGTTCAGCTGAATCAGCAATAATGGTAATGACATTATTAGCAATCTCAATAATTCCTCCGTTTACTGCAATCCAGTTCACATGAGTATCATCATCGATGCGTTTAACCTTTACTTCATCAACTGCTAGAACCGCAATCATATTTTCATGTCGTGGCAAGATCCCCATCTCACCATCCAGAGTTCGTACCGATACAAAGCTGGCATGGTGATCATAGACGAGGCCATCTGGTGTCACGATCTGGACAGTTAAATGTGCCATAGATCACCTCTTAAAATCCCATTTTTTCAGCCTTAGCAATAACGTCTTCGATTGAACCTACTCCACGGAAGGCATCTTCTGGCAAATGATCGTATTTACCGTCAAGAATTTCCTTGAAGCCACGAACAGTTTCAGCTACTGGAACATAAGATCCTGGTTGACCTGTAAATTGTTCCGCAACGTTGAAGTTTTGTGACAAGAAGAACTGAATACGACGTGCACGAGCAACCAAAGTCTTTTCTTCGTCAGAAAGTTCATCCATACCAAGGATGGCGATGATATCTTGCAACTCATGGTAACGTTGAAGCACACGTTTCACTTCAGCAGCTACTGCATAGTGCTCTTCTCCAACAATTTCAGGTGCCAAGGCACGTGAGCTTGAAGCAAGTGGGTCAACGGCTGGGTAGATACCCAATTGAACCAATTTACGTTCCAAGTTAGTTGTTGAGTCCAAGTGAGCGAAGGCTGTGGCTGGCGCTGGGTCAGTATAGTCATCCGCTGGCACGTAGATGGCTTGGATAGAGGTTACAGAACCCTTCTTGGTTGACGTGATACGTTCTTGCAATTGACCCATTTCTGTTGCGAGGGTTGGCTGATAACCAACGGCTGATGGCATACGACCCAAAAGAGCAGATACTTCTGAACCAGCTTGTGTGAAACGGAAAATGTTGTCAATGAAGAGAAGAACATCTTGACCTTCTACATCGCGGAAGTATTCAGCGATTGTCAAACCAGTAAGGGCAACACGCATACGTGCTCCTGGTGGTTCATTCATCTGACCAAATACCATGGCTGTTTTTTCGATAACGCCTGATTCTTTCATTTCCCAGTAGAGGTCGTTCCCTTCACGAGTACGTTCCCCAACACCAGTAAATACTGAGATACCACCGTGTTCTTGGGCAATGTTGTGAATCAATTCTTGGATCAATACGGTCTTACCAACTCCGGCACCACCGAAGAGTCCGACCTTACCACCTTTAAGGTAAGGGGCAAGAAGGTCGATAACTTTGATCCCTGTTTCTAGAATTTCTGAAGAGGTAGACAATTCATCAAAAGTTGGTGCTTTTTTATGAATTGGCTGACGCTCTGCATCTTCACCAAAAGGAGCTTCCAAGTCAATGGTATCTCCCAAAACGTTGAAGACACGTCCTAGAGTTTCTTTCCCAACTGGTACTGAGATTGGACGGCCTGTGTCCAATACTTCCAAACCACGGGTCAAGCCATCAGTTGATTCCATAGCGATGGTACGAATCATACCATCTCCCAACTCCAAGGCTACTTCAAGGACGATTTTTGTTTTTCTTTCGTCATTTTTGTAGACGACAAGTGCATTATTAATCTCTGGTAGTTTCTCACCTGCTGCAAACATGACGTCTACAACGGGACCGATAACCTGAGCAATTTTACCTGAACTCATCTACTTCTCCTATTCTGTATAAGATACTATCGGTTCCTAGTATGACTAGGTCCTAAGTTCATTTCTCTGAGCAAGATACTTTATTCCAAAGCACTAGCTCCTGCTACGATTTCTGTAATTTCTTGTGTAATCGCCGCCTGTCTGGCACGGTTATACTGGATAGTCAAATCATTGATAACTTTTTTAGCATTATCTGTAGCTGTTTGCATAGCCGTCATCCCTGCCGCATTTTCAGCTGTCTTAGCATCAATTATAGCACCGTAAATCATACTTTCTGCAAACTGTGGCAATAGTTGTTCCAAGATTTCTTCTCGACTTGTTTCAAGCTCAAATGTCAAGCTATAGTTATCATCTGCTTCATTTGGGTCCAAGTCGACAATTGGAAGCATCTGCTCCACACGCATTTGACTTGTCAGTGTATTCACGTGGTGGTTGTAGCAAACATAGAGCTCATCGAAAAGTTCATTTTGATACATTTCAATGGTTTTTGAAATAATCTTATGAACTTCATCGAAGCTTGGTTGACTGGCTAGACCACGCAATTCATAAATTGGCTGAATACCACGAGCTTTAAAGAAGTCTGCTCCCATACCACCGATACAGATGACTTCAAAATCATCACCTGAAGGATGGTATTCTTGCTGCAGTTCCATAACTGCCTTCAAGATTGAAGAGTTATATCCTCCAACGAGACCACGGTCAGATGTAATGACGATATAGCCTGTTTTTTTGACAGGGCGACTAATCAACATTGGATTCGTTGATCCGCCAGCACCATCTCCATGAAGGATATCTGTAAGGAGTTTACGGACTTTTTGAGCATAAATCTGGAAGTTGCGTGCAGCTTCTTCAGAACGACCTAACTTAGCTGCAGAAACCATCTGCATGGCGTTAGTAATTTGACTAGTATTTTTCGTTGAGGCGATTTTTGTTTTAATATCATTTAGAGATACTGCCATCTGACACCTCTATTCTTATTGGAAGCTGGATTGGTTGAGAAACTCGGTAATCGCAGCATCCAAGACTGCTTCATCTGGCAAGTCTTTTGTTTCACGAATAGTTTCCAAAATCTCTGGATGTTGCGCATCAAAGAAGGCATGGAATTCTTCTTCAAAGCGGACAATATCATCAACTGATATAGTATCCAAGAATCCATGAGTCAAGGCATAGAGAATGGTTACTTGTTTCTCAACAGGTAGTGGTTTATGAACTGGTTGTTTCAATACTTCTACAGTACGACGACCACGATTCAATTTAGCCTGAGTAGCAGCATCCAAGTCTGAACCAAATTTAGTGAAGGCTTCTAACTCACGGTATGAAGCAAGGTCGATACGAAGAGTACCCGCAACCTTCTTCATCGCTTTAATCTGAGCTGAACCACCTACACGAGATACAGAAGAACCCGCATCAATAGCTGGACGGATACCCGCATTAAAGAGACTATCACTTAGGAAGATTTGTCCATCCGTAATAGAGATTACGTTTGTAGCGATATAAGCTGAGATATCTCCAGCTTGGGTCTCGATAAATGGAAGAGCTGTGATAGATCCACCCCCAAGTTCATCCGAAACTTTAGCAGAACGCTCAAGTAGACGGCTGTGAAGGTAGAAGACATCTCCTGGGAAAGCTTCACGTCCTGGTGGACGACGGAGCAAGAGAGAAAGTTCACGATAAGCTACCGCTTGTTTAGATAAGTCATCATAAACGATCAAAACATGCTTACCTTGATACATGAACTCTTCTGCCATAGCAACCCCTGCATAAGGTGCAAGGAAAAGCAATGGTGAAGGCTGTGAAGCCGAAGCTGTCACAACGATTGTGTAATCCAAGGCTCCGTACTGACGAAGTGTTTCCACTTGTGTACGAACTGTTGATTCTTTTTGTCCAATCGCAACATAGATACAAATCATATCTTGACCTTTTTGGTTCAAGATAGTGTCAATTGCAATCGTTGTTTTCCCTGTTTGACGGTCACCGATAATCAACTCACGTTGACCACGACCGATTGGAACAAGGGCGTCAATAGCTTTCAAACCTGTTTGCAATGGTTCTGAGACAGACTTACGTTGCATAACACCAGGAGCTGGTGCTTCTACTGGACGAGTTTTATCAGTGTGGATTTCTCCAAGACCGTCAACTGGACGACCGAGTGGATCCACAACACGACCAATGAGACTTTCACCTACTGGTACTTCCATGATTTTACCCGTGCGACGAATGGTGTCGCCTTCACGAATATCTGTAAAGTCACCAAGAATGATGATACCAACATCCGTTGACTCTAAGTTTTGCGCCATACCATAAGAGCCATTTTCAAAAATCAACAGCTCACCACTCATGGCATTTTCAAGGCCATGAGCACGCGCAATCCCGTCACCAATGTAGGTTACAACACCAGTTTCACTCACATCAAAATTAGGTTTGAAATTTTCAATTTGTTGCTTAATTAAAGCGCTGATTTCTTGTGCGTTAATTGCCAAAAGAACACCACTTTCTATTTCAAATTTTCCTTAACAACTTTAAGTTGTTGTTTAATACTCACATCAATTGTCTTGTGATTGGCAATAATAACAAAACCACCGATTAAACTATCGTCGATTTTTTCCTTAATACTGCGAACCTTTAAAGACATCTTCTTCTCGATTAGAGGAAGGAGGCGTTCTTTCTGTTCGTCAGTCAAAGGATGTGCAGACAAAATAGTCACTTCAAAACGATTGGTTTCTTTTTCAAGACGATTCAAGCAATCTACAATCACATCATAAAAAAGATTGGATCGATGATTGTAAAGTATAACCTCGATAAAGTTTTGCATTAAAGGTGACACAGAACCTTGGAAAAAACGAACTGTTTTTTCTTTATCCAACT
This sequence comes from Streptococcus sp. SCPM-O-B-15277 (M60), assembly GCF_058200335.1. Classification (NCBI taxonomy): domain Bacteria; kingdom Bacillati; phylum Bacillota; class Bacilli; order Lactobacillales; family Streptococcaceae; genus Streptococcus; species Streptococcus sp. SCPM-O-B-15277 (M60). Next base: position 141,054 of record NZ_JBYQGR010000003.1, read on the forward strand.
CATCTACTTCCACTTGCGCTAAAAAAGTAGGTAAGCCAGTTTCTTCAGCAACTTGCTTGATTTGAGTCAAGTCTGAAAAAATAGAGTCTTCTTCTCCTTTTTCAATCACCAATTGGACAAAAGGCATGCTGTATTTTTCAATTACCTTTAAAGTCTTTTTGTCCATTAAGCTTCTCCTAGCTGATCGATATACTGATCAATGAGTTCTTTATGGGCCTGACTGTCAAGGTTTTTAGAGAGAATTTTCTCAGCTAGACTGATTGTTAAGTCAGCTACATCTCCCTTAACACTTTGTAAAGCTTCAGCTTTATTTTGAGCAATTTCTTGGTTGGCTTTTTCTTTTAAGCGCCCTGCTTCAAGTTTAGCTTCGGCTAAAATATCGGCTCTACTTTTCTCAGCAGTTCCCTTTGCATTCTCGATAATCGTTTTAGCTTCGGTACGGCTACCTGCTAACTCAGCTTCACGTTTGCTAGCTAGTTCCTCAGCCTTTTTACGGGCTTCCTCGGCACCATCAATATCTGAAGAAATCTTTTCAGCACGTTCATCTAAGATGCTGGAAATATTTCCCCAAGCATATTTCTTCACTAAAAAGATCAATAAAAGGAAGGAACCAGCGATAAGAATAAAGTCACCGATAATGGTACTAATAGTTAAATCCATCTTCTAATCCTCCTCTACTTACTCTTCCCCTTCATTTATTTTTTTACCAATGTACATTGATGACAACATGGTAAATACATAAGCCTGAATACATGAAATGAAAATTGAAAAAGCTGTCCATAACATGTTTGCGATAAAGGCAAAAGGATACCAATACAAAGCATTTTGTGACAAGGTCAATAGCAATCCAGCTAAGACCTCACCGGCAAAAATATTTCCGTAGATCCGAATCGCCAAGGAAGCAAAATTGGTGAACTCTTCTAAAATGTTCATCGGAGTCATAAAGCCAGGTGTAACAAATGCTCTCAAATATTCTTTAACGCCTCTACGACGAACTCCTTCTACATGGGCGATCAAAGTGATCAATAATGAGAGGGATAAATCGTATCCAAGGTTAGCTGTTGGGGAAGTCCACAAGTTATAACCGTTTGTTGTTTGTACTTTTGCCATTAAGCCAATATTGTTGGCAACCAAGATAAACAGAAATAGAGAAAACAGAAACAAGGAATAATCCTTAATGTATGATTCTCCAATGTTTGGTTTGGTAAAACCAATCACAAAGTCATAAATCATCTCAAGAGCATTTTGTTTGCCCTTTGGACGGATGGTCATTTCACGACTTGCCCAGTAGACAAAGGCAAAAACCATCAAAACAGTTACAAGAGACATGGCAAGCAGGGTCAAATCAAAGGATATTGGTCCAATATTAACGGTTGGATTCAAACTTTCTTCCATGGTTTGACACCTCCATTTCTAAATAGAGTTGTCTATTTAATGACAAATGACATCGCCAAGGTTACAAAGAATGTTCCTTCGATAAAGGCAATCCCCATGATCATCAAACTACGCAATTGTGGGATGATATCTGGTTGGCGTGCTGCAGATTTGAACAAACCGTTCATCAAAAATCCTTCTGCAAGAGATACACCCATACAGGCAAGACAAAGTCCGAAAAATGTTAAATTCATGACGAATTCTCCTTTTTTAAATTAAATTTACCTCCCTAGTTTAGTCCTAAAATTTGCTTTTGTCAACTTTTTACTAGGAATGGAAGCGTTTTGAATCATTTATTTCCAATTTTACGATTTTCAAGACAATTATATAGAAAATTTTATTCCCTTTTCACGAACCTTTTACGAACCTTTTACTATCTTTCTATGTTTTCTGAAAACAAAAATCCGAGTTTTACAACTCGGATGTTTCATTTTTTATCTGAAATAAATTGAGTGATGATTTTGACAAGCTGGATTAAATGCAGCTTTACAAAATGGACAAGTTCCTTTCTCGGTATACTCGACATACGTTAGTGTATTCCCGCAGGATCCACATAAGATGGGGCTATCCTCTTTCAGATTTAAAGGATAAGGACAAAATGTATGTGCTTCTATAGCATTGTGACACTGATAACAGGCGTAGTATTTCTTACAATCATAGCACTGAAGTGCTACGATATCTTTGTCACTATGGTAATGAACACATCTGCTTTCATCATCAACTAGTAAGCCCTGAGCTTGAACCATTAATTTTTCCTTATCTAGGCACGAACTGTGACGCTTGTTCCATCTTCTTTGTATAGATTAATCAGACCTTCTTTCAAAGCACGGACCATATCGCCAGCTTGTACTGGCTGAGGAACCTTGATGGTCAAAAGTTCCATTGGGTTTGGTGCACGGTCGATTTTATTTCCTTTAGCATCATGAAGGTCTTCAATATAAGTTTCAAAATGACGGAAACCTGGACCATAGAATTCAACTTGGTCACCTTCATTGATAACATTCCGTTGACGAATAGTTGCTGTTTGTGTAGCATCATCATAATCTACTACTTCCGCTACAAACTTATATTCTGGAATCTTACGACGAGCGCCAAACAGTTGTTCGTTTTCAGATGGAGTGCCATAGTAGAATCCTGTAGCCAATTCACGTTGGGCTACCTTCCACATTTCATCAATCAGGTCTTGCTTGATAGCCTCAAACTTTTCAGGGCTCTCAAGGTAAGCATCAACGGCAGCCTTGTAGCAGTTTGTTACTGTTGAAACATAGTGGATGGACTTCATACGACCTTCAATCTTAAGACTGTCCACGCCATTTTCAATCATATCTGGAATATGGTCAATCATAGACATATCAACCGCAGACATAGAGAATTCTTCAGGAATTTCTCCCTTGAGACTCTTACGTTCCTTACCGAACGGCATATCGTAAAGGTCATACTTCCAACGGCAAGATTGTGAACATCCACCACGGTTGGCGTCACGCATACTCATATGGTTAGAAAGAGTACAACGACCAGAGTATGAGATACACATAGCTCCATGTACGAAGGCTTCAATCTCAACATCTGTACGTTTGCGAATCTCTGCCAATTCTTCCATAGAAACCTCACGCGCCAAAACGACACGAGTCAAACCAAGTTCTTTCCAAAATTCTAGTGTTTCATAGTTGGTTGCACTAGCTTGTGTTGACAGGTGGATTTCAAGTCCTGGTGCTTCCGTTGCTGCAATCATAATCAAGGCTGGATCTGATACGATAACCGCTGCAATACCGATGTCACGTAGTTTACGGAACCATTCTCCAGCGCCTTCCTCATTTCCTTCGTGCATAACCATATTGGCTGCTACATACACTTTAGCACCATATTTAGCCGCAAATTTAACTCCTTCTTCCATCTGTTCGAAAGTGAAGTTTCCCGCACGGCTACGAAGACCATAGGCCTGACCACCGATAAAGACAGCATCTGCTCCGTATTGAACAGCTACTTTCAGTTTTTCTAGTGTTCCTGCAGGTGATAGAACCTCAGGACGTTTCAAAGTTTTTGTCATGTTTTCTCCTATTTGCAATATAAAAGTTTGACACTAATCTTTACCATTTTATAGCAAAAAGGTTTTAAAATCAAGTTTTGATTGATTGTTTAGACAATTTTAATTTTCTTCTAGAGTTCAAATTCATCGAACTGTTTCCAGTTTCCAAGAACTCCAGCCTTTGAAACGAATGGCTCCTTTTTTATCCGTTTTGTAGATTGCATTCTCAACTTCTTTATCTTCTTGGCTAATTACTTTAAATTTTTTCTTCTTGTCTACCGACATGACAGTCATTTTAGGTTGTAAAGTTTTGAAGACCTCCACATCACTCTTTTTCTTCGATGATGGTTGATGAGTGATCAGAACATCTGCTTGGAGCTTGGGATCATAGATCGTTAAGGAATTCTCCTCTATATTTCCAGTAATTAGAAAGGTTTGATGTAGTAGTTTTCCATACATGGCTATTGAGTCTTTTTTATCCTTGTCTTGAGTTGCAATTACTTCCAAATGACTCCCAAAAACAAATAACTTCTCTCCTCTTTGTACAGCACGTACGTTGACTTTGCTTTGCTTGATCTCATCCATAAATTCTTGCTTAGATAGAGTTTCTTCAGTTACTAGAATTTCTCCTATCACGAAGGTTTTACTGATTTCTAACACATGGTCTAATTGCTTAGTTTCACTGTTCGTTAGCACAAGCTGATCAATCTTTGCGACTCCTCTACTTTTTAGATAAGGAATTAAACTACGCTTAGCATTACTCGTAGTGACTTTCTCCTGCCAGGCTTCTTTCTTTTCAACTTCAGACTTTTCCCCGACATCCAGTAGAATGGTCTTACCTGTCATGTCTCTTAGGAAAATGCTTTGTCCCTGCTCCATATCTAAGACCGTGATTTCATTTTCTAGTGGATGTTTGGTTCCTAAAAAGAGGGCTAGGACAAATAGGACAATGAACGTTATTTTTTTCAAATTTTTACGATAGTCATAAACTAAAGCCAAAGACATTAACAAAGATACTAGAACCCAAAGACTCGGTTGGCCAAAAACTAAGGGTCTAGTAGATAGCTGAGAAACATAGCGAATGATGTTTTCTAGCCATTCAAAGAGAAAGTTAAACTGGGTTATAGGATAGATACATGACAAACAGAAGAGAATCGATAAGAGTGGTAAAAAGACTATATCAAATAAGAATGAAAAAGCAAAGGTCAAGAGGATAGACCACGGTTGAAATTCAGAAAAGTAAAATGATAAAATTGGCAGAATTCCTAAGGAAATAATGAAACTTTCTCTAACCAGACCTTTTATCCCTGCTACTTCTTCACCAGTCATGGTCAAGATAAAGGCATAGGCGCAGGAGAGCACTCCTCCAGCACTTAGGAAGAAATTCGGCATCACAATGAACAAGACCAGGATAGTTAGAGCAAAATTATCGAGTGACTTGAAGCCATGTTGAGCCAAGAGTTTTTGTAACAGGCTTCTAATAACAGAAGCAGAGAACCCTGTCAAACCAGCATAAACTAAGGAAAATGGATAGGCTGTCCATTTGAACATTTCTTGAGTCAAGCCCAAACGCAATAGTAACTTCTTAAAAGCATCCATGAAGAACCCAACCTGCATGCCAGATAATGCAAAGAGATGGATAATCCCCAAACTTGAGTAGAGTTCATTCATTTCCTCAAAGTCTGTATCTAAATGTCCCAGTAAAAGACCTGTCATATAATTACGCATGGGGTCAGGAAAATTCCTTTTTATCCAAACAACTGCTTTTCTTCTCAGGCTTGATAGATTTTCCCCTATATCCCGACTAGATATTTTCCTTGATTCGACAATTTCAGATATGGTCAAGGTCTGATAAATTCCCTGAGTTTTGAGATAATTTCGATAATCAAATCCAGCAAAATTACTTGCCCCTTGAGGACTAGCTAATTTCCCTTTTACGACCATTTCGTGCAAGTCAGATAAGTCTTGAAATTTTTCCTTCTCAGCTTCTGACTGAAGTTTATAATAGACTTGATAGAGTCTACCGTCAGCCTTTCCACGAAAGGATAGACTATCACCATTTACCTTTATGGTGTCAGGTAATATTCGCACTGAATTAACCGAGGCGACAAGGTGTCGACTAGCTGCTTCTTGCTGCCATTTTTGAAATAAAAACCAGCTAGCAAACAGTCCACAAATCAAGAGGACCTTTGTCACAGTCTTCCATGGGAATTGGAAAAAGAGACAGAATAGTAAAAAAACAAAACCCAAAAGCGCTAACACACTTGCTGAAAAGATTGTATAGTAGAGCCATAATAGTAGAAAACTGAGATAGATTTTGGGGATGGGTATGCGACTAATCCACTGTGACATATTCTTTTAACTTTTCTACTGTCTTAGCACCAATGCCTGACACTTTCTTGAGGTCATCAACAGACTTGAACTTACCATTGGTTTCGCGGTGGTCGATGATGTCCTGAGCACGTTTGCCTCCCAACCCCTTGACTTGTTTCAGCTCCTCTAAACTGGCTTTATTGAGATTAACTTTCTTATTTTCTTTGGTGTTGGAAGCATTTGAATGTGCCTCTTGACTGGTAGCTTCTTCCTTAGTCGGAACATAAACAAGTGCTTCGTCACTAATTCTCTGGGCGAGATTGATAGACTTACTGTCTGCATTATCTGTTAATCCACCCGCTTTTTGGACAGCATCATTGATACGACTTCCAACTGGCAAATCATAGATTCCAGGTGATTTGACCGCACCTTTGACATCGACAGTAATCAGATCTTTCTCCACCACTTCTTCAGTTTCCGATTTCTGGCTCTTCTCCTCTTTTTCGCTAGCTGAATCCTTTGAAACAGTTGTAACTTCTGTTTGCAAATTGCTTTCCTTAGCCGGTGTTTGAGCGACTGGCTTCAGGAGGAAAAATCCGCCTAAGACCAAGCCCAAACCAGCACAGATAACGATAATTTTATACTCTTTGATTTTCTCAATAAGTTCTTCCATATTTTCTCCTCTCTTAGCTTATTCGTAAGAGAAAGAAAAAACAGCTGAAAAATCTTTTCAACTGCTTACTTATTTGCAAAATAATCTTCCTTAGTCAAGATATAATGAACTCTCGTCACGATACGACCTTTTTCATGCTGGTCTATACAAGCATAAGGTTCTTCGTGAGAGAAGCGCATGCCTGATTTCTCCATGACCTTTCCTGATGCAGGATTGTCCTTATCGTGAAGGGCGGTCAACTTATTCATTCCTACCTTTTCAAAAGCCAGTTCAATTACGGCTCGATTGGCTTCTGTCGTCAAACCTTGATTCCAATATTTTTTATGGATAATATAGCCAATGGCTGCCTTCTTAAGAAGAGTATCTATCTTGTGCAGGTCAATGGTACCGATAAACTCTCCACTACCTTTTAGTTCAATACCCCATCGGCCCAAGGGATTGGCTAGATAAAACTGAGCAATATTGTTCTTGGTTTCCTCTAAACTTTGATTGGTTGGAAAAGTGTAGCGCGTATTTTCTTTATCTGAAGCGTACTCAAACATGGCTTCTGCATCATTCAATGTCACTGGTCTGAGAACTAAGCGTTCAGTTTCGATAATTGGATGCTTAGCTAGTTTGATAAATAAGGATTCCATGATTTCACCTCCTAAAAAAGGTTGCTAAAAGAATAACATAAAAGAAATAGTTTTACAAGTTTTTCTTGCAATTTAAAACGGTTTCATATACAATAAAATCATCACAAAAATACTAAAGAATTATGTGATACAACAAATGAAACAGCTTATTAGAAAGTGAGTTATCCTATGTTAATTGGAATTCCAAAAGAAATTAAAAATAATGAAAATCGTGTTGCCTTGACACCTGCTGGTGTACAGAGTCTTGTTGGGCGTGGTCACCGTGTCCTCGTCGAAACAAATGCTGGGCTTGGTTCAGGATTTACTGATGCTGACTATGAAAAGCAAGGAGCAGAAATTGTCGCAACTGCTGCTGAAGCCTGGGCTGCAGAGTTAGTTGTTAAAGTCAAGGAACCCCTTGCTAGTGAGTACCAGTTCTTGCGTGACGACTTACTTCTCTTCACCTACTTGCACATGGCAGCAGCTCCAGAATTAGCGGATGCTATGCTTGCAGCTAAAACAACTGGGGTAGCTTATGAAACGGTACGCGATACTGAAGGTCAACTTCCTTTGTTGGTTCCAATGAGTGAGGTTGCAGGTCGTATGGCTGTCCAAATCGGAGCTCACTTCTTGACTAAACAAGCTGGTGGTTCAGGAGTTCTTTTGGGTGGTGTCCCAGGTGTGCCAAAAGGAAAAGTAACCATCATCGGTGGTGGTGTCGTTGGTACACACGCAGCTCGTATCGCTCTTGGTTTAGGAGCCCAAGTAACTATTCTTGATATTAGCGCTAAGCGCCTTTCAGTCCTTGAAGATGTCTTTGGTCACCAAATCCAAACCCTCATGTCTAACCCATTTAATATCGAAGCAAGTGTACGTGAAGCAGACGTTGTTATCGGTGCAGTCTTAATTCCTGGTGCCAAAGCTCCAAAATTAGTGACAGATGACATGGTTCAACAAATGCGTCCTGGTTCTGTTATCGTAGATGTTGCTGTGGACCAAGGGGGTGTTATTGCAACGGCTGACCGTGTGACAACCCACGATGAGCCTGTCTATGAAAAACACGGTGTCCTTCACTATGCGGTTGCTAACATTCCTGGAGCAGTAGCTCGTACTTCTACTATTGCCCTTACAAATGTGACCCTTCCATATATCGAAGCCTTGGCAGGAAAAGGATTTAAGAAAGCAATCCTTGAAGATACTGGTTTACGTGAAGGTGTAACAACTTATCAAGGTCAACTCACAAGTCAACCAGTTGCTGAAGGTTTAGAACGTGACTTCACACCTATCAGTGAGCTTATTTAATAAGAAATTCAGATAAAAAAAGAGCAGTTTTTCAACTGTTCTTTTTCTTTATTCTGTTTCCTCTTGATTCTCTTCAGCTTTGACAGGTCGAGGTTCATAGGCTCTAATAATCTGAGCAACGACTGGATGGCGAACCACATCCTTGGCTGAAAAATGAACGAAGTCAATCTGGTGAATGTTCTTAAGTTTTTCCTGAGCATCAATCAGACCTGATTTAACATTACGCGGTAGGTCAATCTGGCTAATATCCCCATTGACAATCATTTTTGAATTAAATCCAAGACGAGTCAAAAACATCTTCATCTGCATGATGGTTGTATTTTGCGCTTCATCCAAAATGACAAAGGCATCATCCAGAGTACGTCCACGCATGTAGGCCAAAGGGGCAATCTCAATAATTTCTCGCTCCATGAGACGAGTTGTTTGGTCCTTCCCTAAAATCTGATATAAAGCATCGTAGACTGGGCGAAGATAAGGATCTACCTTTTCCTTCAAATCACCAGGCAGAAATCCTAGGCTTTCTCCCGCTTCAACTGCTGGACGAGTTAAAATGATACGCTTAACTTGTCCACGCTTGAGAGCTGTAACAGCCAAGGTCACGGCTAGGAATGTCTTACCCGTACCAGCAGGCCCAATTCCAAAGGTAACATCGTGGTTCTTAACACTGTCAACATAAAGCTTTTGTCCCAGTGTCTTCACACGAATCGGTTTCCCAGTATTATCTTTGATGATTTCTTCTTCATAGAGGGCGACAAACTTATCAATTTCATGATTTCTCACCATATTAATGGCTGTCACCACATCTGGAGTTCCGACAGTCATCCCACGATTAACCAAGACCATCAAGGCTTGAATAACCTGTCTGGCTTCCTCACAAGCTGACTCCTCTCCCAAAACTTGTACAATCTCTGTACGAGCATGGATGATAACATCTAACTCATCCTCCATTAAACGAAGATGGCGTTCATTGGAACCAAAAAGATGAAACAGGTCATCTGGATGACTTAACTGAATGTCTATTGAATGTTCCTTCAAACAAAGAACCTCTCTAACTCTTTAATTTCTTTTTATTATAGCAAAGGCATTTAGAAATTGCTATCCCTAATACTTCTGCCATTTTAATGTTCTAAATATTCCTGCCAGATACGGTCGAAGTCTCCCATATTAAAAGAAAAACTGGCGTGTTCTTCTAAAAATCGACTAACTTGATCAAAATCGTCGGTATGTTTCGGGAAAGCTGACTCCTCAAAGGCAAGATCCGCTAAAATTGCTTTAGGACTTTTACTTTTAGGATTACGCTCTGTCATAAGCCAAGTATAAAATGATTTTCGCATAAGCCTCCCTAAATTAACTCAGTACCAAATTGGTCTTGTTTAATCTTTCCAGCTTTCATTAAACCACCAAGCGCTTTTTTAAATTGACCTTTAGAAATACCAAAGGTAGCCTTGATGTCATCTGGTGAAGATTTGTCATTTAAGGTCATAAATCCACCATTGCTTTCCAAGTAAGTCAAAATCATCTGCGCATCGTTCTCTAACATCTCAAATGAGCGAGGTTTTAGTGAAAGATTAAGTGTACGATCCACCTCACGGAAACCAATAACACGCGTATCTAACACTTGTCCTAAACGTGGTTCTGCATAACGCTCGCTAGGATGGATAAAGCCCAGCATGTTATTTTCAGGCAGATAGACAAAGGTCCCTGACAGCTTGAGACGATAAACAATTGCAGGCCAGTTCTGGTTCTGCATGTTATTGTAGGCAGGACGTGCTAGTCGTTGGAAGTCCTCCTGATAAGCCAAAATTCCCCAAATACGGTCTTTTTTATCTACCTCTAGACGAATATAGAGTCTATCGCCCTTCTTTGGCCAGAGCTCTTTGAGTTCAGGCAGGATATCAAGTGACACAACGATTTCCTTGTCAGGAAGCCCTGTATCAACAAAAACACCCAAATCCTTACGAACCTCTGTTACCGTTCCCCAACCAAATTGATCCTGAGTTGCAGTCACTTCTTGAGTTGTCAATCGAAGTTTTTGCTTCATGTCTGTGTAGGCAAAACCTTTAACAGTATCACCAACTGTATGCTGACCTTCTTCCTTAGCAAGAGCGTATGTTTGACCATCCTTTTGAACAAAGTAAAAACGGTCATTTTCATCGATGATAAGTCCAACGATAAAACTTGCAAGATTTGTATTCATGTTTCCTTCTTTCGAATAAAACTCAGCCAGCAATGCCAACTGAGTTTTTCTGTTTATTTCTTAGACTTCCAAGATTTCTTTTTCTTTATTGGCAGTCATGTCGTCGATGTGTTTAACAGCATCGTCTGTCGCTTTTTGAATATCTTTTTCAAGAGTCTTCAATTCATCTTCAGTGATTTCTTTAGCTTTTTCTTGTTTCTTAGCTTCATCCATAGCGTCACGACGGATATTACGAATCGCTACTTTAGCATTTTCACCAACTTTTTTCACTTCTTTAGCGAGGTCGCGACGAGTTTCTTCTGTAAGAGCTGGGATTACCAAGCGAATAACAGAACCATCGTTAGCTGGTGTAATACCAAGATCTGAAGCGTTCAAAGCACGCTCGATATCCTTCAATGAAGATTTATCAAATGGTGTTACCAACAAGACACGCGCTTCAGGAATTGTGATAGAAGCGATTTGGTTAAGAGGTGTTTCGACACCATAGTATTCAACAGTAATACGGTCAAGCAAGCTAGCATTAGCACGACCTGCACGGATACCACCAAACTCACGCGCAAGTGAGTGGTGAGATTGAGTCATTCTCTCTTTAGCTTTTTCTACAATTGCGTTAGCCATAATTTTTTTTATTCCTTTTCTTCGATATTGTTTGAAACAGTTGTTCCGATATTTTCACCAAATACAACACGTTTGATATTGCCAGGTTGGTTCATATTAAAGACGACCAAGTCAATATCGTTATCCATAGATAGAGTTGAAGCTGTTGAATCCATGATACGGAGACCTTTATTAATAACATCACGGTGAGTCAATTCTTCAAATTTAACAGCCGTTTTATCTTTCTTAGGATCCGCATTGTAGACACCGTCTACACCATTCTTAGCCATCAAAATAGCGTCCGCTTCAATCTCAGCTGCACGAAGAGCCGCTGTTGTATCTGTAGAGAAGTAAGGTGAACCAATTCCCGCGCCAAAGATAACGATACGATCTTTTTCAAGGTGACGAAGGGCACGTCCACGAATATAAGGTTCTGCCACTTGTTGCATAGCAATAGCTGTTTGTACACGAGTATCAACTCCAGCTTGTTGCAATGAGTCTGCCATCACAAGAGCATTCATGACTGTCCCTAGCATTCCAGTATAATCCGCTTGAACACGATCCATACCAGCTTCTGCTGCAGGTTCTCCACGCCAAAGGTTCCCACCACCGATAACCAAGGCGATTTCAATTCCTAGCTCGTGAACTTCCTTGATTTCTTGGGCCATACTTTGGACGGTTTTAATATCAATACCGACACCACGTTCGCCAGCAAGGGCTTCACCAGATAGCTTGATTAAGATACGTTTATACTTAGGTTCTACCATTTTCTCTCTCCTTTTTTCATCCTACCTATTTTATCACAATTTCAAGGATTTTTATAGTATCATGAGCAATTCTTTCAAAAAAATTAGACAGATAAAAATTTCTCTAAATCAGACAAGGCACGTTCTGCAATTTTCTCATAACGAGCCTTTTTATCACGAATACGTTCTCCTTCTAACTCCTTGATAATGCCAAAATTAACATTCATGGGTTGGAAGTGTTTGCTATCAGCATGGGTGATATAATGAGCTAAACTACCGATAGCTGTTGTTTCTGGGAAAATAGATGGGCTCTCTCCTTTAAAGAGACGAGCAGCGTTGATTCCAGCAACTAATCCGGAAGCAGCCGACTCAACGTAGCCCTCTACACCAGTCATCTGACCAGCAAAGAAAAGATTTGGCTGTTTCTTAGAACGGTAGGTCTGTTCAAGAAGATTTGGCGAATCCATATAGGAATTACGATGCATGACGCCATAGCGAACAAACTCAGCATTTTCAAGACCTGGAATCATTTGGAAGACACGCTTCTGCTCTCCCCATTTAAGGTGAGTTTGGAAACCAACGATGTTATAAAGACTTCCAGCCGCATTGTCCTGACGAAGCTGAACAACTGCATACGGTGTTTTAAAGTCGCCATCACGAGGACCTTTATAGTCTTCTGGATATTCCAGACCAACTGGTTTCATTGGACCATAGAGCATGGTTTTGATTCCACGCTTTGCCATGACTTCGATTGGCATACATCCTTCAAAGTACTTTTCTTTTTCAAAAGAATTAAGCGGGGCTTCTTCAGCATTAACTAAAGCTTCATGGAAATCCATAAACTCTTGTTTGGTCATTGGAGCATTGAGATAAGCTGCTTCCCCCTTATCATAACGAGATTTAAGGTAGACCTTGTTCATATCAATGGTATTGACATCTACGATTGGAGCAGCAGCATCATAAAAATAAAAACCGTCTCCGCCATTGAGGGCATGAATCTTTTCGGCCAAGGCATCACTCGTCAAAGGACCAGTCGCAACAACTGTAATAGCATCTGTCGGCAATTCTGTAATTTCATCACGAACCACTTCAATTAAAGGGTGATTGGCAATTTTTTCAGTAACCATTTGAGAAAATCCGTCACGATCAACCGCAAGTGCTCCACCAGCAGGAACCCGTGTTGCTTCTGCTGATTCTAAAATCACAGAACCAAGACGACGCATTTCTTCCTTGAGGAGCCCGACAGCATTTGTAAGAGCATCCCCTCGTAATGAGTTGGAACACACTAATTCTGCAAAATTATCTGTTTTATGCTGAGGTGTTGATTTGACACCACGCATTTCATAGAGTTTAACCGGAATACCACGCTCTGCAATTTGGTAGGCTGCTTCCGAACCTGCTAAACCAGCACCGATAACATTGATATAAGATTGAGACATGACACTAATACCTCTTTGGGTGGAACCTAAGTTTATATCAAAACAAGCCACTAGACTGTTCGACACCCACAAATCTTTCTATTTTTTCTTTTACTAGTATAACAAAAAAAGGGAAGAAGGCAAACTTCCCTGTTTAGTCATCCGATTGATTCTCTTCCCATTCATGATAAGCTGCGTAGAGCTGGCTTTTGTTCCACTGATAAATTTTTGCGACTTCCTTAATGGCTTGATTTTTCTTAACACCTTCTTGGATGCGCTCTTGGATTTCAGAGAATAAATCTTCTTCATCCTTATCTTCAACTTCTAGACTAGCACCTTCTACAATCAGAAGACACTCGCCCTTGAGCGGTGTTTCAGAGATACTTTCCAATAACTCTGAGATTTTCCCCCGTTGATATTCTTCAAAAATCTTAGTCAATTCTCGAACTAAGACAACTGAACGATCACCGTAGATCTCTAACATATTTTCTAGGGTATCAGCCACACGATGTGGAGATTCATAGAAAATCTGAGTCTCAGGATAATCTTTTTTTGATTGAAAAAAATGCTTTTGTTGTCCCGATTTTCGAGGTAAGAATCCAAAAAAAATGTGGGGTTGTGGAGCTAAACCACTGGCAATCAAGGCAGAAATTCCTGCGCTAGCACCTGGAACTGTGACAACTGCTATATCTTCTTCAATGGCCGCCTTAACCAAATCATGCCCCGGGTCAGAAATGCTAGGTAGACCCGCATCCGAGACCTGAGCGATATTTTGTCCTTGTTTCAACGAATCAATCAAATCAGGAATCTTTTCCTTGGCATTATGTTCATGAAAACTAATTTGTTTGGTTGAAATATCGAAATGCTTAAGCAATAGACCAGTATTACGAGTGTCCTCGGCAGCAATCCAGTCCACTTCTTTCAAAGTCTGAATGGCACGAAAGGTCATATCCTCTAGATTTCCAATTGGAGTTGCGACAAGATATAACTTACCATAAGGTGACTGACCTTTAAAACTTTTTTGAATCTGCATGCTTACTCCCTAAACAACAATTCATCACAAAACATACATTCTGCATCTTGTTCACGACGTTGACCGTAAAAATCGCGACACACATGAAATCCGTCGTCATAAATTCGGCTCACATTTTCTCTGACATGTTTGGTCTTTGTTGGAGTTGTTTCTTCTTCCTCACTCAAGCGCTCTCTTAGTTTATCATTCTCTAAACGAAGAGCTGTATTCTCTTCTACAACACTCTTGAGATTCTTTTTGATGGCTTCGACATCTGCCAAGGTTGCCAATAATTGTTGAGAAAAATCATCTAAAGCATCAAATAATTCTTTCTTGTTCATGGACAGCCCTTTCTTTAATTTATTTTCATTTTATTGTAAAACTAAGAATTCTAAAGCATTTTGAAAGGAAACATTTGCCTTCCACATTCTTCTAGCTTCGAGGAGATTTTGCAAAATTGTACGAGCTGCATTTTTTTGAATCTCTTGACCTGCTAAAACTTCCAAAATTCTGAATACTTGGTCTTGTTTTTCTTTGTCATCTGCTAAACTAGCTAATTTTGCAACCTGTAAGTAGGATTCCTTTTTCCCAGACTCCAACCAGCTATAGAAACGCTCACTTTCTTCAACCAAATTCCAAAAACTTGTTTGATTTGTCAGTTTTTCAGCTTCCGATGGCGATTGGCTAAATTCAGCCAAAAGTCTTGCTTTGTTTTTGACCAATCCTGCTTGTTCTAGTTGATCCATAAGGCTTTCAACTTGTTTCTTAAATTGGAAAATTTGTGTCCGGCTTCGAATAGTTGGCAAGATCTGCTCTTGATCATTGGTTAAGAAAAAAATATAGGTTTCACTTTGCGGTTCTTCAATGACCTTTAGTAGTGAATTAGCAGCATTCACATGCATTTTTTCTGCTTGTTCAATGATAAAAACCTGACGTTGATTTTCGATTCCTGATTGAGAAAACTGACCAACTAATTCTCGGATTCGTTCCGTTTTAATGATTTGATTCATCGGACGAATAATGGTGACATCGGGAAATTCTTCCTGTTCAATCAGCTTACAATTTCGACAAGACTCACATGGTAAGACACCCTGCTTTTCTGTACAAAATAAACTCTTAGATAGGAATAAAGCCATCTCTAGACTTCCAAAATAACCCGAAAATAGATAGGCATGATTCAGCTGTTTTTGTTCCAAGATACGTAGAAAATACTCAAATTGTTGAGGTTGACAAGCTCTTAATTGCTCTTGATTCATTCTGTCAGCCCCATTCTGTCAAACAAAACTTGTTTCGTATTTTCAACCACTTGATTTAGTGGTAAGCTCGCATCGATTTTAACAATACGCTCACCTTCTTTCTCAAGAAGGGAAAGATAGCCTTGACGAACTTTTCTATGTAGGTCTAAACCTTCCAAATCTAAACGATTGACTTCACGATTGCTGTTTGCTGCGATTCGTTCCAGCCCCTTTTCTACTTCAATATCAAAATAAAGTGTCAAATCTGGCTTAAGACCATCTGTCGCAAATTGATTGAGCCAATCAATCGCTTCAATATCCAAACCACGACCAAAGCCTTGATAAGCAACTGAACTATCGATAAAACGATCCATGATGACCAATTTTCCAGCTGCAAGTGCTGGCAAGACCTTCTCTACTAGGTGCTGTCTACGACTTGCAATATAGAGAAGCAACTCTGTCTTTGGATCCATCTGAGTATGACTAGGATCTAAAATAACTTCTCGAATCTTCTCACCAATCAAAACACCACCTGGCTCACGTGTTGTTAAAAAATCAATATTCTTTTCTTCTAACAAAGGAAGGATAGCTTCAAGCACACTCGTTTTTCCAGCTCCCTCTGGTCCCTCTAAAGAGACTAAAAATCCTTTTGACATGACGAACTCATTTCTTTTTTTCTTCCTTCTATTCTATCAAAAAAACAGGCATTTGTGAAAAGCTTTTTAACCTAATAAAAATTTATTCTGAAAAACTAGGATATACATTCGTTAATAAATAAGATATTTATTTAATTAAGTTTCTATATTCGTAATCAACTATCATAATGTCTTATTTTGTCTTTGTATAACTAGAAAAAAAGAACCTTGCAAAGCAAGATTCTTTTAGTGTCTGACTTAAATAATTGTTCTTCTGGGAACTAAATCGAATTAAGCTTCGATTTCTGTAACCATACCTGAACCAACAGTACGTCCACCCTCACGGATAGAGAATGTAGTACCTTGTTCTACGGCGATTGGGTGGATCAACTCAACGTCGATTGTCACGTTATCACCTGGCATTACCATTTCAGTACCTGCTGGAAGTTCGATTGAACCTGTAACGTCAGTAGTACGGAAGTAGAATTGTGGGCGGTAGTTGTTGAAGAATGGAGTGTGACGTCCACCTTCTTCTTTAGTAAGGATGTAAACTTCACCTTTGAATTTAGTGTGTGGGTTGATTGAACCTGGTTTAGCGATAACTTGTCCACGTTCGATTTCGTCACGTTGAACACCACGAAGAAGGACACCTACGTTATCTCCTGCAAGACCTTCGTCAAGTTGTTTACGGAACATTTCAACACCAGTAACAACAGCTTTTTTAGTTTCTTCTTTGATACCAACGATTTCGATTTCGTCGTTGACACGAACAGTACCACGGTCGATACGTCCTGAAGCAACTGTACCACGTCCAGTGATTGAGAATACGTCTTCGACTGGAAGAAGCAATGGTTTGTCAGTGTCACGTTCTGGTTCTGGAATGTACTCATCAACAGTGTTCATCAATTCCATGATGATGTCTTCATATTTAGAGTCACCTTCAAGAGCTTTAAGAGCTGAACCTTGGATAACTGGAAGATCGTCACCTGGGAAGTCGTATTCTGAAAGAAGGTCACGGATTTCCATTTCAACCAATTCAAGCAATTCTTCGTCGTCAACCAAGTCGATCTTGTTCATGAAGACGATCAAGTGTTTAACACCAACCTGACGTGAAAGAAGGATGTGCTCACGAGTTTGTGGCATTGGTCCGTCAGTTGAAGCTACTACAAGGATAGCTCCGTCCATTTGAGCAGCACCAGTGATCATGTTTTTAACGTAGTCCGCGTGTCCTGGAGCGTCGATGTGAGCGTAGTGACGTTTTTCAGTTTCATACTCAACGTGCGCAGTGTTGATTGTGATACCGCGTTCGCGTTCTTCTGGAGCAGCATCGATAGACGCATAGTCTTTAGGTTGGTTAACTGCTGAAGGCAAGCGACGTGCCAAAACAGTTGTGATAGCTGCAGTTAGGGTAGTTTTACCGTGGTCAACGTGTCCGATAGTACCAATGTTAACGTGTGGTTTACTACGATCGTATTTTTCTTTTGCCATTTGAGTAAAAGCCTCCAATAAAATATATTTTATAGATAGACAGTAGGCAATACAGTCTAACTTTCCTTACTATTTTATCAAATTTTAGCTAAATTGCAAGTGTTTTACAAAGTTTTTGTTAATTATTCTGATTCTTTCTCTAAGTATTGAATCTATGGATAAAAAATAAAGAAACAGATGAATCTGTTTCTTTTTTAAAAATCCTTATTTTTCTTTTACTTCTTGTACTTCTTTATGTTTTTCATAAAGTTGAACTAGGAATTTGGATATTTCCTTTAGAATCGAATAGGTAGGAACAGCAACAATCATACCAACGACCCCGTAGATATTACTTGATAATAATAAGAGGACGAGAATAGTAATTGGATGAACCTTCATGACTCCACCAACAATACGGGGATAGAGGATATTCCCGTCTACTTGTTGGATAATCAACATGTAGATAACAGCTATAATCATCTTTTGGGGATCCGTAAACAAATTTGATATAATCATCGGTATTAATCCGATACTCGGTCCAACATAAGGAATCAAATTTGCTAAACCTGAGAAAATAGCAAAAACCAATGCATATTTCAAACCAATGACACTATAACCGATAAAAGCCAAACACCCGATAATGAATGCGTCAATTGATATACCACTAATATAACGGGAAATAGTCGCATTCAAGTTTGTAATTAAACCAGATATATTCAGTTTGTCTCGTTTTAAAATAGTTCTTTCTAGCATCGGCAAAAATTTATGCCCATCTAGAAGGAAGTAAATCAAGAAAACTGGTGTCATAATAATAATTAAAACAGTGCTTACTAGAGCTGAAAGAACACTTCCTACACTATTTGTCACACTATTTAAGATATTTTGTAAAATATCAACGTAAGAAAGATTTAATTGTTGAATTGTTTGTTGAATATCTAGCTCTTGAAAAGCAGGATATTTTGATAATTCTATTACTAAATCTTGGAGTCTACCATAAATACCTTGGCTAGAATTAATCAAACTACTCAACTGATTGATTAAAATCGGTAAAAGATATACTACACCTATCACCAGAGAACCAATGAGGACACAAAGGGTTAACAAAATCCCAATGATTCGATTAATGCGACATTCCTTCTCTAAAAAGATGACGATTGGATTTGTTAAGTAGTATAGAAATCCACCTAGTAAAAAGGGAATCATGATTGTATTTACGACACTTACAAACGGTGTAATAATAGCACCCATTTCTCTCCATAAGTAGAAAATTAAGGTAATTAATAATATCTCAGTGGTCCAGAAGAACAATTTATTTCTCCGAAACATAAGCCACCTCCTCTTTTTCCTATTTTACCATATTTCCAAAAAGATTGATAACCTTCATTATAAAAACAAGAATATTTTTTGTCTTTATGATAGAATACAATTACTATGAAGAAATTATTTTTAACATTACTAACACTTATTTCATTTGGTTCGGCTACTACTGTTTTTGCTCAGGATTTTGATGTCGCAGCAAAACACGCCATAGCTGTTGAAGCTAATACTGGTAAGATTTTATATGAAAAAGATGCTACTCAACCTGTAGAGATTGCCTCTATCAGTAAGTTGCTAACTGTTTACTTGGTCTATGAGGCTCTAGAACAAGGTAAAATCACTCTTTCTACTCCGGTAGAAATTTCAGATTATCCCTACCAGTTGACAACCAATTCTGCGGCAAGTAACGTTCCTATGGAAGCTCGTAACTATACTGTTGAAGAGTTGTTAGAAGCAACATTGGTAACTAGTGCCAATAGTGCAGCTATCGCGTTAGCAGAAAAGGTTGCTGGATCTGAAAAAGACTTTGTCGATATGATGAAAGCCAAACTTCTTGAATGGGGAATTCAAGATGCTACCCTCGTCAATTCAACTGGTCTAAATAATGAAACTCTTGGAGATAATATCTATCCTGGCTCTAAGAAAGATGACGAAAACAAGATGAGTGCCTATGATGTTGCAGTTGTCGCTCGTAATCTTATCCTCAAGTATCCTCAGGTTTTAGAAATCACAAAGAAACCTTCTTCTACTTTTGCAGGGATGACTATTCATTCTACAAACTATATGTTAGAGGGATTACCTGCCTATCGTGGTGGTGTTGATGGTCTTAAAACTGGTACGACTGATAAAGCTGGAGCATCCTTTGTCGGAACAACTGTAGAAAAAGGAATGCGAATCATTACAGTTGTCCTTAACGCTGACAACCAAGATACCAATCCCTACGCTCGTTTCACAGCAACTTCAGCTCTTCTAGATTATATCTCATCTAATTTCGCTCTTCAAACAATCGTCAATCAAGGAGAAAGCTACCAAGATAGCAAATCTCCAGTTTATGACGGAAAGCAAGATACGGTTACAGCAGTTGCTAAAGAAGATATAAAAATTGTTCAGCGTCTCGGTAGTCGAGCACAGTCATCTGTTACTTACACACCTGATAGTACTGAGCATACTGCACCACTTGAAGCAGGTACAGTCGTTGGACATCTGACCTATGATGACAAGGACTTAGTTGGTCAAGGTTATATCACCACTGACAAACCAACCTTTGAAATGATTTCTGATAAAAATGTAGAGAAAGCCTTCTTCTTAAAAGTTTGGTGGAATCGCTTCATCCGATTCGTCAATGAAAAATTATAAAAAATCGCGATAACTCGCGATTTTTTCTTTATTAATTATTTGACAGCCTAGAGTTTTTATAACCATAAGTAAAGTAAATAATAACTCCTACTACCAAGGCCAACACAAATGCTAACCATGTTTCAAGAGTATATTGAAGCATAAACGATAAACAGATAAGAATAGAAAAAATTGGTAAAAACGGTACCAAAGGTGTTTTAAATTCTTCCTCTTTCGGCAACCCTTTATCTTTTCTTAGTTTGATAATTCCATACGCTAACAGAATCAGATAAGCTAAGGTACAGATATTGAGAAAGGCTGCAATACTTGCCAAAGGGAAAATCCCTGCAGCCATTGCCGAAACAACTCCTGTTAAGATGGTAGCATTCTTAGGAACCCGACTTGTCTTCGTCACTTCTTTAAAAGTTTTAGGTAAAAGCCCATCACGAGCTAGACTATAAATCATTCGTGATAAAGCGTATGTCATAGAAATACATACTGTAATCAAGGTAAAAATAGCAACAAGAGAAACATAATTGGCTGCCCAATCTAAACCAATACTTCTAAGAGCAAAAGCTACCGCATCATCAACATTGAGTTTGCTATAGTGAACAAGACCTGTCAATAATAAGGTAACCAAGGCATACAAAATAGTTACGATTATCAATGATAAAACTATTCCACGAGGAATATTTTTCTGAGGGTTTTGAATCTCATCAACAGCCATAGAAATAGACTCAAACCCTAAAAATCCAAAGAACATGAGTGAAGCACCTGCCATAATCCCAGTGCTTCCACCATAAATCTGACCAAACCCAAAAGGTGCAAAGTCTGACCAATTTTCAGGTTTAATGTACCAGATTCCAACTAAGATAAATAAAGCAAGAGCAGAAAATTTTAAAACTACGAGTATCGAATTAAATCTTAGAGCTGTTTTCGAATTTAACAATACAAGACCTGTAACGAGAAGGATAACTAGAATTGGAAGGAGGTCGATATAGCTTCCTTGTTCAGGATTAAATGTACTATTTAGGGCTTGGGGCAGAGTAATTCCATAATGGCTAAGCAAACCTTTAAAATAGGCCGCCCAGCCAGAAGCAACGCCTGAAACTGCTGTCATAAATTCCATAATGGTTAACCAACCAGCTATCCAAGCTGGAAATTCACCCAAAATTGAATATAAATAACTATATGCTCCACCCGTTGCAGGAACACGAGAGGCAAATTCTGCAAAAAAGAGAGCAGATAAGGACACACAAATCGCAGAAATCACGATAGATACCACAAGAGCAGGCCCTGCCAGTGTTGCTGCAGCTGTTCCTGTAATGGTAAAAACACCAGTTCCCACCATAGCACCAATTCCCAAGAGAATTAAATCCCATAATTTCAAATGACGATGCATTTCTGTTTTACCTAGACTAACGTCCTTGGTTCTAAAAATATTCATTCTTCATCTCCACTAACAATAATTGTTTTATTTTACCATAAATAATGTATTTTGTGAATATTTATAAAGTTATATCTAAAAAACTGAACAAATTTAATATTTGCTCAGTTTTTATTCATTTTATTATCCGACTGATCCTTCCATTTCATAGCTGATCAAGCGGTTAAGCTCAACTGCGTACTCCATTGGAAGTTCTTTGGTGAAGGGCTCCACAAATCCCATGACAATCATCTCTGTTGCCTCGGATTCTGACAAGCCACGGCTCATTAGATAATAGAGTTGTTCTTCAGAAATCTTAGAAACCTTGGCTTCGTGCTCAAGTGCAACTTGAGAGTTGTGGATTTCATTAAACGGAATGGTATCTGATGCAGACAAGTCATCCATGATAATGGTATCACACTCGATATGAGAAACAGATTTCTTAGAGTTCTTGTTGAAAGTCACTTGTCCACGGTAGTCTACCTTACCACCGCCTTTAGCGATTGATTTAGAGACAATAGACGAGCTCGTATGTGGAGCATTGTGGATCATCTTGGCACCAGTATCTTGGTGTTGCCCTGCATTGGCAAAGGCAATGGACAACATGGTCCCACGCGCTCCTTCTCCATCCAGATAAACAGATGGGTACTTCATGGTTGTTTTGGCACCTAGGTTTCCATCAATCCACTCAACAGTCGCATCTTTCAAAGCTTTAGCACGTTTTGTTACCAAGTTATAGACGTTATCAGACCAGTTTTGGATGGTTGTATAACGCATGTAAGCTCCATCCAAAGCAAAGATTTCTACAATGGCAGCATGCAAACTGTTGCTTGAATAAGTCGGCGCTGTACATCCTTCTACGTAGTGGACGCTTGCTCCTTCATCAACGATAATCAAGGTACGTTCAAACTGACCAGTATTTTCGTTGTTGATACGGAAGTAAGTTTGAAGTGGAATATCCACTTTAACGCCTTTTGGTACGTAGATAAAGGTTCCACCTGACCATACTGCTGAGTTGAGGGCAGCCAACTTGTTATCAGTCGGAGGTACTAACTTCGCAAAGTATTGTTTAAACAAGTCTGGGTACTCTTTGAGGGCAGAATCTGTATCTGTAAAGATAATTCCTAACTTCTCAAATTCTTCCTTCATGTTATGGTAAACCACTTCTGACTCATATTGGGCAGAAGCTCCAGCTAGATAAGCACGCTCAGCTTCAGGAATCCCGATACGTTCAAAGGTTTCCTTAATCTTTTCAGGTACATCATCCCATGAACGAGCTGGTTTATCAGATGGTTTTTGGTAGTAAATCAAGTCATCAAAATCAATCTCTGACAAGTCTGCTCCCCAAGTTTGCATAGGCATTTTTTTAAAGGTTTCGTAAGATTTCAATCGGAATTCTAACATCCACTCAGGTTCACCCTTAGCAGCTGATAGCTCACGAATGACAGCTTCGTTCAATCCTTTTCCTGTCGATAGGACAGGCTCTACATCGTCATGGAAACCAAATTTATATTCACCAAGATCAATTGGTTTTGGTTCTACTCTTTCTTCAGCCATAATATCCTTTCTTTCATTCTTTATTTCTAGTGATTTATAAGACAAAGAAAGCTTGTCTTATTTGTTTTCTTGGTCTTCAATTGTTTTTTTAAGGGCATTCCAAGCTAGGGTTGCGCATTTAATTCGTTGAGGGAATTTAGCAACTCCTGATAAGAAAGCTGCATCTCCAAGTTGATCTTGACGCTCATCCTTTTGACCTTGAACCATTTCAGAAAAGATGGTTGCAAGCTCTAAGAGTTCTTGCTTGGTCTTTCCTAAGACTGCATCTGTCATCATACTAGCAGAGGCAGTTGAAATCGTACAACCAGAGTTTAGAAAAGCGATATCTTCCAAACGATCATCTGCATCAAACTTGACAGAGAGATTAATGACATCACCACAGGTTGGATTGTTAAGACTGATTTGTTCAGCATCTTCCAACCTACCTTGGTGATGGGGATTTTTCGAATGATCCGCTACCACTGCCATATAAAGGCTATCTAGTTTAGAAAGTGCCATTGAAAAACTCCTTTGTCTTTTGTAAGGCATCGACCAGTTTGTCGCAATCCGCCTTGGTATTATAGATATAGAAACTTGCACGAGCTGTTGCTGGAACTTCCAAATACTGGAGCAAGGGTTGAGCGCAATGGTGACCGGCACGAACCGCTACTCCTTCATAATCCAGAGCTGTCGCAAGGTCGTGAGGATGAAGGTCACCTAGGTTAAAGGCAATAACACCTGAACGCTGAGCCAAATCTTGCGAACCGTAAATGGTTAAACCTTCAATTTCCTGCAATTTTGGAAAAACATATGCAATCAATTCCTGTTCATGAGCTTCAATCGCATCCATCCCAAGATTTTCAAGATAATCTACTGCAGCAGCAAGTCCAATCGCACCTGCCATATTGGGAGTTCCAGCCTCAAATTTCCAAGGCAATTCCTTCCAACTTGCAGATTGTTCATAAACAAAATCGATCATCTCGCCACCAAATTCAACTGGTGACATTTGTTCCAGATACTTTTCTTTACCGTAAAGGACGCCAATACCAGTCGGACCAGCCATCTTGTGACCTGAAAATGCAAAGAAGTCTACATCCAAGTCTAGGACATCAATCTTCATATGAGGTGTAGACTGAGCACCATCTACCACCATAATAGCTCCAACTTCATGAGCCATTTGCGTGATTTCTTTGATAGGATTAACCACTCCAAGAACGTTTGATGCGTGAGCTAGTGAAACAAATTTAACTTTGTCAGTCAATTTAGAACGCAAGTCATCCATATCCAGAGCTCCATCTTTGAGATAAACATAAACAAGCTCTGCCCCAGTCTTTCGGCAAGCTTCCTGCCATGGAATAATATTGGAATGGTGTTCCATGACTGAAATCAAGACCTGGTCATCTTCAGTCAAAATTTCCTCAGCGAAACGTGCCACCCAGTTGAGACTAGTCGTAGTTCCTCTTGTGAAGAGTACTTCCTTTGTCGAACCTGCGTTGATGAACTTACGAATAGTTTCACGAGCAGCTTCGTAGGAAGCAGTCGCACGCTCTGCCAAGGTATGAACACCACGGTGGACATTGGCATTATCCTGCTTATAGTAGCGATTAATGGCTTCCAGAACTGCTAATGGTTTTTGTGTCGTCGCAGCATTGTCCAGATAGACCAAAGGCTCATCATTGACGTTCTGGTCTAAAATTGGAAAATCCTTGCGAATCACTTCTACATCTAACATAGGCTTCCCCTTAGCGTTTTGACAATTTTTCTTCGATAGTTGCAATCATTTCATCACGAACTTCCTTGACTGGAATCTCAACGATAACTGATCCAAGGAATCCACGTACAACCAAGCGTTCTGCAGTTGCTTGATCTAAACCACGGCTCATAAGGTAGTACATATCTTCTGGATCAACTTGACCAATAGAGGCCGCGTGTCCTGCAGTGACATCATTTTCATCAATCAAAAGAATTGGGTTAGCATCTGAACGAGCCTGGTCTGAAAGCATGAGAACACGGCTTTCTTGCTGAGCATCTGCTCCCTTAGCACCCTTGATGATGTGGCCAATACCATTGAAAGTCAAGGTTGCTTTTTCAAGAATAACCCCATGTTGTAGGATATTACCGATAGAGTTGCAACCGTAGTTTGTTACGCGAGTGTCAATCCCTTGTACCTGACGACCGCTTGAAAGAGCTATGACCTTGAGGTCTGCATGGCTACCATTTCCAAGCAAGTCACTATCAAAGTCAGCAACAACGTTTCCTTCGTTCATGACACCGATTGCCCAGTCAATACTTGCATCGTTGCCTAGTTTACCACGGCGGCTAATGTAGGCAGTGACGTTTTCACCTAGACGATCAATCGCAGCAAATTTCACTTGTGCACCTGAACGTGCAATGACTTCAACTGTGATATTGGCAGTTGCCTTAGCACTACCCTCACCGCGTGATTCTAAACGTTCGAGGTAGCTGATTTTAGAGTTTTTACCTGCAATGATAAGAATATGCTTGTTAAATGGTACATCACTATCACTATCTTGGTAGAAAATTCCTTCGATTGGCTCAGCAATCTCAACATTATCAGGAATGTAGAGAACCGCACCACTATTAAAGTAGGCTGTATGATAGGCTGCCAATTTGTCATCGTCATACTTAACTGATGACATGAAAAATTCTTCTACGAGTTCTGGAATTTCTTCTAGAGCTGAGTGGAAGTCTGTAAAGACAACTCCTTGTTCAGCCAACTCAACTGGAATTTGTTCAAAAACAGTTTGAGTTCCAACCTGCACCAACTTCAAGTGATTGTCTAGAGCAGTGAAGTCAGGAACATTTGCTGATGGTTCACTTTCTGTAATAGTTCCATCACCCAGATTCCAACGGTGAAATTTAACACGCTCAATAACTGGTAATTCTAAACTCTCAATCTTATCAAAGGCTTTTTGACGGAGGTCAGCCAACCAGCTTGGTTCAGCATGCATTTCTGAAAAAAGTTTAATAGTTTCTTTAGTCATTTACTTCTCCTAAAAGATACGAGGGAATTACAATTCTTCCTTGTAGTCATAGCCAAGTTCTTCAGCTAGTTTCGCGTATCCTTCACGTTCCAAGCGTGCAGCCAATTCTGGACCACCAGAAAGAACAACACGACCTTCCATCATAACGTGTACCACATCTGGTGTGATATAGTTCAAAAGACGTTGGTAGTGAGTAATGATCATAGCACCAAAACCTTCACCACGCATAGCATTCACACCTTTAGAGACAACTTTAAGGGCATCAATGTCAAGACCTGAGTCAATCTCATCTAAGAGGGCAAAAGTTGGTTCCAACATCAAGAGTTGAAGAATTTCGTTACGTTTTTTCTCACCACCTGAGAAACCTTCGTTGAGGTAACGCTCTGCCATTTCTTCTTTCATGTTGAGCAATTCCATTTTTTCGTCTAACTTAGTGATAAATTCACGAACTGAAATCTTCTCATCATCTTCTTTACCAGCATTCATAGCTGCACGAAGAAACTCAGCATTGGTAATCCCAGGAATTTCTGACGGATATTGCATGGCAAGGAAAAGTCCCATACGCGCACGCTCATCCACTTCCAATTCAAGGATGTTTACACCGTCAAACAAGACTTCACCTTTAGTGACTTCATAGTTTGGGTTCCCCATAATAGCAGCTGAAAGAGTAGACTTACCGGTACCATTTGGTCCCATGATAGCTGCAATTTCTCCTGTTTTAAGAGTCAGATTGACCCCTTTTAAAATTTCTTTTCCTTCAATTTCAACGTGAAGATCTTTGATCTCTAATACTGACATGATTGTTCCTTTCTTTTCATCCTTTTTACTGTATTTACCTGAAATTTAACCTTTTTAAATCCCTAGAAAAACACAGTAAAATGTCAATAAATATACCTTAATAGTATAACAAAAAAAAGCCTAAAAGGCTTTGATTTTGTCTAGAAGCTAGGAGCTACTTCTTCCCTTGAAAATGATCATCTATAGCGCTCACAATTTTACCCATGATATAACTCACGCGAAAATTTCTCAAGATCAAAATAGCCCAAAGCAAGGCCACGATATACCGTTGCTCCATGATGGATTCATTAAAGAAATAAGTCTCAGCAGCAGTAAATAAGGCCATGATAATAAATTGTTGTCTGTTCATAGTCTTTTACCACCAATTCCTTTTAGTCTTCTGCTATAGTCACTTTATCTGCTAAAAATTCAAATCCTTGAGGAAGTATGGACTCTTCAATCTCTTCCTTCACGACTTGTTCTTGAGAACCTTTAACTCTGCTTGAAAATGCAGCTCGAACTTCCTTCCATTCTTCCATAGAAATAGCAAGAATCTCTGGAGAAAATCCAGCGGCACGACTAAGAATATTACCAAACATGGTGTTAAGATTGTCTCGTTTCATGGTTTGACCAGCATTGAAATTCGATTCAAAAGCCAAAATCGCATGACGTTCATTAGCAGCAACTGGTTTAGAACCAGCCAAGAGTGCCTTATCTGGACCAGATAAGCTTTCGATGACTTCTCCCCAAGCATTCTGAAGACGAATTAAGTTTTGTCGGGCCAAGTCTGGATTTTCTACTGCTTCTTGAAGAATAGACTGCACCTTATTTCGGTCCACACGATAGATTGACTTAGAGCTGGTCGGACGGCTTGATGTAGAAACAGTTTGCTTAGGGTTAGAACCAACATTGGCAAGAGCTTGTTTCAATCGTGCAACTTCTTCTCGAAGAGAGGACAACTCTTCAGCTACCTCACCTGAAAGTTCTGGTTGAAAATCAATTTCTGCTAAACGGATGGTCATCATTTCGGCGTAAATCTTAGGTTGTAGACTAGACTTAATGTCAGATAGACTTCTAGTAGCAAGGCTAATCATCTCAAACAAGACATCCTGCGGAAGAGCTAAGTTTCTCTCAAATGCATCACTATGATGTGTATTTTCTCCGCCTGCTTGAACAATTAAGATATCACGTAGATATTGCAGCAAATCAACTACAAATCGTGTCATGCTCTTTCCATTCTCAAAAATCAGATCAAGATTTTCCAAGGCGCCCGGTACATCCTTTCGAGCTAAAGCAGCTACGTAATTATCCAAGGCACTTAAACTAATGGTCCCTGTAATTTCTTCTGAGACTGCAGTTGTCAAAGTAGCTTCCTGGGTTAAACTTAATGCCTGATCAAGAATTGATAGGGCATCCCGCATTCCACCTTCAGCCCGTCGAGCAATAATTTCAACAGCCTCTGTTTCGTAATCAATCCCTTCTTTTTCCAAAATCTGGAAGATATGATCTCGAATATCCTGAGTCTTAATAGACTTAAACTCAAATCGTTGAACACGAGACAAAATCGTTGCAGGAATTTTATGGAGCTCAGTCGTTGCCAAAATAAATACAACATTTGGAGTTGGTTCTTCCAGTGTTTTCAAAAGGGCATTAAAGGCACCTGTTGATAGCATATGAACCTCGTCAATGATATAAACCTTATACTGAGCTATACTTGGAGCATAAGTTGATTTATCACGAATATCACGAATTTCATCAACCCCATTATTAGAAGCTGCATCCATTTCAATAACGTCTTCTAAACTTCCATCCGTTACAGCTTGACAGATATAACAGTTATTACAAGGCTCTCCCCCTACTTGATTAGGGCAATTCATAGCCTTAGCAAATATTTTGGCTACACTGGTTTTACCAGTTCCACGAGGCCCAGAAAATAAGTAAGCATGACTAATCTTATCCTGTTCCACAGCCTGTTTAAGGGTTCTAGCAACAACTTCCTGGCCCACTAGCTGTGAAAAATTTTGACTTCTATACTTTCGATAAAGCGCCTGATACATTATGCTTTCTCCTCAAACATTGAAAATTTCCATTCTGTTTTATCTAGTAGAATGGACACAAACTCTTCTAAATACTGTTGATCTATGTAATCATAATCATCTACCTGAGATGAATCCAAATCCAATACCCCCAGAAGTTGCCCATCTTTTACCATAGGAAGTACAATCTCGCTACGAGCACTACTATCACAAGAAATATAGTTTGGGTAAGTCTTCACATCTCCAACAATGACTGTTTGACGGCTAGCAGCTGATTCCCCACAAACTCCTTTTCCGAGCGCAATTCTAACACATGAAACACCACCTTGAAATGGGCCCAAAATAAGCTCATTTCCGTCATATAAATAGAAACCTGCAAAGACAGTACGAGGAAAGTTCATTTTTAAGAGAGCACTAGCATTTGATAGATTAGCCAACACATTGGTCTCACCTTCTAAAAGACTAGAAAGTTGTTCATTTACAATTTGGTAAATTGATTCTTTTTCGGAATGTAACATAAATCCATTATATCAAAAAATACTAGTTGAAAAAAGAAAAATCCCTTGTTTTACAACAAAGGATTTATAATTAGTTCTGATTGATTAAAGTTCGATGTCTCCGAACAAGTCAGCCATTGAGAATCCTGTTTGAGTTTCAGGAAGTTCAAAGTCACGTTTTTCTTGACGTTTTGGACGACGTGGACGTGGAGCACGTTTTTCTTCGTTTTGTCCTTCTTCTTGAGCTGGACGTTCTTCAAGAGCTTTGATAGAAAGTGATACACGTTCTGCATCAGCATTAACATCAAGAACTTTAACAGTAACTTCTTGACCAACTGTAAGAGCTTCTTTTGGATTTTCAATACGTTTGTGTGAAATTTGTGATACGTGAACAAGTCCATCGATACCTGGCAATACTTCAACAAATGCACCGAAGTCAGTCAAACGTTTAACTGTACCTTCTACAACGTCACCTTTAGCCAATTTTTGCTCAACGCCATCCCATGGTCCAGGTGTTGTTGCTTTAAGTGAAAGTGATACACGTCCTTCTTCTTCGTTAAGGTCAAGGATTTTCACTTCTACTTCTTCACCAACAGTTACAACTGATTTTGGTGAAACGTTACGTTCGTGTGACAATTCAGTCAAGTGAACCAATCCATCAACACCACCAAGGTCGATGAAAGCACCGAAGCTTGTGATACGAGCAACTTTACCAGTTACTACATCACCAGCAGCCAATTTACCGAAAACTTCTGCACGAGCTGCTGCAGTAGCTGCTTCGACAACTTCACGACGTGAAAGAATGAAGCGGTTTTCTTTAGGGTCAACTTCTTTGATTTTAGCTTCAAATTCTTGACCTACAAAACGCTCAGTGTTACGTACGAAACGAGTATCCAACATTGAAGCTGGGATAAATCCACGCAAACCTTCAAATTCTACTGAAAGTCCACCTTTAACAGCGCGAGTTCCTTTAACTGTAACAACTTCTTCTTCGCGTCCTACAAGTTTATCCCATGCTTTGCGAGCTTCAAGGCGTTTTTTAGATACAAGGTATGTTACTGTATCAGTATCTTTACCAACTACTTGACGAAGTACAAGAACATCAAATACTTCACCTACTTTTACAAAGTCATTGATATCAGCATCGCGATCGTTTGTCAATTCGCGAAGAGTCAAGACACCTTCAACACCAGTTCCAGAGATTGCAACGTTAGCTTGATTAGCATCAACTGTCAATACTTCAGCACTAACAACATCACCAGGTTCAACTTGGCTAACGCTATTTAGCAAATCTTCAAATTCATTCATCTAAAAAATCCTCCAACAATCAAGTCTTTTTAACTTGACATACTTATAATTTTTTTCCTAAGCACCCGCAACGACATGAACATCTCGAACGTCCTTCAATTATAAAAATAAAATACCCTAAGATATTTTTCTTTTTATCTTGAATTTATTACCTAAGAACTGGGGTAGCTGGATTCGAACCAACGCATGAGGGAGTCAAAGTCCCTTGCCTTACCGCTTGGCTATACCCCATTGATGATATGGAGAGAGAGGGATTCGAACCCCCGAACCCGAAGGAGCGGATTTACAGTCCGCCGCGTTTAGCCTCTTCGCTATCTCTCCGACAATCAACGAAAACTATTATATCATGAAAATTTGCAAAAAACAAGCATTATTTTGCTAAATTATAGTTCTCAATCAATATTTCCACAGCTTTTTCAAGATTTTTGTAAAAACTATCGACATTTCCATTCTTTATGATTGCAAATTGGTCATCTAGTTCGGCAATTTCACCGATTAATTTTTTTCCAATCATTAAAGTATAACCATCGTACTTATCTTTTCCAACTACTACTTTAGCATCTGACAATTGAATCTCAATTTTTTTATCTTTTTTGCTCATACCATACCTCTTTTCACTTTTTCTATTTTACAAGAAATTCCCTAATCTAGCAAGAAAAAACTCTCTACCAAGCCAATCTCGATAAAGAGTTTTCTATATAACATAGGGATTTTTAAACACAAATTTTGAATGTTAGTGAGTCGTCCCTCCGACCAACTTCAAATCTTTATCTTTATGGTCCACGATAGCACCAATAGCAGCTTCGATGCCTCGGACAATATCTCTTAAGCACATGGATGAAGTATTAGGCTTATTTACCACTTGTTCTGTCATATAGGGAATATGCATAAAACCTGCCCTCATATTAGGGAATTTCTTATCCGCTAAATAGAGAGCCTGATACATCAAATGGTTGCAAACAAAGGTTCCAGCTGTATTGGATACTGAAGCAGGTAACCCTTCTTCTTTTATGGCTTGTACCATTGCTTTGATAGGAAGTGTGCTAAAGTAAGCAGCTTCTCCATCTAGGCGAATGGGAGTGTCAATCGGTTGATTTCCTTGGTTATCTGGAATTCTAGCATCATCTTGATTGATAGCAACTCTCTCAGGAGTTAAACTCGCTCTTCCTCCTGCTTGTCCGATACAAAGCACCACATCTGGCTGGTATCGATTTATTTCTGCTTCTAAAACCTCTGCTGATTTATAAAAGACTGTTGGAATCTCTACCCAGCGTATCTCAGCGCCATGAATTATAGAAGGTAGTGATTTAACTGCTTCTAGAGCTGGATTGACCTTTTCACCACCAAAAGGATCAAATCCTGTAACTAATATTTTCATTTTATTTCCTTTACTAAAATGCCAAAAAGTACATCAGAAATACATGTATGATAATCATGACAATAGCTACTCCTACTTGTGCTTTGATAACGCCATTTGGATCTTTCATATCCAAAAGGGCTACAGGTAGAGTATTGAAATTGGCAGCCATTGGGGTTAATAGAGTCCCACAACAACCTGCTGTCATAGCAAGAGCACCCGCCACGATTGGATCTGCTCCCAAGGAAAATACAAAGGGAACACCAATTCCAGCAGTAATGACAGTAAAGGCCGCAAAGGCATTTCCCATAATCATTGAAAATAGAACCATTCCCAACACATAAGCCACTACACCCATCAACCGACTCCCCGAAGGCACAAAACCACTTATCAGATGTGACATTAAATCTCCAACTCCAGCTACAGTAAAAATAGCCCCCAAAGCTCCTAAAAGTTGGGGAACAATCCCACTAGTTGAAACTTGCTGAACCATGCGATTGTTTTCTGATAATAAGCTTTTAGGAGAACTCTTAGTAATCAATAAAAGAGAAATGGTTGCAAAAAATGCTGCAAGGCTGATAGCAATCTTACTAAATTCTGGAATTACTTTTGCTAATACTAAAGCGATCAGTGCCATCAACATGACTGGAATAAAGATTTTATTCTTTAGTCGTTTAGCTTCAAAGTTTGCCTTGACTTCATCCAGAGAGGGTAAGGTTCCGATTCGGACCTGTTTAAAAAGAGTTAATAGCGCTAATAGCACTACGATGATTCCGATACAGATAGAAGGTAGATAGGAACCACCCATAAAACTGATGCCCAACAAAGCCCAAAACCCAGCTGTTCCATATCGAACTGGGTTTGTTTTATCTTTATAGCTACAATAGGCCGTGTGAAGAAATTGACAACCAATCACAATATAGGTTAACTCTAATAACTGTCTTGCTAGATTGGTCATTCTTCTTTTCCTTTACTAAGCTTATTTGCTAGCAATTTTCTATCAAATAAGTAATTGTAAAGCCCTACCACAAGTAAGGCAACTCCTGCAACAATAAGAGAAGCCGAAGCGATCCCTGCATAATTACTTTCGTAACCTAATTGGTCCAGAGTGCCCCCAACTAAGAGGACACCACCTGCACCAACGAAAGTGTTCTGAGCAAAGAAATTTGCAAAATTATCATTTGCTGCTGCACGCGCTTTTAGCGCTTCGCTCTCCTGCTCCGTTAATTTTCTACCTAATTGTGATTCTGCTGCTGCTTGTCCCATGGGTTGAACCAGAGGCCTTACAAACTGAGGCTGCCCTCCTAGACGAATGGCAAAGAACCCGTCGAGTTCCCGAAAAAAGAAATAAATTGTATAAAAACTTCCTACTGTCAGTCCTTTAATCTTTTGAATCAAGTCAATTGAACGTTGCTTGAGGCCAAAAGTTTCAGATAAACCAACCAAGGGCAAGGTTACCATAAAAATCGTAAGAACTCGTTGATTGCTAAATTCTTTTCCTAAAA
The DNA here is from genome assembly GCF_058200335.1 of Streptococcus sp. SCPM-O-B-15277 (M60). Taxonomy (NCBI): domain Bacteria; kingdom Bacillati; phylum Bacillota; class Bacilli; order Lactobacillales; family Streptococcaceae; genus Streptococcus; species Streptococcus sp. SCPM-O-B-15277 (M60). The sequence goes on from NZ_JBYQGR010000003.1 coordinate 174,822, forward strand.
TTTCCAAGAACTCAACAAGAGAAACTCCAGAAACTAGAGCTGTAACTAAACTAGCTAAGACTACCGTTGCGATGGTATCTAATTTATAGATAAAACCAACCACAATGATAACTATCCCTATTAGTTTAATCCATTCCATATAGGCCCCTTTATTCCAAAAATACTAGTCTGTTTTATTTGACATGACTTTCTAGTTCTTTTTGATATTTACTGTTTGATTCCAATTTTTCTTTTTGCCATTTTTCAAGAGCTGCTTGATATTCTTTAGCAGATACAATTTCTTTTTGCAATTTCATTCCCTTGAAGATATATGGATCACCCTTAATACCTACTTGTGAGTATGGTTTAGAGAATGGAACGACGTTGCTGACAACTGGCGAACCACCTGATGAAGCGGTTGGCATCAAGAGAGAGCTATCAGTGAGCCATGCTTGCGCTTTAGCATATTTTTCATATCTCTTGTCCAAATCGTTTGTTTCAGAAACTGCGTCATCCAAGAGTTTCTTATATTCGTCCAGACCAAGTTGAGCTACTACTTCCTTGTCTTTACCTTTCGTGATACCAAGGTGTTTCATAGCAGAACCAGTCTTAGGATCCATGATATTAAGATAACTTGCCGGGTCTTGGTAGCTTGGAGCCCATCCAGTACTGTTCAAGTCATAGTCTTTTTGAGCTGGAACACGCGCTTGCGATGTAATGCTTTCCTTTTCGTTATCGGTCATCTGAAGGACATCAATCACGACATTTTCAGAACCAAGAGTTGACTCGATTGATTGTTTGAAGGAATTGCTTTGTTGAACGGCAATTGTATCTGTTTGCTCAACTGGAACATCCAAGTGAATTGGGAAAGTTACACCTTTTGCTTCCAATTCTTTCTTAGCTTTCTCAAACGAAGCTTTGGCTTTATCAGGATTGTAGATGGTATCTTTTCCGTCTACAAGCTCAACGCCTTTCCATTGGTCGCCGTAGTTAACCAATTCTGCTTGAGCGATGTCACCAAAGTTTTTACCGCCAGATTGTACAAAGTTATCTGGAACTAGGCTGTTACGAATAATCTTATCCGCACCATCTTCACCATTGAGCTGTGCAGCATAAGAATGACGGTTGAAGGCAAAGTTGATTGCTTGACGGAAGTCCTTGTTCAACATCGCTTCTTTTGTAGAAGTTTTCTGTTCTTCACTTGTTTTCGCAGTCTTATTGTAAGATTGACGGTTTACGTTAAAGGTAAAGTAGTAACTAGTTGAATCCTGTGGACTGTATGTGATTTTATCTCCGTATTGTTCCAATGTAGAAGCAAAGTTTGAGCTACTTGGGAAGATACGAGCTGTTGTATAAACACCTGAAGAGAAGCTACGGATTAATGATTCTTGGTCTGAACCATCATAGTAGGTCAATTTGACTTTCTCAATTTTAACCTTCTCTTTATCCCAATAATTTGGGTTCTTTTCGTATTCGATTAAAGATTTTGAAGTCAATGTCTTCAGGATATACGGACCGTTATAAAGAATACCAGATGGACTTACTGCTCCGTAGTTCTTGCCTGAAGCTTTGAGGAATTCCTCGTTTACCGGCAACATGGTTGCTGAAGTTACTTTCGAATTCCAGAAACTTTCAGGTGCATTAAGAGTATACTGGACTGTGTAGTCATCCAATGCCTTAACCCCAACTGTAGAGAAGTCATTAGTCTCACCAGTCATATATTCATTCAAGCCCTTAATGGAGTTTTGAATAAGAGTGACACCGTCTGATTTACCATCTGCTACGTGTTTTAGTCCAGTAACAAAGTCATGCGCTGTCACTTCAGCGTATTCTTCACCTTCTGACGTGTACCATTTAACTCCTTTACGAAGTTTATAAGTATAGGTCAAACCGTCTTGTGAGACAGTCCAATCCTCTGCTAGTGAAGGAACCAAATTTCCATATTCATCGTTTTCCAACAAACCATCAACGACGTTACCAATAATATCCGTTGTTGAAGTACGAGTTGCAATACTGTAGTCCAAAGATGATGGGTCTACTCCATAGACATAAGAGAAGGTTGTAGGTGCATCTGCTTCTTTATCAGCTTTACCACAAGCCACAAGAAGAACTGCTGTACTCAGGACAACTCCTGCTGTTAACATCCACTTTTTCGTTTTCATAAAGATCTCCTTTAATAATGTTTAATCTACTTTTACAATCCAACCTTCTGGTGCTTCAATGTCACCAAATTGGATACCTGTCAATTCATCGTACAATTTACGAGTCACTGGACCAACCTCTGTCTCACTGTAGAAAACATGGAAGTCGTCACCGTGTTGGATTCCTCCAATTGGCGAAATTACCGCAGCAGTCCCACAGGCCCCTGCTTCTACAAATCGATCCAAGTCATCAATCGGCACGTCTCCTTCAATTGGTGTCATGCCCAAACGATGCTCTGCCAAGTACAGTAATGAATACTTGGTAATCGATGGCAAAATTGATGGACTCAATGGCGTTACAAACTCATTATCAGCTGTAATTCCAAAGAAGTTCGCAGAACCTACTTCTTCAATCTTAGTGTGGGTTGATGGGTCTAGATAAATAACATCTGAGAAATGACGGGATTTAGCCATTTTCCCTGGCAAAAGACTAGCGGCATAGTTCCCACCGACCTTAGCAGCTCCTGTTCCATTTGGTGCAGCACGATCATACTCATCTTGAATCAAGAAGTTTGTTGGAACCAATCCACCCTTAAAGTAATTTCCAACTGGCATAGCAAAGATGGTAAAAATATACTCCTCGGCTGGTTTTACCCCGATGATGTCTCCGACACCAATCAAGAGCGGACGAAGATAAAGAGTTCCACCAGTTCCGTAAGGTGGTACGTATTCTTCATTAGCACGAACAACTGCTTTACAAGCCTCTACAAACATTTCTGTTGGCACTTGGGGCATCAAGAGACGATCACAGGTACGTTGCAGACGTTTAGCATTTTCATCTGGACGGAAGAGTTGAATACTGCCATCCTTTGTACGATAGGCTTTCAATCCTTCAAATGCTTGCTGTCCATAGTGAAGGCTTGGAGATGATTCTGAAATATGCAAGATTGCATCTTCTGTTAATTCTCCTTGAGTCCATTGTCCATTTTTAAAATAAGCGATATAACGATAAGGTAGTTTCATATAGGAAAAACCGAGATTTTCCCAATCAATCGTAACGGTCATGACAATCTCCTTTATTCTAATCAAAACTATGTGTTCTATTCTACACTATTCTCCTAAAAATTCAAGTATTATTTGTAATTTTCTGAAAATTTTGCTTATAAAAAATCAGTCACTAGGACTGATTTTTAATTTTCTTTATCTTCTTTAAAGACTTCTTTGAGGTAGGCATCAAAAACTTCTTCATCAGAAATAGTATCTGAGATAAAGCTTCCATTACTTGTACGCTCTGATAGATTCAAATCTTGTAGGATTGCTTCGTAAATCGTTCCATTATTTGATTGAATGACAAGCGTTTGTTCGCCATCTTCTACTTCTGTACTAAAGAGATCTCCGATAAATCCTTGTTCTGAGACAGCACCGGCCAAGAAGACGCGATGTGGTTTACTCTTCAATTCTCTCAGAACTTGAAGACCACGCTTAGCGCGACTAGTTGCTGGAATTTCCTCTGTTGATACACGTTTCAAGCTTCCACGTTGCGTTAACAGATAGAAAGATGAAGTATTGCAGATAAAGGCAGCTTGAAGCTCATCATCTGCTTTCAGATTCATAGCTTTAACACCTGCAGCCTTGGCTCCAACAACTGGAACCTCTTCGATATTAAAGCGAAGGGCATATCCATTTTTACTAATCAACAAAACATCATCCAATTTAATCGGAGCTACTGCTACAATCTGGTCACTATCGTCTTTCAACTTAGCATATTTGACCGATTTAGAACGATAGGTTCTCCATGGAGAAAATTCTTTGCGTTCGACACGTTTGATTTGACCAAGGCGAGTCGCTGCAAAGTAGGTTGTCGCATCATCAAACTGATCCACGACATCTACATATAGAACTTCTTCATTGGTTTCAAAGTTTGTAATAGACTGGCTCAGATGCTCTCCGATATCCTTCCAACGAATGTCTGCTAATTCATGGACAGGGCGGTAAATGACATTCCCAAGCGTTGTAAAGATTAAGAGATGCTGAGTAGTTTTGACAGATTGAACGAATAGCAAGCGGTCGTCATCCCGTTTACCAATTTCTTCTAAGGTCGAAGCTGCGAAAGAACGAGGGCTAGTACGCTTGATGTAACCTGCCTTAGTCACGCTGACGTAAGTATCTTCTTCAGCAATCAAACTAGCTGTATCAATCTCGATGACTTTTGCCGTATCTTCTAGAGTACTCAAACGTGGTGTCGCAAACTTCTTCTTGACCTCACGGAGTTCTTTCTTCATGAGATTGTACATAGTCCGTTCGTCACCAATGATAGCCGCCAGCATAGCAATTTTTTCGCGAAGTTCTGCTTCTTCTTCCTGCAAGACAACTACGTCTGTATTGGTCAAACGGTATAGTTGCAAGGTAACAATAGCTTCAGCCTGCTCTTCAGTAAAATCATAACTGACCTTGAGGTTCTCTTTGGCATCAGCCTTGTTCTCAGAAGCACGGATAAGAGCAATGACTTCATCTAAAATAGAGATGACACGAATCAAACCTTCCACGATATGGAGACGTTTTTCAGCCTTTTCCTTGTCAAAGCGAGAACGCGCCAAGATTACCTCACGACGGTGGGCGATATAACTAGACAAGATTGGTACAATTCCAACTTGACGAGGTGTGAAATTGTCAATCGCCACCATGTTGAAGTTGTAGTTGATTTGTAGGTCAGTATACTTGAAAAGGTAGTTGAGAACAAGCTCAGTGTTCGCATCTTTCTTGAGTTCGATAGCAATACGAAGACCATCACGGTCAGACTCATCACGAACCTCAGCGATACCTGCCACCTTGTTATTGACACGGACTTCATCAATTTTCTTGACTAAGTTAGCCTTATTAATCTCATAGGGAATCTCAGTAATAACGATTTGTTCCTTACCACCTTTAAGCTTCTCAATTTCTGTCTTAGAACGAACAACCACGCGCCCTTTACCAGTTTCATAGGCTTTCTTGATTTCGGCACGACCTTGGATGATAGCTCCTGTAGGGAAATCTGGCCCAGGCAAGAATTCCATCAACTTATCGACCTTGGCAGTCGGGTGATCAATCATATAGACTGTAGCATCAATGACCTCAGCCAAATTATGCGGTGGAATATCTGTGGCATAACCAGCTGAAATACCAGTTGAACCATTGACTAAAAGGTTTGGAAAAGCCGCTGGCAAGACAGTTGGCTCTTTTTCGGTATCGTCAAAGTTCCAAGCAAAAGGAACTGTCTTTTTGTCGATATCTTGAAGAAGGTAGCCTGCAATCTCAGACAAACGGGCCTCGGTATAACGCATAGCCGCAGGCGGATCCCCGTCCATAGAACCGTTGTTACCATGCATTTCAACTAGAATCTCACGGTTTTTCCAGTCCTGAGACATACGGACCATGGCATCATAGATAGAACTGTCCCCGTGTGGGTGGAAATTCCCCATGATGTTACCGACAGATTTAGCCGACTTACGGTAGCTCTTATCAAAAGTATTGCCATCCTTATTCATCGAATAAAGAATACGGCGTTGAACCGGCTTCAATCCATCACGAATGTCTGGCAAAGCCCGGTCTTGAATGATGTATTTGGAGTAGCGACCAAAGCGCTCTCCCATGATGTCCTCAAGGGACATGTTTTGAATGTTACTCATATAGGATACAAAGCCCGTAAAATGCAAAGTGAGAATAGCAAATTCTTGTAGGGAGCGATGCTCACAAGAGAATTTATCTTTTTCACACAGCATTTAGGGCGTGTTCAACTCCTTTCAAAGAATGTAGAGTAGTTTTTTATAGACAAAGGTGTTCAGTTACTTTATATAACTAAACCATCCTTTCTGTAGTTTAAAGTTATGAATTATGTTCTTTATTTACTTAGTGCTTTGAAGTTTTTCCTCAGCATACCCGATCATCTTCTCAGCTACTTTCCTATCGTAGTCAAAGCCCATCTTTTGGGCAAGTCTTTGAGCTTCTTGGTGGAAAAGTTGCATCGTAGCCAATAAAGATTGAATGATTTTGTCTAAACTCGAGAAATCAAGCAGATTTGAAAAATCCTTTTCTTTCTCATCAGGTAAATAGTTAAAGAGATACTTGTAGTTTTTACCGATGTCGACTGCTTCTCTATCACTTGCCACCTGCCAAGCTAAGATTTTCAAGAGTTCTTGCTGGCAAATACCGTAGAGATGATCCGTCGCATAGATGACTTGCTTACGACAAATTCCTTTGACCACGTAGGCTGACACCCACCAAAATTCATTACAAGATTTTTCAAAATCCGTCTCAGTAGCTGGGGTTATCCAGTAACGCTCTGGACTTGGAGAATAGGTCTCAAACAAGCCCTTAGTGTCCTCTAGCACCGTGAAATCCGCTTCGCTTTCTACCCACTCTTGAATGTGGTCTTCGGGGCAGAGGGTCAAATCAAGCCGATTGCCATCTTCGAAAAGCATAAGATAAAGACGTCGATGTCCAAGAGTAACCTCTTGCTCAATGACGCGTTTACCGAACTGGTCCAGCCAAGATAAATCTGAAATTAGTTCTTCAAAGTTCTCAACAAGATAAACAACATCATAGTCTTGGAACTCGTCCTTGGGAGCCTTTGGGTTTGTCCGCGAGCCGGACATGGCAACTGCATCGACCTGTAGCACTTTTGCAGTTTGCAAAATCACATCAAACATCTCAGTTTCAGTTTTCATGGGAATACCTGCCTTTTTAGTGGAGACTCTTGATTCTGTAGAGGACATGTCTATAAAGCGGACTGTCTGCTGGAACTTTTTCATTATCAAATTCTTTGACAAATTTCATGCTCAGTTTTTGCATGACTTTTTGCAAAAGTTGATTGAGTAAGGATGTAAAAGAGTAAACTTATGACAAGCTAGATTGCTGAAAAACAAAGTCTAGACAGGCTTGGGCAGCCTCCATCGCATAACCATCTTGGCTAGTTCAAGCGAATCTGTCAGACCTAGTTTGTTGTCAAGCGTCATTGGCTGTCTCCTTTCATTCAGATTTTCTAAATCCTGTACCAACAGGCTTAAAACTTATTGACCGATAAAATCCATCTGCTTCAGATATTAATTCAATCCGTGTCAAAGGATATTTTTTGTGGATCTCCTCAATCAGCTGCTGTCCCAGTCCTTTTCTGCGGTGGGATTTATCAATAATTATTTCAGCTAAAAAGGTCGTCATCACTTCATCCGTCAGATAACGGACAAAGCCAAGGATTTTCTGGTCCTCTTCAAGCACCAAGTAATGAGACAGATTTGTCGAAAATAGAGATGTCACTTTTTCCTCTGTAAAAGAAAGCCATTTTTCACTTTGATAAAGGTTATAAATAGCTTGACAATCTTTTCTGCTTGCAGGTCTGATAATCATCTTCTATTCCTCCAAATCTGTCAGACTTAATTAACACTCCCCACTGCTTCCGTTACCTTCATAGCAGGTTTGCGTTTTTTGTAGCGGCTGCGGATGGTTTTGAGGTGGTCCGTCGTATAGATGACTTGCTTACGACAAATTCCTTTGACCACGTAGGCTGACACCCACCAAAATTCATTACAAGATTTTTCAAAATCCGTCTCACTAGCTGGATGTATCCAGAAACGCTGAGGACTAGGAGAATAAGACTCAAACGAACCCTTCTCATCCACTAAAACTGTGAATCCTGCCTCACTATCCACCCACTCGTTGATGTGATCTTTAGGACAGAGGGTTAGATCAATGCGATTGCCATCTTCGAAAAGCATAAGATAAAGACGGCGATGTCCTAGAGTAACCTCTTGCTCGATGATACGTTTGCCGAACTGATCCAGCCAAGAAAGGTCACTCGTTAGATTGTCTATGTCATCTACGACATAGACAAGATCATAGTCTTGAAATTCATCTGTTTGAACCTTTTGGTTTGTTCGTGAACCAGATAGCGCTACAGCATCAACCTGTAACTTTTTAGCTGTTTCTAAAATTAGTTCAAGTATTTCCTGGTCAGTTCTCATGTGGTTCTTCCTCAGTGGTCTCTAGGTTCTGAATAACAGCATCTTCATTTCTTTGCTGAAGAAGCTTCTGAACTCTTTTTCTTTCAAGCTCTCCGACTATAAATTGAATGATAGAACTAATTCCAAAAAAAGGTAGCAGCAACATAATTCCCATTTCTTCCGTCAGCATTAAAAATAGGAAATTAATAACTGAAAATATTTCTAAAAGCCAGGCATTTAGCCTAAGAAGTTTTGAGTAACTACTAGGATAATGTTTGAGATGTTTATTGCTCTTATAAATAGCTGTGAATCCAAAAGCTAAGCTAGCTGGTGTGAAAATAAAAATGTCAAAAGTATAGAATAGCAAACCTGCATAAGGATTGGATCTAAAAGGATTATCAAATAAAAAGACACAGGCGGTTACTATAGCTAATAGTAAGAATTCAAGAAAGCGAATTTTCTCAGGTTTTCCTTGTTTAGCTGTTATAAACATAACTGCACCTATAGCTAAAACTATCGCAAGAAAAGGAGTATGATACAATAAACTTATCATGATGTATACCTCTTTTAGAGAGCTAAAATTAAGAAATATAGACGATTTTTCAGATCAATCCTTGAGACTGACGCCATTTATCATAGGTTTCAATGTCTATTTTGACCATATTCATACAAAGTCCTACAACAGCCATATCATCCAAGTAGCCTGCTAACGGAATAAAATCTGGAATAATGTCAAATGGGGAAAGGAAATAAATAAGTGCGCTTAAAACGGCTAAAATAGTTCCATAAGGAACCGTTGTGTATTTCCCTTGAACATAATTTTTCACTAAGGAAATCATGACTGGGATCATTGTAAATTTCTTACCAACAAATGGCATATCGTTAATTTTTTGCTCCAAACGGTACAAAAAATCATCTAATTCATCTTTATCGTTTAATAGGGCCTCAGATTGCGCATAGCCACTTTCAAGAGCTTCTTTAACTTGCTCTTCACTTAGATTTTCAGACATATCTTGTCCTCCATTTGTATTTATATCCTAATTTTAAAACACAGTCGCTTCTTCCAGTGTAAACTTGACATTGTCTTCGATCCACTTACGGCGTGGTTCAACCTTGTCACCCATGAGGACATTGACGCGACGTTCTGCGCGGGCTAGGTCTTCAATCGTAACACGGATGAGGGTACGAGTTTCTGGGTTCATGGTTGTTTCCCATAGTTGGTCCGCATTCATCTCACCAAGTCCCTTGTAGCGTTGGAGGGTAGCACCTTTACCAAACTGCTTACGTAGTTCTTCTAGCTCACCATCTGTCCAAGCGTAGGCCACTTCTTCTTTCTTGCCTTTCCCTTTTGACATCTTGTAAAGAGGAGGAAGGGCAATATAAACATGACCTGCCTCAACTAGTGGACGCATATAGCGGTAAAAGAAGGTCAAGAGAAGTGTTTGAATGTGGGCACCGTCGGTATCCGCATCGGTCATGATAATAATCTTGTCATAGTTGGCATCTTCAAGAGAGAAGTCTGCCCCCACACCAGCACCAATGGTATAAATCATGGTGTTGATTTCTTCGTTTTTGAGGATATCTGCCATCTTGGCCTTGGCTGTATTGATAACCTTACCACGAAGAGGCAAGATAGCTTGGAACTTGCGGTCACGACCTTGCTTAGCAGAACCACCGGCAGAATCCCCCTCGACTAGGTAAAGTTCATTCTTAGCTGGATTTTTAGACTGGGCTGGCGTTAATTTACCTGAAAGCAAGCCCTTGTCTTTCTTGTTTTTCTTGCCATTTCGGCTCTCATCACGCGCTTTTCGTGCTGCTTCACGAGCATCACGGGCCTTGATAGCTTTACGAATCAGATTTGAAGCTAATTCTCCATTTTCCATGAGGAAGAAGGTCAACTTATCAGCCACAATTCCATCTACAACAGGACGAGCAAGGGGACTACCTAGTTTGTCCTTAGTCTGTCCTTCAAATTGCAAATGTTCTTCAGGAACTAGGATAGAAAGAACAGCCGATAACCCTTCACGGTAATCGGATCCTTCAAGATTTTTATCTTTTTCTTTGAGAAGCCCTGTCTTACGGGCATAGTCATTCATAACCTTGGTAATGGCTGACTTGAGTCCTGTCTCATGCGTTCCACCGTCTTTGGTACGGACATTATTAACAAAGGACAAGATGTTATCTGAAAATCCATCATTATACTGGAGGGCTACTTCTACTTGGAAACCATTGTCTTCGCCTTCAAAGTATAGGACAGGCGTCAAGGTTTCCTTATCTTCGTTGAGGTAGGAAACAAAGTCCTGCACCCCGTTCTCATAATGGAACTCGATCGCTTCGTCTGTTCGCTTGTCTGTTAATGACAAGGTTACATTTTTTAAGAGAAAGGCTGACTCATTGAGACGCTCTGAAATGGTATTGTATTTAAAGTCAGTCGTAGAAAAGATACTAGCATCCGGCATAAAGGTCACTTTGGTACCTGTCTTAGATTTTGGTGCTGTCCCAACCTTTTCAAGAGTTGTTACGGGCTTCCCACCATTTTCAAAGCGTTGTTTATAAACAGCACCATCACGCGTAATTTCTACTTCAAGCCAGCTAGAGAGGGCATTGACAACAGAAGAACCAACTCCGTGAAGACCACCAGAAGTCTTATAACCACCCTGACCGAATTTTCCTCCAGCATGAAGGATGGTAAAAATCACCTCTACTGTTGGAATCCCCATAGCGTGCATTCCCGTTGGCATCCCACGTCCGTGGTCTTGAACCGTTAAACTCCCATCCTTATTAATGGTTACATCAATCCGATCACCAAATCCAGACAAGGCTTCGTCAACCGCATTATCCACGATTTCCCAGACTAGATGATGGAGACCAGCACCATCGGTCGATCCGATATACATCCCTGGACGTTTACGGACCGCATCCAACCCTTCTAGTACCTGAATGGCGTCATCATTATAATTGTTAATATTGATTTCCTTTTTTGACACAAGGAACCTCCTATTTGTTCATCTTTTCTATTTTACAGGTTTTCTAGGGATTTTGCAAAGTTTTTCTAGCTAAAAAGCCTATTCCCAAGTACTTTTTAGCAAAATCATCACCTGTCTCTACCAAAAAAGAAACTAAGATATACATCTTAGTTTTCTTTTCCTTTAATTTGGCTTGTAGCCACATCTTCACCAAACCATTTCTGGCTGATTTCTTGGAATTTTCCTTCTTGATAGAGCTCGACAAAAGCTTTATTCAAATTTGCTAACAAGGTCTTATCAGCTGGTCTTACTCCAACTGCAAAGGATTCACTCTCAAAACCAGCTGGGAAAATCTCATACTGGTCTAAAATTCCTTCAGTTTTAAGATAATAGTTGGCATAAACACGGTCAATTAGAAGGGCATCAATCCGATCGTTTTGCAAGTCAATCAAGGCTTCATTAAAACTTTGATATTGGTTGGCTTTTTGATCTTTTACGATATTTTTCAAAAGGTCAGGTTGCGCTTCAAAGTCCAGATAACCCGAAGAACCTGCCTGAGCCCCCAAAACCTTACCTTTCATATCAGACACTGAATGGATATTTTGAGTTTTCTTAGAAACTAAAACCTGCTGATTTTCCATGTAAGGAATAGTAAAGGCTACTTTCTCACGACGTTCATCCGTCGCAGAATAGCCGTTCCAAATTGCATCAATGGTCCCATTTTGAAGCTCTGTTTCCTTCATATCCCAATCAATGGGTTGAAACTGGACCTTAAAGCCAAGTTTCTCAGAAACAGCTTGGGCTAAATCAATATCAAATCCAACATATTGCCCATTCTTTTCTTCAAATCCCATAGGAACAAAAGTATTGTCAAATCCGATAGTAATTGTTCCCTGTTGTTGGTATTTTTCCCAATTATCTACTTTAGGATTGCTAGCCTTTTGCGTGCATCCTACGAGAAAAAAAGCAAGAAAGAATACCAAAACAAGGCTGATTTTCTTTCGATTCATAGACACCTCCTACTTAGGCTCTACTTTGAGAATCTGGTCAGCGATATTCTCTGCAAACTGGAGATCGTGGGTTACGACAATTTGAGTCATGCCTAATTCTCGATTTTGTAAAATCAGTTTTTCAACTTCGAGACGCAACTCTGGATCAAGGGCAGAAGTTGGTTCATCATACCCAATCACTTCTGGATCTATCATCATTGCACGTGCTAAAGCAACACGTTGCTTTTGACCACCAGATAAAGAGTATGGATAAGCATCAGCGTGTGCTTCAAGACCTAGACGAGTTAGTAATTCTACCGCCTTCTTCTTAGCATCTGCTTCAGACATCCCCATAGTTTTGATTGGCGACAAAATCAAGTTCTCCATAACGGAAAGGTGCGGAAACAGCTGAAAATCTTGAAAAACAAAACCTAACAAGTGACGATTTTCAAGTTCATCCAAAGGTAGGGATTCTCCATTATAAAAAATCTCACCTGAATCAATGGTTTCAAGTCCAGCTAACATTCTAAGCAAGGTAGTTTTCCCACCACCAGAAGGTCCAACGATGGCTAAAATCTGCTTTTCAGGAAATGTAAAACTGAAATTGGATAAAATTTCTTTTTTTCCAAATTTTTTGCTAATATTTCTTAACTCTAACATGGATAACCTCCTATCTATAGTAGCTGAATTTTTTCTCAAGTTTCTTAGCTAAAATCGTAACGATACCAATCATAAGAAGATAGATAGCGCCTGCTAGAAACATTGGAATCAAACTAGCATCACGATTGGCTGCAGTACGACTAGCTAGGATTAAATCTGAAATACCGAGTGCATATACTAAAGAAGTATCCTTAACCAAACTCATAACTTCGTTAAATACACTTGGCAAAACAATCTTGGTCACTTGTGGCAAGATAATATAGCGGACGGTATCGATAGGTTTGAATTTTAAAACTTTCGCTGCCTCATATTGCCCTTGAGGAATGGTTGCAATTCCTCCACGAAAAATTTCAGCAAAGTAGGCTGCATAATTAAGCGTGAAGGCAATAATTGCTGCAGGCACACGATCTAGTCGAATTCCGATACTTGGCAGAACATAGTAGATAAAGATTAACTGCAAGAGCAAGGGTGTTCCACGCATCACCCAGATATAGATGTCAATCATGTAATGGAGGGGTTTCCAATGGACCTGTAGGCAAAAGGCAACCAAAATGCCTAGAGGGATTGAAAAAAGTAAGACCAGTGCAAAAACTTGTAGAGTCATTGTTGCACCGCTCAATAAACTTGGTAATATCTCAAATAAGTAAGACATATTCCACCTCCTAAAAATAATTGTTTCTATTATAGCATAAATAAACACAATATCAAGTTTTTCAGAAACTTTCATGAATTTTTAAAACTTTAGCCTTGGTTTTTGAATAAAAATCGTACTCATAATAAACTTATCAACTTTGATAAAGTATCAGATGTCACAAGTGGTGAAAAGATTCAGTTTCGTTTCTCTCCTATTTCATGGTATAATAGAAACATGATGACAATAGTATTATTAATTTTAGCTTATTTATTAGGATCAATTCCTTCAGGCTTGTGGATTGGACAAATATTCTTTAACATCAATCTAAGAGAACATGGATCTGGTAATACTGGAACGACCAATACCTTCCGAATCCTAGGCAAGAAAGCTGGAATGGCAACCTTTGTAATTGATTTCTTTAAGGGTACTTTAGCCACTCTGCTCCCATTCATCTTCCATGTGCAGGGAGTTTCACCTATCGTCTTTGGACTCTTAGCAGTCATTGGACATACCTTCCCTATCTTTGCCAAATTCAAGGGTGGCAAGGCTGTTGCAACCAGTGCTGGAGTTATTTTTGGATTTGCTCCTCTCTTTTGCCTTTACCTTGCAGTCATTTTCTTTGGAATCCTTTATCTGGGAAGTATGATCTCTCTCTCTAGTATCTCTGCTGCTATTGCTGCAATTATTGGAGTCCTTCTATTTCCTCTTTTTGGATTTATCTTGAGTAGTTATGACTTACTCTTCACTTTGATTATTATCGCTCTTGCCAGTCTAGTGATTGTTCGACACAAGGACAATATCAAACGGATCCAAAATAAAACAGAAAATCTCATTCCTTGGGGACTTAACCTAACGCACCAAGAACCAAAAAAATAAAACGTCAGTTTCAACTGACGTTTTTTTATGTTATTTAGACTTGATATAGTTGATACCATCTGCCTTCGGCGCAACAGCTTTACCAAAGAAGGCTGCTAGGACGACAATGGTCAAGAGATATGGTGCAATTTGCAAGTAAACGGCTGGAACTCCTTGCAAGAAAGGAAGTTGAGAACCGATAACTGCTAAACTTTGTGATAGTCCAAAGAAGAGACTTGAAAGCATAGCACCAACAGGATTCCATTTACCGAAGATCATAGCAGCAAGTGCGATAAATCCAGGTCCGACGATAGTTGTAACTGAGAAGTTAACAGAAATTGATTGAGCGTAAATAGCTCCACCGATTCCTCCAAGGAAACCTGAAATCACAACTCCAAGATATCTCATCTTGTAGACATTGATACCCAAAGTATCTGCTGCTTGTGGGTGTTCACCAACTGAACGAAGGCGAAGTCCAAAGCGAGTCTTAAAGAGGATAAACCAAGCTAGGAATGAGAAAGCAATTGCTAGGTAACCTAGTAGACTAGTTGACTTGAAGAAGATATCTCCGATAACAGGGATATTAGCTAAAACCGGGAAGTCAAAACGACCAAAAGTTTGCGTTAAGTTATCCGTTTGTCCCTTATTATAAAGCACCTTCACCAAGAAAACTGCCAAGGCTGGCGCCATCAAGTTAAGTACGGTACCACTGACAACATGGTCAGCACGGAAATGAATTGTAGCTACTGCGTGAATGAGCGAGAAGAGCGCTCCGACTAATCCACCAACTAGAAGCGCAAACCAAGGAGTTAATGCTCCCAAATCTTGAGCAAATTCAAGGTTAAAAACAACTCCAGAAAAGGCACCCATGACCATGATTCCTTCAAGACCAACGTTAACAACTCCTCCACGTTCAGAGAAAACTCCTCCGATACTTGTGAAAATAAGTGGTGCTGAGTAAATCAACATGGACGAAACCATAAGGGTTAACATTGTTGTAATCGACATCCTTATTTACCTCCTTTAAGTTGTTTTCTTGGTTTGACAAAGCGTTCGATGATGTAGTGAACGCTGACAAAGAAGATAATTGAGGCTGTAACGATACTTACAAGCTCAGATGGTACTTGTGCAGCATTCATACCCGGTGCTCCAACTTGTAGGACACTGAATAAGAAGGCCGCAAATAGAATTCCAACTGGGGAGTTTGACGCAAGTAGACTTACTGCCATACCGTTAAATCCGACCGCCAATGATGAACCTTGAACGTAGACGTTTTGGAAGGTACCAAGTCCTTCTACTGCTCCACCAAGTCCTGCGAGGGCACCCGAAATAATCATTGATAGAATAATGGTACGTTTAGCTGAAATACCTGCATATTCAGAAGCATTTGGATTTAGACCAACTGCACGGATCTCAAAACCGAGAGTTGTCTTTTTAAGCATGAACCAGATAACCGCAACGGCTATGATAGCAAAGAAAATCCCAATGTTCATACGAGAATTTCCTGTTAGCTCAGCAAGCCAAGGTGTTTGATAAGTTGCATTTGCACTAACACGAATAGACGAATCCGTACTTTGCATAATTTCTTTAGGGAAGCTGTGGATAAAGGCATTTCCCACATAAAGAACAATGTAGTTCATCATAATGGTTACGATAACCTCAGATGTCCCAAGGTAGGCTCTTAAGATACCAGGAATTGCTCCAACGATTCCTCCCGCAACTAAGGCAATAACAATTGTCGCAAGAATCATCAAAGGACGTGGCAAATCTGGGAAAGAAAGAGCGAACCAACCACTCATAACCCAACCTGCGAGGGCTTGTCCTGGAAGACCAACGTTAAAGAAACCAGCACGGCTTGCTACTGCAAATCCTAGAGCAATCAAGACCAAAGGTCCCATGGCACGGAAGATTTCACCGATTCCACGAACACTACCAAAAGCTGTGTAGAATAGTTCTTCATATCCCCAGATAGCATCGTAACCAAAAATCCACATGACGATGGCTCCGAGTAGAATTCCTAAAATAACAGAAATCAAAGGAACCGAAATTTGTTGTAATTTTTTAGACATCACTCTTCTCCTTTTCCAATTCACCACCAGCCATCAAGACACCAAGCTCTTGCTTGTTGGTTGTTTCTGGTGTTACAATCCCTTGAATCTTACCATCGTGGATAACAGCAATTCTATCAGAGACATTTAGAATCTCATCTAGTTCAAAGCTGACTACAAGGACAGCTTTCCCATTATCACGTTCTTGAATCAAGCGTTTGTGAATGTACTCAATAGCACCGACATCCAGACCACGAGTAGGTTGGCTGACGATTAGGAGATCAGGATTTCGATCGACTTCTCGAGCGATAATTGCTTTTTGTTGATTTCCTCCAGAAAGAGCTGATGCTGGAACAATCTCACTAGCAGCACGCACATCGAATTCTTGCATTAACTGTTTAGCGTACCCGATGATATTGGTGTAATTTAAGATTCCCTTCTTGCTAAGAGGTTCCTTATAGTAGGTTTGAAGAGCGATATTTTCAGAAATCATCATTTCTAAAACTAAACCATCACGGTGGCGGTCTTCTGGAACGTGTCCTACACTCATTTCTGTAATTTGACGAGGGTGTAAACCTACGATAGACTGGCCTTTCAACTCCACGCTACCAGACTCAATCTTACGAAGACCAGTGATAGCTTGGATTAATTCAGATTGACCATTTCCATCAATCCCGGCAATTCCGACAATCTCACCAGCTCGAACATCGAGTGAGAGATTTTTAACAGCAGGGACACCACGGTTTTCGTTTACTACTAGGTCTTTAATAGACAGAATAACTTCTTTAGGTTGAGCTTCCTGTTTCTCAGTTTTAAAGGAAACAGAACGTCCTACCATCATCTCAGCTAAGTCAGCATTAGTTGCACCAGCAATCTCTACTGTTTCAATAGATTTACCACGACGGATAACTGTAACACGGTCAGATACAGCACGAATCTCATCCAACTTATGGGTAATCAAGATAATTGATTTACCTTCTTTAACCAAGTTCTTCATAATAGCCATCAATTCATCAATTTCTGATGGCGTCAAAACAGCAGTAGGTTCGTCAAAGATAAGAATATCTGCTCCACGATAAAGTGTCTTCAAGATTTCAACACGTTGTTGAGCCCCAACAGAGATGTCAGCAACTTTGGCAGAAGGATTCACAGCAAGGCCATAACGTTCAGACAACTCATTGATTTCTCGAGTTGCACGAGCAATATCTAGCACACCATTTTTGGTCAATTCACTCCCCAAAATGATATTTTCAGCAACGGTGAAAGCTTCTACCAACATAAAGTGTTGGTGGACCATCCCAATCCCTAAGCTAGCTGCTTTTGATGGCGAATCTAGTTTTACAACTTGACCGTTGACCACAATTTCACCACTAGTTGGTTCTAAAAGCCCCGCTAGCATGTTCATAAGAGTGGACTTACCAGCTCCATTTTCTCCTAAAAGTGCATGAATTTCACCTTTACGAAGTTCAAGGTTAATCTTGTCGTTAGCGACAAATTCACCAAAAACTTTGGTAATTTCACGCATTTCAATGACATTTTCGTGTGCCATGTGCTCTTCCTTTCAGAGTTTTATTTTGTTTCAATAAAACCTGCTAAAGAAACTTAGCAAGCTCTATTGAGACAAAACGATTTGCCTCAATTCTTAAAGAAGCGGCCCAAGACCGCTTCCTAAGAAATGACTTCCATCAATTATTTTTCAGGAACTTTGATGCTACCATCAAGGATTTTAGCTTTTGCATCTTCAACAGCTTTTTTACCTTCTTCAGAAAGGTTTGTCATTGCCAAATCAACACCTTTATCCTTCAATGAGTAAACGATAACTTGACCACCAGGGAATTCACCTTTTTCAGCTTTGTTAGCAAGGTCTTTTACAGCTGTACCAACTTGTTTCAAAGTAGAAGCAAGTACGAAGTTAGCTTCTTTACCATCTTTAGAAGTGTATTTACCTTCATCAACTTGGTCACGGTCTACACCGATAACCCAAACTTTTTCGTCTTCATTTTTGCTTTCGTTCAAAGATTTAGCTTCAGAGAAGACACCTGCTCCAGTACCACCAGCTGCTTGGTAGATAACGTCTGCACCTGCAGCGTATTGAGCTGCAGCAATTGTTTTACCTTTAGCAGCATCACCAAATGAACCAGCGTAGTCTACTTGAACTTTGATAGATGGGTCAACTGACTCAACACCAGCTTTGAAACCAGCTGCGAAGCGAGAAATAACTTCAGATTCCATACCACCTACAAAACCAACTTGTTTTGTTTTAGTAGTTTTAGCTGCAGCGACACCTGCAAGGTATGCTGCTTCGTTATCAGCAAAAGTAGCACTTACAACATTTTTTTGATCTTTGATCACATCGTCAATCAAAACATAGTTTATATCTGTATGTTCTTTGGCAGCATCAGCAACTGCATTTTTAAGTGCAAAACCAATACCATAGATCAAGTTGTAGTTTCCAGCTGCTTGTTGCAAGTTGTTTGCGTAGTCAGCTTCACTTGTTGATTGGAAGTAAGTATAACCTTTATCTTTTTCAAGGTTGTGTTCTTTACCCCAAGCTTGAAGACCTTCCCAAGCTGATTGGTTGAATGATTTGTCATCAACACCACCAGTATCTGTAACGATAGCTGCTTTAGTCTTCACATCAGAAGAAGATGAAGCTGCGTTACGAGAAGAGCGATTACCACATGCAGCAAGTCCAAATGCTGCTACTGCAACTAGACCAAGGCCTAGCCATTGTTTCTTGTTCATTACTGAACCTCCTAAATAAGATGAGCAACTAAGTTGCAAGTATGGATAGATAGGTCACAAGGACCCTTGTCACTCAGGGAGTGACACAGACTAATGCAAGTCTGTAAAAGAATATGGAAGTAATTCCCCGACCGTCATCTCGACCGTCGTTTTATCTTTGGCGACTAGAGTCACCTTTAGATCTGGTTTAAAAAATTCGGCCATGACTTGGCGACAAGCACCACAAGGCGAAATCGGTTTTTCTGTTTGACCATAGACTATCAATTCTGAGAAGTCTCGTTGTCCTTCAGAAACCGCCTTAAAGATAGCTGTTCTTTCGCCACAGTTGGTCAAAGAGAAGCTAGCGTTTTCGACATTGACTCCAGTATAAACACTTCCATCCTTGGCAACCAATACGGCACCAATTGGGAAATGTGAGTAGGGCACATAGGCTTTTTTACTAGTTTCAATTGCTAAATCAATCAACTCAGTAGTCACCATCAGCTAATTCTCCTTTAAGGATTGCTACACCAGACGATGTTCCGATACGAGTAGCTCCTGCCTCAACAAAAGCAACAGCATCTGCATAAGAACGAGCTCCACCAGCAGCTTTGACACCCATATCCGGTCCAACTGTCTGGCGCATTAATTGAACATCTGGAAGTGTTGCACCACCTGTTGAGAAACCTGTAGAGGTCTTGACAAAGTCTGCTCCTGCTTTCTGGGCTAGTTGACAAGCGAGAATTTTTTCCTCATCTGTCAACAAACAAGCCTCAATAATCACCTTAACGAGTTTGTCTCCGCTTGCTTCAACAACTGCTCGAATATCTGACTCAACTAATCCAGCGTTTCCTGACTTTAGTGCACCAACGTTAATAACCATATCGATTTCGTCAGCACCATTTTGGATAGCTTCTTTGGTTTCATAAGCCTTAACAGCTGAAGTTGTAGCTCCAAGAGGGAAACCTACAACGGTACAAACTTTAACATCTGTATCCTTTAGACCTGCTTTTGCATGAGAAACCCAGCATGGATTGACACAAACACTTGCAAAATCGTACTCTCTTGCTTCAGATAGCAAACGATTGATTTGTTGTTCGGTTGCATCTTGCTTTAAAAGCGTATGATCAATGTATTTATTTAATTTCATTTCGGTTTTTCCTTAAATCAGGAGATAATTTCAATGATTTCACGTGTTTTTATCGCTTCATCACTTATTTTAATTTTAACATATTTTTGGAAATCTGTAACTAGTTCCGGAGAAATTTTGCCATTTGCATATACTTTTGCGACAATTTCACCTTTTTTGACTGATTCTCCAACTTTCTTCTCAAAAACAATTCCTGTTTCATAATCAAGAGCATCTGTTTTGACTGCACGACCAGCACCTAATCTCATGGCAAAAAGACCAAACTCCATGGCTGGAAGTTCTGCGATAATACCATCCTCTTGAGCAGGAATATCAAATACATGGTCAACTTTTACTGGACGATAGAGGTCTTCTAGGTTTCCACCCTGAGCTAGAACCATCTCTTCAAATTTCTTGAGTGCCTGACCATTTTCAAGATGTTGCCTTACTTCCTCGACTGTTTTTTCAACATTTGCCAGAGAAAGCATAATCTGAGCTAACTCACAGATAAAGTGACTAATATCCTCGCGTCCTTTACCCTGAAGAATTTCTAGTGCTTCTAGAATTTCCAAGCGGTTCCCAATGGCACGTCCCAAAGGTTGACTCATATCCGTAATGACTGCTACAGTCTTACGACCAACAGCTTTTCCGAGATTCACCATGGTTTGAGCCAGTTCACGCGCCTCGTCGACTGTTTTCATAAAGGCACCTTCACCGACAGTAACATCCAGCAAAATAGCATCCGCGCCAGCTGCAATCTTTTTACTCATGACAGAACTAGCAATCAAGGGGATGGTATCAACTGTTGCTGTAACATCTCGTAGTGCATAAAGCAGTTTATCCGCTTTGACTAATTGATCAGATTGGCCAATGACTGAAACGCCAATATCTTGAACTTGTTTGATGAAGTCTTCCTGACTGCGTTCGACTTGAAATCCTTTGATAGATTCTAATTTATCGATAGTGCCTCCAGTATGACCCAAACCTCGACCACTCATCTTGGCAACTGGAACATCAAAACTGGCAACCAAGGGAGCTAAAATCAAAGTGACCTTATCTCCTACTCCACCAGTTGAGTGTTTATCGACCTTGATACCTTCAATGGCAGATAAATCAAATTCCTGACCTGTTTTAACCATATACATAGTCAAATCAGAAATCTCCTGTGTAGTCATACCTTTAAAATAAACAGCCATAGCAAAGGCAGACATCTGGTAGTCAGGAACCGTCCCTGCCACATAGCCTTCAATCAACCATTGGATTTCACTTGAGCTGAGTTCTTGGCCGTCTCTTTTTTTCTGGATTAGGTCTACTGCTCTCATTCTTTCACACTTCTAAGGATATAATATCCCTTATCTTTCTTTACAACCTCGCAATTACCAAAAACTTCTTCCATCTTGTTTTTGGCGCTGGGAGCTCCCTGTTTCTTTTGGATGACAATGGTCAAATCTCCACCATCCGTAAGATAATCAATACTTTTCTCGATGATTTCATGAACGACTTGCTTGCCAGCACGAATAGGTGGATTCGAAATGACATGATTAAATTGTCCCTCTACCTGCTCATAAATATTGGACTGGAAGATTGTCGCTTGAACATTGTTTTTTACTGCATTTTGCTGGGCTAAATCCAGGGCACGATTATTGATATCCACCATGGTCGCTTGGGCACCATAAGCTTTAACCAAAGACAAGCCTATTGGACCGTAGCCACAACCAACATCAAGGATTTTTTCATCTTTTTCAACATCGACACATCTTAACAATAATTGACTTCCGAAATCAATCATTTTTTTGCTAAAGACACCTGCATCTGTCAAAAAGGTCATCTTTTGTCCAAGTAGCTCCACTCTTAATTCATGAACATCATGGGCAGCATCTGGATTTTCTGCATAATACATTTTACTCATAGTTTCATTTTACCATAAAATTTAGATATTTTAAATCGTTTACACGGTCTATACCAACTAAGGACCTAAGAAGAGATAACCTAGGAACATACTAATAAAAAATGAAAATAGACAAGCTAGACCAATCAATATCAGCCACCATTTTCTTGTTAAAATGGCGAGAATCAAATAAATAAAACCAACAATTGGTAGCAAGAATAACAAGACAAAGGCAGACCAACTATAGGTTTGACTTCCTAAACTCACAGTAAACTCAATTAAAGTCGGAGATAACCACAGAATCACAACCAGTAAGCTAGTCAGTTTTAGGATTTTATCACTCACTACTAGTCTCATAACATCACCTCTTTTGATCTTTATTCTACCTCTATTCTAACAAAGAAAGCGCTTTTTCTCAAATGATTCAGATGTCTTTCTTTGTAAATTATGGTATACTGAGGTATCAAACGAGGAAAATTTATGACCAACGAATTTATACATTATGAAAAAATCAGTCGAGGAACTTGGCAATCTTTACATCGTAAGACAACACCTCCTTTAACCGAGGAGGAATTGGATTCGATCAAGAGTTTTAATGACCAGATTAGTCTCCAAGATGTAACAGATATTTACCTGCCGCTAGCTCATCTGATTCAAATCTACAAACGCTCCAAAGAAGACCTAGCCTTTTCAAAAGGGATTTTTCTCCAAAGAGAGAGTAAAAATCAGCCTTTTATTATCGGAATTTCAGGTAGTGTCGCTGTTGGCAAATCAACTACTAGCCGACTCTTACAAATTTTGCTTTCCCGTATTTTTCCAGAAGCAAGTGTTGAATTAGTGACAACTGATGGCTTTCTGTATCCTAACAGTATCTTAAACGAGCGAAATATCCTAAATCGAAAAGGTTTCCCTGAGAGTTATGATATGGAAAGCTTGCTCGATTTCCTTGATCAACTTAAAAACGGTCAGGATGTAGATATCCCCGTTTATTCTCACGAAATTTACGATATCGTACCTGATAAAACACAAAGAGTCCAAGCAGCGGATTTTGTCATCGTAGAAGGTATCAACGTCTTTCAAACACCACATAACAGCCGTCTTTATATTACAGACTTCTTCGATTTTTCAATCTATGTAGATGCTGCAGTCGAGGATATCGAGAGCTGGTATTTGGACCGTTTCTTGAAACTTCTTAGCTTTGCACAAGATGATCCAAACAACTATTACTATCGTTTCACCCAGCAACCAATTAGTGAAGTAAAAGATTTTGCCCATCAAGTTTGGACAAGTATTAATTTGACCAATCTACAAAACTACATCGAACCGACCAGAAATCGAGCTGAAGTCATTCTTCATAAATCTAAAAATCATGAAATTGATGAAATTTATTTAAAAAAGTGATTTCCCCTTGTCAAAATAACAGTTTTCAGATATAATGGTATAGTTAGTAAATATGGAGGTAAGAACATTGGCAAACATTAAATCAGCTATCAAACGCGCTGAATTGAACGTTAAACAAAACGAAAAGAACTCAGCTCAAAAATCAGCTATGCGTACTGCTATCAAAGCTTTTGAAGCAAACCCATCTGAAGAACTTTACCGTGCTGCTAGCTCAGCCATCGATAAAGCAGAAACTAAAGGTTTGATCCACAAAAACAAAGCTAGCCGTGATAAAGCACGTCTTGCTGCTAAACTTGGTTAATTAATAACTGAAAACAAAATGAGCTCTTCGGAGCTTTTTTTGTACCAAATTTTTGGAGGTTATCATGAAAATTACGATTATAGGATATTCTGGAGCAGGTAAGTCAACTCTAGCAGAAAAATTGTCTCGCTACTACTCCATTCCCAAACTTCATATGGACACTCTTCAATTTCAGCCAGGCTGGGTAGACAGTGACCGCGATTGGATGTTAAAAGAGATGAGAGATTTTCTCACCGAACATTCCGATTGGGTGATTGATGGTAATTATTCTTGGTGTTATTACGAGGAAAGAATGAAAGAAGCAGATCAAATCATCTTTCTAAATTTCTCACGTTGGAATTGTCTGCTTCGAGCCTTTAAGCGTTATCTTAAATACAGAGGAAAAGTCAGAGAAAGTATTGCTGCAGGGTGTCCTGAACGTTTTGACTGGGAGTTTATCCGTTGGATTCTCTGGGATGGACGAACAAAAAATGCTAAGGAAAGATACCAACACTTAAGCAATACTTACCCAGAAAAGTTGCGTATTCTTCATTCTCAAGCAGAGATTGATTGTTTCTTGCAATCTCTTAAAAATAGAGAATAGAGTAACGTTTCATTAAGGTCAGCATGGGCTGAATGACTAAAAAAGGAAGATTTTCATCCAGAAAGTCTTCCTTTTGTGTTTCTTTTTATTCTGCAATTAAAGTCTCTAGACCAACCTTCATCATATCAGTGAAGGTATTCTGGCGTTCTTCAGCGGTTGTATCCTCATCTGGATTAACCAAACTGTCTGAAATCGTCATGATAGCCAGCGCATCAACATGGTGTTGAGCCGCAAGATAGTAAAGAGCTGCTGCTTCCATTTCGACAGCTTTCACGCCCCATTTACCAAGTTCGATATTCTTTTCAAAGTAGTTTGAATAAAAGACATCCGATGACAATACATTTCCTACGTGCGTAGTCATGCCAAGCTCTTTGGCGATATGATAAGCCTTATCTAGCAAGTCAAAGCTAGCGATTTGCGGGAAATCGTATTGAGGCCAGTCGTTGCGGATGATGTTTGAGTTGGTGGCAGCAGCTTGTGCCAATACCAATTCACGGACATGTACGTCCTCATTTAAAGAACCAGCAGTTCCGACACGAATCAATTTCTTCACACCGTAATCTACAATCAACTCACGCGCATAGATGGAGATAGATGGCATCCCCATTCCAGTACCCATGACAGATACACGATGACCTTTGTAAGTTCCTGTGTAACCAAACATGTTACGGACTTCGTTAAAGCAAACAGCATCTTCAAGGAAATTCTCAGCGATAAATTTCGCACGAAGAGGATCCCCAGGAAGAAGAATTTTATCAGCAATTTCACCCTGCTTAGCAGCAATATGGATAGACATGTTTAAGATATAAAGGGCGACAGAGAACAAAGGAAAAATAGGAAACTGACGAAGCATCACAGATGCTAGACAGTTTATCTTTTTTCCACAGTTCTCCGCCCATATTCAGTTCAGCGAATACAGTTAACCCTTCCTTTCTGTGTATATTTTTTATTTAGAAAAGCTTTCCGCTCGTGTTCAAATTAGAACACATGCTCTTCCTCTCTTATTTTTAATTTGTTAATGAATCCAAAAATGCGTATAATTTTGCATTCATTTCTTGATAATCGTAAGCACGGATGGCTTCAGGTTTTTCGACAAATGGCAATTTTTGACTTTGGGCTTCCAAAGCGGCTTCACCATCTGCAGCAATTAAGAGATTGACTGCTTCTGGATCAAATTCCAAGTGAGCTTGGAAGGCATAGTGTTTAGGACTGAAGCGTATAATCTGCCGTGGACAACCTTGACTGGTCGCAAGGACAACAGCATCCTCTGTCAATCCCGGCATATCTCCATGCCAGTGTCCTGAATCAAAGCTCTCACCAAATAAGGCGACATTCGGATCTGCTAATCCTTCAAGGGTTAGGTCCACCGGATAAACACCAATCTCTCGTTCTGGACTATGTTCATACTCTGCGCCATAAGCTACAGACAGGAGCTGCGCACCAAGACAGACACCAACGATGTAGCGATCCGCCTTCATAGCTTTTTGAATTAGTTCAATCTCAGCTTGCGGATCATAGTAAGGGAAGGTTGCGCGATCCTCATCTGGCGATTGTGGTCCTCCCATGACAATCAAAAAATCGATTTCATCCACTGTCTCAGGTAGAGCTTCCCGCTCGTAGACCTTGGTCATTTTCACCTGATGACCACGCTCCTGCGCCCACTTTAGATAGGCACCAGGTACTTCAAAAGTTTCGTGCAAAACAAAATGCACTCTCATCGTTTATTCTCCCATCTATTTTGAATCACATAAGACACACCAGTAGATAGTGCCAGCGGTAGAATCAAGGCCCAGCTCTGTCCTGTAAAACCAAGACTTAGGGCAATGGCAGTCATGGGAGCTTGTAATGTTGTCCCTAAAAAGACTGTCGCTCCAAGCAACATTCCTAGAGCAGGATCTAGTAGAACGCCAACTGCAGAAAGAATCATGGTCACCAAATAACCAGATCCAATTCCTAAGGCAAATGATGGCGTCAAGGTTCCCCCATAGGCACCATTACTCAAGAGGATATAGACCAGGAGCCCTTTCACGACCAAGATCAAGGCTAGATTAGAAAATGGTTGACCTGATAGAACGGCTTGAGCTAGAACCTGTCCATTCCCCATAAAAATCGGGTAAAAGATCACAATACCAGCTAGCACCATAAATGCTAAAGGCAGAGCCCATAGAATGGTCCAATCCTTCCGCCGTTTGCGACTAGCCTGTTTGGCTAGAAAACGAAAGGCAAGTGCCAATGGAGTAACCAATAGAGCCACTAAGACAGCCTGCAAGAAACCACTTGCTGACCAATGAACTTGCGACAGGTGGTAAATAGCACCATGACCAACGATTGGTTGGGCCACCCAAGCCGCTAGATAAGTACTGGACAAGACCAGTAAGACATTTTTCCAGCGATAGGACAACCCTAAGGTCTCAAAGACAAACAAGCTACTAGCAAAGGGAATCTGATAGACCGCAGCTAACCCCGCTCCAGCTCCACAAGCAATCAAAACTCTTTGCTCTTTGATCGTCAAGGACAAAACTTTTCCCAAACGACCAGCTATAAGTGCCCCAACCTCACGTGGAGCTCCTTCTTTTCCGACCGAAGCGCCAGCTCCGACAATCGCAACCTGCATACTTGCATGAAGGATATGGGCTAGGGGTGCTGGTTCTCTATCTCCAACCTGATCAATTTGCTTACGAATAGACAGGATCTTATAACGTTTCTGCAAAACATACCAGAATCCTGCTGCCAAAAGCCCTGTCACAGATAAGACAAGAAATCTACGAAGACCTCCGGCTTCCCGAAATTGCTGGAGCAGATCAGATCGTTCTTGGCCGAAAGCCAACTTTTGTACGCCATCTAGTAGAAAATGACAGGCGATTCCGACCAGACCTGTTCCTATTCCTAAAGCGACGGTCGCTAAAAGCAGACGCCAGCCATAGGGCAGACTTTGGAGTCGTGCTTTCATCATCTTACAATTCAGCAAGAATCGCTTTAAGCAAGCCTTTGAAGTCACCTTTAACACGTTCGGTCACTTCTACAACTTCCTCGTGGTTGAGTTCTTCTTGGAAACCAGCAGCATGGTTAGTAATACATGAAATTCCAAGAACCTTCAAGCCAGAGTGAGCCGCAACGATAACTTCTGGAACAGTTGACATTCCGACAGCATCAGCGCCAAGTGTCTTATAGGCACGAATTTCTGCAGGTGTTTCATAAGTTGGACCAGTAACACCGATATAGACACCTTCATCAAGTTTGATTCCAAGTTTTTGAGCCACTTCATGTGCAGTTACACGGTATTCTGGAGTGTAAGCCTTCGACATATCTGGGAAGCGAGGGCCAAACTCATCCAAGTTTTCACCGATCAATGGGTTTTGACCTGTCATGTTGATGTGATCAGTGATTGCCATCAAGGTACCAGGACCGAAGCCGATACCACCGGCAGCGTTGGTTACAAGAACTCCTTCACATCCCAACACTTTCATGACACGAACTGGAAAAGTCACCACTTCCAATGGGTTTCCTTCATAGAAGTGGAAACGTCCTTGAAGGGCCAAGACTTTACGTCCAGCAAGATCACCATAAACCAATTTACCAGCGTGTCCGACTACTGTTGATTGACCCCAGTTTGGAATGTCAGAGTAGTCTACTACGACTGCATTTTCGATTTCTTCAGCCAATTCTCCAAGACCTGAACCAAGGATCAAACCGAACTCAGGAGCTTCGATTCCTTTGTCCTTCAAAAATGCTGCTGTTTCATTGATTTTATTTAAAAATGTCATTAGGTATCTCCTTTTTTATGTTTTAAAAATTGACCAATTTTGTCAAAGGTATTAGCGTTACGAATGGTAATATTGCCATAGAAAGGCATCTTAAGCAAGTGCTTGTGATAGGCTGTTTTAGAGTAGCTAGCTTCTGACAATTTACCCCAGAAGATCCCTAATTTTCCAAAATGAAGCTCTTCATCGACCAGTTCCAAACTGTTCACTTTCTCGATAACTTGATCCACATCCAAGCCCTCAGTGTATAAGAGCACATCCTTTCGAGCCATCTCATGGTCCCACCAATCAGGAAGATTTCTAAGCTCTTCTTCATAGTCTTCGTTAGAAAATAAGGAAAAACTTTGGATAAATGGATAGTGCCTTTCAAAGAATCCCTTTAAATCCTCAACTAACTGAATTCTAGGAATATTGGTGTCAAAGAAGATATTGCCACTATTGATGTAGGTTTCAACATTTTCTAATCTCAGTTCCGTCAATTCTTGACGCAGTTGAGTCATGACTACCTTATTCTTTCCACCGACATTAATGCCTCTAACAAGTAAAGCGTAGCGAATCATCTTAAACTAATTTATCCAAGAAGCTTTCACCTATCATGGCTTTTTCAACACCAAAGTTGTCCGCAATTGTTGCTGAGATGTCAGCGAAGTGCCCAACTGGAAGTAATCCATTACCTTTAAATGATGGACTGTAAGCTAAAAGTGGAATATATTCACGAGTATGGTCGGTACCAGCATAGGTTGGGTCGTTACCATGGTCAGCCGTAATCAAAAGAAGATCATCTTCACGCATGGCTGCAATGATTTCTGGCAAGCGCTCATCAAACTCATGCAAGCAATCACGGTAACCATGAGGATTACGACGGTGTCCATAAAGAGCGTCGAAGTCAACCAAGTTGGTGAATGAGAAACCATGTTTGAAATCTTCTGATTTCATCGCTTTGATCAAGTTGTCAATACCGTGGCTGTTTGATTTGTTGTGGCCCATATCATGGTTGATCCCTGCACCGTTGAAGATATCGTTAATCTTACCAACCGCGTATGTATCAATACCAGCCTCGTTCAATTTGTCCAAAACAGTTGGTGCAAATGGTGAAACTGCCAAGTCACGACGATTAGCCGTACGAGTGAAGTTTCCTGGCTCACCAACGTAAGGACGAGCAATGATCCGTCCAAGAAGAGCTGGACGCTCCAATGTAATCGAACGAGCGTATTCACAGATACGGTAGAGTTCATCCAAAGGAATGATGTCTTCGTGAGCTGCGATTTGAAGAACTGGATCAGCTGATGTATAGATGATCAACTCGCCTGTTTCCATTTGGCGTGGTCCAAAGTCTTCGATAACTGCTGTACCAGAATAAGGTTTGTTAGCTTCGCGAATGACCTTACGACCTGAGAATTCTTCGATTTTTGTCAAGATTTCCTCTGGGAATCCATTCCAGAAAGTATCGAACGGTTCAGTGATATTAAGTCCCATGATTTCCCAGTGGCCAGTCATGGTATCTTTACCTAGAGAGACTTCTTCTAACTTAGTTGCGTAACCAGTTGGATTGCTCTCAGCTGGAACTGTCTTCAATGGTGTTTCACGAGGAATATTTCCAAGACCAAGTTTTGCCATATTTGGGACATTCAGACCTACTGATTTTGAAATGTGTCCAAGAGTGTCTGAGGAACCATCAGGAACCCCAGCATTGACAAAGTTATTAGCATCTGGTGCTGCACCGATTCCTACAGAATCTAGTACCACCAAGTGAATACGATTAAATTTTGGCATAGTGTGTCTCCTTTTTTGATTATTTTGCTTTTGTTGAAGTTAAAATCTGAACGCCATTTTGTCCAGCAACGATGACCTTGTCCACCATTTGGTTAAACAAGCCGTGCTCGACAACACCAACGACATGGTCCAATTCTTGCCCAAGAGCAATTGGGTCTTCAATCACTTCCAGGGCCAAATCGATGATAAAGTTTTGCATGTCTGTCACAAAACGTTGGCCATCCTTTTCACGGAAGCTCGGTTTATAGCCAGCTCGTTCAAATCGACGGAAGACCTGTTCGGCACCATATTGAACTACCTCTACAGGCAATTTAAAAGCACCCAGTTTCTCAACTAGTTTGCTCTCATCAACAACCCAGATATATTCTTTAGATGGAGTTGCGACAACCTTTTCCATGAGAAGGGCCCCCCCACCACCTTTGATTCCGTTAAACTGACTGTCTACTTCATCTGCACCATCGACTGTCAGGTCTACAAATTCCACTTGATCAATAGACTTAAGAGGAATCTGGAGGCCTTCTGCCTGTTTGCTAGTTACACTAGAAGTTGTTACAGCTGTAATCTGTAAGCCTTCATCCTTTATACGACGACCTATTTCTTCGACGAAATAGTAGGCAGTGGAGCCAGTCCCAAGTCCGACAACCATACCATCTTTGACGAACTCGGCAGCCTTAATCCCTGCCATTTTTTTCAGATCTTCCACTTATATACCTCCAAATAGAGCTACTTCTATTATATCATGAATACGCTTCAAATTCATCCAAATATTAGAAAAACCCGAACATTTTATTTCGGGTTTTTGATGTTTATTTAACCATATCAGGGTCGTAGTCGTAAAATCCAGTATCAAGGAAACGATTTTTAGGGTGGAGCTTACGAACTTCTTCATCGAGCAAAAAGGCTTGGTCATGTGTAAAGTTACCTTCTTGAATCAAATTGCGCGCTTGGATAAAGAGTTTTGCAATTTCCACAAAGTTTTGTCCTGGAGTGTAGAGACCTTCCAGTTTCCAATGAGTAAACCCATGCTCTACTAATTCGGTCAACTTGGTCATCAAATCAAGGTCATTGTTAGCAAAGATGTGGGTTCCATGATTGTCCTCAAAAATAGAGTAATGACTCTCTGGGTCACTTGGCTCAGCTAGGAACAAATCACGTTGACGAGATTTTTCATCATCGATTTGAGTGAAATTATAGTAGTTTTGCAAGAGCGGACGCTTAGAATGGTGGATCACACTAGCTCCATATACCAAAACTTCTGCTGGAATTTCTAAAATTTCAGGCATTTTAAAGAGCTCAGCAGATGGGATTTCACGCGCCAAAACAGCCTCTGATGCACCTGCTTTTTGTCCCCAAAAGTTAATCTGACGACTGCTGGTTACCATGGTTGACGCGTCGTAGATTGTTTTAAATGAATAGCCATCACGGTTAACCACATAAAAAACACCTGCGTCCCCAACTGTGATATAGTCCGTTTTGATTTCTTCTAAAAAGTCCAAGAATGGCTTGATACGGTCCATCATATCTTGGTGCATGAGAGCGTTAACTGCAACGATTAATTCCTTGCCTGCATCATGGACAATTTTTGCGATTTCACGCAATTCTTCATGACTAAAGGTCGTTGGCAAACGAAGTCCAAAATCTTTCTCACCGACATAAATGCGGTCGACACCAGCTTCAAGTAGCTGTTTTACTTGTTCAATACTTTCAGCAGTTGCTGTAATGATAATCTTTTCCATAGAGAAAATTATACCACATTTCCAAAAAATCAGCTATATAGAAAAGTGAGACTGATTACAATTTAAAAAAATTCTGTCCTTACTTCAAAATTGAATTTATTTGCATTTGTGTATGATTTTTATTCGTTTCAACCATCAAATTTCCTCTCATTGAAATAAGAGAAAAATAATAAAGTTTAAACGGTTTACTCATCCTATCATTTTCCCATCAGCATGTCAAGAAAACCGAAATTGGCCTTGATAACAGATTTTATGCAATTTGTAACAATCCTGTAATAATTCTCTCTTTAAAAAATGATAAAATAGTAATGTATTGTTAAGGAGAGAAATATGCCCGCAAGAAAACTACACCCGTATGAGTTCGAACAAGAAAGTATAAAAACTGCCCAGTTTCAAGATTATGTTCCAGAGAATACTTCTGTTGCTAGTGTAAAGGAAGTCCTATTTTTTGTAAACATTGCTTGCTTCTGCGTCTTTTTGGC
The DNA here is from genome assembly GCF_058200335.1 of Streptococcus sp. SCPM-O-B-15277 (M60). Taxonomy (NCBI): domain Bacteria; kingdom Bacillati; phylum Bacillota; class Bacilli; order Lactobacillales; family Streptococcaceae; genus Streptococcus; species Streptococcus sp. SCPM-O-B-15277 (M60). Next base: position 206,847 of record NZ_JBYQGR010000003.1, read on the forward strand.
TATCTTTAGTTTTATGTTCTTATCGCTAAAATTGAACACTGTTTTATCATTTGCTTTGGCTATCGGCCTCAGTCTTTTCGCTTTACAATTGCAGCGCACTTTTATCAAGAAAAAATTCAAATAAAAACCTTCGATTCATCGAAGGTTTTTTTATTTATTCTTTCGTCTTGACGGTGTTGAGATAGCTATCTTGACTTCAAAAATTGTTCCGTTAGGTTTGTTATCTTTAACACTAATAGAGCCTTTGAGGGCATCGACGATTTGCTTCGCTAAAGACAAGCCTAAACCGAAACCACCCTTTTGACGTGTCCGGGCCTTATCAACACGATAAAAGCGATCAAAGATTTTCTTTTTATCGGCTGCAGAAATACCGATACCATTATCCGCTACCGTTAGATAGAGGCTGCGTTCAGTCGTTGAAATCTCAAAATAAATATCGCCTTCTTCTTCTGTATACTTGACCGCATTGTCAAACAGAATGGTCATCAATTGCTTGAGAAGGAGTTTATCTGTGATAATGGTGCGATGAACACGATTTTGAAAACGAAAAATACGATTATTCTCGGAGGCAATCATTTCATAGTTGGTAAAGGTCGTATTAAAGAAGTCAGGTTCTACTTCCCCAAACTCTGGCTTGATTCCATCATCTCTACGCGCTAGATTAAGGAGGTTAGTCGTTAGAAACTTCATATTTCGAACTTCTTCCAAACTAGAAGCGATGCTCTCACTTGACTCCAGAATGGTAGCCTCTGGTTTTCTAAAAAGAGTTTCCAGACGGTTCTGAAGAACTGCTAAAGGCGTCCGTAATTCATGACTGGCATTTTCCACAAAGCTCTTCTGCTTTTGCATACTTTCAAGCAAGGGTTTCACACTGACACGAGCAAGATAAAGACTGGCCAAGATAGATAGAATCCAAAAACTTGCCATCACCACCACGATTAACTGTTCGTGGTTTTGACTAATCTGCTCGAGTTGGCTCGTGTTAATCAGGATAGCAGCATACTTGATATTGGTCGATACCGAATCAATATTCATTTCTGTCAAGACAACACGATAAACCTCATCCTGACCATAACTATTCACAACATGAAGTTGGCGAATATGGTTTAAGTCCTTTTTATTGAAAGTAATTCTGTCTAATCCTAAAAAGCGATTTCCAGTCACTAATTGATTCAAATTTGAATCCAGCAAAATCACTTCAGTATTGGAACTCACATTTGGTTTTTTATCAGAAGCTGGAGCTACATTCCCACCATCTAAATCCTTTACGTCTTCAGTCGCACGATTTACCGCTAATTGAATAATGTCCTGGGGATTTTTGCTCAGTGATAAGAGTTTTTCATCCACTGACGTATAGAGACTGGAGTGCATAACCTGCAGGATAATCAAGGTCATGGCAGAGAAAATCAGCGTGAATACTCCAAAATTACGGATAAAGTAGCTGAAATCTTCTGCATACCAATTCTTTTTTAGTTTATTAAACATGTTTTAAAATATACCCAACACTACGCAAGGTTTGAAGGTTCTCAGCAAAGACTGAACCTTTCAATTTCTTACGAACTTTTGATACATAGACTTCTACAACGGAAATAGTTGTGTCACTATCAAATCCCCATAATCGATCAAAGATTTGAGTTTTAGGTAAGATGACATTTTGGTTTTGGAGGAAATAAACCAAGAGTTCAAATTCTTTACCAAGCAACTCCACAACAGCATCATGTACCTTAACTTCATTGGTAGACAGATTGACTGTCAAATCACCGTACGTTAAGGTATTTTCGTTAAATTTCCCAGAACGTTTGAGAAGGGCCTGAATACGCATCTTGAGTTCTTCAAGGTAGAAAGGTTTGGTTAGATAATCATCTGCTCCCAGCTCAAACCCATGTCCTTTATCATCAAGACTTTCCTTGGCTGTCATGATGAGAACAGGAGTCGAAACACCTTTTTCACGTAGTTCTTTTAAGACTTGAAAACCATTTTTTTCTGGTAACATCAAGTCCAATAGAATCAGGTCATAGACGCCACTTTCAGCCTCGTAGAGACCTTCTTCGCCATCAAATACCTGCATAACATCTGCAAAATCATCCAAAAAATCAAAGACTGAATTTGACAGGCCTAGGTCATCTTCCACTAATAGAATTTTAATCATCAAAAATTCCTCCTTATTATATCCATTATAGCAAAAATATCTTAAAAAAAACTCAACTTTCCTTGTTTTTCTAAGAGAAAGTTGAGTTTTTATATTCTATTTAGTCAAGAAGTTTTTAAGCCTTGCCATATTGTGCAACAACTGCTTCAACTGCTGCTTTCTCACGTTTAATCAATTCAACGCGTGCTGCGATATCTTTGATACCCATGCTGATATTACGGCTAAGAGCTAGGTCAGAAAGTTGTGGTTCAAAGAAGGCTTTATACTCTGCCAAACGTTGTTCTGTTTTAAAGATGTGTGATGGGAAAATGACAAAGCTATCAAAGCTCATATCTCCACCAAGGGCTGCCTTGATCCAATCCCAGTTTTCACGCGCCCAAACCCAAACAGTTTCTTGGGTAGCTTGATGTCCAAGGAATTGGAGGTACCATGCTGAAAGGTCCTGTGGTTTCACAACAAATTTGTCCTTCCAAGTTGCAAGAAGGGTTTGAATGTTTTCTGCATCTGTAGAATATGCAAGCGCAGCTGCTAATTGACGTTTGAAGACTGCATCTGTGGCATGAGTGTATAGGTCGAGGTAAAGAGCTACCAATTCTTTTGTCTCATGATGTTTCATTTCATTGATGAGAACTTGAGCACGAATAGCTGCTGGAAGTCCTGCAAGATTTTCTTTATGAGCTGCAAAGATTTGACTAGCAACTTGACTAGCTTCTTCATCATTTGAACGAATCATCATAGAAATGGTTAATTGACGAACCAATTCATCTTCATCAGATTCACCCTCTTTTGCTTCAAAACCAAGTCGTTCATAGTTGTGACGAGCCAATTTAGCAATGAGGTTATTAAAGTCTTTCTCAACTTCTGTTCCTTCATCAATAAAGCGCTCAAGGGCACTAATAACTTGAGAAACTGCAGCAACAACCAGGTAAGATTCTTCCTTGGCAAGTTTATCAAGGACTGGAAGTAAGTCTGCATATGAAATGTGTCCTGCCTCAGCAAGCAAGCGACGTTCTTGGACGATTTGAAGTTTGCTTGTATTATCAAGTTCAACTAATTCTGAAAGGATAGCATCCAGTAATTCACCTTGATAGTCCGTAATATAGTGAGCAGTGTTTTCAGTGTTAAGACGAAGAGCTGTTTTGTTTTCAGCAAGAAGCGCAGCATAACCTGGAATTTCGATGCTTTCAGTTTCGAGAGTATCTGGTAGTCCTTTCCAGTTACTGTTAAGTGGCACTACCCAAAGACGGTTCTTATCTTCGTGTTCACCGATGAAGAATTGTTTTTGTGAGATTTTCAAAACATCATTTTCAACTGTAGCAGTCAAAACTGGATAACCAGGTTGCTCCAACCAAGAATCCATAAAGGCTGCTACATCACGGCCTGATGCTTGACCAAGGGCATTCCAAAGGTCACGACCAATAGTGTTTCCGTATTGGTGTTTTTCAAAGTAAGCACGCAAACCTTTAGCAAAATCAGCATCTCCTAGCCAACGACGAAGCATGTGCATAAGACGGCTTCCTTTGGCATAAACGATAGCAGAGTCAAAGAGAGTATTAATTTCATCTGGATGTTTAACTTCAACGTGAACAGACTGAACACCATCAGTCGCATCACGTTTAAGTGCGGCTGGCACTCCACTTGTTTGGAAGTCTTCAAAGATATTCCAACTTGGTTCGATGGCATCCACACAGACGTATTCCATCATATTGGCGAAGCTTTCGTTGAGCCAGAGGTCATCCCACCATTTCATAGTTACTAGGTTACCAAACCATTGGTGAGCAAGCTCGTGGGCAATGACAAGGGCTACTTGTTGACGGCTGGCAAAGGTAGAGTTCTCATCTACAACCAAGTAGACTTCACGGTAGGTTACGAGACCCCAGTTTTCCATAGCACCTGCTGAGAAGTCAGGAAGGGCGATATGAAGAGATTGAGGAATTGGATACTTAACTCCATAGTAATCTTCGTAGAACTCGATTGAGCGAACAGCGATATCTAATGAAAACTCAAGGTTTGAAAGTGGGTGTGCCTTGGTTGAGTAAACACCAACGAGAGTACCATTTTTAGTTGTAGCAGTTACCCCTTGCAAATCACCAGCTACGAAAGCTAGCAAGTATGAGGACATTCGAGGTGTAGTTTCAAACTTCCAGATGCCAGTTTCCTTGCGGTTTTCAACGTCAATTTCGGGCATGTTTGACAAGGCAAGTTCGCCTTCTGCTTGGTCAAAGCGAAGTGCTAGGTCAAAGGTTGCTTTAGCTTCTGGCTCATCCACACATGGGAAGGCTTCACGGGCAAAGTGGCTCTCAAACTGAGTCGACAAAACTTCCTTCTTAACTCCATCAACTGTGTAGTATGATGGATAGATTCCTGTCATGTTGTCTGTGATTTTACCTGAAAAAGCAATAACCAAATCAACTGAACCTGCTTCTGCAAGTTCGATATGAAGGGCTTCGTTTTCGTTATCAACTGTAAATGGACGAGCTTGTCCTGCTACTTCAACTGAAGAAACTTCCAAGTCCTTTTGGTGAAGAGAAATACGGTCACTTTTAGCTTGACCAGTAATGGTTACTTTTCCTGAAAACGTCTTGGTCTCACGACTCAAGTCTAAAAACAAATCATAATGTTCAGGAACAAATTTTTCAATATAATGTTCTACTGCTTGCATCATATTCTCCTATTCTAAATTTCTGAGCGAATGCTCTAGTTCAAACATACCTATTTTATCATATTTTTAAATAGAAAGAAGGATTGAAATGATTTTTACAATATTTTCATCTCACATAACTCTATAGATATTTTATAAAAATTGTTAAGTCGTATTATTTGACCGCTTAATATGTTAGTGCTAAAATTGTCTTGTTTGGTATATCAACTATAAAAACTATAAAAAGGAGGATCAATGAAAAAGCTATTTTTTGCTGTTTTTTCTGCATTTGCGGCTCTTGCACTTCTAATTTCTATCGGTGCATATAGAACGCAAGCAAAAGAATTAACCAGCCAAGTGAAAATTTCTCAAGTGACAACTGAAGGCGAAAAGATTTCATATCACTGGGAAATTGACGGTGGCGTAGAAGTCGGTGATACATTCACAATTTCTATGCCAGAGGACGTTAAGTTTGCTTCTTCCGCTTTTAGCTCAATGAAAAACGCTAGTGGCGAAGAAATTGCAACAGGAAAAGTATCAGATGACGGTAAGACTCTGACTATTACCTTTGTAAAAGGAGGAAATAAAGGGGCTGAAGGAAACGTATCATTCTGGTATAAATGGGATGGAGATAACACCACTGGTCAAGACCAAGAACGCTCCATTAAAATCGGTTCAGAATCTGCAATTGTCAGACGTTCTGGACAAGGTCCAGTACCAGTCCTACTTCCGATTAAGAAGTATAATTCTGGTGGTACAGATAACACTAACTTGCAACATGCTCAAAAAATTTGGGGACCTACAGGAATTCCAGACTGGAGAGATACCCTAGAAGTAACTGATAAGACTACTGATGGTTTCTTGTTCTGGCACATCTCAGTAAACAATGCTGTTGACAAGAAAGAAGCTGCTTCAAGCATCGTCTTTACTGACCAAATGCCTAACCTTCCTGCACTTGACTATAGCCGTATTAAATCTGCTAAAGGTCAAGATGTGTCTCAATACTTCAAAGGTGGAACATACCTTCCAGCATCATTTGACTTGAAAGTCAATGGTAAAACTCTAGTTGTTAACGGAGTATCAATGTCTGGTCTTGCATTAGAACCATACATCGAGTGGACAGAACATGGATTTAAACTTGATTTGACTAAGGTTAGCGACCAATTTAAAGTTGCATCTACAGACGAAATTACCCTATCATACCAAACACTTCTACAACATGCTGATCAAATTAAGAGCGTAACAAATGTTGCTTCTCTTACAAGTGATCAACACAAAACAGCTGTAACCAAAGAAAACACTTGGGTTAACAAAGCTGCTTCAGCAGATGCACAAGTCTACAATAGTGACGTAACAACTTCAACAACGACTACATCTACTACTACAACTACTGAGTCTACGACTTCATCCACTACAACTACGACTCCTGAGTCTACAACTTCATCTACTACAACTACGACTCCTGAGTCTACAACTTCATCTACTACAACTACGACTCCTGAGTCTACAACTTCATCCACTACAACTACGACTGAAGAGCCTAAGACTACAACTTCAACTACTACAACTACGACTCCTGAGTCTACAACTTCATCCACTACAACTACGACTGAAGAGCCTAAGACTTCATCTACTACAACTACGACTCCTGAGTCTACAACTTCATCCACTACAACTACGACTGAAGAGCCTAAGACTACAACTTCAACTACTACAACTCCTGAAGAGCCAACTAGTCAAAATAGTAGTGAAGAATCAAGTTCTACAACTACAACTACTGAAAGTTCAACTTCAGAGACAACAGCTCCAACTGCAGATACAACAGCTTCAACTTCGGAAACAACAACTCCTGAAGCTAATAGTTCAACAACCACTACAACTACTGGAGAACCTACAACAGTTTCAACAACTGGGGACAAACCAGGACTTCCGAACACTGGTGAACGTAATAGCCTAATTGTTTCTGTTGCTGGTGTTGCAATGCTTATCGTAGCTGTAGGAACAGTTTTACATTATCGTAAAAAATAATCAACCAATGTAGAAGTGACTGAATAGGGATTCAAAAGATACACATCTTTGAAAGACTTTATCCAGTAACTTTACTTACTAGATTCAAAAAAAGCGGACAATCATGTCCGCTTTTTGTTTAGCTATTTTATCATTTAAAGTCAGAAAAAAGCTTTGGACGGCGATTTCTAAAACTTTCTTCCTACTAGTAGTCTACAGAGGATAGACCTTACGAAATTCTTCTAAAACAACCTTGCTGTCAGGGGTAAAAGTCACCCCCGCTTCCTCCAGCCACTCCGTGAAAAACTCCTCATGAACCTGCCGCCAATAGGCCAGAGATTTGTCCCCTTCCCCTTCCTTATAGGCATGGTCTGCTGACACTTGCTGAAAAGGCTCAACAGAAACCTTGGTAATTTCAACAATGCAGACAGCCTGATCTTGACTATCTAAAATGACATCAAAGGTTCCTTCCTGTGGAAGGGGTTCGTCCTCTACTGCGTAAAGGTCGTAAGCTGAAGCGGTTGCCGTTTTTTCACCTTTTAGAACCAAGTCAGCCAAGAGATCTGCCTCCACTCCAAAAGCCCAGGCGTCTATCTCATCTCCAATCGAGGGGTTGATTTGCTTGTAGGTATTCCACATTTCTTGAGGTGTCATTTTTTCTCCTTTGTAATTCTTTACTTTCTTCTTTTATATGTTTAAGATGGTCTCGATGGTCAATTTCTATATCAAAAATCTCTGGAATAGAGCTGTAATGGAGAATACATTCGATACCCATCTGATTCATTTTTTGTATGAAAGAAGTATTCAGATAGCCTGCTACAGCAAAATCAATCTTTTTAGCCTTTGCTTTTTCCTTCATTTGTCGGAGTAAGTCTAACATAATCGGACTTTCCATATCATGCCATTGACTGTTTCTCACAGTCGCAAAAATAAAAGAAGTTAAATCATTCATTCCAACTACAATCTTTGAAATGCCCGTTTCCAGTATTCTATCCAAGTCAAAATAAGCTGACGGTAATTCAATCATCGTGCCGACTTTCCCGGTAAAACCATACTGACGCAATACTGTAATAGCTTGTTTTAATTGGTCGGCATCATTGACAAAAGGAAAAATAACAGACAGATTGGAATTGTTTTGAAAAACTTCTGTAACAACATTTGTCTCAGCCTGAAATTCATCTGGACACGCCAACAAGCGCCTGATACCTCTGTATCCAAATAAGGGGTGGCGTTCGTCAAAATACTCTTTAGTCCCGTCTAGAATATTTGCTTCTGTATTCGTTAATTCAGAAAAACGATACCATACCTCTTCATCTGAGTACAAGGAGCAAATAGTGTCTAGATAATCTCTTACAAATTGCTGACAACTTGGTAACAGTATGTTTTGATTAAGCTCTCTTAGCAAGTATTCCCCACGAATCAAGCCGACGTGGTGCAATAAATGGGGATAAACTTTTTCAATAATTTTTTCTCCACTAAGAGCTAGTTGATTTCTCATCTTTTACCTTCCAATTTTTATAGCTTGTCATGTCTAAATCTGGAAATCCTCGTAACTCTGCCTTCACCTTTAATACTAAGGGAGAGACATTGTCTGCAGTAATTTCTTCCAAATTCAACCAAAGTGCATTTGCTGAATCATTACTTCCATCAAGAACTTCATGAGGAAGGGATTTATGAGGACCTTCAAAATCAAGTTCTATATCATAAAAGGCCATGATATGATGTACTGCGAAGTCTTGCCCTTCTTCTTGAACCAGCACGTCATAAATCCTAGGATTTAAATAACGGCTAAGCGTATAGCCTGTCTCTTCCAGAACTTCTCTCTGGAGAGTTTCTGTCAACCCCTCACCGATTTCCTGACTACCACCCGGTAGATCAAATCGATGCTGATAAGGTCCTCTCGTTTTCTCAATACAGAGCAGTTTTCCCTCTTGAAGACAGATTCCGTATACACCAAAGTGTTTTTTGATTTCCATATTCCACTCTTTCTAATACTCAATGAAAATCAAAGAGCAAACTAGGAAGCTAGCCGCAGGCTGTACTTGAGTACGGTAAGGCGAAGCTGACATGGTTTGAATTTGATTTTCGAAGAGTATAAAAATCCAAGATTGCTAGCTCACCTTATCCCTTAAAAGGAAAGAGGCTATAGATTTCATGCTCCTTGATATACTTCTTTAGTATCTCCATATTCTCTTCGATTTTTGTCTGGATATCTGTCTCTTCACAAGTTGACTCAGTAATAAATAGGTGAATCTTCAATAAATCTGTCAGGTACAGCAGACGACGTTCCATTTCTGATTCAGGGCTTGGAGCCTGCTCGATTTTTGCAAGCTTTTGCTCCAGGCTATCACCATTCAAAAATCTCTGATGAACTCTCTTTCTTATTTTTTGAGTGGATTCCTCCCCTTGTTCTAATGGAGATAAAAGGAGTTTTTTATAGACGATTACCTGATTTTCTACCTCTCTTTCCAGATAAGCCAATAAAACCAGAGAGCTATCAACAAAGGTCCAGGTGTTATAATTCCCTTCAAATGGAACTTGTATGACACGATCTAATAATTCCTTTGCCATTTCCTCTTGACCATCCAGATAAAGTAAATAGGCCAGACGATTCAGTGATTCGAGATAGCTAACTTGGGTCTTCTTATTCTTTTTTAATATTTTATCTAAATAGGGATGTAGGTCTGGATGATTTTCCACTAGCTCAACTACTTCTGATAGCTTCATCTGAAATCCTTTCTATTCTTTTTTAAAAAAATTTAAAGAGATTTTAGTCAACTAATCCAACTCTGCTCGACTGAACAAGTCTTTCATAGCTTCAATATCATCGCAAAATTCTTTAAATTCTAAAGCGAATTTAGCCAAGGCGTCCACCTTGGAAGAATAGGCGCAAAACATACTTCCTTCAGGATCAAAGTCGATAGTATCGCTTAATTCAGGCATTTTTTCCTCCAAAAATACCAAAGCCAAGGATGCCCAATCGTAGCCATTTCCTTCAAATCCCTCCTCTTCTCGAGTGTCAAACACTTCCTGTCTGTATTCTCCATCAGGGTAATAAATGAGCGACCCTCGAACATTTTGAGGATCCTCATCATATACAAGTAGGCTAAAAGGGGCAATTTTTTCATTTATGTTTTCGTAATCTATCATTTCTTAACTCCTTGTTGTATTTGTTAATTATCAATGAAACTGCATAAATCTAGTATGCTTACTAGCTTTCAAAGTTCATAAAGATATCGTGCTCATTATAATAATTTAAAGCATCAACCAAGTCTTGGTGACTTGCATTTGGTTTTTCTTCAAGTGCTACGGAAAGAACGTCAATAAACTGCTCTCCATAGTAGACTAGCTGGAGATCTTGCTCCGCTACATCCGTCGGATAGACATCACGGTCTTCCACGACATCCGGATAATCTGACACCCAATAGAGCCTATCTAATGCCAGTTCTCCATACTCCTTGCCATAGAGGCAAAAATCATCTGAAGGAGACTCGTCCACGCGCACCTGCTCGATGATCTGCTCTAGTGAAAGTTCTTGGTGTTTCCGCATCTCTTCTCCTTTTTAGTCTCACTCTTCAACAAAGGAATTCAAAAAATCCTCAAAAGATGGCCATTGACCATACAACTCCGCTTTTTCTTCTAAAACATAAAAGTAAACCTTGCCATAGTCCCCTGGCTTTAGAGAAAGAGCATAGTTGCCAGATCCAGGATCATAGGCAAAATGGAGAAGGTCTGTTGCCTTAAATCCCTCAGGTACCACCTCATCGTCAAACCATTTTAGAGATTTCCTCATCTCTTCAAGTGAATCAAAGGAATTGAAAGGAAAGAGATGACGATCATCGTGGACACCCCTTACCTGAGGCTGGCCACCGTTGTACTTGAGATAAAAATCCTTCATAGCTTCCGGCAATTTCTTTCCAAGAAACTCTTCAAATTGCAAAAGGTCTTCTTTTGAAATCGGTGAATCTGCATCTAGCACTCTAAACATGATTTCTCCCTCCCTTTCTTTACAATCCTTCCTCTAAAATCTTGTCAATAAAGTCATAGACGTTTGTAGCAACTTTTTGCATTTCTAAGGAACCTAAAGCCCCCAAGTCATTTTCATAAATGCAATCATCAGCATTTTTCTTGATAAAGTAGGCCAAATCTCCTTCCTGTCCAATCATAAAGTAATCTGGCTCTTCTTCCTCAATCTGATAAGTCTCATTACGCTCCTGTAGATCCTCCTTAGCATACAAACAGATACCTGAATCACCAATTTCATAAGGATCAATCTCTTTCCACTCCGTTAAAAACTGATAGTAGAGATTGGGCAAGACAAATCCAAACTCATCTCTTTTCATAGTTCACCTCCACATATTCACTGAGTATCAACTATATTACTTCAAAGACCAACCACCATCAATAGTCAAGATTTGTCCCTGCATGGCGATTGCCTTTCCGCTTGCTAAAAAGAGGCTAACTTCTGCTATTTCCTCTGGCTCAATCCAGCGTTTGATGGGTGTTTCACTGGCTACCCAGTCAGCTAGTCCACCTGGCTCAAAGTCAGCTGCTGTCATACAAGTCTTAACAGCACCCGGTGCGATACCAAAGACTTGAATCCCAGCTTCAGCATAGTCTAGAGCTAACTGCTTGGTAAATCCTGCTAAGGCATGTTTAGAAGAGGTATAGGCGTGACCACCTCCACCTGCTAGACTTGAAGCAATGGAACACATATTGATGATAATCCCATGTTTATGTTCCAGCATGTTTATCAAATAATAGCGGGTCAACTCTACTGGTGTCACATAGTTGATTTCAAAAATCTCTTGGATTTCCTGGGCGGATTGTTCCAGTAAAGGTTTATAGCCATCCAAAACCCCAGCTGTATTACACAGAACATCCACCTGAGGACACCAATCAAAAATGGGTTCCAAGTCAAGCGTTAAATCACGTTGTAAAAAGTGAAAGTCACCCTGTAAATCAGGATTTTCACCCTGATCCACTCCAAAAACCTGATAACCTTTTTCTAAAAAAAGTCGCGCTTGAGCCAGACCAATCCCTGAGCTAACACCTGTCACCAAAACTCGTCTAGTCATGAACTTCCACCCAATCCGTCGCTAAGACATCACAAGGAGTTGGGCTCCACATAGAAAAACCTTCCCCTTCACCAGATACGTTGATGAGGAAATAAGGCGTCACTTCTAGAGCCACTCCATTTTGTTCAATGGTATCAAAGAGCTGGACATAGTTCTCTGCTCCGCCCCAACCAGTTCGTACATATTTTTTCTTGGCCTTTAAGCCTGGTAAAATCTCTTCAAATGTCATATTTTTCTCCTTTGTTATCTATAAATCTTAATTTCATTATAACAAAAAACCGTTTTTCAACGGCTTTTTGACTGTGATTTCTGAAATGTAATTTCCCCTTACGGCAAATCATTCCCTGCTGCTAGGTAAATCTCATACCATTCTTTTCGAGTTAGGTTAACATTACTTGCTTGGCTAGCTTCTATCAAATGTTTAGGGTTAGTTGTTCCCACTATTGCCTGCATCTTAGCTGGATAGCGTAACACCCAAGCAATGGCAATAGCTGATGGGCTTACACCGTATTTTAAGGCTAGTCGATTTAGAACCTCATTTAGATCTTGAAATTGCTCTTTGCCAACAAAATTACCCTTAAAATAGCCAAACTGCAAGACTGACCAAGCCTGAATGACCATGTCGTTTAACTTGCAGTATTCAAAGACGCTACCATCACGGACAGTTGCCTTGTCACCTTCCATATTGACATGGAAACCAGCGTCAAAACCAGGTGTGAAAGCTGCGCTTAGCTGTAATTGATTGATCGTTAGAGGCTGTTTGACTTCTCTCTTCAGTAATTCCATCATCATAGGATTTTGGTTAGACACACCAAAGTCTCGAACCTTACCCGATTTGTGAAGAATTTCAAAGGCCTCTGCCACTTGGTCAGCTTCCATCAAGGCATCTGGACGATGGAGAAGCAAGCTATCTAGGTAATCAACCTGCAATCGTTGTAGAATCCCATCAACTGACTCTAAAATATAATCTTTTGAAAAATCAAAATAGGTAAATTCTTCTATGCGAATGCCACATTTGGACTGAATCCACATCTTTTCTCTCAAGTCAGGACGATTGTTTAACACGTGACCTAGTAATTCTTCGCAACGACCTCCACCATAGATATCTGCCAAGTCAAAGGCGTTGATTCCGACAGATAGGGCTGTCTCAACCAACTCCTCCACTTCTTTGACTGACTTGTCACTAATTCGCATCATGCCGAGGACGATTTCGGATAGTTCTCTTTTCTCATGTCCAAATGAAATGTATTTCATGGCTTCTTCCTCCGTTTTTCTTCATTATAATGCAGAATGCCTCTTTTATCAACTATCGTCATACAAAAGAAAAGAACCAGCTCAAGCTGGTCCTTTTAAAACTTAGCCAATCACACTTCCGTTTGGTACAGCTGGATCAACTGTGAGAAGGGTTAATTTGCCTTCATGTTCAGCTGAGAGGATCATCCCTTGGCTGACATATTTTTTCATCATCTTACGTGGTTTGAGGTTGGCAACGATTTGTACTTTCTTACCGACCAATTCTTGTTCGTTTGGATAGAATTTCGCAATACCAGAAAGGATTTGACGGTCTTCACCATCTCCAGCATCTAGGCGGAATTGAAGCAATTTGTCAGAACCTTCCACTTTAGAAACTTCTTTGACTTCAGCAACACGAATTTCAACCTTATCGAAGTCTTCAAACTTGATTTCATCCTTGTTTAGCTTGAGTTCAACTTCATCTGGATTCCATTCTTTTTCGACTGCTGGCTTGTTACCTTCCATTTGTTCCTTGATATAGGCGATTTCTTCTTCCATATCGAGACGTGGGAAGATTGGTGTTCCTTTAGCAACTACAGTGACATTTGCAGGGAAATCAGCTAAACTCAAGTTTTCAAGGCTAGAAACTTCTGCTAGACCAAGTTGAGTCAAAACTGCACGACTAGTTTCCATCATAAATGGCTCAATTAAGTGAGCTACGACACGAAGGCTAGCTGCTAAGTGACTCATAACACTTGCCAATTGGTCACGGTGTGCTTCATCCTTGGCTAAGACCCAAGGTGCTGTCTCATCGATGTATTTATTAGTACGTGAGATAAGAGTCCAGACTGCTTCAAGCGCACGTGGATAGTCAACTGCTTCCATGTAGGTATGGTAGTCAGCGATTGATTGTTCCGCTACTTGAGCAAGAGCATTGTCAAACTCTGTCACACCCTCAACATAGGCAGGAATTTGCCCATCAAAGTACTTGTTGATCATGGAAACTGTACGGTTGAGGAGGTTACCAAGATCATTGGCCAATTCATAGTTGATACGGCCTACATAATCTTCTGGAGTGAAGGTTCCGTCTGAACCGACTGGAAGGCTACGCATGAGGTAGTAACGAAGTGGATCTAGTCCATAACGTTCTACTAACATTTCAGGGTAAACAACATTCCCTTTAGACTTAGACATCTTGCCGTCTTTCATGACAAACCAACCATGGGCAATCAAGCGATCAGGCAATTTCATATCCAACATCATGAGAAGGATTGGCCAGTAGATTGAGTGGAAACGAAGGATGTCTTTTCCGACCATATGGAAGACTGTTCCATTCCAGAATTTATCATAGTTGGCATGATCCTCTTGACCATAACCAAGAGCAGTCGCATAGTTAAGAAGAGCATCAATCCAAACGTAGACAACGTGTTTTGGATTTGATGGGACTGGCACCCCCCATGTAAAGGTTGTACGTGATACGGCTAAATCTTCCAAACCTGGCTCGATAAAGTTTTTCAACATTTCATTGAGACGACCATCAGGAGTGATGAAGTCAGGATGTGATTTGAAAAATTCGACCAAACGATCTTGGTATTTGCTGAGACGAAGGAAGTAAGACTCTTCTGAAACCCATTCCACTTCGTGACCTGATGGAGCGATACCGCCCGTTACATTTCCAGCTTCATCACGAAAAACTTCCGCAAGCTGACTTTCTGTAAAGAATTCCTCATCTGAGACTGAATACCAACCAGAGTATTCACCCAAGTAGATATCATCTTGAGCAAGCAAACGTTCAAAGACTTGAGCTACTACTTTTTCATGGTAGTCATCTGTGGTACGGATGAATTTATCGTATGAGATATCCAATAATTTCCAGAGTTCTTTAACTCCAACTGCCATACCATCAACATAGGCTTGCGGTGTGATACCAGCTTCTTCCGCTTTTTGCTGAATCTTTTGGCCATGCTCATCAAGACCAGTCAGATAAAAGACATCGTAGCCCATGAGGCGTTTGTAACGAGCTAGGACATCACAAGCGATAGTTGTGTAGGCAGAACCGATATGAAGTTTACCAGATGGATAGTAAATCGGTGTTGTAATATAAAAATTCTTTTCAGACATAATATTTCCTTTCCAGGCTAATGAAACCTGTTTTTCTAACACTTCATTATACCACATTTTTAGTGATTTTCGATAGAGAAATCCATACAAAAACAAGACAGACATATGTCTATCTCGTTTTTTATCTTTTAAATTATTCATAACGAAGTGCTTCGATAGGATCCAGCTTAGAGGCTTTATTGGCTGGTAGAACACCGAATATCATACCGATACCTGCTGAGACCGCTAAACTAAAGAGAGCGATTGGGATGGATACTCCAACTTCGATTCCTGCAATCATGTTTTGAAGAAGAACACCTGCAAGCATAGTCACCCCTGCAGCAAGCAGTAGACCAATGAATCCACCTAATAAGGTTAAAATCATGGATTCAATCAAAAATTGAACTAGGATATTACCACGTGTTGCTCCTAGTGCTTTCCGTAAACCAATCTCACGGGTACGCTCTGTCACCGAAACAAGCATAATGTTCATAACACCAGTACCACCAACAAAGAGGGAAATCCCTGCAATAGCACTAATAATCGTTGTTATGAAGCCAAAGAGTTGTTGAACTTCTTGGAAGGCAGCAGACGCATCTGCAACTTGATATTCCCCTTGTTGAAGACCTGCAATCTCTGTCATTCTTCTTGCTAACTCTGGTCCTAAAGTCTGGGTTAAGCTAGTATCATTGACACGGAAGACAATATTTGAAATCTCATCTGTGTTAAAATTAGCTGCTAAGGAAATATTGGTCGTAATTGGTAGTCCTCCGACTCCAAATGTTTTCGCAGCCTTAGCTTCTTTACTTGCATAAACACCAATAACACGGTAACTGATTTCATTTACTTCAACAATTTGGTTGAGGGCTTCTTTTGCAGAACCAAAAAGGCTATTGGCAAGCTCTTCATCTAAAATGATCACACTTGCAAAATCTTTATAATCTTGTTGTCTAAGTCCACGACCTGCAATAATTTCATTTTCAACCGCATCCATATAGGTGACATTCCCACCAGTCATGTTTGCATGTTCGACCTTTTTATCCTTATAGGTCAAGGTAACATTCATTGAGTTGGTCACATAATAGCTATCCACTCCCTTGAGCTTAGCAGCTTCCTTGACCCAAGCTTCTTGAGGTTTTGGTGGTTCAACAAAATCTTCTTCTTGACCACCAGACAAGGTCAATGCAGATTGTCTTTGTGTAAAGGAACCGTCCTTACTCTTTGTAGGTGAGAAAAAGACATGGATATCTTTCTGGGACTTGGTCATGTTTTTATTGACCTGACGAGACATGGAATCACCTAAGGCCATAATCACGACAACCGAGGATACACCGATAATAATCCCAATCATGGTCAAGAAGGACCGCATCTTGTGGGCCATAATGGATGAAAAGGCAAATTTCAGATTCTGCATCTTAGTTTTCCCCCTTTTCTACTAGGCCACTATCAGACGAAATGACACCATCACGGATGACGATTTGACGTTTCGCATAGGCAGCAATTTCAGGCTCATGCGTAACCATGATGATAGTTTTTCCTTCTTTGTTCAATTCAACTAAGAGTTGCATGATTTGATTTCCTGTTTTGGTATCAAGTGCCCCAGTCGGTTCGTCCGCTAGAATGATAGAAGGATTGTTGACTAGAGCACGCGCAATGGCAACCCTTTGCTTCTGACCACCTGACAACTCCGAAGGTAAGTGATGGCTACGTTCTGTCAACTCAACTTTTTCCAGATATTCTGCTGCTAGTTTACGACGTTTAGAAGCCGCAACTCCTGCATAAATCAATGGAAGTTCTACATTTTGTAGAGCATTCATCTTGGACAAGAGAAAGAATTGTTGAAAGACGAATCCGATTTCTTGATTTCGAACCTTGGCTAATTGTTTTTCACCCAAACCAGCTACTTCTTTTCCGTCTAGAAAATACTGACCACTTGTAGGGGTATCTAACATACCGATGGTATTCATGAGGGTGGACTTACCAGAACCTGATGGTCCCATGATAGCTACGAATTCTCCCTCGTGAACTTCTAGATTAATGTTTTTAAGTACTTGAAGTTCTTGGTCGCCATTCCGATAGCTACGGCAGATATTTTTGAGGCTAATTAGTTGCTTCATCAGTCTTCACCTCTTTTCCTTCTTGCAAGGAAGCTGTCGGATTACTGATGACTTTTGCTCCATCTGTCAGACCAGATGTAATTTCTTGGTTTTCTGCATCTGCATTGCCCAATCCAACTTCAACTTTTTTGGCCTTTTGATTTTCGTCAAGGATCCAAACATAGTTTTTATCTTCTTCCATGACGATACTGGTAATCGGAACAAGTAATGCCTTACTAGTACTTTTCACTTCGACACTAACTGTAAAGCCTTGTTTCAAGTCACCGAGTTCACTTGTTACATCGACGGTATATGGATATTTAGAACCTGAGTTTGATCCCGCAACACTTGCGCTTGCTTCACTGTTATTTTTTGGATAATTGGAAATATAGCTAATCTTACCATTCCATGTCTTATCTGGATAAACCTTAGATGTGAAGGTGACTTCTTGGCCAACAGAAAGGTTTGCAAGATTGTACTCAGAAAGCTCTCCCTTGACCTGCAAGTTATCGTTACTTACGATATGAACCAAAACTTGACTATTTCCTGTTGGAGATTTTGAAACATTACGATTCACTTCAACAACTGTTCCCTCTACAGTACTCAATACAGTAGCAGAATTCAACTGGGCTTGAGCTTTTTCGAGTTGCGCTTCTGCATCTGCACGCACATCACGTGCATCGCTGATTTGAGAATCAATAGCAGCTGTGGCAGAACCGGATGACTGAGCTGGTGCTTGTCCAGTTGCTCCTTCTAGACCTGCTTGAGGAAGACTTGGTGTTGCTGCGGCGGTATTACGAGCATCGTTTAATTCATTGATATGACGGTCAGCTTTAGCTACAGCACGGCTTGCAGCATCATAGGCAGCCTGGGCTTCTGTACTACTATACTTGACTAGTGCCTGCCCCTCGCTAACCTTATCTCCTACAGAAACCAAAACCTCATCCAAGTCACCCTTACTTGCATCATAATAAACATATTGTTCATTCTGAGCCGTCACAGTACCTGATAAGAGAACCGATGAAGCCACTGAACCATCTTTTGCAAGAACAATCTTTGCAGATTCCTCTTTGGTTGCTGCTTGATTTGGTTGTCTTAATAGAAGAACGGCAGCCGCTCCCACTACAAGAACTGAGGCAACACCGATAGCTGTAAATAAAGGCCATTTCTTGGCTTTTGACTTTCTTTTCATATCCATACTCCTTTTTAATTGCATATATTAAGATTATAGCACATGTCCTGAAATTGGACAATTTATTTCCAATTATCCAAAATTAGCTGCTTTATCTTTTGTTGTTGTATTAGTTATATAATACACCTTCTTTTATATTTTTGCAAGCACTTACATAAAATCTTTATACGTAGCAGATTTTTGCATTGACCTCCAAAAAAAGATAGAATATGACTAGAAAACAACAAAGGAGCTTTCTATGAGAGAATATGATATTATCGCCATCGGAGGAGGTAGCGGGGGTATTGCTACCATGAATCGTGCTGGTGAACACGGAGCCAAAGCCGCAGTTATTGAGGAAAAGAAATTAGGAGGAACTTGTGTCAATATTGGCTGCGTTCCTAAGAAAATCATGTGGTATGGAGCGCAAATTGCAGAGAGTATCCACAAATATGGACCTGACTATGGATTCACAAATACTGGGAACGAATTTGATTATGCAACTCTTCGTAAGAATCGTGAAGCCTATATTGATCGTGCTCGTTCTTCTTATGATGGAAGCTTCAAGCGCAACGGAGTTGATTTGATTGAAGGACGTGCCGAGTTTGTCGATGCTCATACTGTCAGCGTTAATGGCGAATTGATCCACGCTAAGCATATTGTGATTGCGACTGGAGCTCATCCTCATATTCCTGCTATTCCTGGTGCTGAACTAGGTGGTAGCTCAGATGATGTCTTCGCCTGGGAAGAGTTGCCTGAATCGGTAGCTATTCTAGGTGCTGGTTACATTGCTGTCGAATTGGCTGGTGTCCTCCATACACTTGGTGTTCAGACAGATTTATTTGTCCGTCGTGAACGTCCGCTACGTGGATTTGATAGCTATATCGTTGAGAGTCTAGTTCAAGAAATGGAAAATACAGGACTAAACCTCCACACACATAAGGTTCCTTCTAAACTTGAAAAAATAGATCAAGGCATTACCATTCATTTTGAAGATGGTAGCACTCATACTGCCAGTCAAGTTATCTGGGCAACTGGTCGTCGTCCAAACGTTGAAGAACTTCAACTTGAAAAAGCTGGTGTTACCCTCAATGAACGTGGCTTTATCCAGGTTGATGAATACCAGAACACAGTCGTTGAAGGTATCTACGCTCTTGGAGATGTCACCGGTGAAAAAGAGTTGACTCCCGTCGCTATCAAGGCTGGTCGTACACTCTCTGAAAGACTTTTCAACGGTAAAACCAATGCCAAAATGGACTACACTACTATTCCGACTGTAGTCTTTTCACACCCAGCAATCGGAACAGTCGGTCTGACTGAGGAAGAAGCAATAAAAGAGTACGGTCAAGAAAATGTCAAAGTCTATACTTCAAAATTTGCATCTATGTATTCTGCCGTTACTAGTCACCGTCAAGAAGCTCGCTTCAAGCTCGTTACAGCTGGTGCAGACGAAAAGGTAGTTGGACTTCATGGTATCGGCTATGGCGTCGATGAAATGATCCAAGGTTTCGCAGTTGCTATCAAGATGGGAGCTACAAAAGCAGACTTTGATGCTACTGTCGCTATCCACCCAACTGGCTCAGAAGAATTTGTGACCATGCGTTAAAAGAAAAGAGAGACCCCTTGGTCTCTTTTTTTATCTCAATCGGCCGTTACAATTTTGTAACCTTTTATTTTAAAATAGGTTGACAATTTTGTCTCATTCAGTATAATAGTTACTATAATTTATAGAAGAGGTTAACTATTTTGAAAAAAGCACACATTTACGCTATCCCAGCTATCGGGGCTGCACTGATTGCTGTATTGGCCCAAATCAGTATGCCGATTGGTCCAGTTCCTTTCACTCTGCAAAACTTTGCTATCGGACTCATCGCTACTGTTTTTAGACCTAGAGAAGCTGTTCTCTCTGTCGGAATTTATCTCTTACTTGGGGCTATTGGCCTACCAGTCTTTGCTAACGGTGGAGCTGGATTTCACGTTTTAGTTGGACCAAGCGCTGGTTATCTTTGGTTCGATCTTGTCTATGCAGGGCTTGCTTCCTATCTCATTCACACCAATAGTGGTATCCTCCGTATTTTCTTTGCAAATCTCTTGGGAGATTCACTTGTTTTTGTCGGTGGTATTCTCAGTCTCCACTTTTTAGCTGGAATGACTTTTGATAAAGCACTGGCTGTCGGTGTTATTCCTTTTATCATACCTGATCTTGCCAAAATTGTAGCCATTAGCTTCATCAGCCGACCACTACTCCAACGTCTTCGTACACAAGCTTATTTTTCAAGCAAATAAAAGAGGCCGGGATTTTCCCTAGCCTCTTTTTAATTCATCTTAGATGAATGTTTATTGATTCTTAAAAGCATCCACCATGACTTGAAACTCTTCGTTTGATAGGGTAATTCCCTTCCCCATCTTGGTATGGTCGGGACTCCAGCTTCGAATGTCAAACTTTGCTGGTGCACCATTAAAGCTGACACGATTGATTTCTTTGGTCCATCCTTTTTCGTTTTCAGATAGAGTAAGTAAGTGTTCTTCGATTTCAAATGTAAATTCTGCCATGTTCTTCTCCTTTTTGTTCTCAATTGATTATTCGAAAAATCTTGTAGATTTCATAAAATTTTTATATAATGATGTAAAGAAGGGAGGCCGGAATGAAAGATTTATTAAAACAGGCTTTGCAAAAAGTCCATGATTTTGTCAATGGACATGAAGATTCCATTCCTGAAAAAAGCGATTCCCTAATTGCTAGACTTGAAGAAGCCCTAGCCCAAAAAAAGGCTGTACATATCATCTTTGCGGAAACGAGTTTTACAGGCGATATTATCAAGTATGATACTGACCGCCAACAAATTATTGTTAAAAATTTCGCCAAAAACGTCAGCCGTATTATTCGAGTGTCGGATATTCGAAGGGTAACTTTCGTTCCCTCTACTATCCAAACGGCCCAAAAAAGAAGATTTAAGAAAGAGTGAGATGCTTTTATCATCTCACTCTTTTTCTATTAACGAATTTGTTCAAAATGAAGGTGAACAGCGATGTGGTCGCCGTAACCACTTCTCTCCAAATCACGTTGCAAACGGTAAGAGATATAGTGTTCAGCAATAGTGATATATCCTGCACCTAGTAAGCGGTGCTCAACCATTGATTGGATCATACTGATAGTTGCACGTTCTACTTTTGCTTCTTCCAAATCCAAAACAACCTTTTTAGTAACTTGAGCTAGATTTTGGCGCAAATCGTCCGTCAATACATAGACTGTTTGAGCTGCCTTGAGGATAGCTTGGTAGATTTTATCTGGATCAAAATCAGCGACTTGTCCATCACGTTTAATTACTTGCATAGTTTTCTCCTTTTAATTGTTATTTTCTTTAATTTCTGCTAACATTTTCTCTTCTTCTGCTGGCAATTCATACTCTTCCAGCAAATCAGGTCTACGTTGGTAGGTTTTCTTAAGGCTCTCATAGAGTCGCCATTGACGTATGTTTTCATGGTGTCCACTCATAAGCACATCAGGAACTAACATACCACGAAAATCGTAAGGTCTTGTGTACTGAGGATATTCCAAGAGTCCTGATGAAAAGCTATCATCCTGGTGACTTGCTTCCTTCCCGATAACTTCTGGAATCAAGCGAACCGTCGCATCAATCATGGTCATCGCTGCTAGTTCTCCACCAGTCAAGACATAATCTCCAAGAGATATCTCATCTGTTACCAAGGTCTTAATCCGTTCATCATAACCCTCGTAGTGCCCACAAATAAAGATAAGCTCTTCTTCTCGCGCTAAATCTTCCGCATAAGCTTGGTCAAACTGTTTTCCAGCTGGGTCTAAGAGAATCACGCGCGGGTTCTTTTTTTCAATGGCATCAAAGGCATCAAAGATGGGTTGCGCTCTTAGCAACATCCCTTGACCACCACCGTAGGGTTCATCGTCAACATGACGGGCCTTTTCAGCGTAGTCACGAAAATTATGGTAGTGGATATCTAAGAGTCCTTTTTCACGAGCCTTTCCAACGATGGAATGTTCTAAGGGTGTGAACATTTCTGGAAAGAGGGTTAATATATCAATCTTCATCGTCTAACCCTTCTAAGAGTTCTACATCCACACGATTATTTGGAATATCCACATTCAGCACTACTGGTGGGATATAAGGTAAGAGTAGGTCACGTTTACCCTTTCGTTTAACTACCCAGACATCATTTGCACCTGGTTGAAGGATTTCCTTGATGGTTCCAATCAAGTTATCTCCTTCATAGACTTCTAGACCGATAATTTCGTGGTAGTAAAACTCGCCGTCATCTAGGTCATTGAGATTCTCCTCTGCAACCTTTAGACTATAACCCTTGTATTTTTCGATATCATTGATATGGTACATATCTTTAAACTTGATAATATCGAAATTCTTATGCTTCCGGTGGCTCGCGATGACCACTGTTCGAACAAATTGATCTTTATCATCAAATAAGGCAAGTTCTGCCCCTTTTTTAAAGCGTTCTTCAGTAAAATCTGTCACTGACAAGACTCGCATCTCACCTTGCAAACCCTGAGTGTTGACAATTTTCCCAACGTTAAAGTAGTTCATCTGATCTCCTGTAATTTCCTTATCTCCATTTTCTTCTTACAATTTTTTAATAATATCTACAATTTTCTCTGATTCAGACCACTGTAAATAATGGTGATTCCCTCCTAAAATGAGTTTAGTACTGGAAGTCCAATATTCTGATTCTCTGTACTCTTTTTCTCTATAAGCCTGACAAAAAATAAATACAGGGATACGATCTGCTATTGACATATCCTCAAAATCTTCCTCAGTAATCTCTCCAGATATCTGAAATCCTGGATCTTGATTTTCCAACTCTGAACCTTTTTCTTGCATTAATTTCCAAATTTCTTTGTTAGTTTCAGGGCTAAATGTGGCTTGAGTTAAGTTCTTAAAATAAAGTTCAGGACCGAATTCTTCAATCAGTCTCATCTGCTCTTCCATTTCTGGATAAGGATTTTCTGAAAAATCAGCAAACATTACTTTTTTAGTTGTTGGTTCAATCGCTACTAAGGCCTGACACTTAATTGGTTTGTTGAGTAATTTGCAAGCTACAATTCCACTCAAACTATGTACACAAAGTATATATTCAGAAATCTCCAACTCTTCAAGTACTTCATAAACCGCATCTGTAAGATTATCTAGATTTTTTCCAGCTTGGTCATAAATCAGACTCCTACCTGTGTTTGGAAAATCAATTGTCAAATAACCAATTGTGGGAGGAAGTTTTTCAAGTATAAGTGAAAAATTTTCATAACTAGGTAGCAAACCTGCGCCACTTAAACAAACTAGCACTTTCTTTTGCTTTTGATAAGTAACAGAGAGACTACCAATTTCTGTAGATACTTCAAACCTCTTCATAAAGAAACCACTCATTCTATACAATGATTTATTATATACCCTTACCCTTTATTTTATCACGTTCCAGGGATTTTCACAAGTTGGAGAAAAGAGCAACTATGGATGGTTTCCTGCTAAGAAGCCTTCCAAATCTTGTTCATGTTGATACTTGATGGCTGCCTTTTTGTCTTTTTCAAAAATGGTCTTCGTTAGGTCGATATGGTTGATAGCTGCAATTGCCACTGTATAGTGAATGATATCTGCCAACTCCTTTGCCAATTCCTCGTTTGAATCTTGGACACCCTCTTTTCTACCGGAACGTCCATTTAAAACCTCAGCGACTTCTCCAACTTCTTCCACTAGTTTGATAAAAAGTCCTTCTTCTGTTCTAGATTGTTGGTAATGATCAAGTAAGTATTCCTCTAGTTGTCTAACTGTTAAATCTCTCATTCCTTCTCCTTGCAAAAAAAGCGAGACCTCGTCCCGCTTTTCTTATTTTTCATCAATAACGATTCTTACTTTTTTGTCTTCAGTTGGGACAGAGTAGACAATCGTTCTTATCGCAGAGATAGTGCGACCCTTACGACCGATTACACGACCCACATCGCTCTGGTCAAGATCCAAATGATATTCCAAAAATTCTGGTGTATCTTCAATCTTGATAGTTAAGGCATCTGGTTGTGAAATCAAAGGTTTCACAATTGCAATAATGAGATTTTCAATCGTATCCATCTGTCAACCTACTTTAAACTTATTTTGAGAATTTAGAATCGTGGAATTTCTTCAATACGCCTTCTTTTGAAAGGATGTTGCGAACTGTATCTGAAGGTTGAGCTCCATCAGCCAACCATGCCAAAATACGGTCTTCTTTCAAAGTTACTTGGTTTTCTTCAACAAGTGGGTTGTAAGTTCCAACTGTTTCGATGAAACGTCCGTCACGTGGTGAACGTGAATCTGCTACGTTAATACGGTAGAAAGGTTTTTTCTTAGAACCCATACGAGTCAAACGGATTTTTACTGCCATTTTTAATATCTCTTTTCTTTTGTTTTTTAGTCGGTCAAATAGCTAGGCTATTTACCACATGTTCTATTATAGCAGATTTCCGATTAGTGTCAAGAAAAAAACTTGACAGAGTTTAAATATTTTTAATTTTTTTTTGAAATTTGTTAGACTGGTAAGGAAAAAAGAAAGAGAAAGAGAAATTTTATGAATACTACTTTAAATTCTATCTATAAAGACTACCCTGTCAAGCCCTATATCTCTCCTAATCGTGATATGGAGGCTTGGCTACTAAACCCTAAGCCTGTTCCAAAACGCAATATGGAACTACTAGAGGACGATCTTCTTGCAGGTGATATTATCCTCCTCTGGAGAATCAACTTTGGAACTTTCACCACTGAAACTTGGTTTCCAAAGTATTTTGAGTATACTTATGGAATTGACGCACCAAAACATTTAGATAAGCTTGTTGAAAAAGGCTATGCTCTTGTCGAAACTGCTTTTGAATCGCTGGATCATATCAATGCTACTATGAAAAAGAATATCCTAAAAAAGAAGGGAGTTACTGGACTCTCCAAGATGAAGGCCACCGAATTGAATCAAGCACTTCATGATCATTTTTCAGAAGAGGAATTAGCTAACTGCTTTTCGATTCGTGGCTATAAACTAACTCCAAAAGGTGAACAAGCTCTCAAAGATCATCAAGCAATCATTGACCGCCATCCTAAAAAGAATCTTTAATCAACCGAAGCTGGTTGATTTTTTTAATGCAAAAACACTTACAAATCATTATAATTATTGACAATCACTTACAAAAGAGGTATATTAGTATTAAAAGGGGGATTTCCTATGTACCAAGAACAACGATTAGAAGAAATCATTAAACTTTTAGAAGATAGAGGAAGTCTATCGGCAAGAGAAATGGTTGACTATTTCCAAGTATCCAAGGATACTATCCGGAGAGATTTTTCCATTCTTGCAAAGGAAAAGCGAGCGCAACGAACTCACGGAGGTTTGTTGCCAATAAAAAAACAAATCATTCTTGATTTTCAAGGACGAGCAGCTAAATCTAATAAAGAAAAAGAAAAAATCGCTCACTTAGCCAATGAACTCATTTCCGATTCACAACTGATATTCTTTGATGTTTCAACCACTATACTTGAGTTAGCAAAAATAACAGATAAAAAAGTTACTATTTTCAGCCATTCATTGGATAATGCACTGGTCTTAGGAGAAAATGAAAATGTTGATTTTCACATTATCGGTGGACGATTTCATAAAAAGAATCGTTTCTATTACTCATTAGAAGAATCCGAATCTTTGAATAGAATTAAATTTGACATAGCATTTTTTGGTGCAGCTAGTCTTTCAGACGGACAAGTTAGCTTTGAGGATCAAGAAGATGTTCTCATGAAAAAAAGAGCATTTAAAACTAGTAAAATTCGCGTCTTGTTAGCTGAAACTAGCAAAATAAACAAACACTCTCATTATATTCTTTCCGAACTTACTGATTTTGATTATTGGATTACAGACAAAGAACCCGACTTAGAAATTCAACAATCTTTAGATGGCAAAACAACTATTCTATTTTAATAAAAAGGAGAAAAATATGTCAGTAATAAAGTTAATCATGAGTGATATTGACGGTACTATTTTGGATAAAAATCACCAATTAGATTCTCATTTGATAGAACTGATGCCACTTTTAAAACAATGTGATATTCCTTTTGTTTTAGCTTCTGCTAGATCTCCTCTCGGTATAGCGCCAATTTCTAAAGAGCTTGGCATCACCGAATGTCCCATTGCCTGCTATAATGGAGCACTCATCAGTTCAGGAGATAAAATCCTAAGTCAGCATACTATTAATAAAAAGGAATTACTCTTACTACATGATTTTTTAAAAAAAGAATTCCCGACAGTTTCTATCAATGTTTACTCCGGAAAAGATTGGCTTGTGAATACAATTAATGAGTGGGTAGAAATCGAAGCAACTATTACTGGAGAAAGTCCAAAAGTTACATCTTTAGCAGATTTTATAAAAGACGAGAAAACTCTTGTTCATAAACTTTTGCTGATAGATAATACGGATACCATACAGAAACTTCAAAAAACCTTATCTTCAATAGATTTCCCTCAAACCGACTTCTATCTCTCTAAAGATAACTATCTTGAAGTCACACATAATCAAGTATCCAAAAAACAAGCTCTGTTAGAATTAGCCAAGTATTATCAACTATCACTTAATGAAATTATGACCATTGGAGATAATTATAATGATATTCCCATGATTGAAACCGCAGGGCTAGGTATAGCAATGGGGAATGCTCCTAGAGATGTCAAAACTTGTGCAAAAGCAGTTACTGACTCTAATGAACAAAATGGTGTAAGTAAAGCTATAAAGTTGCATGTGTTAGATAAATATTCTTAATTGAATATTTGAAATCCACTTCCTTTTAGGTTACAATGGTAAAAATGATTTTTGAAAGGACTAATATGAAAAAATTAGCTACACTACTACTCATTTCAACTTTTGCTCTTGGTGGATGCACAAGCATCCAACGTGCACTTCGTGGTGATGATTACGTAGATTCTAAAATTGCTGCTGAAGAAAGTTCTAAAGCCGCTACTCAAGCAGAAAAAGATTTGAAAGACGCCTTAACAAATGAAAATGCTAACTTCCCTCAACTTTCTAAGGAAGTAGCTGAAGACGAAGCTGAAGCTATCCTTCACACAAGTTTGGGTAATATTCGTATCAAACTCTTTCCAAAGTTAGCACCACTTGCAGTTGAAAACTTCCTTACTCATGCTAAAGAAGGTTACTACAATGGTGTGACTTTCCACCGTGTAATCGATGGATTTATGGTTCAAACTGGGGATCCTAAGGGAGATGGAACAGGTGGTGAATCTATCTGGCATGATAAGGATAAAACCAAGGACAAGGGAACAGGTTTCAAAAACGAAATTTCTCCATACCTCTATAATATCCGTGGTTCCCTATCTATGGCTAATACTGGTCAACCAAACTCAAATGGTAGCCAATTCTTTATTAACCAAAGTACAACAGATTATTCTGCTAAACTTCCTACAAGTAGCTATCCTAAGAAAATTATCGAAGCCTACAAAGAAGGTGGAAATCCTACTCTCGATGGGAAACACCCCGTCTTTGGTCAGGTAATTGATGGGATGGACGTAGTAGATCAGATTGCCAAAGCAGAAAAAGATACAAAGGACAAACCAACTACTGCTATCACTATCGATAGTATCGAAATTGTTAAAGACTACGATTTCAGTAAACAATAAAAGATTGCTTTAAGGAGATTTTAAAATGCTTTTACTTTGGGGTTCAAAAGGTTACCAAAAAGTGCTAGGACATACTCAAACTACTCTTGAGTGTGGACACTGTAACAATGTCGGTAATTGGGAAATTACAGAAACTGGACGTAAGTTTACCCTTTACTGGATCCCACTCTTTCCTTACGGTAAAACTTATTTCGTTTCTTGCCCGATTTGTCATTATGGCAAAGAAATCCAAAAATCTGAGATTGAACAATATCTAAACTATTAAAAAAGATAGGTCATTCGGCCTATCTTTTTTTATTTACACTTTTATGTAAACGCTCTCTTTTTTGTTTCAAATATGATATAATTTAGTCAATAGTAACGAGGAGATTTTCCTATGAAACCCTATAAAATCAACCTATTCCGGCTTGGTTTACTCTTGCCAACGTATTTAATCTTTAATGTTGTTTATTCGATTATTTATGATTCTGCTGGATTTGCTTTTATAATCTTGTGGCCAGTAGTTTACTTATCATTTGCGGTAATTGTACTAGGAAATATTTTTATCTTTAGAGATATCTCAAAATTAAAATCCTCCTTCAAAGATAATGAGTTGATTCAAAAGACTTCTAATATACAGTTAGCCTTAGCTACAATTGGAGCCTTCTTACAAATAGTAGGTTTTAAGGGAGTTCCACTTAATTACATCGACAATTATCCATTACTAGTTTGTACAAATATTGTTTACTCAATCATTCTCCTTATCGGTATTTATCAGATAATAAAGCTAGGTCAGGGAAAAGATATTTTAGCTATACTTGGTTTTATCTATGGAGTTACGGTAATTTTCATTACTAGCCTAGCACTGCTCACAACTGCTTCCTCTTCACCATCCATTACATACTCTACTCCCAATTTTGCTGAGGAATTCCAAGCACTTGGGCTTAAGGGAAAGGTTGAGTTAGTTGATAAACACAGAGAGATTGAAGCATTTAACGGAACAGTCTACGAGCTAACATATACAGAAAATTTATCTGATGGAACTATTTTAAAAAAATATACTGACGCAAAAATTCATAAAATGAATGGAGAACACTTATCAAATTTCTTTCTTCTTTCAGGAACAGATCTTGAAACACTTCTTAATGATAAAGAAAAGGCACTGTTTCACACTGTCAAACAAGATGAATTCAGTTTCTTACTAGATGTATACAAAGAAAGGCCGAATTTCCAACAAGAAGAAGACAGTATCAAAAATGCTACTGCTGAAAAAATAGATAAACTCTTTGCGACAACAATAACTTCTAGTTTTAAATTTGGAAAATATCCAATAGAAAACTACTATGTGGCAATTATGGCGCAGGCTGTCAGCAATCGGGAAAAAGGAGATTCTGACGCAGCCGGCTTTTATAATATTACAACAAAAGATCTCATGAGAAACAAAGGTATTACTTTCGATTTTGATTTTGACCTTTCGAAAATCAAGGTAGAAAATGGTAATCCTGTAGATACCATAAAGGAAAAATTCTTATCTTTACCAAAAAACTCATTTTCCGATGGAATCTATAACATCAGTTGTTCCTATGATGAAAATGGAATAAAAAAGAAAGTTACTTGCCCGTTTGTTGTTGAAGATGGTGTGGGACACTTTGAAGAGGATGAAATTGTGGGAAATCAAACAAATTAGTTATTTTTGATACTAAAACAAGTTGATAGCAGTACGACTTCTACTATTTGCAACCCACGTAAAAAAAGCCAAGTCGATGAGACTTGGCTTTTTTATGACTTTTATGTTAGCTCATTGAAATCCCAGATTTGATCCATCCAACCTTCATAGAAGTCTGGTTCGTGGCAAACCATAAGTATAGATCCCTTATACTCTTTTAGAGCACGTTTGAGTTCGTCCTTGGCATCCACATCCAAGTGGTTGGTAGGCTCGTCTAGAACAAGGACATTGTTCTCACGATTCATCAAGAGACAGAAACGAACCTTGGCTTGTTCCCCACCTGATAAGACTTGAATTTGGCTTTCGATATGCTTCGTTGTCAAACCACAGCGGGCAAGGGCTGCACGAACTTCTGCTTGATTGAGCGCCGGAAAGGCATTCCAAACTGCTTCTAAAGGTGTCTGGCGATTGCCACCTTCCACCTCTTGTTCAAAGTAGCCGAGTTCTAGGTAATCACCACGTTCAACTTCACCAGCAATGGGTGGAATAATGCCCAAAAGACTCTTCAATAGAGTTGTTTTCCCGATACCATTGGCACCGATGATGGCAACCTTTTGATTTCGCTCAAAGGTAAGATTTAAGGGTTTGGTAAGGGGACGGTCATACCCAATCTGCAAGTCCTTGGCTTGGAAGATAAAGCGTCCAGGTGTACGAGCAGTTTTGAATTCAAAGGACGGCTTTGGTTTCTCACTTTGAAGCTCGATGATATCCATCTTGTCCAATTTTTTCTGACGAGACATAGCCATGTTACGCGTTGCGACACGTGCTTTGTTTCGAGCCACAAAGTCCTTGAGATCCGCAATTTCTTTCTGTTGACGTTCATAGGCTGCTTCCAGTTGTGATTTCTTCATGGCATAGACTTCTTGGAACTGGTAGTAATCGCCTGAATAGCGTGTCAACTGTTGATTTTCAACGTGATATACGATATTGATAACATCATTGAGGAATGGAATATCGTGCGAAATAAGGACAAAGGCATTCTCATAGTTCTGCAGATAACGCTTGAGCCAGTCAATATGCTCAGCATCTAGATAGTTGGTTGGCTCATCAAGAAGTAGGATATCTGGCTTTTCAAGGAGGAGTTTAGCCAAGAGTACCTTGGTTCTTTGTCCACCTGACAAGGCTGTTACGTCTGTATCCATACCATAATCCATAACACCTAGAGCACGAGCAACTTCGTCAATCTTGGCATCCAAGGTATAGAAATCACGGCTTTCCAAACGGTCTTGCAGTTCGCCGACTTCTTCCATTAAGGCATCAATATCAGCGCCCTCTTCTGCCATTTCCATATAAAGGTCATTGATGCGAGCTTCAGCTTTGAATAATTCGTCAAAGGCTGTACGCAAAACGTCACGCACGGTTTGACCTTCTTTTAACACAGCGTGCTGGTCAAGGTAGCCTGCTGTCACATATTTGGACCATTCCACCTTACCTTCATCAGGTACCAACTTACCAGTCACGATGCTCATGAAGGTTGATTTCCCTTCACCATTAGCACCGACTAGACCGATGTGTTCACCTTTGAGGAGACGGAAGGATACGTCTTCAAAAATCGCACGGTCACCAAAACCGTGACTTAAATTTTTTACTTCTAAGATACTCATTTTAATTCCTTATCTTGTTTTTATGTAGTAGTTTATAAAGGACCCAAGCCAGGTAACCACCCAAAGTGTTGGTCCATAAATCATCAATCTCAAATACCCGATTAAAATCAAAGAAAAAGTCTAAAACTAGCTGTGTGCATTCGATTCCCAAGCTCAATAAAAAGCTAAACAAAATCACTCTCTTCGTTTTTCTTAGACTAGGGATGAGATAGAGAAGCTGGAAAATCAGTGGGAAGAGCAAGAGGATATTTAAGGCATTTTGCAAAAAAATCCAGAATAGCTGTAAAAGACTTGTTACTTCTCCCAGATTCCAAAGGGAGTTAAAAGGCGTCAAAAGAAAAACCAGGCGTCCAAAAGTTTGAATACCTGGAGTTTCCACTCCTGTAGGAAGTTGAGGCTGGGGAGTAAAACAAAAACAGACGATACAAAGACAGTATAATAGCACTCCCAAAATTATTATTTTTTTTCGATTCATCTTATGGATTTACTTCAGCTACTGCTTTTTGGCGATCACGTTTCATAGTATTTGAACGCAATTGTCCGCATGCGGCATCGATATCTGTACCGTGTTCTTGACGAACAACACAGTTGACGCCTTTTTTCTTGAGCGTATCATAGAAGGCCATAACACGCTCTTTCGGACTACGACTGTATTGGTCGTGCTCACTAACCGGGTTGTAAGGAATCAAGTTGACATATGACAATTTCTTAATGTTCTTGAGCAATTCTGCCAACTCAAGTGCTTGTTCGACTCCGTCATTGACTTCATTTAGCATGATATACTCAAAAGTTACACGGCGGTTAGTTGTTTCGATGTAATACTCAATCGCTGCAAAGAGTTTTTCAATTGGAAAGGCACGGTTAATCTTCATAATGCTTGAACGCAGTTCATTGTTTGGAGCATGAAGAGAAACAGCAAGGTTAACCTGGACTCCTTCATTGGCAAACTCACGAATCTTATGAGCCAAACCAGAAGTTGATACGGTGATATGACGAGCACCGATAGCCATTCCCTTGTCATCATTGATGGTACGAATAAAGTTCAAAACGTTATTGTAGTTATCAAATGGTTCTCCAATACCCATAACAACGATATGGCTAACACGTTCATCTTGTCCACGTTCGTCAAAATATTTTTGAACCAACATAATTTGGGCAACAATTTCTCCGTTATTGAGGTCCCGTTGCTTTTTGATCAAACCTGACGCACAGAAGGTACAACCAATATTACATCCTACCTGAGTCGTTACACAGACTGATAAGCCGTAGTGTTGACGCATAAGCACAGTCTCAATCAACATACCATCTGGCAACTCAAAGAGATACTTCACAGTACCATCGGCTGACTCTTGAACGATACGTTGTTTCAAGGGATTGACTACAAACTGCTCGTTAAGCTTGGCAATCAAATCCTTAGACAAGTTAGTCATTTCTTCGAATGTCTGAACACGTTTACGGTAAAGCCATTCCCAGATTTGATCCGCTCGGAATTTTTTTTCTCCTTGCTCTAAGACCCATTCTTGCATTCCTTGACGAGTTAAACTATAAATCGACGGTTTCATCTTTTCTCCTTATTTTCTAGTCTTTCTTACGGATGACGAAATGACGTTGTCCCTTTTCTTCATTCTGAGGTTTCTGTTCTTTACGGCGACGTCTATTCCTCTTGTCTGTATGATTTTTTTTCTTATTTTGAGAAGACTTCTTCCCTTTTCGGTTGTCTTTTTCTTCTTTCTTGCGCATTTTTTGATCAAATGGTGCTCGTTTCGGCGTCTCATTTTCTAAGACAAAATAAGCACATCCATAGCTACAATATTCGAGTAGATAATCTTGTAAACGACTGATTTTCTCGAGAGATTCTTCAGCTCGCTCATTTTTGTAGAAACCACGTAAGCGCAACTGTTCATTACTCCAGTCTCCTACAATATAATCATACTTGGTCAAAACTTCTGAAAAGCGTTGAGAAAATACCGTTGCATCGAAGGCTTCCTTGCTATTTTCAACTAAGGTAAAAGTAAAACCTTCCGCCTCGACTTTATCTCCAGACAAATGAAATTCAGGACCAGGGAATTTATTGTAATTATATAATTCAGGTGCAATTTCTTTACGCATAATATTCCTTTTTAACGTTTACTTAATACTCTATTTTACCATATTTTTGCCATATTTACATCTTTTGATTTAAAATGAAAAAAGTCTGACGATTTCAACAATGATGAGCTAAAGCCTATTCCAAGTTTATAGAAAAAGAAAAACTGGGAATTCCCAGTTTTTTAATAATTACATATAAAGGAACTTGAAGAGCATTACTGCTGTAATACCAGCTGCAATCGGTGCTACTACTGGTACCCAAGCATACCACCATTTTGAATCACCCTTGTGTTCACCAAGGATTGATTTAGGAAGTACAGCGTGAAGAAGACGAGGTCCAAAGTCACGAGCAGGGTTCAAACCTGGTCCTGTAGGTCCACCTAGTGAAGTAACCAAGGCCATTACGAGGAAACCAAGAGCCAAGTGTGCAACAGCAAGACCTGGTGACAAGAATGGAGCTACTTGTGTTTTTGCTTGTTCAAGAGCTGCTGTTACTTGTTCTTGAGGAATTGTTTGACCTTGGGCAGTCGCTTGTGCCACTTGATCGTTAATCATTCCTTGAGCTTTAGAAAGCAATTCAGCACCAAAGAAGTTCTTTGTCATACCGAGCGCTGCAAAGAAAAGAACGAATGAACCAACAAACTCGTTGATAAAACCGTTCACAGTTGCTGCAAAACGTGATTCTTTTGTACCTTGGTCCAAACTTGAAATTGTTGAGAAAGTTCCCAAGATATTATTTGGGTTTTCTGTTTTCAAGTAGTAAGGACGGTGAGTCGCAACAACCAAGGCTTGTCCGAAGATTGCTCCCAAAACTTGCGCGATGATGTATTGTGCTACTTGTGACCAAGGGAAGAGACCGCTAACTGCAAGTCCAAGAGTGA
>NZ_JBYQGR010000004.1:0-129476 GCF_058200335.1 Streptococcus sp. SCPM-O-B-15277 (M60)
CAACTCTTTCTATTATACCTACTTTTTCTACCTTGTCAACTAGTTTGACTACTTTTTTTATCTTTTTGGCGAAAAATCTTTTAGCACTTGTCTCAGCTCTTTTAACATCGCTTTTCTTCCTTTAAATCTCTCATCAGCAATCAATCTCTCATAAAGTTCCAATTTTTCTTTTCCTAATCCTGCTTTATATCCTTTAAGTACTTCTTGTAAAGCATATGACTCATCTAACAGAAGACCTCCTTCTCCTAATCGGTGGCTAATTTTTCCGACCTCTTCATATGCTTGCCGATCTAATCTTCTTTTATAACTTTCTTGTTTTCGAACTGCGTCTAAAATTCGGTTTCGGAATTTTGTTTTGAAATAGGTGTAAAATTGTTTGTCTCTTTTTTCGATGAATTCCGGGTAGTTTTCTAATAATTCGTTAAGGCAAATCATTCCCTCCTGATCCCAATCTTCTTTTTCCCATAGATGTAGATAGTACTCTTTTCGACACTTATGTACAATGGCTTTTACTTCATGGTAATATTTTTCTAACATCATTACCCTCCTTTTCTTTATCCAGTATATCATAGCTAGGTTTTACAGAACTCTTTCTTTTTTATTTTGCTTGTTTACTTGTCTAAACTTATACTTGGGATATTTTAACATTTCTTTTAGATTATTTTTGAGGCTTTTCAGAATACAAAAAATGACAAGAAATGATTCTTGTCATTCGAGATTTATTGGAATAAATCTACGATTGTATCCCAGATTGTTTTTGCTTTTTCTTTAATTTTAGCATCAGAAATTGCTCGTTCCGCTTCATCTATAAGATTTTGAGCGCGCCCTTGGATATCACTGATAGAGTCGTTTGTTTGTGTACCCCCATTATCAGTTGACTGGCTTGGAACATTTTCAGGAGCAATCCCATTTAGTTTATAGGCATTTTCAACTTTAAAGGTAGTTCCCGGCGTATAAGGAAGAATTGTTTCTGCCATACTTCTAAAAATATGAGCAGCACCATTTGATGTCGAACCTGCTAGATAAT
The DNA here is from genome assembly GCF_058200335.1 of Streptococcus sp. SCPM-O-B-15277 (M60). Taxonomy (NCBI): domain Bacteria; kingdom Bacillati; phylum Bacillota; class Bacilli; order Lactobacillales; family Streptococcaceae; genus Streptococcus; species Streptococcus sp. SCPM-O-B-15277 (M60). The sequence goes on from NZ_JBYQGR010000004.1 coordinate 1,028, forward strand.
GATTTTCATCAGTAGTCGGAAAACCAAGCCAATGACTAATGACGACATCAGGCGTGTACCCAATAACCCACTGGTCACTTGTATACACAGGGTTGAAAGCCGCTTCTGTTGTACCTGTTTTCCCCGCCATAACATAACCATCTGGTGACGAACTTATTCCTGTACCATTTGTAAAGGTTCCTAGCATCATACTAGTCATTTTATCAGCTACGGATTTATCTATTACGCGTTTTTGAGAATTTTTGTGAGTGGCAATTACTTGTCCACTTGCATTTTCAATGCGAGTAATAAAATGTGCTTCTGGCATCAAACCGTCGTTTGCAAATGCTGCATAAGCCTGTGCCATCTGGAGCGGATTTGTTTCTACACCACCCCCCAGAGCAACACCTAAGACACGGTCTACGTTCGTCAAGTTTAGTCCAAATTTCTCGCCCGATTCAAAAGCCTTATCAATCCCAAGCTCCTTAACTGTCGCTACTGCTGGAAGATTTAGCGATTCTGCTAAAGCTTGATACATTGGAACTTCTGGAGAAGTCTTGATTCCTGCGTAATTATCTACCTTGTAATCGCCATACTCCATGGTATGATTATCCAACTCTTTATTAAGAGCCCATCCAGCTTCAACTGCTGGCGTGTAAACAACTAAAGGCTTAATCGTTGAACCTGGACTTCTTTTTGATTGAGTTGCATAGTTGAAATTTCGGAAACCAGCTTTATCATCCCCTGCTACACGACCAACAACTCCTCGAACTCCTCCTGTTTTTGGTTCTAGAGCAACACTACCCGACTCAGCATGAGTTCCATCTTCTGCTGTTGGGAATAGAGAAGTGTTTTCATAAATGACCTGCATGTTAGCTTGGTAATTTTGATCTAGTTCCGTATATATACGATAGCCGTTGTTCACAATTTCTTCTTCTGTTAGATTGTACTTTTCAATTGCTTCATTAACAACTGCATCAAAATAGGATGGATATCGGTAGTCTGAAACTTTCCCTTCATAAGCATCTTGTAGCTGAGATGCCATATCAACACCCAAAGCTTCCTCTTCTTTGTTCTTATCAATATAACCAGCAGCTACCATGTTCTGTAAGACGGTATCCCTACGATTAGTAGAATCTTCAATAGAATTGATAGGGTTATATAATTCCGGTCCTTTGAGCATTCCTGCCAAGGTTGCGGCTTCATCAAGTGTCAGTTGAGAAGCTGAAACCCCAAAGTATTTTTTACTTGCATCTTCAACACCCCAAACTCCGTTTCCGAAGTAGGCATTGTTCAAGTACATGGTTAGAATTTCTTTTTTGCTGTATTTTTTTGTCAATTCTAAAGCTAGAAAGAATTCTTTTGCCTTTCTCTGAACAGTCTGGTCTTGAGAAAGATAGGCATTCTTCGCTAATTGTTGGGTAATTGTGGAGCCACCCCCTGAGCGCCCGCCCGTTACTATTGCTAGGAAGAAACGAGCATAATTAATACCATCGTTCTTATAGAAGCTTCTATCTTCTGTCGCAATAACAGCATTCTGCAAATCTTCACTAATATCAGCAAGCTCAACATAGGTTCCTTTTTGTCCTGACAGAGCACCTGCTTCTTTTTCCTCCCTATCAAAAATCAAGGTCCGAGTTTTCAGGGCGTTTTGCAGGTCGGTAACATTTGTTGATTTTGCTAAAGCAAATAGATAGACTCCGACAAACAAGCTGGCGCTGAGTCCTAGAATCAGAAAAATTTTTGTCAAGTGATAGCGACGCCAAAATTTTCTAACAGGGCCAACTGCACCGGTCTTCTTTCGCCCCCCTCTTGAACGTCTTAAATTACTTGACTCATTTTCTTCATAGTCAACTTCGTTAATCTCTGTTTCTTCAATTTCAGATTCTTCTTTCTTAAATAAGGAAAGAAATTTTTCAAATAATGTATCTAATTTCATGCGTATATTTTATCATCTTCCCCATAGGAAGACAAGAATTTTGCTGGTTACCCTGTCCAAATACACCATTTTTTGTTACAATATCAGTATGAAATTTACCTTTACGATCCCCAACTCTCTACCCGAAATGACTGTCAAACATTTTCTAGAAGAACAGCTGTTAATACCTAGAAAAATAAGGCACTTTTTGAGAATCAAGAAACACATCCTGATTAATCAAGAAGAGGTCCATTGGCATCAAACGGTCAAGGCCGGAGATGAGTGCCAATTGATTTTCGACGAGGAAGATTATCCTACAAAAGAAATTCTCTGGGGAAACCCCAAACTTGTCGAAGAAGTCTATCAAGATCAGTATTTAATTATCGTCAATAAACCCGAGGGTATGAAGACACATGGGAATCAGCCCGATGAGATAGCTCTTCTCAATCATGTCAGCGCCTATGTTGGTCAAACTTGCTATGTTGTTCATAGACTAGATATGGAAACAAGTGGTCTCGTACTGTTTGCGAAGGATCCATTCATTCTGCCTATCCTTAATCGCTTATTAGAAAAGAAAGAGATTTCTCGAGAATACTGGGCTCTGGTTGATGGAAGATTAGAGGCTAAGGACTTGATCTTCCGAGATAAAATCGGTCGCAATCGTCACGATCGTAGAAAAAGAATTGTGGATCAAAAAAACGGTCAATACGCCGAAACTCATGTAACTCGGTTAAAACAATTTCAAAACAAAACCAGTCTCGTTCAGTGTAGATTAAAAACAGGACGTACTCATCAGATTCGAGTCCACCTATCTCACCACAACCATCCAATCGCTGGAGACCCCCTCTATAATCCAAGTTCTAGAACTAGCAGACTAATGCTTCACGCATATAAACTATCCTTTATCCACCCTCTGACTTTAAAACAACTAAGCTTTACTGCTCTATCAGATTCATTTGAAAGAGAAATAAAACAAAATGAGAGTGGGACAGAAATCGGTAATTCGTTAGAATTCGATTTCGTCGTCCCACCTCCGCACAATTGAGTAAGGCTGTAAAAGCTGATGAAATCAGCGTAGTAGAGCCCACTCAACCACTGCGTCTTGCTCCACAATCCAAAGACAATTGAGAGGCTAGGACTTTTGTCCCAGCCTCATTTTTTCATATATACAAAAAAAGCAAGACCAGTTGGCCTTGCTTTTATCGACTCAGAAATTATTTAGCAATTTTTGCGAAGTATTCAAGAGTACGAACAAGTTGTGCAGTGTAAGACATTTCGTTGTCGTACCATGATACAACTTTAACTAATTGTTTACCGTCAACGTCAAGAACTTTAGTTTGAGTTGCGTCAAACAATGATCCGTAAGACATACCTACAACGTCTGAAGAAACGATTGGATCTTCAGTGTAACCGTATGATTCGTTAGCTACTGCTTTCATAGCTGCATTTACTTCATCAACAGTGACGTTCTTTTCAAGAACAACTACCAATTCAGTAACTGATCCAGTTGGAGTAGGAACGCGTTGTGCAGCTCCGTCCAATTTACCGTTCAATTCAGGGATAACCAAACCGATTGCTTTAGCAGCACCAGTTGAGTTAGGAACGATGTTAGCAGCACCAGCACGAGCACGACGAAGGTCACCTTTACGGTGTGGACCGTCAAGGATCATTTGGTCACCAGTGTAAGCGTGGATAGTAGTCATCAATCCTTCAACAACACCGAAGTTATCTTGAAGAGCTTTAGCCATTGGAGCCAAGCAGTTTGTAGTACATGAAGCACCTGAGATAACTGTTTCAGTACCATCAAGAATATCGTGGTTAGTGTTAAATACGACTGTTTTAACATCTGATCCACCAGGAGCAGTGATAACAACTTTCTTAGCACCACCAGCATGCAAGTGTTTTTCAGCAGCTGCTTTAGTAGCAAAGAAACCAGTTGCTTCAAGAACGATTTCTACACCGTCGTTAGCCCAGTCGATTTGTTCTGGATCGCGTTCAGCAGAAACTTTAACGAATTTACCGTTAACTTCGAATCCACCTTCTTTAACTTCCACAGTACCGTCGAAACGACCTTGAGTTGTGTCATATTTCAACAAGTGTGCAAGCATTACTGGATCTGTAAGGTCGTTGATGCGTGTAACTTCAACACCTTCTACGTTTTGGATACGACGGAAAGCAAGACGTCCGATACGACCGAAACCGTTAATACCAACTTTAACTACCATTAGTGATTTCCTCCTTATGAAAATCATGAAAATTTTATTGTGAAAAGAGTAACTTGAATCACTACAAATCACCTTTCAACAAACCTATTATATAACTATTTTAGTTTTATTGCAAGCGCTGACGTTGATTTTCACTTCAGTTTTCTACTTTCTAGATACACAATTTTATATAGATTCCCTTTGTCAAAAGTCTATCAACATACATCTTTATAGTTATTTACAAAATTTTTTTGTTAAACTTTTAACCTCTTCTATTTTAAAAAACTATAAAAAGAGACAGGATTACTCCTGCCTCTGACTGATAATCAATTATTTAAGACGTCCTGGTCTTTCTTTGTAACCATAGTAAGCATCTTCGATGATTTCTTGCATATGATCAACCATTGGAAGACGTGGGTTGGCAGGCGAACATTGATCTTCATAAGCAAGGAAGGCCAATTCACGTGAATGTTCTTTCCATTCTTTCTCGTCAACACCTTGTGCTTTGAAGTTCATTTCGATACCTACGCGCTCACCGAGTTCGTAAACAGCTTTAGCATAAGATGCAACTCCTTCTTCTGGAGTAGAAGCTGGAAGTCCAAGCATACGAGCGATATCTTGATATTTCTCATCTGCACGGTAGTAGTTGTACTTAGGCCATGTAGCTGTCTTAGCTGGGCGTGTACCATTGTAACGGATAACGTATGGAAGCAAGATTGCATTTGTACGTCCGTGAACTGTGTGGAATTGTGCACCAATCTTGTGAGCCATTGAGTGAGAAATACCTAGGAAGGCATTAGCAAAGGCCATACCAGCAATAGTTGAAGCGTTATGCATTTTCTCACGTGAATGGAAGTCTGCATTCTTAACTGAACTTTCAAGGTTTTCAAATACGAGTTTAATCGCTTGAAGAGCAAGACCGTCAGTGTAGTCGCTAGCCATTTGTGATACGTAAGCTTCAGTCGCGTGAGTCAATACGTCCATACCAGTATCAGCAGCAACAAATCCAGGAACTGTCAATACCAAAGCAGGGTCTACGATTGCCACAGTTGGTGTCAATGAGTAGTCAGCGATTGGGTATTTACGGTTGTTCGCTTTATCAGAGATAACGGCAAATGGAGTTACTTCAGATCCTGTACCAGATGTAGTTGGGATAGCGATGAATTTAGTCTTCTTACCAAGTAATGGGAATTTGAAGGCACGTTTACGGATATCCATGAATTTTTGTACAAGGTCACGGAAGTCCACTTCTGGTTGCTCGTAGAAGAGCCACATTACTTTAGCAGCATCCATTGGTGATCCACCACCAAGAGCGATGATTGTATCTGGTTTGAAGGCACGCATAATCTCAGTACCACGTTCAACTGTAGTGATATCTGGATCTGGTTCTACATCTGCAAAGATTTGGTAAACAACCTTATTGCGACGAAGGTCAAGTTGTTCGATGATACGATCAAGGAAGCCAAGCTCTACCATAGCATGGTCAGTAACGATCATGACACGCTCAACGTCACGACATTTTTGAAGGTATTGAATTGAATCACGTTCAAAGTATGTTTTTGAAGGAAGTTTCATCCATTGCATGTTATTTCTCCGTCTTCCGACTTTTTTGATATTCAAGAGGTTAATGGCGCTAACGTTATCCCCAACTGAGTTACGTCCGTAAGAACCACATCCGAGTGTCAATGATGGCAAGAAGGCATTGTAAACGTCCCCGATACCACCGAAAGTAGAAGGTGAGTTACAGATAACACGAATAGCTTTAACAGCTTTACCAAATTCTTTAGTCAATTCTTCATCAGCAGTATGGATGGCAGCTGAGTGTCCAAGACCGTTAAATTCAACCATTTGACGAGCTTTTGCAATACCGTCTTCGCGGCTTTCAGATTTCAAAACTGCGATAACTGGTGATAATTTTTCACGAGTCAACGGCTCTTTTTCGCCAACTTCTTTACATTCTGCAGCAAGAATGTTTGTTCCTTCTGGAACCGTAAATCCTGCTTGTTCTGCAATCCAAGTTGCTGGTTTACCAACGATGTCAGCGTTCAATTTTGCACCAGCACAGTTTTTGCTGTTTGCTTTCACACCGAAGCAGAATTCTTCAAGAAGAGCTTTTTCTTTTTTGTTTACAAAGTAAGTGTGATATGATTTGAACTCTGCTACGAATTCATCGTAAATCTCTTTATCGATGATAACCGCTTGTTCAGATGCACAGACCATACCGTTATCAAATGATTTAGACATTACGATATCGTGAGCAGCTTGGCGGATGTTAGCTGATTTTTCAACATAAGCTGGAACGTTTCCGGCACCTACCCCAAGAGCTGGTTTACCACATGAGTAAGCCGCTTTAACCATGGCATTACCACCTGTCGCAAGGATTGTCGCAACACCTTCGTGGTTCATCAATGCGCTAGTTGCTTCCATAGATGGTTCAGTAATCCACTGTATACAGTTCTCAGGAGCACCTGCTTTAATCGCTGCATCACGAACGATTTGAGCTGCGTGAGCTGATGATTCTTGAGCTGATGGGTGGAACGCAAAGACAATAGGATTACGAGTCTTCAATGAAATCAAAGCTTTAAAGATTGCTGTTGAAGTAGGGTTTGTTGTTGGAGTGATACCACAAACAACACCAACCGGTTCAGCAATAAGAGTCAATCCTGTCACATCGTCTTCTTCAATAACACCAACTGTTTTAGTGTGGCGCATGTTGTTTACTACGTGCTCACAGGCAAACAAGTTTTTAGTCGCTTTATCTTCAAATACTCCACGTCCTGTTTCTTCAAAGGCATGTAAAGCCAATTCCCCGTGGGCATCAAGAGCTGCAACTGAAGCTTTTGCTACGATATAATCGACTTGATCTTGGTCAAGTTTACGCATTTCTTCAAGGGCAACCAAAGCTTTTTGCACCAAACCATCAACATGCTTTTCAGCAGCGAGTTTCTTTTCCTCTGGTGTTACAGTTTTTTTATCAGCCATATTTTCCTCCATAGCTTTCAAGGATTGTAAGTCCTTTGTTAATTTTTTCACAATCTTATTATAACTCTTTTTTCAAGATTTGTAAACAGTTTCATAGAAATTTCACAAACTTTTTTTATTTCCTTGTGAAAATATTTTTGTACATGCCTACACATGCACTTTTACACTTCCACTTTGTGAATAATTCAATAAAACTTTTATTTTTCACAAATTCCATTGTAAAAAGGTATTGTAAAGCATCTCAATTTCCATGTAAGCGCTTTCCGTTTACGCAGTATAATACCCCCTCTAAGAGGAGGTTATTGCGCTTGTTGAAAGAGACCTTGTTTAAAATCACCTTCATAGACTACATCTTGCTCAGTAGTCAGTTTTCCTTTACCTTCAGCCTGGCCATTAACAAAGTCACCTTCATAAACCCAGCCTTCCTTAGCTTGGTAGGTTCCTTTGCCGTTAAATGCGCCATTTTTGAATTCCCCAGTGTAGGTATCACCATTTGCGAAAGTCAGGGTCCCTTTGCCATTCATCTTTCCACGAACGATACTTCCGTCATATACTAAGGAATCTCCATCCAATTTTAATACTCCTTGCTTAGGCATGTTCCCTACAAATACGAATATCGCGCAAAGAGCTATGACCACTACCGTCGCAATTTCTAAACGAGGACGAGTTATATAGACACTGTATTTATCATAGAGTTTTTTTAAATTATCCATTTTTTGCCTCATTTTCTAAACGTGCTAGCCAAGCTAGACAACCAGCTAAAACTCGATTATAAGTTTCATCAAAATCACCTGTATACCATGGATCTGGAACACTTTCAGAAGCGAATGCCTCTATCTTATGATGATGCTCCTGAGGACTCATCCGAGTCAAGTCAAGAAGATTGGACTCATCCATTCCGATGATATAGTCAAAATGTTCAAAATCATCCTTAGAGATTTGTTGCGATGTTTTTGATGAATCATAAGGAATGCCGTGAGTTTTAAAGATTTTCTGAGTCCCTTTGTGAATTGGATTGCCGTGTTCCCAAGAAGAAGTTGCTCGACTTTCAATCTCATAATCATCGGTTAAAGATTTCATCACAAATTCTGCCATCGGGCTTCGACAAATATTACCAAGGCAAACAAAAACAATCTTTTTCATCATCGTTCCTCATCTTCATAGAAAAAGGGGTATAAGATCAACCCCGTTTTATTCTTCAATCGCGCTTTCGCCGTCAACAACTGTACCTTCAGGTGTGACAGCTTCTTTGACTGGCAAAACTGTTCTAATTGCGCCTAATTCAAAAGTCAAGTATACTCCGTCTACATCAAGTACAATCGTTTTGTTTTCAGTGTCAACTTCATCAACTGTACCATAGAGACCACCGATAGTAATTACTTCATAGCCTTTTTGAAGTTTGTTGAGGCTCTCCATACGTTTTTCAGCTTGTTTCTTTTGAGAACGTTGCATGAAGAACATCAAGCCGAACATCAAAACAAGCATAATCAAGAATGTTAAATTCCCACCCATTATTTTTTACTCCTTTGTAATTCAGATAAAACTACTATAACAAATTTCACTTGTTTTTACAAGATTGTACCCTGGTTTTGGAACAATAAAAAAACCAGAGCAATGCTCTGGTTTTTCTTACTTCAAGTTGTTTACAATTTCAACTAAGTTTTCAACTGTAAATCCATATTCTGCTAAAACTTTTGAAGCTGGAGCAGACGCACCAAAGGTATCAATACCGAGAACCGCTCCATCAAGACCGACGTATTTATACCAGTTTTGAGTTGCTCCCATTTCGACAGCTACACGGCGACGAACTGCATTTGGTAAGATTTCTTCTTTGTATGCTGCGTCTTGTGCATCAAATACATCTGTAGATGGCATGCTGACTACGCGAATTTTTCCACCTTGGCTTGCCAATTCCTTAGCAGCTGCTACTGCTAAGTTCACTTCTGAACCTGTTGCAATCAAGATAGTGTCAAAGTCTGCTGCATTTTCATATACAACGTAAGCACCTTTCGCAACCTTCTCAAAGTCTGTTCCTTCCTCAACAGTCAAGTTTTGACGAGTCAAGACAAGGGCAGTTGGTGTTTTCTCACTCTTCACTGCAAGATACCAAGCGGCTTGAGTTTCACGCGCATCTGCCGGGCGGAAAACATTGAGGTTTGGAATTGCACGAAGTCCTGCCAAGTGTTCAATCGGCTCATGAGTTGGTCCATCTTCACCAACAGCGATTGAATCGTGGGTAAAGACATAGGTTACAGGAAGACCTTGCAAGGCTGACAAACGAACTGCCGCTTTAAGGTAGTCTGAGAATACGAAGAAGGTTCCACCATAAACTCGAAGTCCACCGTGAAGAGCCATTCCGTTCAAAACTGTACCCATTGCAAATTCACGAACACCAAATTGGATATTACGGTTCAAGCGATTTGCATCGTCCTGTAGTCCGTCAGTTTTGATGTAAGTCATATTTGAATGTGCAAGGTCAGCTGATCCACCAAGGAAGGTTGGCAATTTAGCAGCCACTACATTCAAGGCATCCTGACTTGAGTTACGAGTTGCTTGAGAGAAGCCATTTTCTAAAGCTGGGAAGTCTTCTGGAGTCAATTCAACTGGATCGCGTCCGTCAATAATTGCTTCCACTTCTGCTGCGAGTTCTGGGTGAGCTTCTTTATAATCTGCAACTAGTTTTGTCCATGCTTCATATGCTGATGCACCTCGGTCCGCAACATTTTCTTTGAAATCAGCATAAACTTCCGCTGGAATTTCAAACGGTTCGTAGTCCCAACCAAGGGCTTGACGAGTTGCAGCAGTTTCGTCTGCACCAAGAGGAGCACCGTGTACGGCATTAGTTCCTTGTTTATTTGGCGAACCATAACCAATAACAGTTTTTACTTCAATCAAAGATGGTTTGCCAGAAGCCTTAGCTTCTTCAATGGCTGCTTGAATAGCTTCTAAGTCTGTCCCATCTTCAACCAAGGCTGTATGCCAACCATAGGCATTGTAACGATCGCGAACACTCTCTGTGAATGAATCCTTTGTCTCACCATCCAAGTTGATATCGTTTGAATCATAAAGAACAACCAACTTGTCAAGTTTTTGCAAGCCTGCATAAGAAGCAGCTTCGCTTGAGACACCTTCCATCAAGTCGCCATCTCCACAGATAACATATGTGTAGTGATCAAAGATATTATATCCTTCACGGTTATACTTAGCTGCAAGGAAACGTTCTGCTTGTGCAAAACCTGTCGCAGTTGCGATCCCTTGTCCTAGAGGTCCTGTTGTTGCATCAACCCCTGCAGTATGCCCAAATTCTGGGTGACCTGGTGTTTTAGAGCCCCATTGACGGAAGTTCTTTACCTCATCCATGCTCACATCTTCAAAACCAGAAAGGTGAAGAAGGGCATAAAGGAGCATTGAACCATGACCTGCTGAAAGAATAAAACGGTCGCGGTTGATCCAGTTTGGTTGAGCTGGATTGATACGAAGTTCTTTAGTGAATAGGCTGTATGCCATCGGAGCAGCACCCATCACCACCCCTGGGTGACCTGAGTTTGCTTTGTTGATAGCGTCAATACCTAGAAAACGAATCGCATTAACAGATAAATTTGACATAGAATTTCCTTTCTCTTTGAGGTGATAAGTATACCACGTATCCTATTTTACTATTATATGAAAAAATACCTAGAATAGCAATAAAACAATTTACTATAAAATGACTCAGCCGATTATACTAATTCCTAGTCGCTTGATAGTAAGGTAATAATTTTTCAAAACCTCTATCAAGTCCATCTAGAACTTTATCTAGGGTATCTTCATCGGTTATTGGAATATCAACTTTTACTAAAACCTTACGAATCTCCTGATTGGATAATTCTTGTCTTAAAAGTTGCCTGTTCTCTTCAGTAGCTTGTACTTTATAGCTTTCATCGTTTTTCTGAACCCAATAATAGATTCCATCAACCACTGGGATATCCAAGATTTTAGCCTGTTTTGACAAGGTAGCCTCATCTTTCTTTCTCTCTACAAAACTGACTTCTATAGAAATTCCCCAATCATTCGGGTTTCCATACAAACGAAGAGCCATCATGGGCTCTGTTACATGTCCCTCTCTCTGTAAATAAACCCAGAAATGGGGGCGTAGTCTCTGCGCTTGATTCATCCATTGACTGGTTGGGTGTAAATTCCAACCGGTGTGCCTAGCTTGAAAACATTCAGCTAGGTGAGTAAATGACTTTCGTGCCTCCTGCCCTTTTTGACGCAAGTCTAGCATTTTATCCTTTTCAGCTCCTGCTTTGTCAGGATTCCGGTACTGTTCTCCTTGATAAGCAAGATAGTCCTTGATTTCTTTCATTTGATTCCTTCTTTAGTTAGAAAAAAATCAGGTTTTCCCTGATTTTTCATTTTTATTCTGTGTCAACTACAACGTAACGATTTGGTTCGTCACCTTCAGAGTAACTGGTTACACCTTCCATTCGTGAGATGATGCGATGGATAATTTTACGCTCGCTGCTTGACATTGGATCTGTCATCTGACTACGGCCTTCTTCCAAAACACGTGTCGCTAATTTTTGAGCATAACTCTGTAACACTTCTGCACGATGTTCTACATAATCATTAACGTTGATAGTAATGTAGAAGGTTTTTGAATAACGATTGTAGAGGTAATTTTGTGCTAAAAGTTGAAGAGATTTCAAAACCTTACCATGGTAACCAATAATACGGCCTGGCTCATTCGTATCAATTTGCATGTTGATAGAGCGACGGTTAGAGGTGCTAGAAATAGTTCCCTCAACATCCATATCATCGATAATCGCTTGAACATAATTGGTTACTTCTTCAACAACCTTTTCAGTGTCGTATGTTGGCTCGACTTTCAAACCAAGATTTTCTAAATCGCTACTTTGCTCTTCGTCAGCATTTTCTTGAGTTGTCTCAGGTTGCAATTCTTTTAAAACTTCAATATGGCCTGTTTCTTCTAAAATCGTGCTGGCTTCTTTATCATTCTTAAGAATTTCAGCCTTGACTTCTTCAGAAATTTCTTGGCCTTCTTCTTCAATTTTCTTGATAGCAGCAACTACATGTCCCAAATCAACTGTTGCTTCGCTGACTGTTTTAACTGGATCATTTTGATCATTAATTTCTTTTGGAACGCCTTTGATTGCTTGCTGATTTGCTTTTACAACCGTTGTTTCACTGATTGCTTCGATATCAACTTGAGCTGGTTTTTTTCCAAAAAGTCCAAAAAATCCTTTTTTCTCTCTCGAAACAACTTTGATATGAGCTTTCATTCTCGGAATATTTAATTCATTCAATCCATTTTGGATTGCTTCTTCAACTGTTGAACCTGTAAATAACACCATTATCAGATTTCTCCTTACTTTTTCTTTTTCTGTGCTTTCTTTAGAGCTTTTCTTTTCTTAACTTCTAAATCCTTCTTAGCTTGTACATCTGCTTCACGCTCTGCAATAATTTTGAAGGGATTGTTCAAAAGGTAAGTTTGCAATACTTGATAAGCATTTGAAACCGCCCAGTAAAGAGCGACACCACTTGGAGCAGATATTGCAAAAAAGAAGATTATAACAGGCATCCCATACATCATACCTGTCATTGCACCATTTTTCTCAGGTAAGGCTTTATTTGAAAGCCAGCTACTGAGGAAGGTGAATAGGGCAGCTAAAACAGGTAGTACGAAAGTGGTATCAGCTCCACCTAGATTGAACCATAAAAAGTGGCCTGTCTTCAAAAAATCTACGTTTGATAAAGCTTGGAAAAGAGCCAATAGAATTGGCATTTGAATTAAAAGCGGCCAGAAGGATGCGGATTGCTTAATGCCTAATTCTTTAAATAATTTACGTGTTTCCTGATCTAGCTTAGTACGACTTTCCATGTCGCGACCTGGATAACGTTCGCGCAATTCTTTGATAAGAGGTTGCGCCTCTTGCATTTTTCTGGAAGCCACCATTTGTGTTTGAAAGACTGGTAACAGTATTGTTCTAATCAAAACCGTGAAAAGAATAATCCCTAAACCAATGCTGACATCAAATGACAAAAATCGAATGGTTTCAGCAAAAAAATAAACAAGTTTACTCCAAAAGTCTGCCGAATCAGCAGACACTTCACTAGTTGCACAAGCAGTCATTACCAACAAGGACAAACCTAACAAACTAGTCAATTGTAATTTCTTCTTCACTCTTATTTCCTTCCTGGTAAATCTTTGCTAATCTCAAAACATGAAGTAAGTTTTTTTCAATTTCTGCATATTCTAATAGTTCAACGCCTTTTCGAGCAATCACAACAAAATCGACATTATCAACAATTTGATTACTATTTCGAATGAGAACATGCCGGATTCTTCTCTTGATTTGGTTTCTTGTCACAGCATTTCCTAATTTTTTACTGACTGATAAACCTACTCGAAAATGTGTTTCATTGTTTTCTAATCGATAAATAACAAATTTTCGATTAGCTACACTTGCTCCCTTTTTAAATATGGCGTCGAAATCTTTCTCTTTTTTTACACGAAAGCTTTTTCTCAAAAATTCTACTCCATCTAATAAAACTACTACTATTATACCATAATTTTTCAAAAAGCCAATCATGGCAAGGTTTTAGGCTGGTTTGACTTCGAAAAAACTAGCCATTCTTAAAAAATTTGACCAGAATCAATGAAATTTTACTAGTTTTTTAAAGAATACAAAACAAAAGCCACTCTTACGAGCGACTTTTGTAGGAGATTATTATGAAAAAGTTTAGGATTTCTATTAAATAAAGTTAGGAGGTCTTTATTTAATGATTAGAGTATACACACCTATCCTTAAATAGAACTTAAATCATTTTATTTTTTATTAATTTTTAAAACTATGAATTGGAGCTGGAATCTGTCCTCCACGAGCAATGAAATCAGCCGAAGAAGCTCCATTGACTTTCATAACTGGGGCAGTTCCTAGCAAGCCACCAAACTCAATCATATCGCCTTCTTTACCCTTTGGAATGATACGGACAGCTGTGGTTTTCATATTAATAACACCAATTGCTGCCTCATCCGCAATCATAGCTGCAATGGTTTCGGCAGGTGTATCTTCAGGGATAGCAATCATATCCAACCCAACTGAACAGATAGCCGTCATGGCTTCTAGCTTTTCAAGATTTAGGGAACCATTTTGCACTGCTGCTATCATACCCTCATCTTCTGAAACTGGGATGAAAGCACCTGACAGACCACCGACTTGGTTGCAAGCCATTACTCCTCCTTTTTTTACTTGGTCATTTAAAAGAGCTAAAGCGGCAGTCGTCCCATGAGTCCCAACTGTTTCCAATCCCATTTCTTCCAGAACCCGAGCTACAGAATCCCCCACTGCAGGAGTAGGTGCTAAACTCAAATCAACAATCCCAAAATCAACACCTAGTCTTTCACTAGCCATCTGGCCAACTAATTGACCAATCCGAGTAATCTTGAAGGCTGTCTTTTTAACAGTTTCAGCAACTACATCAAAGCTTTGGCCTCGAACTTTTTCTAAAGCACGTTTGACAACCCCAGGCCCTGAAACGCCTACATTGATAATAACATCAGCTTCACCAACACCATGAAAGGCTCCGGCCATAAAAGGATTGTCCTCAACTGCATTGGCAAAAACGACAAGTTTTGCAGCCCCCATATCTGAAAGCTCAGCTGTCTCCTTGATAATTCGACCCATATCAGCTACAGCAGTCATGTTGATTCCTGACTTTGTTGAACCAATATTTACTGAAGAGCAAACTTTATCAGTTTCAGCTAAAGCACGTGGAATCGAGTTGATGAGTATTTCATCTCCTTTTTGGTAGCCTTTTTGAACTAAAGCAGAAAAGCCACCAATAAAATCAACACCAATTTCTTTTGCTGCTCTATCTAAAGCTTTGGCTAACGGTACATAATCCCTTGCATCTGTAGCAGCACCAATTAGAGAAATCGGTGTTACTGATACACGTTTATTGACAATAGGTATACCTAACTCAGCGGCGATTTCATCACCGACAGCCACTAAATTCGCCGCCTTAGTCGTAACTTTTTCATATATTTTATCTGCAGCTCTATCAATATCCGGATCAATACAATCAAGAAGAGAAATTCCCATGGTAATGGTACGAATATCAAAATTCTGCTCTTCAATCATTGCAATAGTTTCGGTAACTTGTCTAATATCCATAAGCACCTCCTAGATATTATACATAGCATCGAAAATAGCCGCGCTCTGAATATTGATTTTGACATTCAAGGTCTGGCCAAAGGCTTCAAACTCATTTCTTAGTTGAGTAAAATCATGTTTTTCATCACTGGATACTACAGCCATCATGGTGAAGAATTCATCCAATACAGTTTGTGAAATATCATCAATATTTAATCCTAGTTCAGCAATCTTAGTCGCAACACCTGCAACAATACCACCCTTATCTTTTCCAACAACAGTTATAATAGCTTTCATATTGGTCCTCCATCTTTGAAATCATAGAAAATAACCATATCTATATTTTTCTTTTTTCTCAGTATAGCACATTTACTTCAAAAAAACTAAAAAACGCCTGCTTACGAAATTGTTCTTAAAAGAAAAACAATTTCGTAAACAAGCGTCTACCCTACCATCTTATGATGAGTGTTCCCGCTAGGACAAAAGTCCTAGCGGTAGACCAGAGCTAGACTAAGAGCACAGGGCTCCATCATCATAACACTCAACAAAATTGATGATTTTATACTAATTCGATGATCGCCATTGGCGCTGCATCACCACGACGTGGTTCAGTTTTAAGGATACGAGTGTATCCACCGTTACGGTCTGCGTAACGAGGTGCGATTTCTGAGAACAATTTTTGAAGTGCTGTAGTAGAAGTGTACTTGTCAGTTGCTTCATCATAGTTTTCAGATGCGATTTCATTACGTACGAAAGCAGCAGCTTGACGACGTGCATGCAAATCACCACGTTTACCTAGAGTAATCATTTTTTCAACAGTTTTACGGATTTCTTTAGCACGAGCTTCAGTTGTCACGATTGATTCGTTGATCAAAAGGTCAGTTGTCAAATCGCGAAGCATTGCTTTACGTTGTGAGCTAGTGCGTCCTAGTTTACGGTAAGCCATGTATTCCTCCTTTATTTATCTTTTAATCCAAGACCCAAATCAATGAGTTTGAGTTTCACTTCTTCCAAACTCTTGCGTCCAAGATTTCTTACTTTCATCATCTCTGCTTCAGATTTTTCTGTCAAATCATGCACAGTATTGATACCAGCACGTTTCAAACAGTTATATGAGCGTACAGACAAGTCAAGTTCCTCAATCGTACGTTCCAAAATACGGTCGTCCGATTCAGTATCAGCTTCTTTCATCACTTCTGCAGATTTAGCAACCTCTGTAAGATTTGTAAACAAATCAAGATGTTCTGTCAAAATACGTGCTGAAAGCCCTAAAGCATCTTCTGGAATAATAGTTCCATTTGTCAAGATTTCAAGGGTTAATTTGTCGAAACCATCATTGCTTCCTACACGAGCAGGTTCAACTTGATAGTTAACTTTTGTAACTGGTGTATAAATAGAATCTACAGCAAGTGTTCCAACTGGGGCATTATCTTTTTTATTTTCATCTGCAGGTACATAACCACGACCAGTGTTTACAGTCATAGTTGCTTTAAATGAAGCACCTTCTCCGATTGTGAAAAGATAATGATCTGGATTTACGATTTCAATATCACTATCAGTTAAAATATCTCCGGCTGTCACTTCAGCAGGACCTTCAACATCAAGTTCTATAGTCTTTTCGTCTTTTACATATGATTTAACTGCAATACCTTTAATGTTCAGAATGATTTGCATCACGTCTTCGCGAACACCAGGAATTGTATCAAATTCATGTAATACTCCATCGATATCGATAGATGTAACAGCTGCTCCTGGAAGAGAAGCAAGAAGTACACGACGAAGAGAGTTACCAAGTGTTGTACCGTATCCACGTTCTAGTGGTTCGATTACAAACTTGCCATAATCTTTATTTTCATCAATTTTTGTTATATTTGGTTTTTCAAACTCGATCATTTAGTTACTCCCTCTTAAACGAAAAGCAGTGTAAAGGTAATGATTATACACGGCGACGTTTTGGAGGACGAGCACCATTGTGTGGCACTGGAGTCACATCACGAATTGCTGTTACTTCAAGACCAGCGGCAGCAAGAGCACGAATAGCTGACTCACGACCAGAACCTGGACCTTTTACAGTAACTTCAACTGATTTAAGACCGTGTTCTTGTGCAGATTTAGCAGCAGCTTCTGAAGCCATTTGAGCAGCAAATGGTGTAGATTTACGAGAACCTTTAAAACCAAGAGCACCAGCTGATGACCAAGCGATTGCATTACCATGCACATCAGTAATCATAACAATAGTGTTATTAAATGTAGCGTGAATATGAGCAATACCAGATTCGATATTCTTTTTCACACGACGTTTACGTGTTGGTTTAGCCAAGACTTTTACCTCCTATATTATTTTTTCTTACCAGCAATCGCAACAGCTTTACCTTTACGAGTGCGAGCGTTGTTTTTAGTGTTTTGTCCACGGACAGGAAGTCCACGACGGTGACGGATACCACGGTATGAACCGATTTCCATCAAACGTTTGATGTTCAAGTTCACTTCACGACGAAGGTCACCTTCAACTTTAATTGCATCCACTTCACGACGGATAGCATCTTCTTGATCTGATGTAAGGTCACGAACACGAATATCTTCTGAAACTCCAGCAGCTGCCAAAATCTTTTGAGATGTTGCAAGTCCGATACCATAGACATAAGTCAATGAGATAACTACGCGTTTGTCATTTGGAATATCAACTCCAGCAATACGAGCCATGTTTTCTCCTTTCTATCTTATCCTTGACGTTGTTTGTGTTTTGGATTTGCTGGGCAAATTACCATAACACGACCATTACGACGAATTACTTTACAGTATTCGCAAATTGGTTTGACCGATGGTCTTACTTTCATTTCTTATCCCTCCAAGTTTTTCGATTATTTAAAGCGGTAAGTGATACGTCCACGTGTCAAGTCATATGGACTCATTTCAACAGTAACACGATCTCCCGCTAAAATACGAATATAGTTTTTACGAATTTTACCAGAAACTGTTGCTAAAATCTGATGTCCATTTTCAAGTTCAACCGTAAACATTGCATTCGGCATCGTATCGACTACTTTGCCTTCAACTTCAATCACATCGTCTTTTGCCACGCAAAAGTACCTCCCTAAATTTCGATTTGATGCCTCTAGACACAGAGACAACAATTATAAGTCAGACTAACTCAGTATAACATTTGTCAAGACATTTTGCAAGTCTGAAAAACGCTTTTATTTCAAATTTGTCAATACCTTTTCGATATCTTTAAAGACATCATTGATATCTTGGTTACCTTCGATATCATGTACTAGACCTTTAGCACGATAGTGAGCAATAATTGGTTCACCTTGAGCAATATTGACATCCAAACGACGTTTAACTGTCTCTGGTTTATCATCTTCACGTTGGTAGTAATCTTCCTCTTTGTAATCAACTGGTGGGTTGAATACCTTATGGAAAGTTTCTCCAGTTTCACGGTGAATGATACGACCACTCAAACGTTCAAGTAGGCAAGATGGATCTACTTCGATGTTGATAACACCTTCAAGTTTAATTCCAAGTTCAGCCAATGTTTTATCTAAGGCATGAGCTTGTTCAATCGTGCGTGGGTAACCATCCAACAAGAAGCCAGTTTCCTTAATATCATCTTGTGAAAGACGCTCTTTAACAATTCCATTTGTAACTTCATCTGGAACTAATTCACCTTTGTCGATATAAGACTTAGCCAACACACCCATTTCAGTTTGGTTAGCCATTGCTGCACGGAACATGTCACCTGTTGAGATGTGTGCAACATGAAATTGTTCAACAATTTTTGCTGCTTGTGTTCCTTTACCTGCACCAGGTAAACCCATAATCAAAAGATTCATGATTCAAACTCCTTTTTTATTTTTAAATAGAAGCAAAAATTCATTTCAACTCCTATTTAAAAACAAAATAGAAGAGAGGAGATAAAAATCTGACAATGTCTTTGATTTTTACACTCCACTCTCTGAGCAATAGTGAATTTTATTTTCTATTACAATTATTCTGTTGTATCTAAGAAACCAACATACTTACGTTTCAATAGATAACCTTCCAATTGTTTAATCCCTTCAATACCTGTAGAGATAATGATTAGCAAACTTGTTCCCCCAAAAGCAACAACTTCTGAAAGACCAAATAAATCTTTAGCTACAATAGGTAGGATGGAAATGACACCTAGGAAGAGAGATCCGACTGTTGCGAGACGACGAAGAAGTTTTGACATGTATTCCTCTGTCCCTTTACCAGGACGGACACCATGGATATAAGCTCCACTCTTTTGTAAATTTTCTGCTGCTTTCTCTGGATTAATCTGTACAAATGTATAGAAGAATGTAAAGAGAATGATCAACAGAGCATACAAAGCAACACCTGTCGGAGTTGAAGTAGAAACCAACTCTTGAGCTGTTTTAACCCACTCCCAATTAAGACCAGACGCACTCACAAATTGTAAGATTGCAGCTGGTGCTGCTGTAATGGAACTAGCAAAGATAACAGGAATAACCCCAGCAGGGTTAATTTTCAAAGGAAGATAGGAACTTGATGGCGCTCCTTGAGCTACCTTTGTATACTGAATTGGAATCTTATATTTAGCTTGTTCAACGTAAGTTGTAAAGTAAACAATCAACAAAACAGCGATGATTAAAATAGCGACAAAAATGAGAGACGATGTCAATCGACTACTTGGTACATTGACAAAGTAATCTACATAAATGCCCTTAATCATGTCAGGAATTGAAGCAACAATCCCTGCAAAGATAATCATTGAAACACCATTACCATATCCCTTATCTGTGATTTGCTCTCCCAACCAGGTTACAATCATGCTTCCTGCTGTTAAGATTCCTCCAATCACAAGAAAGACCTGTGGTGTAAGTGGAACAGTCAAAAGTTTAGCTCCAGACAGAGCATTAAAACCAGCAGTAATCCCAACTGATTGAACAAATGCAAGCACTAGTGCAATGTATCGAGTCGCTTGGTTTAACTTTCTACGACCAACTTCCCCTTGTTTGCCCCACTCCACAAACTTCGGTAACAAATCCATTTGCAAGAGTTGGACGACGATTGAGGCTGTAATGTAGGGGCTGACTCCAAGAGCAAAAACTGAAAAGTTTTTCATGGCATTCCCTGACACCAAGCTCAACATATTCAAGAAGGATAGACCACTCAAAGCGTTCAAGCTATTTGCATTTACCCACGGTACAGTGATACTAGTACCAATACGAAAAACAAACACGATAAAAATTGTGAATAAAATCTTTGATCGAACCTGTTTAACTTTGAGTGCTTCTCTCAATAATTTAAAAAACATAGGTCACCTCACTTAGATGACTTCAACTGAACCACCTTTAGCAGTGATAGCTTCTTCAGCTGATTTAGAGAATTTAGCAGCTTTAACAGTCAACTTCTTAGTCAACTCACCGTTACCAAGAATCTTGATACCTGATTTTTCAGCTTTAACAATTCCTGATTCTACAAGTACCACTGGAGTTACTTCAGCACCATCATCAAAGGCGTTCAATTGGTCAAGGTTAACAATCGCATACTCTTTAGCGTTGATGTTAGTAAATCCACGTTTTGGAAGACGACGGAACAATGGAGTTTGTCCACCTTCAAAACCAAGGCGTACTCCGCCACCGCTACGAGCTTTTTGACCTTTTTGACCGCGACCAGATGTTTTACCGTTACCTGATGAAGTACCACGACCAACACGGTTACGAGTTTTACGAGAACCTTCTGCAGGTTTCAATTCATGAAGTTTCATTATATATTTTCTCCTCTTTTGTAAAATGCTAGCGCCGATAAGAGAGAAAAGGTTGTCTCCCCTATCAACTCGCCTATACTGTGTCATCTAAGATGACTATATCTAGTTTTAGGGGATGGTCTACTGCACATCCCCTAAAATTTTATTAGTTTACTTCTTCAACTGTTACCAAGTGAGATACTGCAGTGATCATACCACGAATTGCAGCGTTATCTTCTTTAATAACAGAGCTGTTCAATTTGCCAAGTCCAAGTGCTACAACAGTTTTACGTTGTGATGGAATACGTCCGATTGGAGACTTAGTCAAAGTAATTTTAATTTGAGCCATTTTATCCCCTTTCTTATACCAAATCAGAAACTGAAATACCACGAAGAGCAGCAACTTCTTCAGCGCGTTTCAATTGTTTCAAACCTTCAACAGTTGCGCGAACAATGTTGATTGGAGTGTTAGAACCAAGTGATTTAGATGTAATATCTGCCACACCTGCCAATTCCACAACGGCACGAACAGCGCCGCCAGCGGCAACTCCAGAACCTTCTACAGCAGGTTTCAACAATACTTTAGCTCCACCGAATTCTGAAAGAACTTCATGTGGGATTGTTGTTCCTACCATAGGAACTTCGATCAAGTTTTTCTTAGCATCTTCTACTGCTTTGCGGATTGCTTCTGGAACTTCTTGAGCTTTACCAGTACCAAATCCTACACGACCATTGCGGTCACCAACAACTACAAGAGCTGCGAAACGAAGACGACGTCCACCTTTAACAACTTTTGTAACACGGTTAACAGCAACTACGCGTTCTTCAAGTTCTACTGCATTGTCTTTAAATGCCATTTTCTAGTGTCCTCCTATTAGAATTTCAATCCGTTTTCACGAGCTGCATCAGCCAAAGCTTTC
The DNA here is from genome assembly GCF_058200335.1 of Streptococcus sp. SCPM-O-B-15277 (M60). Classification (NCBI taxonomy): domain Bacteria; kingdom Bacillati; phylum Bacillota; class Bacilli; order Lactobacillales; family Streptococcaceae; genus Streptococcus; species Streptococcus sp. SCPM-O-B-15277 (M60). The sequence continues at coordinate 22,921 of NZ_JBYQGR010000004.1, forward strand.
ACACGTCCGTGATATAGATATCCACCGCGGTCGAACACCACTTCTGAAATACCTTTAGCACTTGCACGTTCTGCAACGAGTTTACCGACAGCAACGGCTTGTTCAGTTTTAGTTCCTTTTGAAACTTCTTTGTCAAGAGTTGAAGCACTTGCGAGCGTTACACCCGCTACGTCATCAATCACTTGAGCGTAGATGCCTGTATTAGAACGGAATACGTTCAAACGTGGGCGATCAGCAGTTCCAGAGAGTTTTCCGCGAACGCGACGGTGGCGTTTTTGGCGGAGTTTGTTTTTATCTGGTTTAGAAATCACAGTTTTCACCTCTTTAATTTTAAATCGTGTGCTATGCACAAAGTTGGTAATGAGGTTGGTGGTTGAAAATCAACCACTCAACATTATTTACCAGTTTTACCTTCTTTAAGACGAACATATTCGCCAACGTAACGGATACCTTTACCTTTGTATGGTTCTGGTGAACGAAGGCTACGTACGTAAGCAGCTGTTTGACCAACTACTTCTTTTGAAATTCCGCTAACAACGATTGTTGTTGGGTTTGGAAGTTCAAAACTAATTCCTTCTGGAGCTTCAACTTCGTCTGGGTGTGATTTACCAACAGCCAAAACAAGTTTTGATCCTTGAAGTTGTGCACGGTAACCAACCCCACGCATTTCAAGTTCTTTCTTGAATCCTTCTGAAACACCAATAACCATGTTGTTCAAAAGGGCACGAGTAGTTCCGTGGATAGTTTTCATTTCTTTTGAATCGTTTGGACGGTGAAGAGTTACTTCAGTACCTTCCACACGGATTTCAATATCTTTTGAGAACTCACGAGTAAGTTCTCCTTTAGGTCCTTTTACAGTTACAACGTTGTCATTGTTAGTGAGTTCAACACCAGCAGGCAACACGATAACTTTATTACCAATACGTGACATGTTTTATTCTCCTGTTAAATTGTCAGGCCATAAAGGCCAGTTTTCACGGGGTTAAGATACTTATTTAGTTCAAGAGCTGAACTGAACACGCTCTAAGAACTGTGCAAAATAGATAAGTTGGCTTGTTTGTCAACAAACTGCTCCAACTTCCTAATTTTGCTTTGTTCTTTACGAGCTTTGTATCTTGATTTTACCAAACGTAAGCGATAACTTCCCCACCAACATTCTTTTGGCGAGCTTCTTTATCAGTAAGCAAACCTTCAGAAGTTGAAAGGATAGCAATTCCAAGTCCGTTAAGAACTTTTGGAAGATCTTCACGTTTTTTGTAGACACGAAGTCCTGGTTTAGAAACGCGTTTCAAGTTAGTGATAACTCGTTCACCGTTTGCTCCGTATTTAAGGAATACACGGATGATGCCTTGTTTGTCATCTTCGATGATTTCTACGTTCTTAACAAAACCTTCGCGTTTAAGGATTTCAGCAATCCCTTTTTTGATGTTTGATGCAGGTACTTCAAGTACTTCGTGTTTTGCTTGGTTAGCGTTACGAATACGAGTTAGGAAGTCTGCGATTGGGTCAGTCATAACCATTTTATTTTCTCCTCTTACTAGTAGTTTGCAAGTTGCACTTGCTAGTTAATGATTGAGCTGAGCTCAGAAAGTATTGATACATTCAAACTAGATAATCTCCATTTGAACACGAGCTACAACCTGGGCAAAAAAGATAGATTTGTCTTGGAGCATCGTTCCTGCACCAAATCTCCTATTTTTGCTGGGGTTGTTACGCTCTTTGTATCATGATATTACCAAGATGCTTTTGTTACACCAGGAATTTGACCTTTATATGCCAATTCACGGAAGCAAACACGGCAAAGTTTAAACTTGCGGTAAACTGAGTGTGGACGTCCACAACGTTCACAGCGAGTGTATGCTTGAGTAGAGAACTTCGCTGGGCGTTTGTTCTTAGCAATCATAGATTTTTTAGCCATTAGTTATACCTCCTATATTATTTTGCAAAAGGCATTCCAAGGCCTGTAAGCAATGCACGTGACTCTTCGTCAGTGTTAGCAGTAGTTACGATAACGATGTCAAGACCACGAGTTTTGTCAACGTCATCAAAGTTGATTTCTGGGAAGATCAATTGCTCTTTCACACCAAGTGTGTAGTTTCCGCGTCCATCAAATGATTTTGTTGGAACACCGTGGAAGTCACGTACACGTGGAAGTGATACTGAAACCAATTTATCCAAGAATTCATACATACGTTCACCACGAAGGGTAACTTTTGCACCGATCGCAACACCTTCACGAAGACGGAAGCCGGCGATAGATTTTTTAGCTTTAGTGATAAGTGGTTTTTGACCTGAGATAAGTGCCAATTCTTCAGCAGCTTTTTCAAGACTTTTAGCGTTTGATACTGCTTCACCGACACCCATGTTCAAAACGATCTTATCCACTTTAGGAACAGCCATCACTGATGAGTAGTTGAATTGTTCTGTCAAAGCAGGAACTACTTCATTAAGATATTTTTCTTTTAAACGATTTGCCATTATACTTCTCCTTTCCTTCGTGATTAATCAAGCACTTCGCCTGATTTTTTGTTGTAGCGAACTTTTTTACCGTCTACAAATTTGTAACCAACACGACCAGCTACACCATTTTTGTCCAAAACTTGAACGTTTGATACGTGGATAGCTGCTTCTTTCTCGATTATACCACCTTGAGGAAGCTCGTTAGTTGGACGTTGGTGTTTCTTAACGATGTTAACACCTTCAACGATAACTTTGTTTACTTTTGGAAGGGCAGTAAGGACAACAGCTTCTGTTCCCTTATCTTTACCAGCGATTACGCGAACTTTGTCGCCTTTTTTTACAAACATTTTTTTCTCCTTTTATTCTTACGCCCAATGGGCACCCTGGCTAGGCCAGGGGACTGTGTTTGTTTTTATTGATTAAAGTACTTCTGGAGCAAGTGACACGATCTTCATGAAGCCACCTTCACGCAATTCACGTGCAACTGGGCCAAAGATACGTGTTCCGCGAGGAGTTTTGTCGTCACGGATGATAACTGCTGCGTTTTCGTCAAATTTGATGTATGAACCATCAGCACGACGAGCACCTGATTTAGTACGAACGATAACTGCTTTAACAACGTCACCTTTTTTAACCGCACCACCAGGAGTAGCTTGTTTTACAGATGCCACAATAACATCACCGATGTTCGCAAATTTACGTTTAGAACCACCAAGAACTTTGATAGTCAAGATTTCGCGTGCACCGCTGTTGTCTGCGACTTTCAAACGAGTTTCTGTTTGAATCATTTCAGTTTTCTCCTTTCAGGCTTGATTAGATGATAACCGCTTCTTCAACGACTTCTACAAGACGGAAACGTTTTGTAGCTGAAAGCGGGCGAGTTTCCATGATACGTACGATATCGCCTTCTTTGGCAACATTGTTTTCATCATGTGCTTTGTATTTTTTAGAGTAGTTAATACGTTTACCATAGACTGGGTGGTTACGTTTTGTTTCAACTACAACTGTGATTGTCTTGTCCATTTTGTCAGATACAACACGTCCAACAAGAACTTTACGATTATTGCGTTCCATTGAAATTTCTCCTTCCCTAGTCTATTATTTCGCTTCAGATTGAACTGTTTTGATACGAGCGATTTGTTTTTTAACTTCTTTCAAGCGAGCTGTTTGTTCTAATTGACCAGTAGCAGCTTGGAAACGAAGTTCGAACAATTCTTTTTTCAATTCGTTTTCGCGCTTCGCGAGTTCTTCTTGAGAAAGACCACGAAGTTCTTTAACAAATTCTTTTACTTCATTAAGTTTCATGCCTTCTCCTTATTCTGCTTCACGTTTTACGAATTTACATTTAACTGGCAATTTGTGGCTTGCAAGACGAAGCGCTTCGCGAGCAACTTCTTCAGATACACCAGCAACTTCAAACATTACTTTACCACGTTTAACTGGTGCTACCCAACCTTCAGGTGCCCCTTTACCAGATCCCATACGAACCCCGATAGCTTTAGCTGTGTATGATTTGTGTGGGAAGATTTTAATCCAAACTTTACCACCACGTTTCATGTAACGAGTCATGGCGATACGAGCAGCTTCGATTTGGCGGTTAGTAATCCAGTGGCTAGTTGTAGCTTGAAGACCGTATTCACCGAATGCTACTTCTTTTCCACCTTTAGCTTCACCGCGCATTTTACCACGGAATTCACGACGGTGTTTAACACGTTTAGGTACTAACATTGGTTATTTACCTCCTTTAGTGTTTTTACGAGCTGGAAGAACTTCACCACGGTAGATCCATACTTTAACACCAAGTTTACCGTATGTAGTATCTGCTTCTTCCCAAGCGTAATCGATATCTGCGCGAAGTGTGTGAAGTGGAACTGTACCTTCAGAGTATCCTTCTGCACGGGCGATATCTGCACCGTTCAAACGACCTGATACTTGAGTTTTAATTCCTTTAGCTCCAGCACGCATAGCACGTTGGATTGCTTGTTTTTGTGCACGACGGAAAGCAACACGTTGCTCCAATTGACGAGCAATTCCTTCACCAACAAGGTGAGCATCCAAATCAGGTTGTTTGATTTCGATGATGTTGATGTGTACTTGTTTTCCAGTCAATTTGTTAAGTTTTGCACGGAGTGCATCAACGTTAGCACCACCTTTACCGATAACCATACCTGGTTTAGCAGTGTGAAGTGAAACGTTAACTTTGTTTACTGCGCGTTCGATTTCAATAGTTGAAACTGCTGCGTCAGCAAGTTCTTTTTGAACGAATTTACGGATTGCAAGATCTTCATGAAGGTAATCCGCGTATTCTTTTTCAGCATACCATTTGGCATCCCAATCACGGATGATGCCGACACGCATACCAATTGGATGTACTTTTTGACCCACGATTTTACCTCCTTATTTTTCTGCAACAGCTACAGTGATGTGAGCTGTACGTTTGTTGATTGGTGAAGCTGAACCTTTCGCACGTGGACGGAAACGTTTCATAGTTGGTCCTTCGTTTGCGAATGCTTCAGATACTACCAAGTTAGCTTTATCCAAACCAAAGTTGTTTTCAGCGTTAGCTACAGCTGAGTTCAAAACTTTCAAGATGATTTCAGCAGCTTTGTTTGGAGTGAATGTCAAAATTGCGATTGCATCGGCTACGCTTTTACCACGGATGTTGTCAAGAACAAGACGTGATTTACGAGGTGAAACACGTACTGTGCGAGCCATTGCTTTAGCTGAAGTAATTTCTGCCATTTATGTTCTCCTTATTTTCTACGTGTCTTCTTGTCGTCTGCGGCGTGACCTTTGTAAGTACGAGTTGGTGCAAATTCACCAAGCTTGTGACCTACCATGTCTTCTTGGATGTAAACAGGTACGTGTTTACGTCCATCATAAACTGCAATTGTGTAACCAATGAAACTTGGGAAGATCGTTGAACGACGTGACCAAGTTTTGATAACTTTTTTCTTTTCGTCGTTAGCTTGAGCTTCAACTTTTTTCATCAAATGCTCATCGACGAAAGGTCCTTTTTTAAGACTGCGTCCCATTTTTATATTTTCTCCTTTAAATATAGTACCACAGCGGCTTGCGCTCTCAACGAGCGCTACCGAGCTGGCGGATTATCTAGCGCTTAAGCGACTAGTATTAAATTATTTCTCGTTGCGACGACGAACGATAAGTTTGTCAGATTTCGCTTTCTTGTTACGAGTTTTAAGACCAAGAGCTGGTTTGCCCCATGGAGTTGATGGTGCTTTACGACCAACTGGTGCTTTACCTTCACCACCACCGTGTGGGTGATCGTTAGGGTTCATTACAGAACCACGAACTGTTGGGCGGATACCTTTCCAACGGCTACGTCCTGCTTTACCAAGGTTTACAAGTCCATGTTGTTCGTTTCCGACAACACCAACTGTTGCACGACAAGTTCCAAGAATCATACGAACTTCACCTGATTGAAGACGAACAAGAACGTATTTACCTTCTTGACCCAAAACTTGAGCAGAAGCTCCAGCAGCACGTACTAATTCTCCACCACGACCTGGTTTCAATTCGATGTTGTGGATCAAAGTACCAACTGGGATGTTAGCAAGCGGAAGTGCGTTTCCGACTTTGATATCTGCTTCAGGACCTGAAACGATACGTTGACCAACTTCAAGACCTTTTGGAGCGATGATGTAAGCTTTCACACCGTCAGTGTAGTGTACAAGAGCGATGTTTGCAGAACGGTTTGGATCGTACTCGATAGTTTTAACAACTGCTTCAACGTTGTCTTTGTTACGTTTGAAGTCAACCAAACGGTAGAAACGTTTGTGTCCACCACCTTGGTGACGAACAGTGATACGACCGTTGTTGTTACGACCAGCCTTGTTCTTCAAAGCAACAAGCAAAGTTTTTTCTGGTGTGCTTGTTGTGATTTCAGCGAAATCCAAAGAAGTCATATTACGGCGACCGTTTGTTGTTGGTTTATAAACACGAATTCCCACGATATTTCCTCCTTAGATTATTCAGCTTCAGCAGCAAACAACTCGATTGCTTTTGAATCAGCTGTAAGAGTGATGATAGCTTTTTTAGTTTTGTTAGTAAAACCAGTGTAACGTCCAACACGTTTAGCTTTAGGTTTTACGTTGATTGTGTTAACATTTGCAACTTTAACACCTTCAAAAGCAGCTTCAACAGCTTGCTTGATCAAAAGTTTGTGTGCACGAGTGTCAACTTCAAATACATATTTTCCTGCTTCAAGTTGAGCCATTGAGCTTTCAGTGATAACAGGTTTTTTGATAACATCATACAAATTCATTATGCAAGAACCTCCTCGATTTTAGAGATAGCTGCTTGAGTAACAAGAAGTTTGTCACTATTTGCGATGTCAAGAACACTTGCAGTTGTAGCAGTCGCAACTTTCACGTTTGGAAGGTTACGAGCTGAAAGAGCTGCGAATTCGTTTCCTTCTTCAAGAATAACAAGGACTTTAGAATCGATGCTCAAAGCTGCAAGAACTTTTGCAAATTCAGCAGTTTTTGGAGCTGTAAATTCAAGAGAATCAACGGCTACAAATTTGTTTTCAGCAACTTTTTCTGAGTAAACAGATTTAAGTGCAAGGCGACGAACTTTTTGAGGAAGTTTGTACGCATAGCTACGTGGAGTTGGTCCGAAGACGATTCCACCACCACGCCATTGTGGAGAGCGGATAGAACCTTGACGAGCACGTCCAGTTCCTTTTTGACGCCATGGTTTGCGTCCGCCACCTGAAACAGCTGAGCGGTTTTTAACTGCGTGAGTTCCTTGACGAAGGCTAGCGCGTTGGCTGATGATCACATCAAACACAACAGATTGGTTTGGTTCGATACCAAAGATTGCATCGTTAAGAACAACTTCGCCCGCTTGTTTACCAGTTTGGTCGAATAATGTTACATTTGCCATTTTGACTGTGTTCCCCTTTCCTTATTATTTACCAGCTTTAACTGCTGACTTGATAGTGATAAGAGATTTCTTAGCACCTGGTACGTTACCTTTGATAAGGATAACGTTCTTTTCTGGAACAACTTGTACAACTTCAAGGTTTTGAATTGTTACTCGGTCGCCACCCATACGTCCTGCAAGGTTTTTACCTTTGAATACGCGGTTAGGTGCAACAGGTCCCATAGAACCTGGACGACGGTGGTAACGAGAACCGTGAGCCATAGGTCCACGTGATTGCCCGTGGCGTTTGATAACACCTTGGAAACCTTTACCTTTAGATGTACCAGTTACATCAACAATGTCTCCAGCTGCGAAAGTTTCAACTGTGATTTCAGCACCAACTTCCAAGCCTTCAACGTTTTTGAATTCACGAATGAAGCGCTTAGGAGCCGTGTTAGCTTTTGCTACATGTCCTTTAGCAGGTTTGTTGCTCAATACTTCGCGTTTGTCATCGAAACCAACTTGGATAGCGTTGTAACCATCTGTTTCAACAGTTTTAACTTGAAGAACAACGTTTGGAGTTGCTTCGATAACTGTTACAGGGATCAATTCGCCAGCTTCAGTGAAGATTTGAGTCATTCCCACTTTTTTCCCTAAGATTCCTTTTGTCATGAGAAAATAGTTCCTTTTCTATATTTTTTATTCAAAAAGTTTTTAACGAGCGTTTTTTATGCTCAAGGTATCAAGCTTTAAATTAAAGTTTGATTTCTACGTTTACACCACTTGGAAGATCCAATTTCATCAAAGCGTCAACTGTTTTTTGAGTTGGGTTGATGATATCGATCAAACGTTTGTGTGTACGCATTTCGAATTGTTCGCGAGAATCTTTATATTTGTGAGTCGCACGAATGATTGTGTAGAGGCTACGCTCAGTTGGAAGTGGGATTGGACCCGCAACTTGTGCACCTGTACGAGTAGCTGATTCTACGATTTTTGCAGCCGCTGTGTCAAGCGTACGGTGTTCGTAAGCTTTCAAACGGATACGGATTTTTTTGTTTGCCATCTTTTTCTCCTTTTCGTCTATTTAAGATAATAGGCTAGCTCCACAAGAAAACCGACGCGCGTTGCGTGGCAATGCAACCGAGCGTGTCGCAACCTCTTGCATCAAAGCTAAGGCTGTAATTTACAGCACCATAATAGAATAACACAAAGCCCCTGCGATTGCAAGGGATTTGACAGGATTTTTTAAATTTTTTAGATGAAACTGTTTTCTTATTGCCCCTTATCTCAAAAAAGCATAAATGAAGAGCAAATTTTTATTTTTTCTTCTATATAGTATTCATAATATTCGTTTCGATCTGAAATATATCATTCGATTGATTTATCAAGATATCTGTTTTTGACTCGGTTTCTTTATAATATTGCAGATACTGTTCTCGTCTCATTTGCTGACTAGCCAATATAAAGGATGCATCGCCATTTCTCACAGCCGTATCTCGAGCTAGACGCCTCTTTAATTCTGTCTCTTCATCCGTGTAGAAACAAATGGTTTTGTCAAAGAGTTCCTTTGGAAGAAAACCCACAGACATCCCTTCGACTATCAGAATTGGTTTTGCTCCCGATAAGACCTCACTAGCCTTCCAAGGTTCTTCGATTGTTAAGACATCCATACCCGCTTGCAAGGCTAGAATATCTCTCTGCAAACTTGCCAGTTCATGCGCCACTGGCAGACAAGCTGTCACCTTTTGATCAGGTGCTTGCTTTGGTACTACCAGGTGACGTTCTGAGGTTATGTAGGGATCTGTTTCTAGCAAATTTACTGTAGTAGAATCTATGGCTTGATATAATTCCTGAGCGAAGGTTGATTTACCTGAAGCCCCATGACCGTAGATCCCTAGCGTCCTAATTCTTCCTGAGTCTATTTCTGAGACCAGTTGCTCTATTAAGTCTTTTTTCTTCATTCTCTCTTCACCTGTTCATAGCTTTCTTTTCCATCGTTAAGCTTGTCCCAGATCACCACTTGCCCACTTTTGAGGGATTTTTGTACATCGATAATTCGTTGATTGGAAGAGCCACGGAATTGAAGCATGAGATTACGCTTGCTTTTATCATACCGTCCATCAACCAAGATATCAATCATTGACAAGAGCTCCCGTTTATCAGGTGTCTCCAACATCATCTCTTCCCAAGTGTAACCCGTCCAAGACCAGATATCTTTTTCTGGTAACTCTTTCCGAATGCGTTTAATGAGAGGCAAAAGAATTCCAGTATTCAGGAATGGCTCTCCACCGAGTAGGGTCAAACCTTGAACATAAGGCTGGGCAAGATCTGCCATAATCTGTTCTTCCAACTCTAGTGTATAAGGAATCCCGGCATTAAATGACCAGGTCGCTACATTGTAGCAACCTTCACAGTGAAACATACATCCTGCTACATAAAGCGAATTGCGCACCCCCTCGCCATCCACAAAGTTAAAAGCCTTATAATCGATGATTCGACCTTGGCTCAGCTCCTCACTCTTCCACTCGCCTGGTTTTGGTGTATTCCATGTCATACTTTCTACTCCAAGTCTATCCAATAGCGCTCCGTTCCATTTCGAACATCCTCCAATTGGCCTCCATTGGCTAAGATAACAGCTCTGCTGGCCTGATTTTCCGTGCTACATGTCACAAGCGCTCGTTTGATATTCTTTTCCTTGGCAATTTGTAGACCTTGTCGGAGGGATTCTTTGGCGTAGCCTTTGCCCCTTTCAGAGGGACGGATGGAGTAGCCAATATGGCCAGCATGATTCAGCAATCCCTCATTTAGTCTCAGCCGTAAATTTAAAAAACCTAAAGCATGATCTGATTTATCAAACAATACGAACTGAATTGATGGAACACGATTTTTAGGCAATTTTATTCCCATTTCTTTATTAAGGTTAGTTTCTAGCCAATTCTCATAATCAAAGTTCTCAGCATCCCAAAATCCGCCATCGTGGGCTGATTGGCTCTTTTCAAACTCTGCCATCATGTTTAATACAGCTTCTTTATCTGCCAATGTCGGTCTGCGTAATTCCATATTCCCCTCCCTGCTATAAGAAAAGCGAGAGGCAACTCTCACTTTTTCTTGTTTTTGTTTAAAAACTGTTCTCTAAGGCTAGCCACTCGGTCTTTTTTGCTGCTTCCACCTTTCGAATGTTTCTCGTGGAATCGTTGGACCAAGGCCTTGCCTTTATCATCTAATTGATATTTTCCCATGCTATCTCTCTCTCTAATTTCTTACTTCATGTCCTGCTGTTTTGATAGTAGAACCGTTCATGTGTTTGACACGCGCAGCAATTTCCTTGTGGCGTCCATTAACCATCGGACGCGCTTGTGGGTTCCCAAGATAGCCACAGGTTCGTTTAACCACGTCTACTGTTTTAGGATCATTATTTCCACAGTTAGGACAAGCAAATCCTCTCTCAGTAGGTTCAAAATCTCCTTCAAAATCACACTTGTAACAGCGGTCAATCGGAGTATTAGTTCCGAGATAACCTACACGATCATAAGCATAGTCCCAAACAGCTTCCAAAGCCTTTGGATTTTGTTGGAGAACTGGGTACTCGCAGTAGTGGATAAAGCCACCTGATGCACCTGCTTCTGGGTAGACTTTCTCAAAGTCCAATTTTTCAAAAGGTGTTGGATTTTTGCGGACATCATAATGAAAGGAATTTGTGTAGTATTCTTTATCAGTAATGTCTGGAATAGAGCCGAATTTCTCTGTATCCAAACGACAGAATCGGTCCGTTAAACTTTCAGATGGTGTTGAATAGATAGAGAAGTGATAACCGTATTGGTCAGACCACTCTTCTACTCGGCGCTTCATATCACGAATAATATCCAGTGTAAATTCCTTGGCTTCTGGATTAGTTTCCCAATCATTACCAAAGAAGACGGTCGCTACCTCGTACAAGCCAATATAGCCCAGAGAAATAGTTGCACGACGATTCTTAAAGAGTTGATCAACACTTTCTTCTTTTCCAAGACGACGTCCGAAGGCTCCATATTGATAAAGAATTGGTGCATTAGCTGGAGTGGCTTCCTTGGTTCTTTCCACACGATAAACCAAGGCATCTTCCGCGATGTTCATGCGCTCGTTGAAGATTTCCCAGAACTTGTTCAGGTCGCCTTCTGATTCGAGGGCAATACGAGGAAGATTGACCGTCACCACCCCTAGATTCATACGGCCCGAATTGACTTCTACTCCATTTTCATCCTTCCATCCTTGAAGGAATGAACGGCATCCCATCGGAACTTTGAAAGAACCAGTCAACTCGACAATCTTATCATAAGACAAGACATCCGGGTACATGCGCTTAGTTGCACACTCAAGAGCCAACTGCTTGATATCGTAGTTAGGCGATCCCTCTTCTAAGTTAAGTCCTCTTTTTAGGGTGAAGATGAGTTTTGGGAAGATAGCTGTACGGTGTTCTGAACCAAGCCCCTTGATTCGAATGTTTAAAATCGCCTTTTGAATTTCACGTTCAAAACGATTGGTTCCTAGACCGAAACCAAGAGAGGTAAAAGGGGTTTGACCATTTGAGGTAAAGAGGGTGTTAATCTCGTACTCTAGAGATTGCATGGCATCGTAGATGTCCTTTTGCGTTTTCTTCCAGGCGTACTCCTCACGCTTATCAGGCAGAACCCATTCCTCTGCATCTTTGAGGTGCTTTTGGTAATTTTTCTCTGCATATGGAGCCAAGACTTCATCAATCCGGTCTGCTGAACAGCCTCCATACTGACTTGATGCAACGTTGGCGATGATTTGGGAAATCTGTGCTGTCGCAGTTTGGATAGACTTGGGACTCTCTACCTCAGCATTCCCAATCTTAAAACCATTTTCCAACATGCCCTTGAAATCAATCAAACAGCAGTTAGTCATAGGGGTGTAGGGGCTATAGTCCAAATCGTGATAGTGGATATCCCCTTTTTGATGGGCATTTGCCACATGTTTAGGAAGCATTTGAAGTCCGATTGATTTTCCAACAATTCCTGCCGTCAAATCACGCTGGGTATTAAAAACATCACTATCCTTATTGGCATTTTCATTGACAACCGCCTGATCTTTATTGAGCAGTTTATGGATGCTGAAGTTAATATCTGTTGCTTTTGAGCGCTCAAAATCACGCTGGGTCCGATAAGTAATATACTCCTCGGCCAAAGCGTATTCTTTAGCTTCCAACAACTCGTGTTCTACGATATTTTGGATTTCGTAGATTTTTACACCTTGCGGGAAACGGCTATGAATCTCTTCAACGATACGTTCAACTAGGGTACTAAGTCGCTTTTCAACCAAAGGGGTTACATCCATCACCTTTTCAGCAGCCTTATGAAGCGCTTTGTCAATCTTGTCTACATCAAAAATTACACGTCTGCCGTCACGCTTTTCAACGAATAAAGTCGGATCAGGGACAGCCTTCTCTTCCAATACAATCATATCCATACCCTTTTCTTAAATATAATATTGATTCTAAAAAGTATTATATCACTAAAAAAATAAAAATCAATATCTTGTGTTAAAAAATAAAAATTTTTTAAAATTACACAAGATATTGATAGTTTTTATTTTAATTTGTAGAGTTTAAAGTCTTTGAATTCACTTTGAACCGCTTGATAATTTTCAGCTAAAAGTTGCTCAACTTCTGTCCATAGGGTTGTTTTTGTATTCACTACAATCATCTTTGGTTGATTATCTCGTAGATCATTTACAAGCTTGGTACGATTTGCATCAAGTCCTGTATGCAATCTCGGTGATAATAACTGACTAGCAGCCAAGCGTTCGCTAGCCTTATAACTACTTGTCTGATCATCCCAAACATAGATACGATCTGTAGCTTGCGTTTCCCCTTTGACCTTAGCTTCAATACTAGTTCGTTCTTGAAATTGTTCCGCATGAAGCAAATATCGTGATAGTACAGGTGCTAAAAATAGATAAGTAAGAGCTAAAATTGGCAGATAGGCATTCCCTTTTAGAAAAGCTCCCCATACCGAAGTTTCTTCTCTAGATCGTCTACGACGATTGGCTCCTTCTGGTTTCTCTGTACGAATCCCAGCCAGTAAAAGAAGAGACAAGAAAGGAAGTAACTCCACCATACGACTGCCGTGGATTTGGTCTGTAGAAAAAATTTCTAAAACCAATACCAAAATGACAGCAATTGCAGCAAAGATTGATAAGACAGACTGTTTCAATGGTTTAGATTGGAAGAGGCCTGTAAATGCCATCGTCAACGCTCCAAGAGCAATGGCTAACAATCCATAGAAAAGGATGTTGTCTAGCAATCCCGGGTTAGACGTAAAGTTCAAACTATCTACTGGGTAGAGTATTTGACTAATCGCATTTCCAAAACTACCTTTATAAACCGTGTAGTAGCCAATTGGATAAAAGAAAATTGAAAAACCAAGGCCCGCAGCAAAAAATTGATAGACCCCATGAGTCAATTTATTGCGACCGACATTAAAAGCTGTTACTGCAAGAAACAAGACGAATGCATACAAGGTTGTAACCAAAGGTGCAAAGAAAAATGCTAGAGCCAAGCTAGCTCCAATACGTAAGAAACCCCTATCTTGGTTTGGTTCTGCCAAATAAGCCGTCACTAAACTTAGAGCATAAAACAAGAATGGGAGAGCAAGAATAGTTGCATAGCCACCACCAAAGCTAAGAGCACTAGCTAGGATATAAAAGACTGTCAATACTTGTTGTGATTGTTTATTTTGTTCCGTCAGATTGTAAGCTGAAGGAAAAAGAAAGAATCCGGCACCTACTAAAGCTAACCAATTAAAGACGGCAAACAAAATACTTCCCTGGGTTACATACTGTAAAAAGTAATAGAGGATACCACTCGTTCCAAAATAATCTGTGTAGACGTCGCCGCTCTGATGCATAGCCCATCCAATATAAAAATCCTGGGACTGCTCAGGACTTATTAACCCTAAGAAGAAGGGTAAAATTACGGACACAAGCACCACTATAGTACTCAAAAAGAGGATATTCAAAAATGGTAAGCAGGCAGGCTGACGAGTTTCAACCTCGAGTTGCTCCTCATTTTCTACTGGAGCATCCTGACTTCCCATCCAAGTTGGAGTTGGTTCGTCTTCTAATCTGCCATATACGTTCATTCGCTCTCTCCTATATTTTAATTTGTTCTAGTATATCAAAAAGTCTAGTTCTTGTCAGCCTTTGGCGGACGTTCGCTCAACTTTTCAGACAAGGTAACAAAGCGTTCAATCTCATAAAAACGATGATATGAAACTCTTTTATAGCGGTCTAAAAAATTTTTTTCTTCTACTGTAAGCATAGTCATTTCTCCTTTTCTCTTAATTCGAAAAATGAAGAAAAATTTAAAAAACTGAATTCTCAAAAGAGAATTCAGCTTTTTATTTTTAGTCAGCTTTCTTTTCTAAGTTTTTAGAAATGCTTCGATTTTTACCTTCTAAATACACCATAAGAATTGAAATATCTGCTGGGTTTACACCTGAAATACGGCTAGCTTGGCCGATGGTTTCTGGATTGATGAGCTTGAACTTCTGGCGAGCTTCAGTCGCGATAGAGTCAATATCATCCCAGTCAATATTCGCTGGAATCCGTTTTTCTTCCATGCGTTTCATCTTGGCAACCTGATCCATGGCTTTTGAGATATAGCCTTCGTACTTGATTTCTGTTTCAATCAATTCGATAATCTTGTCATCTAACTCTTCAGCAGCAGGTCCGATGAAAGCCACCACATCTTGGTAAGAGACTTCTGGGCGACGAAGGAATTCCTTGGCTGTCACCGCATCTGTCAATGGCTTGAACCCCATCTCCTCAACCTTAGCATTTGTTTCCTTGACTGGCTTGAGTTTGATGCTGTCTAAACGCTTCATTTCATTTTCAAATTGATTTTTCTTGATTTCAAAACGAGCCCAACGTTCATCATCAACAAGCCCAATCTCGCGCCCCATCTCAGTCAAACGCATATCGGCATTGTCATGACGGAGGATGAGGCGGTATTCAGCACGACTTGTCAAGAGACGGTAAGGTTCAATGGTCCCCTTAGTTACCAAGTCATCAATCATCACTCCGATATAACCGTCGCTTCGTTTCAGAATTAACTCAGGCTTGCCTTGGATTTTCAGCGCTGCGTTGATACCCGCGATAATCCCTTGACCAGCAGCTTCTTCATATCCAGACGTTCCATTTGTCTGGCCAGCAGTGAAAAGACCTGAGATTTTCTTGGTTTCAAGCGTTGCACGCAATTGATGAGGCAAGACCATGTCGTACTCGATAGCATAACCTGTACGCATCATCTCTGCATTTTCCAAACCTTTGATAGAATGAACCAAGTCACGTTGGACATCCTCAGGAAGACTAGTTGAAAGTCCTTGGACATAAACTTCTTCTGTGTTTCGTCCTTCTGGCTCAAGGAAAAGCTGGTGACGTTCCTTGTCTGCAAAGCGAACAATCTTATCCTCAATCGACGGACAGTAACGAGGTCCCACTCCCTTAACCACACCTGTAAACATAGGCGCACGGTGGAGGTTGTTTTGGATAATCTCATGACTGGTACCATTGGTGTAGGTTAACCAGCATGGAACTTGGTCTTTAACATAATCTTCATCACGTGAAGTGTAAGAGAAGTGATTTGGTGTTTCATCTCCTGGCTGAATCTCTGTCACATCATAGTTGATGGAGGAAGCCTTGACACGTGGAGGCGTTCCTGTCTTGAAACGACCGATTTCAAGTCCAAGTTCCTTGAGATTGTCAGCAAGGTTTATAGAAGCTAGGCTGTGGTTTGGCCCTGATGAGTACTTGAGATCTCCGATGATGATTTCCCCACGGAGGGCTGTCCCTGTGGTCACGATAACAGCCTTGGCAGCATATTCCTGATGGGTAGCTGTACGAACACCGACAACCTTGCCTTCTTCCACCAAAATCTCATCAATCATAGTTTGACGAAGGGTTAGATTTTCTTGATTTTCAACCGTCTTGCGCATTTCCTTAGAGTAAAGTTCCTTATCAGCCTGCGCACGAAGGGCACGGACAGCTGGTCCCTTCCCAGTGTTGAGCATCTTCATCTGGATGTAAGTCTTGTCAATGGTCTTAGCCATTTCGCCACCAAGGGCATCTACCTCACGCACGACAATCCCCTTGGCAGAACCACCAATAGACGGATTACATGGCATGAAAGCCAACATTTCAATGTTGATAGTCGCAAGCAAGACCTTGCAGCCCATACGGCTCGCAGCTAGGGAAGCTTCGACCCCCGCATGTCCCGCACCGATTACAATAATATCGTATTCTTCCGTAAAATTATAAGTCATTTTCTCTCCTATTCTTCAAGGTGAATGTGTCTTAGTTGCCCGTCCCAATCTGGTAGGGCTATTTTTAAAAAGGTTGGAACCAGCTGGATATTCTGGAGTTTATCCAAATCAATCCACTCACAGGGCTGCCTTTTATCATCTTCCTGCATGGTCAACGGGGCATCCTCAAGTAAGTCTACTAGAAAATGAAACTCGATGTTGTGATAGGAAACACCGTCCTGTTCAAAACGATTTTCAACCACGAAAGCTAGTGGCCCAGCTTGAGCTTTAACACCCAGTTCTTCCCTCACTTCGCGGACTACCGCGTCTTCCGTGCTTTCATTTACTTGGATCGCACCGCCAATAGTGTAATACTTGCCCTTATCTTTGGTGACTAGGAGCTTGCGGTTTTGAAGAATCAAAGCTGTCGCCCGAACGCCAAAAACCGTATTCCCCACTTTTGTCCGAAAGTCTTGCTGAGTCATTCTTGTCCTTTCCCTTAAACGACACAAAAACAGTCAAAACTCGTAAGAAGTGCAGGACAAAAAAGCCTGCAACATCCATGAGCTTTGACCATCATTTCTATTGCTTTTATTATTGTAGCAAATTGAGAACATTTGTCAATCTATATGTACTGACAAACCTTGCCATCACGGTAGGCATTGTCAATCAAACCACCACCGAGACACTCTTCACCGTCGTAAAAGACAACTGCCTGTCCTGGTGTGATGGCGCGTTGTGGTTCCACAAAAATAACTTCTGCCTTGTCTCCTTTGACATGAACAGTCACCTTGGAGTCAGGCTGACGGTAGCGGAATTTAGCCGTGCATTCGAGCGTAAATTCCTCTGGCATATCACGAGTAAAGTGGACCTGACTGGCTTCTAAGCTAGTTGACATCAGCGAATCATGGTAGAATCCTTGGCCTACATAGAGAATGTTCTGACTTAGGTCTTTTCCGACAACGAACCAAGGAGCATTGTCACCGCCGTGTTGTCCACCGATACCGAGTCCGCCACGCTGACCGATCGTATAGTACATCAGACCAGCATGCTCACCCATATCGCGACCATCCACAGTCATCATTCGACCAGGCTGAGCTGGTAAGTAGTTGCTGAGAAATTCTTTAAAGTTCTTTTCTCCGATAAAGCAAATCCCTGTTGAATCTTTCTTCTTAGCAGTCGCAAGACCTGCTTCTTCTGCTAGTTTGCGAACTTCAGGCTTTTCCAAATGTCCCAGTGGGAACATGGTCTTTTGTAATTGTTCTTGTGAAAGTTGGCTGAGGAAATAGGTCTGATCCTTGCCATTATCCACGCCACGAAGCATGTGAACGATGCCATCCTCATCACGCGCCACACGGGCATAGTGCCCAGTTGCTACATAGTCTGCTCCCAAGGTCATGGCATAGTCCAAAAAGGCCTTAAACTTGATTTCCTTGTTACACATAACGTCTGGATTTGGCGTGCGTCCTGCTCTGTATTCCGCTAGGAAATACTCAAAAACGCGGTCCCAGTACTCTTTTTCAAAATTGACAGAGTAGTAAGGAATGCCAAGTTGGTCTGCCACTGCAGCCACATCCTTGTAATCTTCGGTCGCCGTACAGACGCCGTTTTCATCTGTGTCGTCCCAGTTCTTCATGAAGATACCGATCACATCGTAGCCCTGTTCTTTGAGTAAGAGAGCCGTCACCGACGAATCAACACCACCACTCATCCCCACGACAACACGTGTTTTAGAGTTATCACTCATGGTAGTTCTCCCATCTATTCGTTTATTCACGATTGAAGGTCGTGTTTGCTATCACGATTGAAGGTCGTTTGAGCAGTTTTCATTATAACATGCTTGGTTAGAGAAGACAAGGAAGATGCTGACAAACCTAGCCACCTCTTTTATAAATACATGAAGATAGGATACAAAAAAATCAATCCATTCCTAAATCTCTATTCTCTTTAAAAACTTATTTTTAAAATCAACTAAAAATGATATACTTTAATAAGGAGGAATGCGCACATGATTCCATATATACACCATCATCCATGTGCGTAGAACTAATGTGAACAACTACAAAGATATTCTAAAATCAAAAAATACTATTTTTATTATTACACTTATTGCAGGTATTGGACTTTTGACAGGCTTAGTCCTCCATCAAGAAAAAATCCAAGCAGAGAGAGGGAACGTTGCTCTCATCAAACAACAAAAAAATCAACAAGATGTCGAACAAGTAAAAAACGCCATTAAAGACTTCAATATTGATTCTGAAACTATTATAGAAGATTGGAAAAAAATTCAAGAATTAAAACCAACTACTGATGAAGGCAAAAAGACATTAGCAGACTTTCTCGCTTCTACTGCCGATAAAGTCACAAATCATTATAGTGAAAAAGCTTTGAAATTAGATATAAAGGATTCTGATAGCCAGTTTCAAGATAAACAAACACTTGAGACAGCCATCACTTCCTTGCAAAAAATAATAGACATCATTAAAAACATTAATTCTGCCAGCGACCAAGTTGCTCTTGAAGAAAAGATAAAACCAATTCAAGAACTAATCTCTAAATTCCAAAAACAAGTTGAAGTCTTGACCAAAAAAGAAGAAGAAAAAACTACCCAAACAGAAACGACTACTAGAGATGCCGGAATAGAAGCCAACCGTTCAGAAGATAGTAGCTATATTCAAAGCTATCCAGAAACAAATGGAAGCATATCTAATTCCCAAGCACCTGCAGCTGAGCAGTCTTCATCTGGTAGTACTAGTAGTGGAGGAGATAATAGCGCTAATACAGGAGGTCAAACTGCTGATTCTTCAGGTTCTCAATCAGAGTCTAATAGCGATACAACCAGTTCGTCTAACTAATAATCTAGATGTCGAAATCCCATAAACTTGTAAGCCCTCAACACCAATGTTTATAATGATCTCTCATCAAATGTAAACACACAAAAAGAGCCTTAAACGGCTCTTTTTTAGGGCTCTATGATATTTGTAGTAGGTAAATTCCCTATAGATATTATGGAGCCAATTATTGATAAAAACTTTAGTCATCTTCGTCTCTATAAAAATATTTTCTATACACCCTTGATAATATCAAAATTAATGCCCATATCGTACTAAGAGCTATAATAATAGAATTTATTGGATTTATTTCAGTATGTCCAATCACTAGTCCAATTATTGGACTAGTAGACATGCTTAGATATAATGAAAATGACAAAATATGATGTTGCTGCTGAATCTCTCAACTCTTTATCTTTACAATGGTGATAAGTTAGTTTACAAACAGCTTTGCTACACTCTCTTGGAGGAAGCAAAAATAAGCAAACGGTATGACACACTTGCGTTTTCCTATATTCGTATAGTCATTTGTACTAATGATGCTCAGTTGATACAAAATGGACTCTCCTTAGCTAAGCTAGTAGAAAATGAACACTTACTAACAGAACTAGAGCGAGAAGTTGATATCTTTGTAAACAAAAAAGAAAGTCATTGAGACTTCCTTTTCTATATCTTCTTAATACCAACCGTTGTTAAGCCAGAAGTTCTTAGCAGCTGTCCATGAACCGTAACGTCCAGCAACATAAGCGTCTGCTACACGTTCTTGGTTTTCAGCTGAGTAGTCGCCATTCAAGTAAGAATCTGTCAATTGGTAACGTCCGATGTAACGTCCGTTTGTCGCTGTGTAGCTACCTCCTGATTCTTTTTGAGCGATCCATTCTTTCGCTTCTGCTTCAGATCCGCTTACAGTTGCAGCTGGAGCTGAGTAGCTTTCTGTTGCTGCAGGTGCTTGAGCTGGAGCTTCGTAAGTTTCTTCGTATGTAGTTTCTTCTACAACAGTTTCAGCAACTGCTGGAGTTTCTTCAACTTCTGCTACAGGAGCTTCTGTTGTTGTAGTTTCAGCAACTGGAGCTGCCCCATCGATAACCAATACTTGGTCAACAAAGATAAGGTCAACATTTTTAATGTTGTTCAATTTAGCTAATTTTTCAACTGTTGTGTTGTAAGTCTCAGCAATTTCTGAAAGAGTATCTCCAGGTTTAACTGTATAAGTTTTTGTTTCTTGTGCAAAAGTAAGTGATGGTGCAAGGAAAGCAAGTACAACTGCAAATCCTGCAAGTTTAGTCTTAATGTTTAATTTCATTTAAAAAAGTTCTCCTTTTTTCTTATACTACCATGATACCTTTCTAATGTTACTATTTGTTAACGAATTTGTGTAGAAATGTTACAAAACTGTGATTTATTTACTTAAAAAAGCCACTTTTTGTTACAAAACCCTTGTTATAAAAGCTTTTTAATCTTTTTATATATTTCAGAAAGTAATTAAGCACTTACATCTAATCTTTGTTATAATAGAAGTAAGAATCTTTGTAAGGGGAAACAGATGCAATCACTTCGTTTTCAATCTGTCTTTGATATTATCGGGCCTGTGATGATTGGGCCATCTAGTAGTCACACGGCAGGAGCTGTCCGTATCGGTAAAATTGTTTCATCTATCTTTGATGATACTCCAACCGAGGTCGAATTTCAGCTTTTTAACTCTTTTGCAAAAACCTATCGTGGACACGGAACAGACCTTGCTCTTGTCGCTGGTATTTTGGGAATGGATACGGATGATCCTGAAATTCCAAATAGTTTAGAAATTGCCCACAAGCGTGGCATTAAAATCGTGTGGACCATCCAAAAGGACAGTAATGCTCCCCACCCAAATACTACGAAAATCACTGTTAAGAACGATCGTAAGACTATCAGCGTAACAGGAATTTCAATCGGCGGTGGAAATATCCAGGTGACAGAATTAAATGGTTTTGCCGTATCTCTCAACATGAACACCCCTACCATCATCATCGTTCATCAAGATGTTCCTGGTATGATTGCTCATGTGACTGAAGCTCTTTCTCGCTTTGGTATCAACATCGCTCAAATGAATGTAACTCGAGAAAAAGCTGGAGAAAAAGCCATCATGATTATTGAAGTTGATAGTCGCAACTGTGAAGAATCTATCGAAGAAATTCGGAAAATTCCTCATTTGCACAATGTCAATTTCTTTCAATAGGAGAAAATATGTTTTACTCTATCAAAGAATTAGTTGAACAGGCTGAACTTGATTTCCAAGGAAATGTTGCCGAACTCATGATTAGGACTGAGTTTGAACTAACTGGTCGTGAGCGTGAAGAAGTTCTTCTCCTCATGGAGCGCAATCTTGAAGTCATGAAAGCTTCTGTTGAACTCGGACTCAATGAGAATAAATCTCGTAGCGGTCTGACAGGTGGTGATGCTGCCAAGCTAGACCACTACATCAAAAAAGGAAAGACCTTATCAGACTTCACTGTCTTGTCTGCTGCCCGTAACGCTATTGCCGTTAATGAGCACAATGCCAAGATGGGCCTTGTTTGTGCAACACCGACCGCAGGTAGTGCAGGTTGTCTTCCCGCAGTTCTCACATCTGCTATTCAAAAACTAAATCTAACTCATGAACAACAACTAGATTTCCTCTTCGCTGCTGGTGCTTTTGGGCTCGTCATTGCTAACAACGCCTCTATCTCGGGGGCCGAAGGAGGTTGTCAAGCAGAGGTGGGTTCAGCTTCAGCCATGAGTGCTGCCGCCCTAACCCTGGCTGCAGGTGGAAGTCCTTACCAAGCTAGCCAGGCTATCGCCTTCGTTATCAAAAATATGCTCGGTCTTATCTGCGATCCAGTTGCAGGTTTGGTTGAAGTTCCATGTGTTAAGCGTAATGCCATGGGAGCAAGCTTCGCCTTCATCGCAGCTGATATGGCTTTAGCTGGTATCGAATCAAAAATCCCAGTTGACGAAGTTATTGATGCCATGTACCAAGTAGGCTCTAGTCTCCCAACTGCCTTTCGTGAAACTGCCGAAGGTGGTCTCGCAGCCACACCGACAGGTCGTCGTCTTCAAAAAGAAATCTTCGGCGACTAATTTCAAGATTACTAGGAGAATCAATGTCATCCTTATCAGCCATCTTTTTCGACTTAGATGGAACCCTTGTGGACAGCTCTATCGGTATTCACAAGGGCTTCACCTATACTTTTGAACAACTTGGAGTCCCTAGTCCAGACGCAAAAACCATCCGTGGTTTTATGGGCCCTCCACTGGAGACTAGTTTTGCTAGTTGTCTCTCGCCTGATCAGGTTGAGCTAGCTATCCAGCTTTATCGCTCCTATTATAAGGAAAAAGGAGTTTACGAAGCCCAGCTATTTCCACAAATCAAGGAACTACTCGCTGAACTAGCTCAACAATATCCTCTCTATATCACGACAACAAAAAATACCCCTACAGCAGTACATATGATAGCTAATTTTGAAATCGAGCATTTCTTTGCCGGCATCTATGGTTCAAGTCCTCAAGCAGTGCACAAGGCAGACGTCATTCGCCAAGCTTTGGCAACTCATAACTTGGACCCAGAAAAAGTGGTCCTTATCGGAGATACTAAATTTGATATGATTGGCGCCCAAGAAACTGGCATTAAAAAACTAGCTGTTACTTGGGGATTTGGTGACGAGAAGGACCTCATGACCTATCAACCTGACTGGGTTGCACATCAACCAGCAGACATTTTACGTCAACTATAATTGAAATCCTAAACAAAAAACACTCCAATTAAATTGGAGTGTTTTTAAATTTGTGCTTGCTTTAATCTGTCATTTATTAGTTAGTTACTTCCTTGGTTGGCATTGCCAGCAGGACTAAAAGAATAAATCCTCCCATTGGAGCGAAAGCGAGAAAAATGAAGGCCCAGTGAAAGCCTGCATCACGTAAACGACGAACTCTTAGAGCGATACTCGGTATGAATATCACTAAATAAAAAATGATATAAAAACTCAGAATTCCCACACTTGCGATAGGGTCTGCTACTTCTTCTTTAGTGAAGACAGCCTGAAAATAGGTAATATAAAGAGGAATGGATAAAACACTGTTCATTATCCAAACCCACCAAAAGTCTGGACGTGTTGAACGTCCTGAAAAGTCTGCAAACCCTCTAAAGAAATTTTTATAGGCTTCAATCATAGGATACTCCTAATTATATGTTAAACAGGCGTGAGAACTACCAGACAAGATTCAACTGTAAAACAAGAATCTCTTAGCTCTTATCTGATTCTTCGAACGGTGTGTCTTCGATGACTTCTTCGACTTTGACTGTTTGAGGTTCACTATAGTTTACCACTTCAGTCTCTTTTGTTGGCATAGCGAAAAGGACCAAAAGAGCAATTCCTCCCATTGGAACGAAGCGAAGGAAGATAAAGGCCCAGTGGAATCCGGCGTCACGCAAACGACGAACTGACAAAGCTAAAGTCGGCACTAAAATTGCTAGGTAGAAAACTGCATAAATAATGGCAACTAAACCAAAAACCATGAAAGTAGCTTCGCTAGCTGAATCGCTCACTGAATACATCACGGTACTAAGAAATACAGTGTAGAAATAGATAATCCAGAAAGGAATAGAAAGGATGAGGTTTCCTAACCAAACCCACCAGAAATCTGGACGCGTCGAACGACCGGTGAACTCTGCATAATTCTTGAAAAAATTCTTATAAGCTTGAATCATAAGCTACTCCCCTATTATTATTTTTATCGTTTAGAATACTTAATAAGATTTGTAGAGCGACTGTGAATAGACATAAAACACTCCCAAATCTTAAATTTAGACCTAGGAGTATTTTTAGGATCTAGCTTTACAATCTTAAAAGATCTTATCAACTAGAGATGCTTTAACAATTTTACTTTAGTTCTTGTCTATTTCTTCAAATGGTGAGACTTCTTGAGCTTCAACTGCCTCTACAACTTCTTCAGCTTGAACTTCTTTTACTTGGTTCATAACTGGAGTTGCTTCTTCCTTTGTTGGCATAGCAAAAAGTACTAGAAGAACAATACTACCCAGTGGAACGAATAAAATAAAGATAAGTGCCCAGTGGAAACCAGCGTCACGAAGGCGACGGACCATCAAAGCAAGCGACGGTAAGAAAAGTGCTAAGCCAAAAATAAAATAGATAATAGCGATAAAGCCCAAAGCAATAAGAGCGCTCTTGTTTCGTGAATTAGCTAGAGCATTTCCGTATGTTAAGAAGAAAGGAATATAAAGAATCATATTTCCAAGCCAAACCCACCAGAAATCAGAACGTGTTGAACGGCCTGCAAAATCTACATAGCCTTTAAAGAAACTTTTATAAGCGTTAATCATAAGATACTCCCTATTATTGTTATTTATTATATTTTACCATATCTGTTCACTTAGAGCAAATATGTTTAAAATTAGCTGAAAATTCCTCTAAATATAGAAAAAAGATATTACCTGTCACCTCCACTTAAAGAAGATTTGACGGATAATACCTTATTTTTTATATTTAATCCACATGAGTTGTTTCATTAGCAAAAGCTATGATTGCTCTCTTCAATTCAGAACCCTGCAAGGTACGGAACTCTTCAATCTTCTGGTTGATCATCTCAAGAGGCATCACATTTACTTTACCAACAAAGATCTTGTCCATTACTTGATTGTCAACGAGTTCAGTTGATACCAGTAATTCTTCGTATAGTTTTTCACCTGGGCGAATACCTACTTCTACGATTGGAATTTCATTTTCAGTATGACCGCTGAGTAGAACCATTTTCTTAGCCAAATCGTAGATGCGAACAGGTTTACCCATATCAAGGATAAAGACTTCTCCATCCTTGGCATAAGCACCCGCATGAATCACCAAACGACTAGCTTCTGGAATGGTCATAAAGTAACGAGTCATTCGGAAATCCGTCACTGTTACAGGACCGCCTTCAGCAATCTGACGTTCAAAGACAGGAATTACACTACCACGGCTACCCAGTACGTTACCGAAACGCACCGCACAATAGGTAGATTGGCTACGTTGATTAAATCCTGTAACAATTAACTCAGCCACACGTTTGGTAGCTCCCATGACGTTTGGTGGATTAACGGCCTTATCTGTCGAAATCATAACCATTTTAGGAACTCGAGCAGCGTCAACCGCTCTAGCAACATTATAAGTTCCAAGGATGTTGTTCTTAAAGGCTTCTTTTGGATTTCTCTCCATCATTGGAACATGCTTATGGGCTGCAGCATGGTAAACAATGGCTGGTTCATACTGTTCAAAAACTTGAAGCAAACGATCGTAATCTTGAATATCAGCAATAACAGGAACAAAATCAATTTCCTGGAACTTGCGAATCAATTCATGGTAAATCAGATAAATAGAGTTTTCTCCATGACCGAGCAAAATGACACGTTCAGGATTGAATCGACTAACTTGACGGCAGATTTCTGAACCGATTGATCCTCCGGCACCGGTCACCAAGATGGTTTTACCAGTGATTTCTGAACCCAGACGTGATTCATCAAGCTGAATCTCCTTACGTCCTAACAGGTCCGTGATATCAATTTTTTGGAAACCACCTGCTTGAGGTTGGATGCCTTGCACAACTGACTCAATCATCGGCATCTTATAGCATTTTACACCGATATGGTTACACATTTGCAGAATTCGCTCATATTCAGATGGATCTAGAGACGGAATTGCAACGATAACTTTTTCTACTCTGTAGCGTTTAGCCAATTCTGGTAGATTATCATAAGAACCCAAAACTGGGATTTTCCCAAGCTTTTGACCTTTTTTCTTTTCATCATTATCCAAAATTCCAACTAGCTCAAGGTCACTAGTAGGATGTTGGTAGCTGTCCATAAAGAGCGCGCCACCATCTCCAGCACCAATCAAGAAGGTACGGCGGTGTTCTCCATCTCCATTGCCCTTTTTACGTCTTGAGTAAATCAACTGCCAAGTGATACGAGGAAGTAAAATCAAAAAGGTGGTTAATAGGATAAAGAGTACGATAAAGCGGACAGAAAAGAGTGGCAAAAAGGCGTAGCAAATCACATAGGATAAGACACTACTGATGGTCACTCCGAAGAAAATCTTCATGAAATCTGTGATTTTACTATAGCGACTAATGCTAGCGTTAAGACCCCAGAAGCCAATCATCAGTTGATAGAACAGGAAGGTTAGACTGGTGTAAATGACATAGTCTACCGGGGCTGGATTGATTAACCCATAAAATAGAATATAGGACACAATAATTGATAAGACCATACTGGCAATATCAAAAAATCCCCAAAATATTTGTTTCTGTTGTTTATTTAATACTTCAACCAGATCAATGACGTAATCTGTTATTTTTTTATTCATGTGAATGGTATCCTCCTACACAGAATCACATTTTCTAGAAATGATAAGATATTAGATTAAAATCCTATCAGCTAAGCATTACTTGCTTTTTCTTAGAAGTTTCAAAAATATAAACTGTCGCACAAAGCCTGGGCACAGAGCAACGACAACCTGAATTAAAACACTTTTCAGGTATTCACCATAAGAAATCTGCCCACGCGCGTGCATTCTTTGACGTGCCTGACGATAGAGCTTGAGATAGCGAAGACCTCCACGGCGTTCAAACATCCCCGCTCCCACGCGCACCTTACAAAGAATTTGATCTACATTTCCAGTCCGAGCTCCAGCACTAATCATATTTAGCCAGAGAAGATCATCTTCCATATAAAGACCATCCTCATAGTTACCAGCCTTGAGCACCATTTCTTTTTTGAACATCACAGTCATATGATTAAAGGCGCTTCTCATACGTTGGTAGGCAATGATATCCTCATGCTTAATCGGCACACGACGATAGGACACAATCTCGTCAGGTTGGTCGATAAACTCTGCGATATGACCACCTAGTAGGTCCAAATTTTCTTTTTCCATCAATTCGAACTGTTGTTCGAAACGGTCTTCAACAGCAATATCATCTGTATCCATACGAGCAATGACATCATATTGGCACTGTAAGACACCGTACTGAAGCGCTAAGCCTAAGCCGCGATTTTGCTCAAGTGGACAACGTTTGATCGGAATACTTGACTGTGCTTCCAATTTCTCCAAAACTTGATAGAGCTCAGGTGTCAGTGGCCCATCTTCGACGATGACCACTTCGCTAGGTTTGAGCGTTTGATGTATGATGCTCTCTACTGCCTCTTCTAGAAAGACTGGATTTTCTTTAACATAGACTGACATCAAGACGCTAAATTTACGATTTTCAGACACAGTACTTCTCCAATGTATAGATTTTCTTTCACTATTTTATCACAAATTTCCAGACTTTCCTATTTTTATTTGAATCCCAGAAAAAAACTAGTAAATATATTCTTCTTTTTCCCATGATTTCGCTGAGCTAAGTAACGGATTCTCTCTATCTTGACATCTATGGGAAAAAGCCTTAAAATAAGCTGTTATCAAAATCAGCATATTGAGGTTCACATGAAAAAACGATCACTCTTTTTTATTCTAGGATTTATCTTAATCGGAGCGGTCTTAAGGGCTCCTTTCACAGCTTTGCCAACTATTTTAGGTGACATTGCTCAAGGTTTTGGAGTAGAAGTCAGTTCACTTGGTGTTTTGACCAGCCTTCCTCTCTTGATGTTTGCCCTCTTCTCCTCTTTTGCGACACGTTTGGCTCAAAAAATTGGGCTCGAGCACCTTTTCACCTATAGTCTTATCGTATTGACCATAGGTTCCGTGATTCGTATCTTTAATCTTCCTCTACTCTATCTGGGAACTTTACTCATCGGAGCAAGTATTGCAATCTTTAACGTGCTCCTTCCTAGCGCTATTCAGGCCAACTACCCACAAAAGATTAGCTTCTTGACAACAGTATATGTGACTTCCATGGGAATCGCAACAGCTCTTGCTTCCTATCTCTCTGTTCCCATTACTCAAGCGGCCTCTTGGAAAGGCTTGATCCTCTGCCTATCCTTCGTCTGCCTACTAACTTTAGTGGTCTGGTTCCCCAATCATCGTCGCAATCATTTTCTAGAAGGACATGAGAAAAAACAAAAGAAAGAGAATATCTTAAAAAACAAGGAAGTTTGGGCTATTATTGTATTTGGTGGACTTCAGTCCTTGCTCTTCTATACTAGCATGACCTGGTTACCAACCATGGCCATCAGTGCAGGACTATCTCATACAGACGCTGGCCTTCTGGCTTCTATCTTTTCACTGATTAGTATCCCCTTCTCGATGACCATTCCAAGTTTAACAACTCGTTTGTCCAATCGTCACCGTCAAATCATGCTGACAGTCATCTCTATCGCTGGATTGCTTGGAATTGCCATGCTCTTATACCCGAGCAAGAGTTTCCTCTACTGGTTAGTAGCGCATCTCTTAATTGGTACTGCTTGTAGCGCTCTTTTCCCTTATCTCATGGTTTGCTTCTCTATCAAAACTAGCTCTCCTAAAAAGACGGCCCAATTATCTGGGCTTGCCCAGACAGGTGGTTACATCCTGGCAGCCTTTGGACCAACTCTCTTTGGTTATAGTTTTAACTTTTTCCATTCGTGGATCCCAGCTGTACTGGCTCTTTTAATGATTGATATCATCATGACAATCGCTCTCTTTATGGTGGATAAATCGGATAAAATCCTCTAAAAAGGTTTTTAGAATTTGCCACAAATAAACACACTTTGAAAGCCAGACTGAGTCTGGTTTTTTTTGATCTTCACAACATTTTACAAAGTATAGATTTACCAAGCATACTACTCTTACTATGCGCAAAAATGATATAATAAAGCTAGGAAAACTCCGGTTACACTTTATTAGGAGTAGCACTGTTTGGGTACATAAAAGATTATTACTTTCGGAATTGATAGTTGAAGCGATGCTAAAGTTGAAATTATAAACGTCTACATTTATGATTGTTTTAACGCCATTAAGAAATTTTAATTGGATAAAAAATATCGATTATCCAAAGACCATTGAATCATATAAGGAGAAATTTGTATGCTAGCAAAAGCAGGGGACGTCTATTGTGTTTACAATTTCCATCTAAAAAAATACATAGCTTGTCAGATAACCAAGATAGAAGAGGGGGAGAAAAAGCCGCAGGCTGTCCTACTGTCTTTAGACTGGTCAGGAAAACAACCTCTTAGAGAAGAAGAATTATCTTCTTTGAAGCCACTCTATATAGATTTTATGTACTGGGAAAGAAACTTACATCTCAGTAATGTTGATATTCATGTACCGTCACATTATATTTTTATTGGTAATACAACACCATTAACAACCGAAAGCACAAACACATATGCTATGTTTTGGGGAAATGGTTACGATATTTATAGGCAACTGAAATGGCAAGAAATACCAAAAGAAAAAAGAGATTTATTTAAGAAAGCAGATAAAAGCAAGGAAAAAGTTTCATTTACAGGAAATGAGTGCCGTATTTCTAAACACAATATCAATGACGAGTGGACGCCTTTTGAAGACGCATTAGAATTAAAAGTCTTCCCTTGTTTATCTAAGTTGACATTAACGAGATGGCACAAAAATATATATGAGTATTTGCAGTCAACTCCTTTTATTACAGAACTAGTTCTTAAAAATCATGGACAAACAAAACTGGATTTTTCTAAGACATCCATACATCGGCTTTCCATTGATTTGACAGGCGTAGAGGAACTTAGACTAAACGATGATTTGGAGGAGCTAGTCTTATTAGGAGACATGAGCGACAATTGTCAAATACTTGTAAAGGACCATGGAGCCAGCTTACGATTACAACTTGATAGTTCTCTACCTAAGGCACTGGGATTAAAAGATTTAGGAGCCATCCATTGTTCTAACATCCTTGAAATAGACTTTGCACAAATCTTGAATAACTATCCAAGACTTAGGGAATTAAGATTGTGGGGGAAACCTGGTCATATTCTCAATTTCCATAAATTATCAGAGTTCAAAGAGTTAGTCATGTTTTCCACTGTTGATTTGTTTGGCTTTACTGCAGAGGATATTCCCAAACCAGAAGATTTACCTCGATTAAGTATGTTTTGGATGAGCAGCTTACCAGAAGAGGCCGCTAAAGTAGCCAAAAAATATTATAAAAAACAGCAGGACAAGGGACTGAATCTTTGGATAACAAAACCGAGAAAAGCTGAATGGCTAGCCCAAAACCTAGACAATCCATTTCGCTCATGGGATGGACAAGAAAATATTTCAACCGCAAACGCAAAAAAAGCAGCCTCTCTATATAGAAAGACTAGAGCAAGTGTTAGAAAGCTTCTAGAAAACCCCAACGAGGACACTACGGAACACATAGAAGCCCTCATAAGAGAATATACTCAAGGTTTCAATAAAATGGACAAGCGTAACTGTTTTATTGAAACAATCGAGAGAGAGGATATCTATGATGCCCTGATCGAGATCTTAGATTTACTACCTGAAGATTTAGGGATGGACAAAGAAAAATTTATAGAAATCTTTGATGAGCTAAAAGATTTTTAAATGAGAAGCCTTTCTAGTTCATTCTTAAAACGGAGATTATCATGACTAACTTTATACAGACTATCACAGTAGAAAATCGGCAGGTCGACAAAGAAAATTACTTTACAATTGGCTACTCTCCAGAGATAGAAAAATCTTTACTGTGTGTTTATATTTCTTGGATTGCTGGTTACGAACGCTATTACCAGTTAGATGACGGAGATTTGGCTCTCTTTGAAAGCAAACGAGAAGAATTTCTCAAAAAATATGACAAAGAAATCAAGGCTTATCGGACTGAAAGATTGATTGGTTCTGGGGCTCTGAGGGATTACAATTTTAGTTCTTTGCCTGAGAATATCCTAAAAAACTTGGATAGCTATCCTCCATTTAACGGATATGTCTATCAAAACGGCATTCTCTGTGCCAAAATCAAGATTGAAGACAAGTATTTTTATCTTCCGCCCATTTATGATGAGGATTGCAGATAAGTATTGCCTCAAAGTAATGCAAAACAGCCTCCAATCTTCTAGTTTTTACTAGGAGATTTTTATATATAAAAATTTTACACATATTGCTTGACAGGGCTTACATTTAGATGTATGATGTATGTGTAGAATAATTATATATAGAATTTTTATATACTAAAAAGGAGGTGCCCCATGTATTTTCCGACATCAGCGGCTTTGATTGAATTTCTCATCTTGGCCATTCTAGAACAAGGGGATTCCTATGGTTATGAAATTAGCCAAACCATTAAACTCATTGCCAAAATCAAGGAATCTACCCTCTACCCCATCTTGAAAAAACTGGAAACCAACCGCTATCTAACTACATACTCTCGCGAATACCAAGGTCGGATGCGGAAGTACTACTCCTTAACAGAGATTGGGGAGGAGCAACTATTTGTACTCAGAGAAGAGTGGACACTCTACACTGACACTATCAACGGCATCATAGAAGGGAGCATTCGCCATGACAAGAACTGAATATTTGAATCAGCTTGAAGCCTATCTGATGAAGCTTCCTCAATCTGATCGCATCGAAGCCATGGACTACTTCAAAGAACTCTTTGATGATGCTGGTCCTGAAGGCGAGGAAGACCTAATAGCTAGCCTGGGAAGTCCAAAAGAAGCTGCCCATGATGTCCTGACTACACTTCTTGATAAAAAAATCAACGAAGAAAATTCCAATAAGAACAACCGTCAGGTTTTACAAATCGCAATCATCGCACTTCTGGCTGCACCTATTGGGATTCCAGTCGGGATTGGTCTTCTCATGGCTATCATCGGGATTTTTATCGCTGCGGTTAGTGTACTTTTAGCCTTCTTTGCTGTATCAGCAGCTGGACTAATCCTAGGAGGCGTTCTCCTATTTGAAAGCTTCTACGTCCTGGCTGAATCTACATCTGCTTTTGTGCTGATTTTTGGTGGAGGTTTACTAGCTATCGGGGCTTCGTCTCTAGTCTTACTAGCGACTTCCTATGTAGCACGTTTCTTTGGATTACTAATCCTTCGACTTATTCAGTGGATTCTTAATAGAGGAAAGAGAGGTGAAAGTCATGCGTAAATTAACAAAAGGATTTCTTATCTTTGGTGTTGTTACTAGTATCATCGGTTTTGCCATGATAATCATCGGCATCCAAACCGATGGTGTCAGAAGCCTCCTTGCAATGTCTCAAAATCCAGTCTTTGAAAGCCGAATGGAAGAGCTCGTTTTTGATCAAGATATTGAAAATCTTAACATGTCACTGACAGAACATTCGTTAGTCATTAGAGAATCTAGCGATGACAAGATTCACCTTCAGTATCACCCGACCATCTCTGAAAAAGAAAACCTCCAGCATTCTATCAAAGAAAAAACTCTTGAGATTTCTGACACCAAGTCAACGACACGTCGTTCTGTAGGTTCTAGTATCGAAGGTATCCTCTTTATCGCAAGCGGAATTTCCAGCCGCAATGATGAGGTCGTTCTATCGTTGCCAAAAGGAAGAGAATTAAAAGATCTAACCGCCCAGGTCGACCACGGTGTCCTTTCGATTGCCGATGTAAAACTCAGCAATGCCAAGATTCAGTCAAATGGCTATCTTCTTCGTATCACTAATAGCGAGATCAAAAATAGCCAGCTGACTACAACTGGAATTGTCAATGTATTTGGAATCAGTCTAACAGATAGCCGTATCCAAGCAGAACATCAACATATCTCTGCTGACGACATCCAAGTCCACGGTAAGGTAGAATTCGAGGCAAGAAAAGATATCTCACTCGAGTTATCTCAAAAGGAACTTGATCGAATCAATGTTGAGTTTTCTGCTGAACATGGTGATATCTATCGTTGGCATCGAGACAGACGTGACATACCTACGGGAGGTAGTAAAGGTGAAGCATTAGCGAACCCCTACAAAACAGAAAAAAAAGATACGCAAGATCTCCTCGTCGCAAAATCGAATCAAAGTATCTATTTCCCATAATAAGATCGCATGCTTTCTTATAGAAATCATGAATAAAGATAACTAGTAGTTACTACTCAAAAATTAATCAAAAAAGGGAGGTCTATTATGACTCAAGAATGGTTTGAAAGTGCTGATTTCGAGAAAACAGCCAACAATGAGAAAAAAGAACATCCATCTGACCTAGTCATTCCTCAAGAAGAGTTAAAAGAAAAAGAAGAGTTGCCAGTGGTTGAAGAAAGTCTTCAAGTCAACCCTGAAGAACAAGAAGCTGACCTAGAAAAAGTAGAGAATGACGAACACGCAGAACTCGTGGAAAATACAGAAAAGATAGATAAGTCAGAAGAACCTGTAGAGACTGAAGAACAAGAAGAACTGGCAACAAAGACAGACCAAGCAGAAAAACCAGTTAAGGAAGCACCTCAGCCTAGCAAATCTTTGGAAAGTCCATTTGTCCCAGACCCTGTCCCTACAAAAACTGCAATCTTCAAAGAAGAATTGGCTGATTTTTGGGGCTGGTTACAAGGTGCTCTGAAAGAACCAACAGCAAGCATTGATACAGATAAAAAACATAGTTATAACGCCTTTACGCTACTAACTATCTTTTCTGCCACAAGTTTCCTCTTTACAGTTTATCACGCCAAACAAGGCTACTATGGTCGTATGGCAAGCATCGATACTCACTTCATGGAACAATTCCCGTCTCTCAATCTCTTCTCGGTCTTCTCCATCCTAGTAGCGACAAGTCTCTTCTTCTTTTCAATCCTCATGGGTGGATTTGTAGTCAAACGCTTTGTCGACCAGGACAGTGACTGGACACTAGAAAAAACCTTGCAAGAATACAGCAGGCTCTTCGCCCTTCCTATCCTGCTCACGGGTATTGCGAGTTTCTTTGCCTTCTTTAATAGTCTACGTTTTGCAGCTCTTCTCTGCCTCATTAGCATTGGTCTGACTATCTTGGCCAATCTCTACATCATCTCAAGACCTAGCAAGGATAGTCAAACTGATCCCTTCTATCGCCTTCTCTTAGCTTTCCTAGTCAACGGTGGTGTTCTATTTCTCTTCTTCCTAGCAGAAATGGCACTTGTTTTCGACTATCTTCGAATCCTTGCTTTTATGTAAGATAAAAACCTGTCACTCTGACAGGTTTTTTTGTGTACACAAAAAGCAGATCAAACGATCTGCCTTTTCACATTATTTAAAACCAATATCTTTCATTTATGCCTCTAGTTACCTTTTACTAAGTTCTCAAAATCTTCACCTAAAACAGGGCCTACTTCTACTTGGTTAGCATCTAAGTCCTGATAAAGTTCTTTTGGCAAAGCTCCTAAAAACGCTTGATAATCCAGTCTAGCTACTGCTTCATAGTCTTCTGGTTTTGAACCATCTCCAGAGATTTTTACCAAATCAATCTCCCAAACAAGCTCCTTGCCAACTAATTGCTCCACGTAAGGAGCAGGAATCACCGGTTCTTTTGGCAAAATGGTTTTTACTCCCTGAGCTAGGTGATAGACCCCATGAACCTTACCTTCACCATCTGGATAGAATTTAGCACTGGAAGGATATGCATCTGATTCTTGAACCCTCTTAACTAACTCTTCAAAACGTGCCACTCCATCTTCTTCTAGAAAGCTTTCTAAGTCCTTCTTATCAAAGTAAACAGGTGAAAGAATTCCTTGGCAGAAACCTAAACGAGCAGCTTTATCAGCTAGATAGTTTTTAACAGTTTCTTGGAAATAGTCTTCCAAATCAAAGTCTGCCAAGCCTTCAACTGCTTCACCAACCTTGCTAGACAAAGCACGCAAGAGCCCTTCTACAATTTCCCAGTCAGCTCTTGTAATCAAGTCAGGAATGATTACTTGATAGCCTTTTTGAGCATCTAGATATCGAACTTTAAAGAGAAATTGAGACTTACCTACGATCCCACACTCGATATACTCAAGGCGATTGAGAGGTTGACGGAGGTAAACTGCATCATAACTATGTGACTCTAAGCCTTCTACTAGGGCCAAAACTGACTTAGCTGTTAAAATCTCCTGTTGTCCTAAAATACTTTGTTTATTTGGAATAAAAAATGTTTTAACCATAATGGTCTCCTTTGAAATCGTTTACATATAGTATACACCATTTTCCTGAAAGATGCAGAAACAAATTTAAGATTTTTTAGTCAAAAGCATAGAAAAACAGCCCTTTAGGACTGTTAATGTTTATTATACAACTTCTGAATGATCTAGGCTCTCACCAATTTTTGCTAAACGCTCGATAACTTGATCTTGTGTCAATTCATGCTCTAAAACATAGCGATTACGTGGGTGAACACGACACTCGTGTGAGCAACCACGAAGATATTTGTCTTCGTTGTCTTCTGATGTCAAGATACGGCGGTTACAGAAAGGATTTCCACAGTTGACATAGCGTTCACATGGTGTTCCATCAAACCAGTCTTTCCCTACGATAGTTGGATTGACATGGTTGACATCGACTGCAATACGCTCGTCAAACACGTACATTTTCCCATCCCAAAGTTCCCCTTGAACTTCTGGGTCTTTACCGTAAGTCGCGATACCACCGTGTAATTGGCCGACATCTTTGTAGCCTTCACGAACCATCCAACCAGAGAATTTCTCGCAGCGGACTCCACCAGTACAGTATACCACGACACGTTTGTCCATGAATTTTTCCTTGTTATCACGGACCCATTGTGGCAATTCACGGAAGTTGCGGATATCCGGACGGATAGCTCCACGGAAGTGCCCCAGGTCATACTCATAGTCATTACGCGTATCAAGGACAACTGTATCTTCATCTAGAAGGGCTTCTTTAAATTCTTTTGGTGACAAGTAAGCACCTGTTGTTTCAAGAGGATTGATGTCATTATCAAAGTTATCA
Source organism: Streptococcus sp. SCPM-O-B-15277 (M60) (assembly GCF_058200335.1). NCBI lineage: Bacteria > Bacillati > Bacillota > Bacilli > Lactobacillales > Streptococcaceae > Streptococcus > Streptococcus sp. SCPM-O-B-15277 (M60). Next base: position 59,219 of record NZ_JBYQGR010000004.1, read on the forward strand.
TCCTCTAAACCAAGGTGGACAATTTCCTTTTTATAGCGAACAAACATCTTTTTGAAGGCTTGCTCACTTTCTTCGTCAATCTTGAACCAGAGGTCTTCCATACCTGGAAGGCTGTGAACGTAGTCCATGTATTTTTGCGTTGTTTCGTAGTCACCAGAAACGGTTCCGTTGATCCCTTCGTCAGCCACTAGGATACGCCCCTTGAGCCCGATAGACTTACAGAAAGCCAAGTGGTCTGCAGCAAATTGTTCCGCGTTTTCGATGGGAACATATTTATAGTAAAGTAAAACTCGAATATCTTTTGACATTTGCTTCTCTTTTCTAAGATTAAATTATCAGAATTTTTTATTCAACTATAACAGTATAACCCCTCAAGAAAGCGAATGCAATTTATTTGACCGAAAATTGAAAACAAGACCCAATTTCAGATCTTTTTTCAGCTGTGACGGTGTCCAATCTTATATGGCAGAGCAAATATCTAGATACAAATACAGATAATTATATGTATTGACCAAAAAAATCACCACCCCGTCTGGAAAAATCCAGATAAGGCAGTGATTGCAATTTTTAGGAATGAATACACGAAATCAATTATTCTTATGATTTTTTGCTTTTCAAGAATTCGTCGTATTGTTTTTGCATTTCATCCAATACTTTTTGGTAAGCACCTTCAGATTTAAGTTTTTCCATCAATTCTGGAATAGCTTTTTCTGGGTCTACAGTACCAGTGTTGATAGCTGTATCGAATTGTTGCATAGTGTTAGTGATAGCTGAGATTTCAGATTTCACGTTGTCAGTGTTGAAGATGAATCCAAGCGCTGGAGATTCTTTTGCAGTTTCCAAATCTTTCTTAGATTGTGCAATTTGTTCATCTGTTACGTTTTCGTTGATGTAAAGGATCCAGTTGTTACCAGTGTTCCATCCTGACATGTGAGTGTTTCCTTTGTATCCGTCAAGGACTTTAACACGGTTTTCTTTACCTTCAACTTTTTCCCAGTTCTTGCCTTCTGGACCGTAAACAAGACCGTTCAAGAGTTCTGGGTTAGTGTTCAAGAGGTTCAACACTTCCATTGCTTTTTCTTTGTTCTTAGAGTTGTTTGAGATTACAAAGTTAGCAACTTGAGTTGTTTGGTTTTTCTTGATGAAGTTAGTAAATGGTTTGATTTTGATGTCTCTGTTAGCAACACGAGAAAGCAAGCTGCTACCGTAGTCAGCTGGTCCTACTGTTTCTTCGCGAACAAGCCAAGTATCTTGAGTAAGGTCATATGAAGTATCACTAGTTGCTACGTCTTTTGGAATGTATCCTGCTTCATAGTATTTGTGCATAGTCTTCAAGTGTTCTACGAAACGAGGAACTTCGTAACGGTTTACGATCTTAGTAGTGTCGCCTTCAAGGTCGATGACGAATGGAAGACCATTTGCAACTGGGTAGTCAAAGTTTTCTGATGGGATAAAGTTTTTACCAACAGCGAATGGCATTACATCTGGAGCTTTTTCTTTGATTTGTTTCAATACTGGTTCAAGTGTTTCGTATGAAGTTACACCTGAGATATCGATTCCGTATTTTTCAAGAAGTGGACCGTTGAAAGCAAAGTTTTGTGAAGATGCAACGTTGGCTGCAACTGGAACTGCATAGATTTTACCGTTTACAGTGTTACCTTTGATGTAAGCTGGGTCAAGTGCTTTGTAAAGGTCAGCTCCTTCTTTCTTGTACAATTCTGTCAAGTCAGCATAAGCACCTTTTTGAGCGTTTACAACGTAGTTATCTGCAAATGCGATATCATAGTTTTCACCTGATGAAGTGATAACTGACATTTTCTTACCGTAGTCACCCCATCCAAGGTATTGGATATCTAATTTAGCACCAACTTTTTCTCCGATGATTTTGTTTGCATTTTCTAGCAATTCATCCAAGTTATCTGGTTTGTCACCGATTTGGTACATTTTGATAACAGTTTTGTCACCTGAAGCTGAGTCAGCAGCTTTTTGGTTGTTACCTTTAAGGTTTCCACAAGCAGCGAGGCTAGCAGCTAAAGCTACAAGGCTAGCAGATGCAAAAGCATATTTTTTCCAGTTTTTCATGATAAAAACTCCTTTTTTTATTTTTAAATTTAAAACAATTTTAGTGATCTACTTTTCAACAAAGAAAAGTTAGATAGGGTAGAGAAAGCTTGTTTCTCAGCGTCTCTTATTCTTTAACACCACCGATAGTTAAACCTTTTACAAAGTAGCGTTGGAAGAATGGATAGAGAATCGCAATTGGAACAGTCGCAACTACGACCATGGCCATACGACCTGTTTCTTTTGGTAGGGCAACCGCAAGTTGTCCTGACATACCAACTGACTTAGCAATATAATCCATGTTGTTTTGAATTTGCATGAGCAAATATTGCAATGGATACAAGTTGTCACTCTTGATGTAAAGTAGGGCATTAAACCAGTCATTCCAGAACCCAAGCGCTGTCAAAAGTGTGATAGTCGCAATCCCTGGAAGAGAGAGTGGTAAACAGATTTGGAAGAAGATCCGCGCCTCGCTAGCTCCATCGATACGAGCTGATTCGAGGATTGCTTCTGGGATGGTTTTCTTGAAGAAAGACCGCATCAACATGATGTTGAATGGTGATAGAAGCATCGGAACAATCAAGGCCCAAATAGTATCACCCAAGTGAAGTAACTGAGTTACCACGATATAGCCTGGTACCAAACCAGCATTGAACAACATACTAAGAAGAGCGAAGATTGTAAAGAATTTGCGATACTTAAATGTTGAACGTGAGATGGCATAAGCGTAGGTTGTTGTGATGAATACGTTTGTCAACGTACCTACAACTGTCACAAAACCTGAGATAAAGAGCGCTTGTAGAATCTTGTCCTTGAACTGAGCCAAGAACTGGAATCCATCTACACCAAACTTCGATGGGAAGAAGCTATATCCATATTGAACAATACTTTTTTCGTCTGTAATTGAGATAATGATTACGAAGATGAAAGGCAAGATACAAGAGAAGGCCAGCAAACCAGATATGATACTAAAGAAGATATCTGCTTTTTTGCTGAAGGAGTGTATGCCAACATTATCAATTTTTTCTTTTTGAATTTTTTTTGCCATATGCTCCTCCTTTCTAGAATAGTGCTGAGTTAGGATCAACACGTCTTGCAAGTAAGTTTGATAGGACAACGAGAATCAAACCGACGACTGACTGATAGAGACCGGCTGCTGACGCCATACCGATATCTGCTGTTTGGGTCAATCCGTTAAAGACATAAACGTCCAATACGTTTGTTACACTATAGAGCTGACCAGCGTTGTGAGGGATTTGGTAGAAAAGACCGAAGTCTGCACGGAAGATGTTTCCGACTGCAAGGATAGTCAATACTGTCACAAGCGGTGTCAACTGAGGAATAGTTACGTTACGGATACGTTGCCATTTGCTAGCACCATCCACTGTCGCTGCTTCGTAGTAAGTTGGGTCAATACCCATGATAGTTGCGTAGTACATAACACTACTATATCCAAAGCCTTTCCAGATACCTAGGAAGAGGAGGAGGTAAGGCCAAATACTTACATCAGCGTAGAAGTTAATACCCTTCATTCCAAGAGCTTCTAAGGTGTGGTTGATAAGCCCTTTATCGATGTTTAGGAAAGCATCTGTAAAGAAACTGATGATAACCCAAGATAGGAAGTAAGGGAACAACATAGATGTTTGGTAGATTTTAACCATTTGCTTAGAGCGAAGTTCACTAAGGATAATGGCGATACCAACTGACACAACCAAACCGAGAAAGATAAATCCAAGGTTGTAAAGTACAGTGTTTCGAGTGATGACAAAGGCATCTTTGGAACTAAACAAGAATTTAAAGTTATCTAGTCCGACCCATCTACTGTTTATAATACTGTGGACGAATCCTTCACCAGTCATATGGTAGTCTTTGAAGGCAACCACATTCCCAAAAACTGGAATGTAGAAGAATAAAATCAACCAAATTGTTCCTGGTAGAACCATTAAGAGAAAAATCCAATTATCTCTTAAAGTTTTTGAAAACTTGTTCATAATTTCCTCCCTTTTTATTTTCTAAAACTTCATAATCTCACATTTTTTAGACTTGATAACGTTTACAAAAATAGTATACTCTTATTTTTAGGACAGTTTAAACTACAAATTATAGAAAAAACTCCACAAATTATTTTATGTGGAGAACTTTTTTATATAAGAAGTGTGTTTCACGAGAAACATCTTGCTTCATGCAGGGTGTTCTAATCTTTATGTCGTATAAATGGTTGAAGCTGTTGCAATGGTATGCCACTGGTTAGCTGTTGTGGCTGCGAAATCCTTATCTGCGTAGAAGTCAGTAAATGGAAGAATTTCGACTTCTAATTCTTCGATGCGGTCAATTTGACCAGCCAAATAAGCCTCGATACGGCTTTCTGCACGCTTGATCCGTTGTAAGAGTCCACCCATACGGATATCCACGGTATCCAAGCCAAAGACCTTGTTTTCTTTCAACCATTGCTGGCTAAAGAGTTTGTGGAAGTTTTCAATCTCACTTCTGAGTTTTGGCAATTCTTCTCTGGCGATTTGTTTCAAGCTGTCTTTATCATCTACTTGATAGGCTTGACGAATGCGTCGTCCTACATCCACTTTTTTGCTTAAAATAGCATTTAACTGGGCCTGAGTTTCAAAGAGATAGGCGTAGATACCTGCTTTGTCTTTGATTTCTGAAAGAGTCTTCGCAGCATTCGCAAAGTGTGGTTTGTCCTGTTCAGGTGTCATGTGCTTATCAAGAATTGGGCAAAGAACATCTTGATAAAAGACATAGCGGTTGGGGTTAATCCCACTGAGATTTCCTGGTAGATCTGGTAAGAGGTTGGCCAGGTCAAGCTGCATAAAGTCCTCAACGGATAGACCTGTATTGGTCTTGAAATGGGCTGACAAACGCTCTAAATCGTTGCGGTAGCTGAGTTCTGCCCAGATTTGTAGGCTTGGCAGAATAGAGAACTGGGCTGTTTCACCACCATTATCTCCCCAACCCGTCACAATGACTTCTTTGATCTGATTAGCACGGCAGGCTTTATTGGCTTCGACTGCGATGAGACGGCTGAAATGGTTATGAGGCGTGAAACCAATCCACTTCCAAGCACCACCTGCAAAGGCGATATCCTGGCTAATTTTGTGGTGGTTGCGGAAGTTCCGGTTGTATTTTTCTTCGCTATCCTGATAGTAATCCCAGTAAACCAAAGTCACACGGTCTTTTAGACGGTCTAGATAAATGCGAGTTTCCTCTGGAATCTCCACATCACGGTCATACTGGCCATCTGCTGACATGAGCTTGAAGAACATATCGCTCCACATCTGGCAGTGGAAACCATACTTGTCTGCAATATCCAGCACGCGCTCCAAGTGTTGGCACATAAGAAGACTACGGTCAACAACGCCGTTCAGGATGAGGTAGCGTCCCAAACCAACCAAGTGGGCTTCGTCCATTCCGATATTGACCTTGCGAGTTTGTAGTTTAGACAGGGTCGCAAACATGCCGTCAATCAGGTCATAAACCTTTTCTTCTCCGATAAGGAGAATGTCCTCAACATCACGGAGTTGCTGGACTTCTTTGACACCCCATTTAACAAAGGCTGACAAGTGAGCCAAGGTCTGAATACAAGGAACAAAAGTCATATCCAACTGTTGGGCGTAGGCTTCAATTTCCTGTAACTCTTCAGCTGAGTATGCTCCGCGGAAATAGCCAAAGTAAGGTTGTCCTTCGATTTGATAGGTATCTTCCATGTAGAGTTCAAAAGTTGAGTAGCCCATGAGAGCTAAGACCTCAATCATCTGCTTGGCAGATGCAACATTCAAAACAGCGTTTCGGGAACAATCTGCCATGTAGGCTAATTCTTCATAGGCTGCCTGCTCTTCAATCTCTACCTTATCACCTTCTGCTAAAGCTGTTGCTAGAACGGATACGGCGCGGTAGAGTTGGTGAGGTTTGTCATAAGTCAATTGATAGTTTCCACTCTCACCCTTGATAGAGATAGAGGCTTGATCAGACTGAGCGACTGCCACTTCTACATCTGGTAGGGAAATGTGATTTTTTAATACTTCAATAGCTTGTGCTTGTTTGGAACTAAGTCCTGTAAAAATTACCATTGGTTCTCCTCCTGTAACCAGTTGACAAGGGCACCGTAGAGATTGGCATCTGCCTGATAGGTGCAGGCTTGGATGACTGGCGCAATTGTATACTCTTCATATCTTTCCACAAAGACGTCTACCGCTTTTTGCACCCCTTTGATAAAATCTGGGTTCTGACTGATAGAGCCACCTAGGCTAATGACATCTGGGTCGATTAGATACTGGATATTGAGTAATCCTTGAGCAAGATTACGATTCATCCGCTCAATGGCTTCTTGGCAAAGGGCATTGCCTGCTGCAGCCTCTTGGTAAACCTTTCGGCCATCCCAGTCAGTCTGACCAGATTGCTCAATCACGTACCGAACCATGTTTCCTGTAGAAGCTAGTTGTGACCAGTTATTGAGGTTTTCTGCTGGTTCGATAGTTGTCATGTAACCAAACTCTCCACCCAAGCCATGGCGACCACGGTGAATTTTGCCATTGATAATCATGGCTCCACCGATCCCTGTACCAATCACGACGCAGGCTGCATTTTCAATCTCAGGATGAGCCAGCAGTTCACTGAGTCCAACACAGTTAGCATCATTTTCTAGATGGACAGGGAGTTGGTGATGAGCAAGGGCCTGGTACCATGAAAATCCATGAATGTAAGGAATGGCACTAATCCCCTCAATCACTCCTGTTTCTTGATTAACAGCCCCTGGCACACTCATGGCAATCCCACGGTAGCCACGTTCTGACAATCGCTTGTTCAACCAAGCCAACAAATCTTCTAGAGTTTCTGGAGTTGGGGTGCTGGCCTTATCTAAAATCTTTCCATCAGGAGTGAGACTAGCAAACTTAATCCCAGTCCCTCCGATATCAATCGTTGCAATGGTCATTGCTTTTACCTGCAAAAAGGAGCGAGTCCGCAGTTGGTTCTTACTTCTTCGCTCCTCCTTTCTGTTTCTGTTTACTATTTGAAATTAAATTTCTTCTTTTTGAATGAATTCTGTGCGAATTTCCTGTGGTGCCAATAGTCCTGAATGAACTGGGTATGGGCGTTCCAGCAAGTCAAGAATGGCTTGTTGTTTTTCAGAAACGCGAACATTTTCTTGACTCATATTGTAGTAACGAAGGACATAACCTTCTTCATTCTCAGCCACCTTAAATGCCGTTGGGCAGACTTGTGGTAAGTTCAGTGCCGCATGGTTAAAGAGGCTACCCGTTGCGGCAACACTACCCTCTTGTTTTGCGACTTGAAGAGCTGTAAATGGCACCTGGAAGGCTTTGGCGCGACGGAAAGCTGAGAAGCGTTCGCCTGCTTGGTGGAACTCTACTGCAAACTCAACTTCGATATCACGCAAACACTGAGCTTCCGGTGTTGGGAAGTAGCCCCAGTCACCGAGTTCGCCTGAAGCACGAAGAAGAGTTACAGCCATAGTGTCATCTCCAAGGATTTCATACTCGTGCAATCCTTTATTGGATACGGTCACTCCTTTGACATCATCATACAAGCTGACAAAGGCTTGTTGGTGTTGTGGATTTTCAGGATTTTCCCAAGAAGCTGCTGGTTTATTTGGTCTTGTCACAACTTCATAGATGCTTTCAGAATCATTGCTTGGACGAGTGTTGTGAGTTTTCACCAAGAGACGAATTCGGTGATCCTTTGCAGTATTGGTAAAACGAGTTTTAAAACGAATCTGTGGATTATCCACAAAGATGGTCATCTCAGTTTCAAGAGGAATGGTTGTCAACTCTTCTGAACGACCTGCATCTCGTTTCATGAACTCGATAATACCTCTTTGTTCAGCATCCAATTTTTCATCTGCACTGACTGGAATCGTCAAGTCATGTTTGAGCAATACCTTAGCATAGCGAGCATTGTTTTCTAAGACTTCGTATCCTTTCAATTTAGCATAGATTGGCTCAGTACCTTTTGGTTGGAAGTAAATATACTCGTTTCCGATATCTCCACGGTCTTCAAAGCGGATAAAGTCTTCGTAAGCTTCATTTGTAGTCTTGTCATAGACTGTGATTCCTTCATCTACACTCACAGTTACAAACGGTGTATCAATAACCCCATTTTGATAAATACCATCTCGGTATTCTACTTGGCCTTCAACCAATTGGAAACTAGCCCAAGAAAGTGGAGCAAGATGAACTGGGATTGTCACGCGCACTTGACGAGCGATATAAGGTTGACGGAACTTATCCTTTGGCAAAGTATAACCAAAACTTGCTCCCAAGTCTTCAATCTTCGCTTCAAGGACATGACCATCCAAATCTTCAACATGGTACTCTGGCAAGGTCACGGCTGCCATTTTCTTGTAGCCTTCTGTCGGATGCAATTCTTTGAAATCACAAGTGGCAACATCCACCACAACACTGACAGTATCAACCTTGTCATGTAAAGCTGTGTTAACAACGGTGAAGAGGTGATCGCTTTGCGCTTCGTGAGTTGCTATTTTGTGTTTCCACTCATTAAGAAGGTTGCTCTTGACAAAATTCCCGACTTGATTGACCTTAGCAAAACGAGTTTCCATTTCTCGGTGGACCTCGTCGATACTGCATCCACAGATACTATCGTGTGGCGCATTTTGCAAGAGGGTCTTCCAAGCATAGGTTAATTGATCCTTGTGGTTATGGCCACCAGTGATAATGGTCAAGGGTTCCACCACTTGCTCTAGCAAATTGCTGTTTTCTTGGAAGGCTTGTTTGAGGTAAATGCGGGATGAAGAAGTGTTGGCAAGAGTATACCAGCCATCTGTTTCCTGACTGGTCAACTCGCCTGTAACCGTTGATAGGTTTTCAGGAAGTGCACTTTCCACTGCTTGCACATATTCATCAAAGGAGCTATGAATAAAGGTCACGTCAGGGAAGAGTTCATTTGCCACACGAATGGCTTCACTAATATTTCTCTGTACAGGCTGGTGGTCACAGCCGTTCATCATCAACCATTGGTTGGTCGATGCATAGTCACGGACGTCTGCTAATTTTTGCTTCCAGAAAGTCAAAGCCTCGTCTTTATCCACTGGAATTTCATTCCCGTTACTGTACCAGTTAGCAAAAAGAATACCGAGTACACGGCTACCATCAGCTCCTTGCCAGTACATCTCTGAAAATTGAGAGGTAAATTGCTCATCTTCGAGGACTTGGTTGTCAAATCCGATTGGCTTCACACCGCGACCAAAGGCTGCTACGTGAATCCCTGATTTTTGAAGGATTTGAGGAGCCTGCCCCATATTTCCAAAGGTATCTGGGAAGTAGCCGATTTGAGTTGATTTGCCCCATTTAGCACATTCCGCTTGTCCAATCAAGGTATTGCGGACGTTCGCTTCACTGGAAATCAAGTAGTCATCCTGCAAGATATAGAAAGGACCAATCTTCAATTTGCCTTCGTCGATATAGCGCTGAACCTTGTCACGGTTTTCAGGGCGAATTTCTAAATAGTCATCAAGGACAATGGTTTGCCCATCTAGGTGGAAGCTCTTGAACTCAGGATCATTTTCAAAAAGATCAAAAAGATTGTCAAAAAGTTCCACCAATTGCATACGGTGACTTTCAAAAGGTAGATACCACTCACGATCCCAGTGACTGTGAGAGATAATATGTACAACAACATTTTCCATGAAGTAAAACCTCATTCTAAATTTAAATTTTTATTGTTAACGTTTTAAATGTAAATTTGTGATTCTTTCCAAGAATCAGTTGAGCGAAAACGTACTCCTTATACTCAATGAAAATCAAAGAGCAAACTAGGAAGCTAGCCGCAGGCTTTACTTGAGTACGGCAAGGTTAAGCTGACGTGGTTTGAATTTGATTTTCGAAGAGTATTAGCGAATATCTAGGTAATCCAAGACCAATTCGCAGAACATCATGTTGGCCCATGAGAACCATTCACGAGAGTAGAGAGTCGGATCATCTACGTGGAAGCTTTCATGCATAACACCTGTTCCGCCATCGCAGGCAACTAGTTGGTCTAGCAAGTATTTTTTCTCAGCTTTATCTGTAGCTGTTAAGCCTTGAATTGATAGGGCAATCGGCCAGATATAACGATAGAAGGTATGAGAGCTTCCGAGACCGCTAGCGTATTCTCCTTGGTAGAAGTATGGATTTTCAGGGCTGAGAATGGTGCGACGAGTTGCTTGATACACTTCGTCATTGACATCACAATAACCAAGATATGGAGCAGCTAACAAACTTGGTACGTTAGGGTCGTCCATGATGCTAGCATTTCCTAAACCGTCTACTTCAAAGGCATAGATCTTCTCGCCCTTGCTGTTAGTCGTGTAGGCGTAATTTTCGATCCCTTCTTGGATTTCAGCTTGCAGACGTTTAGCATCAGCAATGATGCTTTCACTATCAGCTAGATTCAATTCTGCAAAGATTTCCTGGACATAACCCAAGACAACCACTGCAAACATATTTGACGGAATCAAATAGCTATACTGACAGCAGTCATCACTTGGACGGAAGGCTGACCAAGTCATTCCTGTCACGGCAAAGTCAGGACCAAAGCCGTCATTTACCAAGGTATCTTCCTTACGATCGGTATCACGAACAAAGCGATAAGGTGAGTTCTTGTGGTCTTGTTCAACCGTCCAGAGATGAAGGATTTCCTTAGTCGCTGTAACAAAGGTTTCATCAAATTGGCTAGTTTCACCTGTTTCTTTCCACAGAAGATAAGCCAACTGCAAGGGATAGCAAAGTGAGTCTACTTCATACTTGCGCTCCCAAATCCAGCCATTCAAATCGGTGTAGTCGGTCTCGTGGTGCCCCTTCCAGTTCTCCTCAATATTGAAAGAGTTGGCATAAGGATCTTTGAGAATCAAGGTCATCTGTCGTTTGACCAAACCAGCAATGGTCTGACGCAAACGAGGGTCTCTTTTAGCCACATGGAGGTAAGGTCTCAGCTGAGCAGTTGAGTCACGAAGCCACATAGCTGGGATATCTCCAGTCAATACAAAAGTTGAGCCGTCGTCTAAGATTTCAACTGTATTGTCTAAAGTGTCTGTATAGCAACGTTCAAAAATATCTACCCATTCAGGATGATCTTTAGCACGCTCCGCTACTTGGTCCAACCATTCTCTAACGATTTCTTTAGAATAAACCATAAACTATTTTGCCTCTTTCAAACAGATTTTCATTTTCAGTATATAGCTTTTAGCCCAGAAAATATATACACAAATGATAGTCATTTTTCTACAAAATTGTTATATTTAAAACTCCTTTTCTAAAGGCTAAATTTTCTGATATAATGTAGAAAACGACTAAAGGATATTCTATGAAACCTATACTTGAAAGCATCGATACGCGTTTTGGAACAGCCAGTAAACATGCATTTTCACGAGGAAACACACTACCATATACTGGAGTGCCTTTTGGGATGAATTACTTTGTTCCACAAACCAGTGATCAGGAAGGATCTTGGTTTTTTGATCCCCATCTTCCCATATTTCAGGGCATTCGACTAACCCACCAGCCTAGTCCTTGGATTGGCGATTATTCTTGGTTGCTACTGACTCCTGTTGCAGGAGAAATTAGCGGCGACACGCTCTTCCATCGTCAGTCTTCCTATAACCTTGATCGTGCTATTTTCAATCCCCATTATCTCAGAATTTTTTCTGAGCGTTATCAGATTGAAACTCAGTTAACTCCTACATGCTATGGAGCTTCTATTCAACTAAGACAGATACAAGGAAAATCCCTATCCATCTATCTGCATGCGAATGATGATTTGACAGTGGATCAAGTGGATAAGCAAACTCTGAATCTTCGCCAAAGCGGATTAACCGAAACCAACAAAAGTTCTCTCGTCATGTTCACTGCCCTCGCATTTTCAGTAGAAATCTTATCTATCAAGCAAGAGGAACAGGACTGGCGGATTGATTTGGCTGGAGCGGAAGCTCAGGTTCAACTAGCGACTTCCTTTATTTCCAAAGAACAAGCTCTCTTTAATCTTCCTAAACAGAATTTTGAAGAGACAAAAACAAACGCCAAAGAAAGTTGGGAAGACCTTCTGGGCCGTTTTGATGTCGTGGAAACTGGACCAGTAGATCGAACATTTTTTGACCACTGTCTTTACAGACTCTTTCTTTTCCCGCAAACCTTCTATGAGGTGAATGAGCAGGACGAGAATATTCATATGGACCTTGCTTCAGGAACGATCAAGCCTGGTCTACTCTTCACCAACAATGGTTTTTGGGATACCTTCCGCACTTCATTCCCACTCTTTGCCTTGATTATTCCGGAATACTATCACCAATTTCTTGAGGGTTTCCTTAATAGCTACCGCGACACGGGCTATCTCCCTAAGTGGCTTGCTCCTGACGAACGAGGAATGATGCCTGGTACTTTGATTGATGGTGTACTAGCAGATAGTGCTTGCAAAGACATGGCGCCTGAGCTTGAAGAAGAATTTCTCAAAGCCATGATCGAAACTGCGACCAAGTCAGATCCAAAAGCCATCAACGGACGCCATGGCCTTTCTCAATACCAAGAAATCGGCTACTTATCCACAGATTATCATGAAAGTGTCAGTCACACACTAGACTATGCATACAGTGACTTTTGTATCTCTACTTGTGCAGCAAAATTAGGGCAAGAAGAGCTAGCCCAAACCTATGCCCACTATTCTAAGAATTATCAAAATCTATTTGACCCTGAGACAGGCTATATGAGGGCGCGTGATGTAGATGGAAACTTCCGTCCTGACTTTTCTCCTTATAGTTGGGGCCGTGACTACGCTGAGTGTTCAGCCGTTCAAGCCAGTCTGGGTGTCTTGCATGACATTTCTGGACTTAGCCAACTAATGGGTGGAAAAGAAGCTTTTAGCAACTATCTTTTGAAAGCTTGTCAAAGTCTCCCACTCTTTGAAACGACGGGCTATGGCTATGAAATCCATGAGATGAGTGAGATGGCAACAGCGCCATTTGGTCAACTAGCCATTTCAAACCAACCAAGTTTCCACATCCCTTATCTTTTCCGCTATAGTAATGTTCCCCAATATACCAGTCTTTTGATCAAGACTCTCCGTCAAAAGGCCTTTCGAGCTGGCTGGGATGCTTATCCAGGAGATGAGGATAATGGCAGTCTATCGGCTTGGTATGTGTGGTCTGCTCTCGGACTTTACCCAACTTGCCCAGGAAAAGCAAGTTATGACCTTGGAATTCCGTACTTTGACCACCTTCGTGTCTATCTAGCCCAAGAAGATAAATGGCTTGATATTCGTACTCAACAGAATCATGAACACTTCCACTTTGTCCAAAACTGTCTACTGGACGGGAAAGAAAAACAAAGCATCAGCCATCAGGAACTGCTCAATGCCAAGACTCTTGACTTTACCCTCAGCTGGTTACCGAAGCACTAATAGATCAAATCCCTTTGTCATGCACAAAGGGGTTTTCTTATCCATATAAAGTTTTCCACAAGCTGTGAATAACTTTCAACTTTTCTTTGGAAAATAGTTTCAAGTTTTTCCAAAATGTTTTCCAATCCAAGTCTATAGGATTTACAACCGAACACAGTCTGCAAATCTTGTTATACCAAGGTTTACAAAGACTTCATTGTTTTCCATTCTATCAATTTTATCTCCACTTCTCACATCAAAACTAGAAAGAGACAGTTGTTGTTGACACCTTGAGTTATCCACACGTTGTGGATAACCTTTTCTCAACCAACAAGCCCTACTCCCTATCTGTTAGCTAGTTTTTACATTTTTTATAGTAAATTTAAAATTTTGTTAGGCGCTTTCAAAAAACATGATATACTGAAATTATCAGAAAAGGAGACATTATGAAAAAAGATCAACACCAACTGAATTGGCTGATGGTTTCTCTGATTGCCTTCAACATGGTTTGGGGGCTAGGAAACGTCGTCAATAACTATTCTCAACAGGGAATTTCAGTCGTCGTATCTTGGATTTTAATCCTCGCGCTTTACTTCATCCCATACTCACTCATCGTCGGACAACTCGGTTCTACCTTCAAGGAAAGCGGTAGCGGTGTTAGTGACTGGGTTGAAAAAACATCAACCAAACGTCTAGCTTACTTTGCTGCTTGGACATACTGGGTTGTTCACATTCCTTACCTCGCACAAAAGCCTCAAGGAATCCTAATCCCGCTCGGATGGGCCTTGCAAGGTAACGGACAGTTTCTAAAACAAATTGACATCCACTGGATTGTTATTCTCTGCTTACTAATCTTTGGACTTTTCCTCTACCTTTCTACAAAAGGTTTGACAACTCTTAAAGTCATTGGTAGTTTGGCAGGAAGTGCCATGTTAATCATGTCTTTACTCTTTGTGCTTTTGGCTGTCGGTCTACCTTTCATCAAACCAGACATCCAGTTTGCGACACCACACATGGATCAACTAAGCACCTACATTCCAAACTTTGATTTTTCTTATTTTACAACCATCTCACTACTGGTCTTTGCAGTTGGTGGTTGTGAAAAAATTTCCCCTTACGTGAATCAAACCCGCAACCCTGCGAAAGAATTTCCTAAAGGTATGATTGTGATGGCCATCATGGTCGGTCTCTCTGCTATCCTCGGTTCTGTTGCCATGGGAATGCTATTTGATGGCAATAATATCCCTGAAGACCTCATGCGTAATGGTGCTTATCAAGCCTTCCAAATGTTAGGAAATTATTGGGGCGTTGGAAACCTCTTTGTCGTAATCTATGCTCTTACAAACATGGTCGGGCAAATCGCGGCACTTGCCTTCTCTATCGATGCACCATTGCAAATCCTACTCAATAACGCTGACGAAAACTACATCCCAAGCTGGCTTCGTAAACGTACTGAAAAAGGTATCCTCATTAACGGTTACCTCCTTACAGGCGTCCTCGTTAGCCTTATCATCATCCTTCCAATTTTTGGTATTCAGGAAATTGACGGACTTGTAAAATGGATGACCAACCTCAATTCTATCGTAATGCCAATGCGTTATCTCTGGGTATTCCTTGCCTATATGATGCTCAATCGCGCTTGGAAAACATACAAAAATGCCGAATACAAGTTTGTGAACAATCCTAAGCTTGGCTTTATTATCGGTACTTGGTGCTTCCTCTTCACTGCATTTGCTTGTATCCTAGGTATGGTTCCAAAAATTAACTATGCTGAGAATCCAACTGCTTGGCAATTCTCTCTTCTTACAAACATCTTGACCCCAATTATTCTGATTGGTTTAGGTGTTATTCTACCAATACTTGCCAAAAAAGAACAAAAGAAACAAGTCAAATAATCTCTACTATTTGCCAGATAGTTCCACTTTTGTTTTTTTCCTGAAATAAAAATCCCTTTGAACAATAACGCTCAAGGGGATTTCTTTTTGTCTAATAGTCTATTTTTTATTTGGCCTCATACCAAGTCACGCCTTCATTTTCATCAGCAATCAGGGGCACACTGAGTTGAATGGCTTCTTCCATGGTTTGTTTGACAAGTTTTTTAATAGCAGCTAATTCTAACTTAGGCACCTCAAGTACAATTTCATCGTGTACTTGTAACAGCATCTTAGTCTGATAACCACCTGCTACCAAGGCTTTATCTAACTGAATCATAGCAATTTTGAGAATATCTGCAGCCGAACCTTGGATAGGTGAGTTGATAGCTGTACGTTCCGCAAAACCACGAATGTTAAAGTTACGCGAATTGATATCTGGCAACTCACGACGACGTTTGAAGAGAGTCTCTACATAACCCTTATCACGCGCTTCACGCACCACTTCATCCATGTAGTTTTTAATACCTGGGAAGCGTTCAAAGTAGGTATCGATATAGGCCTTCGCCTCTTTACGGCTAATGCCGAGATTATTCGATAAACCAAAGTCTGAAATTCCGTAAACCACTCCAAAGTTGACAGCCTTGGCATTGCGACGGTCATTCGGAGTCACATCCTCAGGACGTTCAATCCCAAAGACACGCATGGCTGTCGAGGTATGAATATCCGCTCCTTCTTGGAAGGCCTTAATTAAGTGTTCATCCTTAGAGATATGCGCCAAAACTCGCAACTCAATCTGTGAATAGTCAGAGCTGAGAAGGACACTATCTTCCCACTCGGGCACGAAAGCCTTACGAATGAGGCGGCCTTGTTCCAACCGAACCGGGATATTTTGCAAGTTAGGATCGACACTAGATAGACGCCCTGTCTGAGTCAAATCCTGCACATAGCGAGTATGAATCTTACCATCAGCTAAAATCCAATCCTGCAAACCAATCACATAAGTCGACTGTATCTTAGCAATCTGACGATAATCTAAAATTTTCTTGACGATTGGGGCAATAGGAGCAAGGCGCTCTAACACATCCACTGCTGTTGAATAACCTGTCTTGGTTTTCTTGGTGTATTCGAGGGGAAGACCTAACTTTTCAAAAAGCAGTTCCCCCAGCTGTTTAGGTGAGTTAATATTAAATTCCTCACCAGCTAGCTCATAAATCTCTTGAGTTAGCTTTTCAATAACAAGCTCATTTTCTGCCTGCATCTCGACTAGGGTTTCTTTTTTAACCTTAATCCCAGCGATCTCCATCCTAGCAAGAACAAAGGCCAGAGGCTGCTCCATCTCATAGAGGAGGTCTAATTGCCCGTTTTCACTTAATTTTTCAAGTAAGACAGGCTCTGTCTCCACCAATACAGCAACCTTACGAGCTAAGTGTTCCAAGAATTTATCTCTCTCAGGGATAGCTTTCTTGACCCCCTTGCCGTAGAAGGATTCATCATCCATCAAATAAGTTTGTCCGTAGAGACTAGCAATGGTTGAAATTTCATTATTCTCGACAGTAGAGAGAAGGTATTTGGCCAAGCGACTGTCAAAAGCAGGAGCCTGCAAGTCCAAACCAAAGCGATTTAAGAGGACTTTAGCTTTCTTAAAATCATAAACTTTCAGAGGTGTTTTTTCTAGAAAATCCTTAAGAATTGGATCTTGCAGAAGTTCCAACTTATCTGTCGCATAGAGCTTATCTCCACAAGACCAAGCAAAACCAACCAAATCATCTGTATGATAGTTTTCACCAAAAAGTTCAAAGTGGAAGATGGAGTCGGCACTCAACATCTCTTCACTCACTTTGTCCACCATGGTGAAATTTAATGTCTCAGCTTGATTAGACTGAGAAGCATTCAAGGCTTGTTTGAGCTGCTTAAAGCCCATCTCATCGTAGAACTTCCCAAGACTTTCAACATCTGGACCACTATAGACCAAGTCATCTAGGCCAATCTCGATTGGTGCCTTGGTATCAATCGTTGCCAGTGTTTTAGACAAAAAGGCTTGTTCCTTGTCATTAACAAGATTTTCCTTCATCTTGGAAGCCTTCATGCCATCGATATTTTCATAAATACCTTCCAGCGATCCGTGTTCTAACAAGAGCTTGATCCCAGTCTTTTCACCAATCTTGGTCACCCCAGGAATATTATCAGACTTATCCCCCATGAGTGCCTTGAGATCGATAAACTGAGCTGGTGTGATTCCCATCTTTTCCATGAGATATTCTGGTGTAAAGGCCTCAAACTCAGCCACACCTTTCTTAGAAATCTCAACCACTGTATGTTCATCCGTCAGCTGGATTAAGTCTTTATCTCCGCTGACGATTGTTACATCAAAAGATTCATTTTCAGCTAAGCGACCAAGAGTTCCAATGATATCATCCGCCTCATACTGAGCCAACTCATAATGGCGAATTCCAAGATGGTCTAGCAACTCACGAATGAAGGGGAATTGTTCCCGAAACTCATCCGGTGTCTTAGCACGTCCACCTTTATAATCTGCATACATCTCTGTTCGGAAAGTCGTCTTCCCTGCATCAAAAGCAACCAAAATATGGCTCGGCTGGACGCGTTCCAATAGGTGATTTAACATTAGATGAAATCCGTAGATTGCATTGGTATGTAGTCCATTGTCATTTTTAAAACGATCCAGTTGCTGGTAAAGTGCAAAAAATGCCCGGAAAGCAACTGAAGATCCATCAATCAATAATAATTTTTTCTTGTCCATACACCCATTATAAAGGAAAGCAGGGAAAAATACCATTGCTAAGAGTTAGATTATCGGTCAAGGCTTATTGGGATTTTTTTCAACTCGCGCACCATTGCTATCAACTTGGAAACCATCGATAGTCGTATCTACTGCCAATTCTCCAGATGCGTTCACGTAATAATATTTCCCTGAAACCTGGAACCACTGACTAGCCTTCATTGCTCCTGAGCTTTCAAGATAATACCAAATGCCTTTGTCCTTCAACCATCCCGTTTGCATTTCACCAGACGATTTCAGATAATACCACTTGGAACCGTCTTTTAACCAACCTGTTCTCATGGAACCATTGGTTTGGAAATAGTACCAACTTCCATTAATCTTTTTCCAACCAAGTGCGACTTTCCCATTTTCATAGTAATACCAAGTTGTCCCCTGTTTTTCCCATCCATTCTTAGAGGTTTCTGTTTTATTTAACGGGATATAGCGTCTGTTCCCACTTCGTGAAATATAACTAATCCATCTATAGCCATCCTTTTCAAGTGTTTGATCATAATGAACACTCATTCCAGGTTCATAGTAATCGATAATAGTAGATGTCAATGATGGCTGATTCATAATAGCTGCTTTTTCTGTAAAGTAGTGAGTTCCACTAGAAGCTAGTACAGATTGATTATTTCCTACACTAGCATTCCCCACATCTTTAAAATGAATGAACCCAGTCATAGTACTTGCTTTAACCGTCCTACGATGATACGTTTCTGTATAATCGTAATTGTACTCCTCGATTTCAACCATATCTCCAATCACGTTAGAAACCCAAGCTACGTGACCATGAGTTCCCCTCGTGCTCCAAGCAATAGCCCCAATCGCTGGTCTCTGATCCACACGATATCCTTCTTTTTGAGCTCGATAGCCCCATTCTTTCGCATGCCCATAAGCAGCTGGTAGTTCAAATCCATTAACACTACTTAATCGAAAAGCAGCAAAAGATGTACACTGTCTGGAGTATAGACGCCATTTATCAATATTTTGACTTCCATTTTTATAATAATAAGGATAATCATCTCCACGTGCCAACGATCCATTGTTTGCCTGGTTGGCATGAACAGTTCCGCCACCAAACAGAAAAGCTCCTGCTAACAATAGTGAAGCTGTACCCACAGTCGTTCTTTTAAGCAAAGTTCTCTTTTTACTAAATGCCATTCATTCTCCTTCGAATAGATAAATTTTTGAGGTTGACCTCATTTATATCATTCGAAAGAAAAAGAAAAAAGTGAGAAAACTCCCACTTTCAACCTTAATCCAAATAGTGAATCAAATTCTTTTCTGTTAAAATATCAGAATAGGTGAAGGATTCAACATAGACATTGGCTTGTTTATCTCCTTCAACATTTCCAAATTCAACGATAAAGAGTGATGGATAAACTTCGATAAGTTTTCCTAAGCGATTCTTTTGGCGTTTACGACCATTTTCTAAGGTCATTTCCACTACTTGTCCTTCATGCGCCTTGATTTCTTCTTTGATTTTTTTCATCTTGGCTACATCTGTAAATGCATCTGTCATCTTTGTTCCTCTCTCTTGGAAATACTTGAAAATTTGTTATACTCTTTTTGGAAAATCAATTCTACCGTTCCACGTGCCCCGCTACGGTTCTTCTCAATAATAACTTCTACTTTGTTATTAGGAAGACCTTCCTCTTCTTCGCCACCACGCTCATAATAGTCGTCACGATAAAGAAAGGCTACGATATCCGCATCTTGCTCGATAGATCCCGACTCACGAATATCTGATAGCACCGGTCTTTTATCTTGACGTTGTTCAACACTACGTGACAGCTGACTTAGCGCAATTACAGGCACCTTTAATTCTTTGGCCAGAATTTTCAACTGACGTGAAATCTCTGAAACCTCTTGTTGACGATTTTCACGACCAGTCCCTGTGATTAGCTGCAGGTAGTCAATCAAGATCAATCCAAGATTTCCTGTTTCCTGAGCCAATTTTCTGGCGCGTGATCGAATCTCTGTAATTCGGATTCCAGGTGTATCGTCAATATAGATGCTTGCTTTAGCAAGATTCCCCTGAGCAATCGTATATTTGCGCCATTCTTCTTCAGTCAGTTGTCCTGTACGGATAGAATGAGACTCTACTAGTCCTTCGGCAGCCAACATACGGTCGACCAAACTCTCTGCCCCCATCTCGAGAGAGAAAATTGCAACAGTCTTGTCAAGTTTGGTTCCAATATTTTGAGCAATATTCAAGGCAAAAGCAGTTTTACCAACCGCAGGCCGAGCAGCAAGAATAATCAACTCCTCCTCGTGCAAACCAGTTGTCATATGATCCAAATCTTGATAACCAGTTGCAATCCCCGTAATATCCGACGTTTGTTGCGATCGAACTTCCAGGTTTCCAAAGTTAAGATTTAGAATGTCTCGAATATTTCTAAAACCACTACGATTTGCGTTTTCACTGACATCTATCAAGCCTTTTTCTGCTTGAGCAATAATTTCATCTGCAGGGCTAGAGGCTTCATAAGCTTGGTTTACAGACTCTGTCAACTTAGCAATCAAACGACGAAGCGTGGCTTTCTCTGCTACAATTTTTGCATAGTATTCAGCATTTGCAGAGGTTGGTACAGAGTTGATAATCTCAACAAGGTAGGACAAGCCACCAATATTTTGCAAATCACCTTGATCATCTAATATCGTACGAACAGTCGTTGCATCAATGGCTTCGCCTCGATCTGACAAATCAACCATGGCTTGAAAAATCAAACGGTGAGCATACTTAAAGAAGTCTCGAGAGTCAATATATTCTCGAACAAATACGAGTTTACTCTCATCGATAAATATAGCTCCCAATACAGATTGTTCTGCCAAAATATCCTGGGGCTGAACTCGTAGTTCCTCTACTTCTGCCATCAGATTTTCCTTCCTTTTACAAAATCATTACTCAAATCTAGCTTAGCCTTCTTTTACACGAAGATTGATGACGCTAGTTACATCCTGATAAATTTTTACTGGAACATCAATCAAGCCAACTGCTCGAATTGGCGCTTGTACTTGGATGTGACGTTTATCAATTTTAATTCCAAATTGTTTTTGGAGCTCTTCCGCAATTTTCTTGCTAGTAATTGAACCAAAAGTTCTTCCATCTGGACCAACTTTTTCAACAAACTCAACAATTGTTTCTTCTGCTTCAAGTTTCGCCTTAATTTCTTGTGCTTCTGCAAGAAGTTGAGCATGTGCTTTTTCTTCAGATTTTTGCTTCCCGCGCAACTCACCAATTGCTTGTGAAGTCGCTTCTTTAGCAAGGTTTTTCTTAATCAAAAAGTTTTGCGCATAACCTGTTGGCACTTCCTTGATCTCGCCTTTTTTCCCTTTTCCTTTTACATCTGCTAAAAAGATTACTTTCATTCTTCTGTCTCCTTTTCTCTAATTTCATTAGAAATAACGGTTTTTAGTTTATCACCCGCTTCTTGCAGACTCATATCTGCAAGTCGAGCAGCTGCCAAGTTGAAGTGGCCTCCACCACCCAATTCTTCCATAATCCGTTGCACATTGATCTTACTTCGACTTCTTGCAGAAATGGAAATATCCCCTTGGCTGTTTTTTGCAATGACAAAGCTAGCTTCAATGCCAGACATGGCTAACATAGTATCAGCTGCTTTGCTAATCACTACCGTATCATACTCCTTAGTATCCTTGGCTTGAGCGACAAGAATTGAAGGTTGTACGGCCTGTCCTTGTAAGATTAGCTCATTAACCAATCGATACTCTTCAAAGTCAGTCGCCGCAAGTTCTTGAATTACAATACTATCACTACCACGTGTTCTTAGATAACTTGCCACGTCAAAGGTTCGGCTAGTCACGCGAGAGGTGAAATTCTTAGTATCCAGCATTATACCACCCATGAGAACACTAGCTTGGATACGACTTAAACGTGATTTCTTAGAGTTCTGGAATTGAATCAACTCGGTTACAAGCTCACTCGCACTACTTGCCCCACTCTCGATATAGGTGATAACAGCATTTTCTGGAAAATCCTGATCTCGTCTATGATGGTCAATAACAATCGTTTGTGTGAATAAATCATAAAACTCTTTTGACAAGGTCAAGGCCGTCTTTGAATGGTCCACCATCACTAGCAAGGAACGATTCGTGACCATTTCCATAGCCTGATTTAGAGGAAGAAGTTTTGTAACTCCCTCATTTTCTAAAAATTGAATGGCACGATGGATGTCCGGAGACATTTGTTCTGGATCATAGACTACATAACTTTCGTCCAAGACGTTACTAGAAAACAATTGCATACCGACGGCAGATCCCAAAGCATCCATGTCTAAGTTTTTATGGCCAACAATAAATACACAATCGACACTCTTCAATTTTTCAGAGATTGCCGTCATCATTGCTCTAGTACGTGTTCTTGTTCGCTTAATAGAAGCTGCAGAGCCACCACCAAAATAAATTGGATTCTTCGTTTCATCGTTTTCTTTTACAACGACTTGGTCTCCGCCCCGAACTTCTGCAAGGTTGAGATTGGATAAAGCAACTTTACCAATACTCTCATGATCGCCATCACCGTATGAAAAGCCCATACTCATGGTTAAGGCTAAATCTCTCTGCTTTGCTTCTTCACGGAAGGTATCAATCACAGAAAACTTTTCCTGCATCAAATGTTCCAATACCGTATAGTCAGTAAATAAGTAAAAACGATCCATGGTCACTCTACGAGAAAACATTTTATGTTTTCCGGTAAATTCTGCGACAAAATTCGCGACAAAACTATTAATATGACTGATATCTGATTCAGATGTTTCGTTCTCTAAATCATCATAATTATCTACTGAAATTATACCAATTACAGGACGACTCGTTACCAATTCTACTGTGGCTTCGTACTCTCCAGAAACATCGAAAAAGTAAAGCACACCAGAATTTCTATCTAGATGCACCGCATAACGTTTTTCTCCTACATTAGCATAAATACCAGGCGAAGATATGGATGTTTTTATAATTTCTTGAACTTGAGGAAGGTCAATTTCTCCATCTTCCGTTGTCAACATTAACTCTGAGTAGGGGTTGAACCACTCAATCTCACTACTTTCCATGTTTATCTTGACAACTCCAACAGGCATCTGTTCTAAAAGTGAACTTAAACTATCTTCCGCCTGATGGTTTACGTACTGGATCTGTTCAATTTCTGTTTTCTGATAAGATTTCTTCTGAAAATAAAATAGCAAAAGAAATGCCACCATCAAGAAAAATAAGCACGCTATTGTGACTAGGTTATTTTGAAGAAAAATAACTAATACAGTCATGATTATAAAGGCAATCCCGACAAATAAGTATACAAAAAAGGGATTCATTTCATTTTTTTTCATTATAAACCTCTTGCGCAATATTATACCATATTTGCACTAAAAAAGCGACCTTTAAAGAAGGAATAGCACTTGTACTCAGATGTAGTGCACATGAATACAAAAGGTGGTTTACACTAGTGTAAACCACCTTTTTAATCTAATCATACTAAGAATTATGATTCTTTTACTTCAAGAAGACCAATGTCTCCATCTTCGCGTCGATAAATGACATTCGTTGTTTCATCTTCAACATCAATGTAAATGAAGAAATCATGGCCCAATAGGTCCATTTGAAGAAGTGCTTCTTCAAGATCCATTGGTTTTAAATCAATTTGTTTTGAACGAACAACTTTAGGTTGAGCTGCATCTGCCTCTTCAACCAAAGCATCTGTAAATAATTGGCTAGTAGAAACTTTGTTTCTGTTTTTGCGTTCAATTTTAGTCTTATTCTTACGGATTTGACGCTCAATCTTATCTGTCACCAAATCAATAGATCCATACATATCTTGAGAAACGTCTTCTGCACGAAGGGTAATAGATCCAAGTGGAATCGTTACTTCTACCTTAGCAGTCTTTTCACGATATACTTTCAAGTTTACACGTGCATCTAGTTCTTGATCTGCTTGGAAGTATTTTTCGATCTTTTCGAGTTTAGAAACTACATAATCACGAATTGCTTCTGTTACTTCTAGGTTTTCACCACGGATACTATATTTAATCATATAAGTACCTTCTTTCTAAACATATTTGTTTTTCTATATTAATTATAACGCTTTCAAAAAATTATTGCAATCTTTTTCCTCATCTTACGAGGGAAAATGTTCTAACTTCTTCTGCACCTGCATTCTCAAGTAGTTTTTTCACACGATTCAGTGTCACTCCTGTAGTATATATATCATCAATCAATAAAATCTTTTTAGGAACCGTGGCGCCATCCTTAATAAAAAACGGAAGTTCAGTCGCTAAACGTTCTGAACGAGTTTTTGAAGAACTCGCTTTCTCTTCTCTTTTTTCTAAAAGTCTCTCATAAGAAAGGCCTGTAGCCTCTATTAATCCTGCAACCTGATTAAAACCTCTTGTTGCATATCTCTCAGGACTTAATGGGATTAAAAGAAAATGGTAGTCCTTATAGTTGATTAGAAAATCCCTCAAAATCGATGTAAAAACCTTTCGAAGTATATAATCACCATCAAATTTATAACGACTAAAAAAGTCTTTCATTGCTTGATTATAAACAAAAATTGCTTGATGCTTCACATCAATCCCTTCTTTACACCAAAGTTGACAGTCTTTACAAGAAGTTGACAGCCCTTTTTTATAACAGTTTGGACAATGTTCTTCCCCAATCCTTTCAAAGCTCAATAAACAAGTTAAACAGACTGAAGTCTCCTCTTTTTTCAACAAAAGTAGATTGTTAAAAGTTAGATTACTTTTCAAATGCTGTCCACATAGTAAACAAGTCATAAGCCAGCCTCCTTGTTCATCAATTTTATTTCTCTTATAGCATTCTTAATCGAACGATTTAATCCATCATGAAAGAACATTAAATCTCCAGTTGGTCTATCCATACTTCGACCTACACGCCCTCCAATTTGAACGAGACTCGATTTTGTAAAGAGGCGATGATTGGCTTCCACTACAACTACATCTACACAAGGGAAGGTAACTCCTCGTTCCAATATGGTTGTACTTATTAATATGGTTAATTCCTTATCCCTAAAAGCTTGAACTTGCTCTAATCTATCTTCAGTAACTGAGGATACGAAACCAATTTTCTCATTTGGAAATTTCTCTTGTAAGATTTCCTTCAACTTCTCTCCCTTTGTAATTTCTGATGCAAATATTAGTAAGGGGTAGCCAGTTCTTCTCTGGTTTTCAATATATCTTTTTAGCTTTGGTGGTAGGCGAAACCTATCCAAACATTTATCCAGATCAGATAGCCAAACGGGTTTGGGAATAATCAAAGGATTTCCATGAAACCGCCTTGGCAGGCTTAGTCGTTTTAGCTCCCCTAAGCAAACCTTTTTATCCAACTCATCTGTAGAAGTTGCTGTAAGAAAGATGCTGAGACCATCTTCCTTTACACAATTATTTACAGCGTTGTAAAGCATTGCGTTGTCAACATAGGGGAATGCATCTACTTCATCTACTATTAATAAATCAAAAGCATGATAAAACTTTAATAATTGATGCGTTGTTGCAACAACCAGTGGTGTTCGAAAGTATGGTTCAGACTCCCCATGCAGTAAAGCAATTTCACAGTCAAAATCGTTCTGTAGCCGCTTATGTAACTCTAAGCAAACATCTACACGAGGGCTGGCTAGACAAACTGCCCCACCGTCATTAATAACCTGAGCAACAACTTGATAAATCATCTCTGTCTTTCCTGCCCCAGTCACGGCATGAACTAGGGTAGGTTGCTGACTTTCTACCGCTTGAAGTAAACCTTCTGATACCTTCGTTTGAAATGGAGTCAATTGTCCCTGCCATTTAAGAACCTCTTGTTTTGGAAATTTTTCCTGAGGGAAATAATATAATCCTTGATCACTCCTAACTCGCTTCATCAACAGACATTCTCGACAGTAATAGGCATCAAGAGGCAAAGACCATTCCTCTTGGATCACACTATCACATCGTTGACAAACAAGCTTTCCCTTCTCTTTTTTCATACTCTGCAGTTTTACTGCCAGTTGTCGTTCTTCTACACTTAATTCCTGTTCGGTAAAAAGTCGGCCTAGATAATTTGGATTTATTTTCATACTTCTTTATTCGTAAAATCTAGAACTTTATCCTATTTTTTAGTACAATAAAAATATGGAATGTAGAACAATAAAAGAGGACGGACAAGTCCAAGAAGAAATCAAAAAATCTCGCTTTATTTGCCATGCAAAGCGTGTCTATAGTGAAGAAGAGGCTCGTGCTTTCATCACAGCTATTAAGAAAGAACACTATAAAGCGACTCACAATTGCTCTGCTTTTATAATCGGGGAACGTAGCGAAATTAAACGAACTAGTGATGATGGTGAGCCAAGTGGAACTGCTGGTGTGCCTATGCTAGGAGTTCTAGAAAATCACAATTTGACCAATGTTTGCGTGGTTGTTACTCGTTATTTCGGTGGTGTTAAGCTGGGTGCCGGAGGCCTCATTCGCGCTTATGCAGGAAGTGTCGCATTGGCAGTCCAAGAAATTGGCATCATTGAAATCAAAGAGCAAGCAGGCATTCAGATTCACATGACCTATGCTCAATATCAAGAATATGGGAACTTTCTTAAAGAACATCATCTTATAGAACTTGAAAGCAACTTTACAGATCAAGTTGAAACGATGATCTTTGTTGATAAAGAGGATAAAGAAGGTATCAAAGCAGCCCTTATCGAATTTTTCAATGGGAAAGTCACCTTAATAGACCAAGGTTTACGAGAAGTTGAAGTTCCTGTTGACTTAGCTTAAACAGGAAAAAAAATATAGTTTTCGGAAATGAAGCAATGGAGTCGCTGGAAATTTTAGCGAACAAAACCGTCTGAGAATTAACAGTTTTGATTATTGATATAAAAAAATCCTATCACTTTGATAGGATTTCTATATTTTACAAAAGGCAAAGTTAGCGTTATACTAGAAGCATCTTATATAAAGAGGTGCTAACATGGCTATTTATAACAATATCACTGAACTCATCGGAAAAACACCGATTGTTAAATTGAATAACATTGTACCAGAAGGTGCAGCAGATGTTTATGTAAAACTGGAAGCTTTCAACCCAGGTTCATCGGTTAAAGACCGTATTGCTCTTAGCATGATTGAAAAAGCAGAGCAAGAAGGGAAACTGAAACCGGGTTCTACTATTGTAGAAGCAACAAGTGGTAATACTGGTATTGGTCTTTCATGGGTTGGTGCTGCTAAAGGCTATAAAGTTGTTATCGTTATGCCTGAAACAATGAGTGTTGAACGCCGTAAAATCATCCAAGCTTATGGTGCTGAACTAGTCCTTACTCCTGGTAGCGAAGGGATGAAAGGTGCGATTGCGAAAGCGCAAGAAATTGCTGCTGAGCGCGATGGTTTCCTACCTTTACAATTCGTCAACCAAGCTAACCCAGAAGTTCACGAAAGAACAACAGGAGCTGAAATTCTAGCTGATTTCGGAACTGATGGTTTAGATGCCTTTGTTGCTGGTGTTGGTACTGGAGGAACTATTTCTGGTGTCTCTCACGCCCTTAAAGCTGCTAATTCAAACATTCAAGTTTTTGCAGTTGAGGCAGACGAATCAGCAATCTTGTCAGGTGAAAAACCTGGACCACACAAAATTCAAGGTATCTCAGCTGGATTTATTCCAGAAACACTTGATACGGAAGCTTACGATGGGATTGTTCGTGTAACATCAGACAATGCCCTTGCACTTGGCCGTGAGATTGGCGGAAAAGAAGGCTTCTTAGTAGGTATTTCTTCTGCTGCAGCTATCTATGCAGCTATTGAAGTTGCTAAAAAACTTGGAGCAGGTAAAAAAGTACTTGCACTCGCACCAGATAACGGAGAACGTTATCTATCTACAGCGCTCTATGAATTTGAAGTGTAGTCTCCTAAATACACAAAGCCCTTGTTAAAGGGCTTTTAAATTTTTATAAAAGAAAAAGGAAGCAAACTTGCTTCCTCTTTTTATTTTTAGTTATTCAAAGCTGCTGCCATTGTAGCTGCAACTTCTGCTTCAAAGTCATTTGCAGCTTTTTCGATACCTTCACCAACTTCAAAGCGAGCAAACTCAACTACTGTAGCGTTAACTGATTCAAGGTATGCTTCAACTGTCTTGCTGTCATCCATGATGTAAACTTGTGCAAGAAGTGTGTAGGCTTGGTCAACTTTAGTATTGTCAAGCATGAAACGATCCATTTTACCAGGAATAATTTTATCCCAGATTTTTTCTGGTTTACCTTCTGCAGCTAATTCAGCTTTAATATCTTCTTCAGCTTGAGCGATGACTTCATCAGTCAATTGAGCTTTAGAACCATATTTAAGGTGTGGAAGAGCTGGTTTACCAACCATTGCACGGCTTTCGTTATCTTGGTCGATAACGTGGTTCAATTGTGCCAACTCATCTTTAACAAATTGCTCATCCAATTCTTTATATGAAAGAACTGTTGGTTTCATTGCAGCGATGTGCATTGAGATTTGTTTAGCAAGCGCTTCGTCTCCACCTTCGATTACAGAGATAACACCGATACGTCCACCATTGTGTTGGTATGCTCCGAAGTGTTGTGCATCTGTTTTTTCAAGCAAAGCAAAACGACGGAATGAGATTTTTTCACCGATTGTAGCTGTTGCAGATACATATGCAGCTTCAAGAGTTTCACCTGAAGGCATTGTCAAAGCAAGTGCTTCTTCGTTGTTAGCTGGTTTACCTTCAGCGATTACTTTAGCTGTAGCATTTACCAACTCAACGAATTGAGCGTTTTTCGCAACGAAGTCAGTTTCAGCATTTACTTCAACTACTGCTGCAACGTTACCGTTAACAAATACACCAGTCAAACCTTCTGCAGCAACACGGTCGGCTTTTTTAGCTGCCTTAGCCATACCTTTTTCGCGAAGCAATTCAATCGCTTTTTCGATATCACCTTCAACTTCAACCAATGCTTTCTTAGCGTCCATGACACCAGCACCAGATTTTTCACGCAACTCTTTAACAAGTTTAGCTGTAATTTCTGCCATTTTGATTCTCCTATATTTTTTAAAAATAGGAGAGCCGGGCTAAGCCCCGCCCTCCTAGGTAATGATTACTTATTTGAATTAAGCGTTGTCGCCTTCTACAACTTCAACGATTTCTTCGATTGAATCTGCTTGAGCTTCTGAAGCTGTAAATTCTGCTTCAACTGCTGCTACAGCATCTTCACCTTGGCGACCTTCGATGATAGCATCTGCCAATTTAGCTGTGATCAACTTAACTGCGCGGATAGCGTCATCGTTAGCTGGGATGATTACATCGATATCGTCTGGATCAGTGTTTGTGTCAACCATCGCTACAACTGGGATACCCAATTTTTTAGCTTCTTTAACAGCGATTTGCTCTTTATGTGGGTCAACTACGTACATTACATCTGGGATACGAGGCATATCTTCGATACCACCCAAGAATTTTTCAAGACGTGCACGTTGTTTGTTGAGAAGTGCAACTTCTTTCTTAGGAAGAACATCAAAGATTCCTTCTTCTTCCATACGTTTAATTTCTTTCAAACGAGCGATACGTTTTTGGATAGTTCCCCAGTTAGTAAGAGTTCCACCCAACCAACGGTGGTTGATGTAGTATTGACCTGAACGTTCTGCTTCTTCTTTAACAGCATCAGCAGCTTGTTTCTTAGTACCAACGAACAATACAACTGCATCGTTAGCTGCCGCATCACGCATAAAGTCATATGCCTGGTCAGCGTATTTTACAGTTTGTTGCAAGTCGATAACGTGGATTCCGTTACACTCAGTGAAGATGTACTTAGCCATCTTAGGGTTCCAGCGACGAGTTTGGTGACCAAAGTGTACACCAGCCTCAAGAAGTTGTTTCATTGAAATTACTGCCATGAGTATTTCTCCTTTTTTGTTTTTTCCTCTCCTCAATTTCAACTTGCAAAACAACCCGAAGGCAACAGTTTCACAATTCATCAAGAATGAGTATTATCGTTCACACGACAAGTTTCATTCTACCATAATTGGAGCTTTATTTCAAGTAGTTTTGTTATTTTCTCCTTATTAAATTACTCGTTAAAAACTCTAAATTTAAAACATCTCAACATATATTGCTGAGATGTTCTAATAGCTAAATTTTTTTAAATTTAATGTAGTGGCAAAATAATTAGTTTATCCTATCTACTTCGAAGTTTCTTACGAATTTTATAAGCTAGATTAAACAAGAAGTATAATGAACTGGTTGGATAATTAAACTCACCAACAAATTCCTCGATAGTAGGATTAAATTTGGATTTAAAGTTAATTAACCCACCCTCTAAGTTGTTTTCAATTCCACCCATATTATGAGTCTCAGCCCCTCGTTCAAAAGAATGTTGAGCTGTCTCAAACCATGTAGGAATAGCTGGTTGATAGTGTCTAAATTCTTCATTCATTCCAGCATATAAGTTTTCAGAAGTTTTCCCAAATTCGATAGTTAAAGTGCCAGACAATGGGACAACACTATCTCCTTTATCAATATAGCCCTTAAGAAAAGAAATTTCTTCTTCTAATCGGTTTCTCTCTTGCTGATTATCTTTTACTTTGCCTTCTTTTGTTTTATCTGTAAACTTCTGCGCTGTTTTTAGATTCTTTTCAAGTTGCTTCTCAACTTCTTTCAATCTATTATGTAAATCTAAATAGCTTAGTGTGATAAAGGAGTTGTTAGGATAAGTAGTCAGTAACTTTTGATAATAATCTTTGTCTCGTAAACTAATGTTCTTGCGAGACTCTGTTTTCTTCATTAAAAACGAAAATTTATCTAATAAATCGAGCCCACCAAATTTTACTTCCAATCCTTTATTTCTTGCAGTTCGGATGGCCTGTCTAGTAGACTTAGAAAGTTGATCCAGTGAGAAATTTTCTTTATGAATATTAGCTTGAAAACGTGGTTGTATATTTTCTGCCATATTCTCTGTTAAGCCAGTCCAATGAACTTTATTTTTTTTCAGTTCTTCAACAATTTCTAAAGTCATAGAATTTTGGATAGTTTCTTGGCCAATAAGACCTCTACTGATAAATAAACTTGGGTCAAATTTAACCATTATTGCATGGCTTTTTTTAGCAAGTTTTTTCAACGTTAACAGAACAAATTTTAGAAGCTCTTTATCTTCATAGTCAATTACTGGGCCTCGTGGAATATAGAACATAGAAAGCCCTAATGGTAGCGGCTGAATTAAGATATTCGCTACCCCAACCAATTGATTATCTTTATAAAATCCTACTCTCTCATTCCCCCAAGTATCCTTTATCTTGGACCAATCGCTACTCTGCAATAAATTTCCTTGAGGATGATTTTGCAAAAATAAATCCCACTCTTGAGCATCAACATTCATTTTATACGTAAACATAATTCCAGTACCAACTCTCTTAAAATCTATTTTATCTTCATTAGCTTGCTTATGTGCTAATTCTCTATATTTCGTATTGCTTTACCTAAACGAATACGAAAATAATATGTCAATGACAACTAATGATATTATGAAATTTATTTTTCAGCACTATACAAAGGGTGAGATTAATAAAATCTCACCCTAATTTTAGTAATAATCAGTATATTAGTTTGGATAAATGTATCTTACAGTACCTCTTGATGCTGTCGGATTAAACCATCCACGATAATTTCCGATTGGTTGAGTTCCACTACCATCATAGTTACATTCAGAAACTTGAATACGAGTTGATGATTCAACTGCTGTAACAACTGCTACGTGTCCGTATCCTCCATCATCCCATGAAGCAATTGCTCCAACTTGTGGTGTAGAACCTGTACGGAAACCTGCTGCTGCTGCACTAGTAGCCCACTGACCACCATTACCCCAATAATCACCAGCCCATGGAGCCAAAGTCTTAGCACCCCATGTACATTGACCTACAGGGTAACTTGAAGCATTTGAACTATAAGTTGGTCGTTGACTTACAGTAGTTGCTGCAGGAGTGTAACTTGAATCATCATCTGATGATGAAGAACTTGAAGTTGCTTGTACTTGTGCAGCAAAAGTTGTGTTTGCTGAAGCAGCAACCGTTTGTTGTTGACTTGTTTGTTTCGCTTTGTATGCTGCTTCTGCTTCTGCTGCTGCTTTCGCTTCTGCTTCAGCCGCTGCTTTTTGCTCTAGCAAGGTTGCTTTTTCACTTTCTGCAGTAGCTTTTTCAGCTGCAAGATTCAACTCGGCTGCTTTCAATTCAGCTTGTTTTGTTGTCAAAGCTTGAGCGTCATCAGCAAGTGTTTGTTGGTTGGCAATAACTGTGTTGATTGCTTCATTGTTAGCAACTTGTTTTTCAGAGATAGCCTTTTTATCTTCTTTTTGTTGTTGCAACATTTTATTGTTTGCTGAGACAATTTCACTCATAGCTGCTACACGAGAAATAGCTTCTGTGATTGAGTTAGAGTTAATAATTGTATTAATGTAGCTTGTAGCAGTTCCGTTAGTTTGTGCACTACGAGCTTGGTTTTCAAGCGATTCATTACGAGCTACGATATTTTTTGAAAGCTCTGCAATTTCTCCTTCAAGTTTTTTAGACTCTTCTTGAAGCTTTTCGTTTTCAGATTGTAATTTTTCTTGCTCTGATTGAATAGCTGAAACTTTAGTTTGAATTTCGTCTACTTGTTTTTGAGCTTCCTTTTGTTGTGTTGTCAACTCACTAATTTTGCTATCTTGAGCTGCAATTTTTTCATCTGTTGTGTTAGCTTTAACACTTGAAAGCACAGCTCCTTGTGAAACTAATACTGTACTTAATAATAGTGATGCTAGAATTTTTTTCTTCATAAGTGTAAATACTCCTTCTTTAAAAAGACAATACTAGTATATCAAAAAAAGGCCTAATAAATATTACGCCTTTATTACAGTTTTGTTTCTTTCTTATAGATATATTTTTTCAAAAATATATTGGAAAACTAACATCCATATAAAATTCAATATCATAGTAGGAACAAGACTATAAACCATAAACACAGATAAATTTTCTGCAGTTAATCCTACCAAGTGTGCTAGGATAAAGCTAGCAAATTCAAATGTAAAAGTCATCATTAAAACGGCAAGTACTCGAGTCCATCTATTTGACAAAATAACTGAGTTGCTTTTATACACTATTGCTCCAATAATTACAAATAGTAGACTAGCTATTCCAATCAAATGGAAGAAATAAATATCGTATACAAGTCCTACAACTAGGCAATAAGCTAAAAACAGATACTCAGATACTTCTATCGTTTCAAATAATAAGAAGATAAAAATAAAGTGGCTAACAATTTGTATATGTGGAAAAAAACTATTTACAAACTGCCCTAAATGGCTATCAATCAAGACAATCAAGGGCAATAGTACAAACATTCCTATCTGCTTAAAAAGTCTCATGATGGATTCCCCACTAACTCTACAACTTTAAGGTTCATTGGATCAGCATGCAATTTAACCATGACTTCTCTTGTTAGATAGTCCGTACTATGTGTCACTGATACGACTTCCCCTACAGGGATATCTGTAGCATTAAAGTTTCCTAAGCCTCCAGTTACCACTTTGTCACCTTGACTAATGTCGCCACTGCTGTTTAATTGACTGATTTTTAGTAGTTCTTTTTCCTTGTCATAACCAATGATAATACCATAAATACTACTAGATCCGTGCTGGATTTTAACAGAAATCTTCTCTGTGTTTTCAGCGTTTGTTAATAAATTGACTACGGATGAGTTGTCTTCTACTTTTTCAACGCTTCCAACAAGCCCTCCACCAGAAACAACGAGCATACTAGTTGTTACACCTTGTTTTGATCCGGCATTAACTGTCAATTCCTGTCTCCAAGTTGCTGGAGTTCTCATAATGACATCTGCAGTAATTAGCTTGCTCGCGTTCAATTTTGACTTCATATCTAATAATTGACGCAGTTGTTCATTTTCTTCTTTTAATCTGTCTGCTTCATTTGTTTCTTTTTCCATTTGATAGAGTTCTTTTTTAAGAGTCTCATTCTCATTATAAGCTCTCGTCAAATTTCCTAAATCTGACTTTGTAGATTCTAACCATTGAAATGGTTTCTGTACAATTCTATCTATCAGCGAAATGCCATCTCCAACCTTTGTCACAACTGCACTGGATTGTGTCGTTACTAAAAAGACAGAAACCATTAGTATAACGACAAATAGAACGATGATATATTTTGATTTTTTGAAACGATTCATGCCTTTACCTTATATTATTCTATACTTCACTTTAGGATTTTAATAAAAACAAGATTCCACCTAACACACATACAAGTAGTAAGGCCATACTATCTTTATGCATCCAATTCAACTGTCGATATTGACTACGTCCATTCCCACCTTGATATCCTCTAGCTTCCATAGCTGTAGCAAGAGAATCCGCTCTTTTCAAACTTGTAGCGAATAATGGAATTAAAATAGGAATCATAGCCTTAACCTTCTGGATGATATTCCCCTCTCCAAAATCTACACCACGCGCCTTTTGAGCGTTCATAATTCGAATTGTATCATCCATCAAGGTTGGTACAAAACGCAAGCTCATTGACAACATCAGTCCAATTTCATGAACAGGCACTTTAAATCTTTTTAAAGGGCCAAGCAAGGACTCAACTGCCGTTGCCAGGCTTAGTGGCATTGTAGTCAAAGTAAGCAAGGTTGAGAAGAAAATAATCAACACAAAACGGCAAAAAATGATTCCAGCCTGCTCAATCCCCTGAGTAGTAATTTTTATGAACCCCATCTCAAATAGGACCTGACCACCAGAAATAAAGAAAAGTTGAAAAAGGGTGGTAAAGGTAATCAGAAAAAACATCGACTTCAAACCTTTTATGAAAAAAGATAAGGGAACTTCTGATAGAGCTACAAATATGCCTGTTGCAACGAAAAGTATTACGTTTGTAATTGGATTGTTGGCCCAAAAAACGATAATAATCAATAAAATCATTGCCACTAACTTACTCCGAGGGTCCAGACGATGGACAATCGAGTTTCCTGGTATGTAACGACCTAAAATCATGTTATCCATTAATGAACTCCTTAAACTCTTCTATCGTTATCGGCATTTGTTTAAAAGAAACTCCTCGGTCAGCTAGTCTTTGAGCAAATCTTGTGATTTTTGGAACACCCAATTGGATATTTTCCATAAACTCCAGATTTTGAAAGACAAGACTAGGCGCTCCACTCTTAACCAATCTTCCTTTTTCCATCACATAAACTTGGTCAGCAAATTCTGCTACATCATCCATAAGGTGAGTCACCAAAACAATCGTGATGCCGTCTTGATGAAGCTTTTCAAACAAAGTCATCAACTCTTTCCGACCAATCGGATCTAGTCCTGCTGTAGGCTCATCTAAAACCAAGATACTTGGCTCCATTGCTAAAATCCCAGCAATAGCGACCCTTCTCATCTGACCACCTGAGAGTTCAAATGGACTACGTTCAAAAAGTGACTCGTCAATTCCTACTAAATCTAATTTTTCACGCGCAATAGCCTCGGCCTCTTCTACAGAAACTCCAAAATTCTGAGGACCAAAAGCTACATCTTTTAAGACAGTTTCTTCAAATATTTGATTTTCTGCAAACTGAAATACCAATCCTACTTGTTTGCGAATTTGACGAATTTGCTTATTGACGGATGTTGATGTAATTAGTGTATCAAAGGCACGAACACTTCCCTTTGTGGGAACCAACAAACCATTCAAAAGTTGTAGAATTGTAGATTTCCCGCTTCCTGTATGCCCAATAATTGCTGTATAAGATCCATCCTCTATTGACAAATTAATATCGGACAAGGCAGCTGAGGCAAAGGGTGTTCCTTCCTGATACGTATAACTCACATTGTCTAGAATAATTCCCATAAAGCCTCCTCGAGCTCCTCTTCGGTCAGGTAGTGCTCTGGTAATTTCAAGCCACTAGTACGTAGAGATTCTTTTAATTGGTTGACAAAGGGTTGATCTAAACCAATTTGATCTAAATCTAACCTAGAGAATAATTCTCTAGGAGTACTAGTTGATTCGATTTCTCCTTTTTTCATCACCAAAACACGGTCACTCATGGCCACCTCATCTAGGTCATGCGTAATGGAGATTACTGTCATTTGGTGATCTTGGCGAATCTTTTGGACGATCTTAATCAACTCTAGTCGTCCCTCTGGATCCAACATGCTTGTAGCCTCATCCAAAATTAAAATGTCTGGTCGCAGAGCAACAACTCCTGCAATAGCAACCCTTTGTTTTTGACCGCCTGATAAACGAGATGGTTCCTTTTTAGAAAATTCTGCCATGCCAACCAATGATAAAGCTTCAGTAACTCGAACCTCCATTTCTTCAAGTGGAATCCCTTGGTTTTCTAGTCCAAAAGCAACGTCATCTTCTACGGTTGCCCCCACGAATTGGTTATCAGGATTTTGAAATACCATACCAATCTTACGTCTTTTTTCCCAGACGTTTTCCGGAGTTAGGCAATCACCATCTATCCAAATTTCTCCAGATTCCGCTTCTAGCAAACCGTCAATCAAGCGAACAGTTGTTGATTTTCCACTACCATTATGACCAACGATAGACAACCATTCTCCACGTTTCACGTGAAACGAAATGTTATGAACATCATAGTGTTCTTGATCTGCCTGGTATCGAAATGACAGATCCTTAATTTTAATAATCGATTCCATATCTAGCGAAAGGTTCCTTTAAACAAATACGCGCTTCCCTTGAAGTAATCATAACCAGAATAAACTGTAAAGAACAAAGCGATATAAAGAGTTATCTGACCAAGTAAATTCCAATGAAATAACAAGAAGATAATCGCAAACATCTGGCTAAATGTTTTGATTTTTCCTGGCATTGCTGCAGCTAAAACAGTTCCACCAGTTTCAACTAAGAGTAGGCGCAACCCAGTAACTGCAAGTTCTCGGCAAATGATAATAGCTACTACCCAAGCAGGAGCCATATTTAGACCTACTAGCATGATAAAGGCCGACATAACTAACAACTTATCTGCCATTGGATCTGCGAATTTACCAAAATTGCTAACTACTTGCCATTTTCTAGCTAAATAGCCATCTAGATAGTCAGTGATACTGGCAACGGCAAAAATAATTGCTGCTATTTTATGTAACACAGGAGACTGTCCAAATGATAGAAGGAGAACAAAAATTGGAATAAATAAAATTCTACCAAGCGTAAGTATGTTAGGAATATTCTCTTTTTTCATATTATCCTTCCTTAATTTAATTTGAACTCAAATTCATTGTAATCCAACCAGTTTGGCCTGTTAATTTCGAAGTATCGATTTCCTGATTATCGATTTTTATTTTCACACCTTTAACAACACCTAATGTGATAGTTACTGGAGATCCTTTAGAAATTGTTGTTTTAACTGTTTTATTATTTGGATCTAGAGTTGCCCCTCCAGCCAAATCAGTATCTGAAACGCTAACCCAACTTGTTGCATCCGTTACAGATAATTGAAGTTCGGCAGTTTCTTTAGGAGTTTTATATTCCACTGATATGACATCTCCTTGCCCTGTGACTGTCACAGTTGAGGCTTCAGTCGAACTTGATGGATTAGTGGTTTGATTACTACTTGTTGTTTCACTACTTGGTGCATTTGTAGTTGTAGTCACAATATTATAGTTAGCTGAAGCTGTTTCTGTTGACTGTGTTTGAATATAATTCCAAACATAGTAGGTTACGAAAATTAAAATTGATAGGGAGAATAGAACAAAGTAAAAAAGTGGAAGCAAGGAACGCTTCTTACGATTGGAACGTCTACGACCTGTTAGTTCTATCTCATCAACATCAACTTCCTCATAGGTAATCATACTCCCTGAATCATATGCGTCTAAAACAATGTTTTCATCCAACTCAACTGCCCAAGCATATTTCCTCAAAAAAGAACGAGCATAAAAGGGACTAGGCAATTTATCAAAATCATCTGATTCTAAGGCTTCTAGCATATCAAGTTGGATGTCCGTTTTACGCTGCAATTCCTCCAGACTCAAACCTTGACTAATTCTTGCTAAACGTAAAACTTCACCAATTGTTTTTTTTCTCATACTTACCATTCCTTCTTTCTAGTCTGTTTTACTTGAATGACTATAGTGGAAAAATCGTAAATTCAACGATTTCACTACTGTCGATAAAATGATGTCCTACCTCAAGAACATCTTCCAAGGTCATTTCCTGTATAATCTTTGGCAAATCAAATAGGGTTGATTCCTCAATATGCGACTGATATTGAGTCGCAATAAATTCTAAAGAATTCATGTTATGGATAAACTCTCCATAAATTTCACTTTTTATTAAATCAAGATGTTCTTCCGAAACATCTGCATCAGTCACAAAGTTCTGAATCGCCTTTCGAAATTGGTGCGAAATTGCAACAGGCTCCTTCGTCTCCATTGTCAGCATCAAAAAGTTAAACCGTCGATTGATTTCAACTTCTAAAGCTAATGAAGCATCTAATTTGCCAGTTTCATACAAACTCTGAAATCTTTTAGAAGTCCAACCAAACATCATCGTAAATAAAGCTCTTAGCAAAATACTATATCGGTAACAATCCTGATTACTCATATTGGAATTTGTTCGAACACCAATAGCTAATTTAGGAGAGGCGACATCCATACGACTGCTATCAACCTTCTTTACAGGGTTTAAAGCGATTGTTTCTCTCGAAGTTTCTTCTATCCAATCTCCAACATCCTTTTGTCTGAAATAATTCTGTATCAGTTCTAAATCAAAGTTCCCAACAAGGAAAATATGACTATTGACAGGAGTGTAAAATTCTTCAAAATTGTCTCGTAAATCCTCTAATCTAATATTTTCTATCGAATCTTCAGTTCCAACAATATCTGAAGCCAGAGGACTTTCTGGATATAGATTTGCAAGTGTTTTAAAGAATAAGCAGGAATCCGGATCGTCTTGGTACATTTCGCGTTCTTGCTGAATGATATCCTTTTCGCGTTCAACAGATTCTTCAGTAATATTAAAGCTTGTAACTAGCTCGTCAAGCAGGTCCAAACACTCAGTAACATGGTCAGACGTTGAAAAAATATAACTTGTACTTGTAAAGCTTGTAAAGGCATTACTATCTGCACCTAGTTCAGTAAAAGCAGCCATGATATCTTCAGAATTTTCTCTTTCAAAAAGTTTATGCTCTAAAAAATGAGCAATCCCTTTTGGATATATTTTTCTTTTTCCATCTCTTACTGTAAACTCTGTGTCAACTGAACCAATTTGAACAGTGACTACACCGTAAACTTCGTTAAAGTCATTTTTTGGAAGCAAAGTAACTGTCAAGCCATTTTCTAATGTTGCTTGATAAAGAGTTTCCTTTACAGCTGGATAGTATTTCTCGTCAAAAGTAACTCTAGTCATTCTGCTCCTTCCATAAAATAGATAGCTTGCAATTTCAGGCTAGACGCAGCCCTACAGATTGCCTCCTTGTCAACTTGCTCTAGTGTCTCTATCAAAGTATCCAGGTCTAAAACCGATTTACCAAAAAAGAGGCTTAAATATTCTCTATCTATAATCGAATCTTGATTATCCTGACTCAATAACATCGTCCTACGAATCATTTCCTTAGTTTGATTAACTTCAATATCTGTAAATCTACCATTTTTGATATTGAGTAATTGATCATTCATCAATTTTCTTGCCTTGTTTCGGTTCTGACGATTGATTCCAGCAAATAATCGTAAAAATCCACTAAAAAGATCCAGGTAACTAGATACAGTATAAGCCAACCCTTCCTTTTCCCTTACTTGAGTAAACAATTTAGAGTGAGGGAAAGCTCCAAGCAGACCGTTTACAAGTAGTAAAGCCATTTTTTGATCATCCCCATAACCAATTGTGCTATGATAGCCCATTTCTAGAATAGACTGCCCTAGGTTTTTCCTGTCAATTCCCTCCCTAAGTACATTTGAATATTCTTGTCGATACTGAATGTTTACAGTTGCTTTACGACCTGTCAAGTTCAATTTCTTCAGGTTTTCTAGAACTTCAATTTCATTAAAGTCCCCTAAAAAGAATAAATCAATCCTATCTTCTTTCAGCATTTTTTGGAAACTTGAATAAGAAGTTTTAGAAGTCTCTTCAGAAATTCTGGAAATCAAATCTTTAGGGACTAACTGCATGGATTCTTCTTGGAAAAACAAATGATCTAATTCTTTATGCGCAAAGAAGAAAGGATCCTCTAATTCTGATTCCAGTCTTGCCAACAGTTGTTTTTTCTCAATTTCAAAGACATTCTTTTCAAATCCTTCCTCATCTGACAAGGGATTAAATATGACTTGATACAATAATTCTAAAATTTGAGAAGTTAGCACGTTTTTCTTACTTAAAAATTCATCTCGAACATACGTTAAACTGACATCTACAAGATGGCTTTGTCCTCTTCTATATGCATGAGTCGATAAATCCGCTCCATACAATGCTGCTAAATATTTTCTAAGAATTTGAGCAGTTGGAAAACTTTTATTAGCTGTTTCAAGCATACTAGCGCTTAACATGCGACCTGAAATTAAATCCAGAGATAACGGAGCTGTAAAACGCATGGTTATTTTATTAGTCTTAAACTTTTTAGATTGGATAAAATGGACTGCAATTCCAGGGAATAACTCCATCTTTTACCTCCTTTTACATAGAGTTCTATTATACCATGAAAACGAAAATTTTTCTTGTTCTCTTTGACTCTTTTAAAATTAAAATCGTTTTCATATCAGTGGTTTCTTCTCAACTATTTTGAGCAAATTATGGTATAATACCAAAGATTGAGGTGAACTATGGAATACAAATTATTTGAAGAATTTATTACTCTCCAATCTCTTTTGAAAGACCTTGGAATCATACAAAGTGGCGGTGCTATTAAATCTTTTTTATCTGACCACCTTGTTTATTTTAATGGAGAATTAGAAAATCGTCGAGGCAAGAAAATTAGAATCGGGGATTCTATTGAAATCCCTGATTTAAAAACCCAGATTGTTCTAGTTCAACCAACCCCAGAAGAACTAGAGGAGTTTCATCTAGAAAAACTTGAGAAAGAACGTGTAGCTAAGCTTGTAAAGGAAATGAATAAGAAAGTTCAAAAAAAATCTACAAAAAAAGCTCAACCAACAAATACAAAATCTGCACCACGTTTTCCAGGTAGATAATCATGTGGTTGAAAAACTTATCCATTAAACAGTTTCGTAACTATCATAATATCAAAGTTGATTTTAATCCAAAATTAAATGTATTTGTTGGCCGAAACGCCCAAGGGAAAACGAATCTTCTTGAAAGTATTTACTTTTTAGCCTTAACAAGAAGTCATCGAACAAAGACAGACAAAAATTTAATTCAGTTTGAAGAAGAACAACTACAAGTTTCCGGTCTGTTGCAGAAGAAAACAGCAACTATACCACTTGAAATCGACTTAACACAAAAAGGTCGGATTACTAAAGTGAATCATTTAAAACAAGCTCGTCTTTCTGATTATATTGGACATATGAATGTTGTCTTATTTGCTCCAGAAGATTTACAACTTGTCAAAGGTGCGCCAGCCATTCGACGTAAATTCATTGACATGGAGTTGGGACAGATCAAACCGATTTACTTGTCAGACTTGTCAAGCTATAACCATATTCTTAAACAGAGAAATACCTATCTAAAAACTACACAAAATATTGATGAAACATTTTTATCCGTTCTTGATGATCAACTTGTAGAATATGGATGTCGTGTAATGATTCACAGGGCTGATTTTATCCAGAAAATGGATTTCTTTGGTCAAAAGAAACATTTTGACATTTCAGACCAATTAGAAGAACTGTCAATACGCTATCAACCTTCTGTAAACTTTGTTGACAAAGAACATTTAGCTGATTCTTTTTATATAGCACTTCAAAAGAGTAAACCTAGAGATTTATTTAAAAAGAACACAGGAGTTGGTCCTCATCGAGATGATATGGTTTTCTTAATCAACGGTATAGAAGCAAGTTTTGGCAGTCAAGGACAGCATCGTAGCCTAGTTCTGTCTGTCAAACTAGCTGAAATCGAGTTGATGGAAAGCATTACCAAGGAATCTCCCATTCTTTTACTTGACGATGTTATGAGTGAACTTGACAATAATCGTCAACTTAAATTATTAGAGACTATCTCTCATAACATTCAAACCTTTATAACAACTACAAGTTTAGACCACCTTCAAAACTTGCCTGATAACCTAAGCGTCTTTACAGTAAATGATGGTCAACTATCTGTAAACTAAACTTTACATGCATGTTAAAACAAAAAAGCTCCTGTTAAACAGGAGCTTTTTTTAATTACATTGAGTAATTTGGTGCTTCGTTAGTAATTTGCACATCATGCGGATGACTTTCTTTTAGACCTGCACCAGACATTTCGATAAACTGAGCATTATCATGCAATTCTTTAAGATTCGCAGCACCACAGTAACCCATACCAGAACGAATACCACCAATCATTTGGAAGACGATGTCAGCCGCTGCACCTTTATAAGCAACACGACCTTCAATTCCTTCTGGAACCAGTTTGTTTGCTTCATTAACTGAACCCTGGAAGTAACGGTCGCTTGACCCCTTCTTCATAGCAGCAATTGAACCCATACCACGGTAAGTCTTGAACTTACGTCCTTGGAAGATTTCAGTTTCACCTGGAGCTTCATCTGTTCCTGCAAACATTGATCCAAGCATTACTGCATTTCCACCAGCAGCAAGGGCTTTAACAATATCTCCAGAATACTTGATTCCACCGTCGGCAATAATCGTTTTACCATATTCACGCGCAACTGCTGCAGCATCGTAAATTGCTGTAACTTGTGGAACACCAACACCTGCAATCACACGAGTTGTACAGATTGAACCTGGACCAATACCAACTTTAACAACATCAACTCCTGCGTCATAAAGGGCACGTGCTCCTTCAGCAGTAGCGATATTTCCGGCAATCAATGTACGGTCTGGGAAGTGTGCACGGATTTCAGCGATTTTGCGGAGAACTCCTGCAGAGTGTCCGTGGGCAGTGTCGATAACAATCGCATCTGCTCCTGCTTCAAAGAGGGCTTCAGCGCGTTCAAAGGTGTCAGAAGTAACACCTACCGCACCTGCAACTAGAAGACGACCAAATTCATCTTTAGCTGCATTTGGAAACTCAATCACTTTTTCAATATCTTTAATAGTAATCAAACCAGAAAGGCGACCTTCTTCGTCAACCAAAGGAAGTTTTTCAATGCGGTGTTCTTGTAAAATACTCTCCGCTGTTTTTAAATCTGTACCAACCGGTGCAGTAACCAAGTTTTCACTAGTCATGTGTTTTGAAATTGGTTGGTTATAGTCGGAAATAAAACGAAGGTCTCGGTTAGTCAAAATACCAATTAACTTGCGGTTTTCAAGAGTTTCAACTACAGGCACACCACTGATACGATAGCGACCCAT
The DNA here is from genome assembly GCF_058200335.1 of Streptococcus sp. SCPM-O-B-15277 (M60). Taxonomy (NCBI): domain Bacteria; kingdom Bacillati; phylum Bacillota; class Bacilli; order Lactobacillales; family Streptococcaceae; genus Streptococcus; species Streptococcus sp. SCPM-O-B-15277 (M60). The sequence continues at coordinate 102,759 of NZ_JBYQGR010000004.1, forward strand.
TAGCTCATCTGCTTCAGCGATTGTATGTTCTGGAGTCAAGAAGAATGGATCGATAATAACACCATTCTCAGAACGTTTTACCTTGCGAACTTCGTCAGCTTGTTGCTCAATAGACATGTTTTTATGGATAACTCCAAGCCCACCTGCACGCGCGATTGCAATTGCCATTTGGCTTTCTGTTACAGTATCCATTGCAGCTGTAATAATTGGGATATTTAAAGTCAAATTATCTGCTAATTTTGTTGTTAAATCCGCATCATTAGGCAACACATGACTCTCTGCTGGAATAAGTAATACATCATCAAAGGTAAAACCTTTTTTTAAAAATTTAGTGTCCCAATTAGACATTGAAGTTTCCTCATTTCTTTCTTTATTGAGCTTAACGATTTTTGTATTGTATCTATCATACCATTCTATGAAAATTTGTCAATTAAATTTATAAGAGAACAAATAAAAAAACTATCCCTCTAATTTTAAGAAAGAGATAGTTTTATAGCTCACCTTTTATCTATTAATGAAAGTAATTTAGACCCATTGCTGTTTTGACCTCAGAGAGTGTTTGACCAGCAACTTCTCGAGCTTTTTCACTGCCTTTTTGAAGCATGTTATAGACTTCACCCATATCTTTAGCAAATTCAATACGACGTTCACGAATTGGACCAAGTTCACGTTCTAGGATTTCAAGGAGATAACGCTTGGTCTTAACATCACCAAGACCTCCACGTTGGTAATGCTCTTTCATTTCAGCAATTTCTTGTGCATCCTCTGGGCGACCAAAAACATCTAAGTAATGGAAAACCATATTACCTTCAATCTTACCTGGATCTTCAACACGAATATGATCTGGATCAGTATACATACTCATCACTTTTTTGCGTAAAGTATCCGCATCGTCAGCTAGGTAAATACCATTATTAAGTGATTTCGACATTTTGGCATTACCATCTAAACCTGGCAAACGTCCTGCACCTTCATGCTCAGGATAAATTCCTTCTGGCTCCACTAAAACATCACAATTGTAGGCATGGTTAAAAGAACGAACAATTTCACGTGTTTGTTCAATCATCGGCTTTTGGTCATTCCCTACTGGAACCAAGTTAGCTTTAAATGCTGTAATGTCAGCGGCTTGCGCAACTGGATAAACCAAAAATCCAGTTGGAATACTTTCCCCAAATCCTTTCTGAGCAATTTCTGTTTTGACGGTTGGGTTTCGTTCCAAACGGGCCAAAGAAACCAAATTCATGTAATACATGGAAAGTTCTGCCAATTCTGGTATTTGACTTTGGATGAAAATCGTTGATTTATTAGGATCTAACCCCACTGCAAGATAGTCCAAAGCGACATTCCCAATAGACTCTACTATTGTTTGAGGATCTTTTGCATGGTCAGTTAAGGCTTGTTGATCAGCTAAAAAGACAAACATGTCATATTTATTTTCTTCCTGTAGTAAGACACGATTTTTTAAGCTTCCAACGTAGTGCCCAATATGTAATTTCCCCGTTGGACGATCTCCTGTTAAAATAATGGGTTTATTCATTTGATTCTCCTTTGATATGGTCCTTTCAATTATAGCATTTTTTTAATAAAAAGACAGATAATTTTTTTATTCAAACAATAGACTTGTTACCCCTTTCAACTGTAAATCATTTGTCAACTTACTTTACAAAAAATTGACAAATAAAAATTTGAATATTTACTAATTTTCTAGTAGAATTAGAGTATTACGTATAATAGGAGAAAAACATTGCTAACAGTATCTGATGTTTCACTACGTTTTAGTGATCGCAAACTTTTTGATGATGTCAACATTAAATTTACAGAAGGAAACACCTATGGTTTGATTGGTGCTAATGGTGCTGGAAAATCAACCTTTTTGAAAATTTTAGCTGGTGATATTGAACCAACAACTGGTCATGTCTCTCTCGGACCAGATGAACGTCTTTCAGTTCTTCGTCAAAATCACTTTGACTATGAGGACGAGCGTGTTATTGATGTTGTCATCATGGGAAACGAAAAACTTTACAACATCATGAAAGAAAAAGACGCCATTTATATGAAGGAAGATTTTTCAGATGAAGATGGTGTTCGTGCTGCTGAACTTGAGGGAGAATTTGCTGAACTAGGTGGTTGGGAAGCTGAAAGTGAAGCTTCACAACTCTTACAAAATTTGAATATTCCTGAAGAACTTCATTACCAAAATATGAGCGAACTTGCAAATGGAGACAAAGTGAAAGTACTCCTTGCTAAAGCTCTATTTGGTAAACCGGATGTCCTTCTTTTGGATGAGCCTACCAACGGTCTTGATATTCAATCTATTACCTGGTTAGAAGATTTCTTGATTGATTTTGATAACACAGTTATTGTCGTATCCCATGACCGTCACTTCTTGAACAAAGTATGTACACACATGGCCGACCTTGACTTTGGAAAAATCAAACTCTACGTAGGTAACTACGATTTCTGGAAAGAATCTTCTGAACTAGCTGCTAAATTACAAGCTGACCGTAATGCAAAAGCAGAAGAAAAGATCAAACAACTTCAAGAATTCGTTGCTCGATTCTCTGCCAATGCTTCTAAATCAAGGCAAGCGACTTCACGTAAGAAAATGCTTGACAAGATTGAACTTGAAGAAATTGTACCTTCTAGCCGTAAATATCCATTTATCAACTTTAAAGCAGAACGAGAAATCGGTAATGATCTCTTGACAGTAGAAAACTTATCTGTCAAGATTGACGGTGAAACTATTCTTGACAACATCAGCTTCATCTTGCGTCCAGGTGATAAGACAGCTCTTATCGGGCAAAATGATATTCAAACAACTGCCTTGATTCGTGCGATTATGGGAGATATCGACTATGAAGGAACTGTCAAGTGGGGAGTTACAACTAGTCGCTCTTACTTACCAAAAGACAATTCTGCTGATTTTGCAGGTGGTGAGTCGATTCTTGACTGGCTCCGTCAATTTGCAAGTAAAGAAGAAGACGACAATACCTTCCTTCGTGGATTCCTCGGACGCATGCTCTTTTCTGGAGACGAGGTTAACAAGCCTGTAAACGTCTTGTCAGGGGGAGAAAAGGTGCGCGTGATGCTTTCAAAACTCATGCTTTTGAAATCAAACGTTCTTGTACTTGACGATCCTACAAATCACTTGGATTTGGAATCTATTTCAAGCTTGAACGATGGATTGAAAAACTTCAAAGAATCTATCATCTTTGCCAGTCACGACCATGAGTTTATTCAAACTTTGGCTAACCATATCATTGTCTTATCTAAAAACGGTGTCATCGACCGTATCGATGAAACCTACGATGAATTCCTTGAAAATGAAGAAGTTCAAGCGAAAGTCAAAGAACTTTGGAAAGATTAAATTAGATGATAAAAACTCAGTTGGATAATCCAACTGAGTTTTATTGTTTTTATGAATTTTTAGTTGATAGTTCTATCAATCTGTTTATATCATTGTTTCACGTGAAACATATCTAATCTTCGTCCATTTTCTTAGGTTGATAAGCCAGCATACCTAATCCTATGAATAGAACTAACGTTACAAGAAGGAAAATTACTTGATGATGCATATTCCCTGTCATAGAAATTGTTTGTCTCAATCCTGAAACTGAATAACTCATTGGCAACCAAGGATTGACCGCTTTAAAGAAATCATTTGTCAAAGCAAGTGGATAAGTTCCTGCACTTGATGCTAATTGCAATAATAACAAAATAAGAGAGAAGAAAGCACCTAAACGACTATTCCATGTCGTTAAAGCAGTTACCATCGACATAAAGGTCAAACTTGCGATAATGATTAAGAATAAGGTTCTCATTTCATGATTTGCCGTTAGACCTATAAGATGAACTCCTCCATAGACTAAGACAGCTGCTAACACAGCAATGACTCCATTTATTTCAAAGCGTGATTTAAACCAAGCCCAGCGACTTTCAGGATGACGACCTGAAGGTAATTTAGCAAAAATCATATTTGTTGATAATGCAGCAACAAAGAGGGCGACTGATATCATATAAGGAGCCATAGCAATTCCATTTACAGGAACTTGATCATTATCTGTTTTTGAAAGACTCAAAGGCTCAGATAATATTTCTGCATTATTGGACTCTGTTGATGCTGATTTTAGTTGATTGCTAGCATTACTTAATCCTTTTCCTAGCTCTGTAGCTCCTACTTGTAAACTTTCTATACCAGCAGTTAAAGTTACACCGCCATCTGCTAATTTCCCAGCACCGTCTGCAATTTTTTCTGCACCACTTCCTAATTGAGAGCTAGCTGAAAGTAATTGATTTGATTTATCTGTTAATTGATTAGAACCTAACTGTATTTTATCAAGACCTGCAATTAAGTCTGAACTCTTACTGTTTAATTGACTAGAACCAAATGAGAGTTTTTCAATACCTATTACTAATTCTGGAGTTTTTCCAGCTAGCGAATCCAAACCAGTTGTCAAGATTGAAGATTTTTCTGTCAACTTGGTTGATCCAGAAACCAATTGATCTAAACTTGTTGTTAAAGTTGTATTCTTTTCACTTAGTTGGTTTACACCTAAAGAGATAGTATCCAACCCTTTAGTATACTCATTAACTCCATTTTCAATTGATTGACTTCCAGGAACCAACTGATTGTCAACAGCATTTTGCAACTGTGTAAATCCACTTGACATCGATGTCAAAGAACTTGAAGCCACAGGCAATACTTGATTTGCTTTCGTCTGTAAAGTAGAAAGGTTGGAGACTGGTTGGTTTACACTTTCCAAACTTACTTTTAAGTTTCCTACTGATGTTAAAATTTCTTTTGCTGAATCAATCGTAGAATTAGAATTATTTGAAACAGCTTCAGTCAATTCTTTTTTCTGAGTGTCAGTGAGAGTTTGATAAGTTGCTGTTGCTTGGAGATTGGTAAGAGTTCTCGCTTGTTCTGATTGACTATTAGTTACAATAGTTTGAGCGAGAGTAGATATAGTTGCTAAGTCATTAGATATTGTCGTTTTAAGTTCAATATTATCTGATATAGTTACAGCTTGAAGTGCTTTATTCAACTCATCTAAACTAGTAGTTAACTGGGTTATATCTTCTTTCTGTTGAGATGTCGTATTCAATTGAGTAGAAATTTCTTTAATCCCTTTATTTAATTGAGTAATACCATCTCTTAATGAATCTGATTGACTAGATAATTGATTTGTCCCAACAGATAGTTTGTCAACACCACTTGTATATGCATTGACACCAACTGAAAATTGATTGAGACCTGTATTCAGTTGCGAAACCCCTCCTGCATATGTCTTCATTCCTGTATTTAGCTGATTGACACCATCTACTAGTTCAGGAGTTTTTGAAGATAATTGATTAAGTCCACTATCAACCTGTGAAACTCCACTTGTATAGTTCTGTAAACCATCATTAAATGTTCCTAACCCAACATTTAGTTGGTTTACTCCTGTGACATATGTTGTCAACCCTTTTGTAAATTGTTCACTGCCATTAGAAAAAGTTAAACTTGAGTTGGCTAAAGTATCAAGATTTGAAGATAATGTCTGACTTCCAACAACTAACTGACTAGCACCGTTGGCCAATTGTTCACTGCCATCTGCAGCCTTCGTTAAACCAGATTTTAAATCTCCCATCTTTTGAAATAAAGCTTTCGTATAGGTTTCGGTTACATTAGCAGAAACAGTCTGTTTTAACTGTGTCATGGCAGAGTCACTCATCTTACTTGCGATGAAGCTATGCCCACTAGAAGTTTGATAGTTAATGGTCATTTGTTCCGGGTGGTCTGTTAGAACAGAAGCTGCTTTTTCAGATAAGTCACTTGGCAAAGTTACTACCATATAGTAAGCACCGTCTTCTAGACCTTTCTGACCTTCTTCTTCATTGACAAAATGAAAATCTAATGATTTATTTTCCTTTAAATTGGACACCATGTCTTCTCCAATGGTCATTGTAGTTCCATTGTAAGAAGCTTCCTTATCATTATTAACAACCGCTACAGGCAACTCAGATAATTGCCCATATGGATCCCACATAGATGATAAAAATATGATGTTGTATAAAGCAGGAATAAGAGAAATCCCTATCATTACAATGATAAAGGTTGGTTTTTTAAAAATTGCTTTCCATTCTTTAAACATATTGTCTCCTTTTTTACACATATTGTCTAAAATTTTGATATAATAGATTATACATTAAAAAATCTGATTTACAAGTTAAAATAATTATATTTGGACACATTGTCTATTTTTGTTCATAAGGAGGAAATATGAAAGAGAGCAACAAACGCTTAAAAACCAAACGTACTATTGAGAACGCCATGGTTCAATTATTAACTGAACAGCCATTTGATCAAATTAGCACTGTTAAACTAGCAGAAAAAGCCGGAATTAGTCGTTCTAGCTTTTATACCCACTATAAAGATAAGTATGATATGATTGAACACTACCAAAGTAAGCTATTTCATACTTTTGAGTACATTTTCCAAAAACACGCAAATCATAAAAGAGATGCTATCCTAGAAGTATTTGAATACTTAGAATCTGAACCGCTACTAGCTGCTCTTCTATCTGAAAATGGTACAAAAGAAATACAAAATTTCCTGAGAAATAAACTGCACATTCTGCTCAGTACTGATCTCCAGAAACGATTTATGCAATTAAATTTAAACGAGATTGAGTTAGAGTATAGTAGTATCTATCTAACAAATGCACTATTTGGTGTATGCCAAACTTGGATTGCTCATGGAAAAAAAGAAAGCCCGCAAGAAATAACAGACTTTCTTATGAAAATGTTAGGAGATTCAAACTAGAGACAAAAAAGAACACCATTGGTGTTCTTTTTTATTTGACTCCGCCAGTAGGACTCGAACCTACGACATCATGATTAACAGTCATGCGCTACTACCAACTGAGCTATGGCGGATAATATAGTCCGTACGGGATTCGAACCCGTGTTACCGCCGTGAAAAGGCGGTGTCTTAACCCCTTGACCAACGGACCATCTATCTGTAGCAGATATAACCATTATATCAATTTCTTACTAATTGTCAATCACTTTTTAGATTTTTTCTCCAGAATATCTCTTAATTTCCGAACCTTGAGACGGGTAATCGGACAACGATGATCTTCATAAAAAACCACTTCTAAATTTTTTCGATCAATTTCCCTAATATTTCCTACATTGACAAGAAATGACTTATGAGCGGAATAAAATCTTTGCGTATCTTTGTCTTTTTCTTGAATATCCGCCATAGTCCCATAAAATTCTTTGGCAAAATTCTTACCAATAATCCTTAACTTATGAGATACTCCTGTTGTTTCAATATACAAAATATCATGGTAGGGAATTTTCAAATCATTTCCCTTGTAGTTATAGTCAAAATAATCCACAACATCTTTATTTTCAAGTAACATATTCTTGGTATATAAGATACTCTGTTCAATACGTTTCTTAAATAATTCATCATTGATATCTTTGTCAACAAAATCCAAGGCTGATACTTGATATTTGTAAGTTAAGGTAGCAAATTCTGATCTACTAGTGATAAATACGATAATTGCATAGGGATTGTGGTGACGAATAAACTGTGCGACTTCAAATCCTTTTTTCTCAACTCCATGAATATCAATATCTAGAAAATAAAGTTGGTTTAATTCATCATTTTCGATATATTCCTTAAATTCTCGTTCTTTACCTGTTGTTTTATAAGAAATAGGAATATTTAATTCCTTTGAAATTTCATCCAAGGTTCTTTCTAATCTGACTTGATGTTGAATAACATCTTCTAAAATTAATACTTTCATTCAAACTCTCTCTTAAATCTAATAATCTGTCTAAACGTACTATCTTCCATCTCTGTTTCTAAAATGATATTTTCATACTTACCTAAAATTTCTTTAACATTATTAAGTCCTATTCCTCTATTTCTCCCTTTAGTAGAAAAACCTAGTTCAAACAAATCTTCTGAAGGTGTCATGGTAATTTTACACGAATTTTGAATCACGATAACTGTTTCCAAATCCATCTTAATCACTGCAACTTCCATTTGTTTCAAATAACTTTCTGCAGCACCTTCAACAGCATTGTTCAACAAAACACTCATCATACGAACAAGATCAAGTAAATCGATTGACAATTTTGTGATAGTGTCCTTTACTTCTAGTGTAAACTCTACGTTCTTATTTCGTGCATATACAATAGATTGCGCAATTAAACTTCTTAAAGCTGAATCTTCTATGTTGTTTAAATCAAAGTATGTATACTTATCTGAACGTAATTTTTGATTAGCTTTAACTAGAACTTCATTGTAAACTCTGTCAATTTCCTGTAAATCTCTACTGTCAATAGCCATTTGCATACTGACAAGCATACCTGCATAATCATGACGAAATCCACGGATTTCATTGTACAAACCAACAATTTCATCTGTATAAGTCTGTAAATGTTCTTGTTCAAATTTTTTCTGTTTTAGGGCTATTTCTTTTTCAACTCCTACCTTATGAGAATTCATTGCGAAGAAGATTAGCAGTAAACAAATAAAGACAATTGTTGCTAAAATACTACCAAAACTGTTAAAATGCGTATGAGTGCTCACCATATCTGAAATGAATGATAGAACATGTAAAGCAAAGAAAGCAAGTATAACTTTCTTAAGAAATGGATAGAGGTAGTCTTTGTCAAAATAATTAAGTTCAAGGTGAAAATAAGTAATAATTTTTTTTATAGCAAAATAAGTTAGTAATAATACTACTAAAAAGAAGAAATTTTCATATTTTGTTACAAAAGAATCACCTGTTATGGAAGATAAAGTTACTGATAAAAAAGTATGAGTGCTATGATATAATAAAGATAATAGTAGACTGATAAAAATAGCCTTGTACTTATCATACTTTTTTATTCCTATTAGATAAACATATATAATAAAGGGAAACATTAGTTTTTCTAAACCTAAACCATGTAAAAAAACAAAATAAAAGAAAATTTCAACTATGGACTGCAATATAAAAATCCAACATATGAATAGAAATCTTTCTTTTTTTGTTGCTCTACAAATTAGTTTATAGCTATTTGTTAAAATAAAAATATGAAGAATAACTATGAATATTTTTAATAAATCCATTATGTCTCCCTATAATCTACAATGTTTTCTATTTTTTCCTTTTAGGAAAAAGGTTAGTAATAAAGTAAGTTAATCTTTTATCCCCACCTTGAATTTCCTGTAATTCTTTTTCTGTAAGTTTTTTGAACTGTTCTAATTTAACTGTTTTTTCCATATTAAATTCTCCTTTATTGTTTTTTCTTGTAAATTAACTTACAAGCCTATTATACAAAACGGAGTTCATTTTAAAATAATTCATTCTCAACTGCACATTTTTGTACCTGAACTGTCATTTTTTACAAAAAACGCTGGGTTTCCCCAGCGTTACATCTAGTGTATGATCCCAGCAGGATTCGAACCTGCGACCGTTCGCTTAGAAGGCGAATGCTCTATCCAGCTGAGCTATGAGACCTAACTAGTTTATCTTATCAAAATAATCGAGAATAGTCAATCCTATTTATGATATGGAGAACCTTGTTGGATAGTAAAAGCTCGGTATATTTGCTCTATAAGAACGAGGCGCATTAATTGATGTGGTAGAGTTAAACGACCAAAGCTAAGAAATAGATTCGCACGCTTTTTTACTTGATGAGAGAGCCCTAAACTCCCACCAATAACAAAGGTTAAAGTTGAATAACCATTAATAGAAGCTTGTTCTAATTGGCTACTAAATTCTTCAGAAGATAAGGTCTTCCCTTCAATAGCCAAAACGATAACAAATTCTCTATCCCCAATTTTGGAAAGAATTCGATTTCCTTCTAACTCTAAAATCTTCTGATTTTCAGAATCACTGGCACGATCTGGTGTTTTTTCATCAGCTAATTCAATCATTTCTACGGTAGCAAATCGAGATATTCTTTTAGAGTATTCTGCAATTCCATCTTTGAGATACTTTTCTTTTAGTTTTCCTACTGTTACAATTTTAATTTTCATGCTTCTATTTTATCATAATCATACTCTATTCACATCTTATTCACAAATGAAAAAGGTGAAAAACACAATAAATTCACAAATATTCAACAATTATCCACAGATTGTTGAAAACTTAAGTTTTTTAAGTTAGAATTAAGTTAATAATCTTATACTTTTGCTAATAAATCAAACATGGAGGAATCTATGAAAAAAATACAAAATATTTCAAAAAAAATCGGACAACTTTTACTAATTATTCTCATCAGCTTTTTTAGTGGTCTTTTAGGAAGTTTGACTGTTCTTCAATTCAACCAAAAACAAGGAAATGGAGAACAAAATAGTGCAGCAGTCACTAAGACAGCTTCAAATAATGAAAATTCTACTACGCAGGCTGTAGATAAAGTTAAAGATGCAGTTGTCTCTATTATCACTTATTCAGGAAACTCTCAAAGTGGTTTTGCTGGAACTGATGATACTGATACAGATTCAAATACTGAACAAATTAACAGTGAAGGTTCTGGTGTCATCTATAAAAAAGATGGGGATGATGCTTATCTTGTAACTAACACTCACGTTATTAGTGGAGCTAAAAAAGTTGATATTCGTCTAGCAGATGGAACAAAAGTACCAGGTGAAATTATTGGTTCTGATACCTATTCTGATATTGCAGTAGTAAAAATCTCTTCAGAGAAGGTTACTACAGTAGCTGAGTTTGGTGACTCAAGTCAAATATCTGTTGGGGAAACAGCTATCGCAATTGGTAGTCCTTTAGGGTCAGAATATGCAAATACAGTTACACAAGGGATTGTATCAAGTTTAAACAGACACGTTTCTTTGAAATCTGAAGATGGCCAAGCTATTTCAACAAATGCCATCCAAACAGATACAGCTATTAACCCTGGTAACTCTGGAGGTCCTTTGATCAATATCCAGGGACAAGTTATCGGTATTACATCAAGTAAAATTGCCTCTAATGGTGGAACATCTGTAGAAGGTCTCGGCTTTGCTATTCCTGCAAATGATGTTAAGAATATTATCAAACAGTTGGAAAAAGATGGAAAAGTAACTCGACCTGCTCTTGGTATCCACATGGTTAATTTGACAAACCTTAGCACTTCCGATCTACAAAAATTAAAACTTCCTGATAATGTTACTTCTGGTGTCGCTGTTCGCTCTGTTCAAAAGAATATGCCTGCAAACGGACATTTACAACAATATGATGTCATCACAAAAGTAGATGATACCAAGATTTCATCTACTACTGAATTGCAAAATGCACTTTACAATCACTCTATTGGTGATGAAATAACTGTAACTTATTACCGTAATGGTAAAGAAGAGAAAACTACAATCAAGCTAGATAAAAGTACAAGTGATTTAAATCAATAGTTTACATATTTGTAAACCTACTTTACAGAATATCAAAGATGTGATACTGTAGAAATATGGAAGAACTCAAACTAATTCGTATCAGTGATATTCAAAAAAATCCCTACCAACCTCGTAAAGAATTCTCAAAAGAAAAAATAGAAGAACTTGCCCAATCTATTAAAGAAAATGGATTAATTCAACCAATTATCGTCCGTCAATCTCCAGTTATTGGATACGAAATCCTAGCTGGAGAAAGACGGTATCGGGCATCGATAGCAGCTGGGCTATCAGAAGTTCCTGTAATCATCAAAAATTTATCTGATCAGGACATGATGATTCACTCTATCATTGAAAATTTACAGCGAGAAGACTTGAATCCGATTGAAGAAGCGAAAGCTTATCAATCTTTAATTGATAAAGGGTATACTCATGCAGACATTGCTGAAAAAATGGGGAAATCACGACCATATATTACCAATCTTGTTCGCTTGCTAACACTCCCTGATTTTATTTTAACCGAAGTAGAAGCTGGAAAATTGTCTCAAGCACATGCTAGGCTCCTGATTCAACTATCTACTGACGAACAAAAAAAATTACTCTATCGCATTCAGACAGAGGATTTATCAGTTCGGCAGGTGGAGTATCTACTTAAAGAAGAAAAAAATAAGAAGAAAATCAAAGAAAAAGATCACTTTATCAAAGAAGAAGAAGAAAATTTAAAAAAATTACTGGGATTAGATGTTCAGATTCGCCTCCAAAAGAAGGAAGCTGGGAAAATAACCATTTCTTTTCATAATCAAGAAGAGTACCAACGTTTTATTAACAGCCTGAAATAAGGCTGTTATTTTATTTTTCTCAAATCACAGACTTATCCACTAAATTAGTAGAGGAAAAATCAGTAAAATCAAAATTTATACCTTTTATCCACAACTTGTGGATAAATCTTTTAAACATTGTGGATTGTTTTTCACAAGTTGTGGAAAAAATGCTTGCTATATGATAAAATAGTGTTTAAGATTATACCATTTAGAAAAGGAGGAGTTTGTTGTTGAAAGAAAAACAATTTTGGAATCAGATTTTAGAATTAGCTAAAGAAAGATTAACACGATCAATGTTTGATTTCTACGTGACACCTGCTGAATTAATAAAGGTCGAGGGAAATGTAGCTACTATATTTTTACCAAGATCTGAAATGGAAATGGTTTGGAGTACAAAACTCAATGATATAATTGTAGCTGTCGGTTTCCAAATCTACGACACTGAAATAAAAGCCCAATATGTATTAACTAAGGAAGATTCTAATACCTCCGATGTAGCAAGTAATATTGAAAACAGTAATCACCAACAGGAACAACTTGAAAAATCTATTCCTTATTCAGAAACAGGATTAAGAGATATTTATACTTTTGATAATTTTATCCAAGGTGATGGAAATATTTGGGCTAAGTCTGCTGCTTTAGCCGTCTCAGAAGATCCTGGACTAACTTATAATCCTCTGTTTATATATGGAGGACCCGGTTTAGGAAAAACTCACTTACTCAATGCTCTGGGAAATGAAATTCTCAAAAAAAATCCTAATGCGCGTGTTAAATACATTCCTGCTGAAAGCTTTATTAATGAATTTTTAGATCATCTAAGGCTAAATGATATGGATAATTTTAAAAAAACCTATCGAAGTTTAGATCTCCTTCTTATTGATGATATTCAATCTCTTAGTGGAAATAAAGTACAAACTCAGGATGAATTTTTTAATACATTTAACAAACTTCACAGTAATAATAAACAGATTGTTTTAACGAGTGACCGCAGACCAGAACAACTAGAAAATTTACCTGAGCGTCTTGTCACGCGCTTCTCATGGGGATTAACAACGGATATTACTCCTCCAGATTTTGAAACTCGTATTGCTATTTTAAACAGTAAAACAGAGGATCTTGATTATCATTTTCAACCTGACACAATCGAATATTTGGCTGGCCAGTTTGACTCTAATGTACGTGAACTAGAAGGTGCGCTCAAAGATATTAGTCTCATGGCTAAAGTCAAACAAATAAACACGATAACTGTGGATATCGCATCTGAGGCTATACGTGCTCGAAAACAAAGTGTTAGCACCATGACTGTTATTCCGATTGAAAAAATCCAAGAGGAAGTCGGAAACTTTTATGATGTCAGCGTTAAGGAGATGAAGGGAACTAGACGTGTTCAGAATATTGTTCTAGCTCGTCAAGTTGCTATGTATCTAGCTAGAGAGCTGACAGATAATAGCCTTCCAAAAATCGGAAAAGAATTTGGTGGTAAAGATCATACGACCGTCATTCATGCTCATGCAAAAATCAAATCTATGATTGAAACGGATGATAAATTACGTATAGAAATCGAAACTATCAAAAAGAAAATCAAATAACTTGTGGATAAGTGTTTACATTTTTACTAATTTATACACATCTTTTAAACAAGTGTAACTTCTTAAATTTTCTAAACTAAACTAGGTTTTCCACAAATTTCACACAGCCTACTATTACTATTAACCTTCTAATAATAAAAATAAATAAAGGAGATTCCATGATTCATTTTTCAATTAACAAAAATCTATTCCTGCAATCATTAAATATTACAAAACGTGCTATTAGTTCTAAAAATGCTATTCCTGTTTTATCAACGATCAAAATCGATGTGACAAACGAAGGAATTACATTAATTGGATCTAATGGTCAAATTTCAATTGAAAACTTCATTTCTCAAAAAGATGAAAATGCAGGTCTTTTGATTAACTCTTTAGGTTCTATCCTTCTAGAAGCTTCATTCTTTATCAATGTAGTATCAAGTCTTCCAGATGTGACTCTTGATTTCAAAGAGATCGAGCAACATCAGATTGTATTAACAAGTGGAAAATCAGAGATTACCCTTAAAGGTAAAGATAGTGAACAATATCCACGTATCCAGGAAATCGCTGCAAGTAATCCTTTAGTTCTTGAAACAAAACTTCTTAAGAAGATTATCAACGAAACTGCCTTTGCAGCTAGTGTACAAGAAAGTCGTCCTATTTTGACTGGTGTTCACTTTGTTTTGAGTAATCATCAAGAATTAAAAACAGTTGCAACAGACTCACATCGTCTGAGCCAGAAAAAATTAACTCTTGAGAAAAATAGTGATAATTTTGATGTTGTTATCCCAAGTCGCTCTCTACGCGAATTTTCAGCTGTTTTTACGGACGATATTGAAACAGTAGAGATTTTCTTTGCAAATAATCAAATTCTCTTTAGAAGCGAAAATATTAGCTTCTATACACGCCTCTTAGAAGGTAATTATCCTGATACAGATCGCTTAATTCCAACCGACTTTAATACGACAGTGACTTTTGATGTTGTTCATTTACGTCAATCTATGGAACGTGCTCGTCTTTTATCAAGTGCTACTCAAAATGGAACTGTAAAATTAGAAATCAAACAAGGAGTAGTTACAGCACATGTAAATTCTCCAGAAGTTGGTAAAGTAGATGAAGAAATCGATACAGTTGCTGTATCTGGTGAAGATTTAACGATTAGCTTTAACCCAACTTACTTGATTGAAGCATTAAAAGCCTTGAATAGTGAAAAGGTAACAATCAGCTTCATCTCAGCAGTTCGTCCTTTTACTTTGGTACCAGCTGACACAGATGAAGATTTCATGCAGCTGATTACACCAGTTCGTACAAATTAATAGAAAGAGGTTGAGCCTAGCTCACCTCTTTTATGATATAATCAGAAATATGAAAAGGAGAGTAGTATGTATCAAGTTGGAAATTTTGTTGAAATGAAAAAACCACACGCTTGTACAATCAAGTCTACAGGTAAAAAAGCCAATCGTTGGGAAATCACACGTTTAGGTGCAGATATCAAGATAAAATGCAGCAATTGTGATCACGTTGTTATGATGAGTCGTTATGATTTTGAAAGAAAAATGAGTAAAATCATTGACTAAAGGCAAGAAGTTAGAGGGTTAGCAAGTTTTCCCTTTTTGTGTTATAATAATGAATATTGAAATGTGAACGGAGAATGAGAAATTATGGCTTTAACAGCAGGTATCGTGGGTTTGCCAAATGTTGGTAAATCAACCCTATTTAATGCAATTACAAAAGCAGGAGCAGAGGCTGCAAACTATCCATTTGCAACCATTGATCCAAACGTTGGGATGGTAGAAGTTCCAGATGAACGCCTCCAAAAATTGACGGAAATGATTACTCCTAAGAAAACAGTCCCAACAACCTTTGAATTTACAGATATTGCAGGGATTGTCAAAGGGGCTTCTAAAGGTGAAGGTCTTGGGAACAAATTCTTGGCCAATATCCGTGAAGTTGATGCCATTGTTCATGTGGTTCGTGCCTTTGATGATGAAAATGTCATGCGTGAGCAAGGTCGTGAAGATGATTTTGTAGATCCATTAGCAGATATTGATACCATTAACCTAGAGTTGATTCTTGCGGACTTAGAATCTGTGAATAAACGCTATGCGCGTGTGGAAAAGATGGCTCGTACGCAAAAAGATAAGGAATCTGTTGCAGAATTTAACGTTCTTCAAAAGATTAAACCAGTTCTTGAAGATGGAAAATCAGCTCGTACCATTGAATTCACAGATGAAGAACAAAAAGTAGTTAAAGGACTCTTCCTCTTGACCACTAAACCAGTTCTTTATGTAGCAAATGTGGATGAGGATGTGGTTGCAGATCCAGATTCGATCGATTATGTGAAGCAAATCCGTGAATTCGCAGCAACAGAAAATGCAGAGGTGGTGGTCATTTCTGCGCGTGCTGAAGAAGAAATTTCTGAGTTAGACGATGAAGATAAAAAAGAGTTTCTTGAAGCCATTGGTTTGACAGAATCTGGTGTGGATAAGTTGACTCGAGCTGCTTACCATCTATTAGGACTTGGAACTTACTTCACAGCTGGTGAAAAAGAAGTTCGTGCTTGGACCTTTAAACGAGGTATGAAAGCTCCTCAAGCAGCTGGTATTATCCACTCTGACTTCGAAAAAGGATTTATTCGTGCAGTAACGATGTCTTATGATGATTTGATTAAATACGGATCTGAAAAGGCTGTAAAAGAAGCTGGACGCTTGCGTGAAGAAGGGAAAGAATATGTCGTTCAAGATGGCGACATCATGGAATTCCGCTTTAACGTTTAATGAACATTTTAAATAGTGTCAATTAGGTTGGAAAAAAATTCCAACCCTTTTGGCTTTTGAAAGGAAAAATAAATGACAAAACTACTTGTGGGATTGGGAAATCCAGGAGATAAATATTTTGAAACTAAACATAATGTTGGCTTTATGCTGATTGATCAACTAGCAAAAAAACAGAACGTCACCTTTACACACGATAAGATATTCCAAGCCGAGTTAGCTTCATTTTTCCTTAATGGTGAAAAAATTTATCTGGTGAAACCGACTACTTTTATGAATGAAAGTGGAAAAGCAGTTCATGCTTTATTAACCTACTATGGTTTAGATATTGAAGATTTACTCATTATTTACGATGATCTTGACATGGAAGTTGGAAAAATTCGTCTTCGAGCTAAAGGCTCAGCTGGTGGCCATAATGGAATCAAGTCAATTATTCAACATATTGGTACACAGGTTTTCAATCGTGTAAAGATTGGTATTGGAAGACCTAAAAAAGGAATGTCAGTGGTTCATCATGTTTTGAGTAAGTTTGATCAAGAAGATTATATTGGTATTTTACAGTCAATTGACAAAGTTGACGACGCTGTAAACTATTATTTACAAGAGAATAACTTTGAAAAAACAATGCAGAAATATAATGGGTAAAGAAATGTCATTAATCGATTTCTTTTTAGAGAATAAGCAGATACATTCATGGAATGAGCATTTATCTCTCAAACAAAGACAATTACTATTAGGTCTTTCTGGTTCAGGAAAGTCTTTGGCTATTGCAAGTAGTGCAAAAAATCAGGACAAAATTTTAGTAATGACTTCGACTTATGGAGAGGCTGAACGTCTGGTCAATGATTTAATTTCCATCTTAGGTTCAGATTTAGTTTATCCATTCTTAGTAGATGATTCACCAATGGTAGAATTTTTAGTATCGTCACAAGAAAAGATTTTTTCTCGCGTCGAAGCTTTGCGTTTTTTAAGAGATAGGTCTCAAAAAGGGATTTTAGTTTGTAACCTAGCAGCTAGTCGCTTATTTTTACCAGATCCTCAAGTTTTTGATAATAGTATTTTAAAGCTTGAAATTGGCCAAGAATGTGAACAAAGTGAACTAAAAAATCACTTGATTTCTCTTGGTTATAAAAAAGTTACACAAGTTCAAAGTCAAGGTGAGTTTAGTCTTCGAGGAGATATTCTGGATATCTTTGAAACCTCTCAAATATCTCCTTATCGAATAGAATTTTTTGGTGATGAGATTGATGGGATTAGAGAATTTGATGCTGAAACTCAATTATCAAAAGATAGTCAATCTCAAGTCTTGATTTATCCAGCTAGTGATATTTTGCTAACTGATGAAGATTATCATCGTGGTCAAAAATTCTTAGAACATGAGATTGATAAAGCTATTTCTCCAACTTTAAAGTCTTACTTAGAAGAAGTTTTTAGTTGTACGAAAGAGCAAGTTCTTCATGCAGATATTCGCAAGTTTTTATCTGTTTTTTATAAAAAACAGTGGACATTGATAGACTATTTGAATCAAGTTCCTATTATCTTTGATGATTTTCAAAAAATTATCAATCAGTATGATGTTTTTGATAAGGAAACAGCTAGTTACTTGACAGAAGATTTACACAATAGTAAAGTTGTGTCAAATTTACAATATTTTTCTGATGTAGAAAGTCAATTAAAAAAATATGTACCAGCGAGTTTCTTTTCGAATTTTCAAAAGGGTCTTGGAAATCTAAAATTTGATCATCTTTATCAATTTAATCAATATCCAATGCAGGAGTTCTTTAATCAGTTTTCTTTTCTGAAAGAAGAAATTGAACGTTATAAAAAATTGAAGTATACGATTGTTCTTCAATCAAGTAGCAAAACTGAACTAAAGAAATTGTCAACGATTCTTGATGAATATGGCATTAACGTTGATAATAGTAATGGAAATGAAGTCTGTAAAGCATCTGTCAACCTTATTGAAGGAAATCTTCGTCATGGTTTTCATTTTGTAGATGAGAATCTTGTATTCATCACTGAATATGAAATTTTTAAAAAGAAGATTAAACGCAAGTATCGCAGACAAAATATTAGCAACGCTGAACGATTAAAAGATTACAGTGAACTACAAAAAGGAGATTATGTTGTTCATCAAATCCATGGTGTTGGTCAATATTTAGGTATTGAAACGATTGAAATAAAAGGAATTCATAGAGACTACGTAAGTGTCCAATATCAAAATGGAGATCGAATTTCTATCCCTGTAGAGCAGATACAGACTCTTTCTAAATATGTTTCTAGTGATGGTAAGGCTCCAAAGTTAAATAAATTAAACGATGGACGTTTTAAAAAAGCGAAGCAAAAAGTTAAAAATCAAGTTGAAGATATTGCAGATGACTTAATTAAACTGTATGCCGAGAGAAGTCAACTCAAAGGATATGCATTTTCAAAAGATGATGAAGATCAGGTTGCTTTTGATGAGGCTTTCCCTTATGTTGAAACTGAAGATCAACTTCGAAGTATTGAAGAAATTAAGAAGGATATGCAAGCTCCTCAACCGATGGACCGACTTTTAGTTGGAGATGTTGGTTTTGGTAAGACAGAAGTAGCAATGAGAGCTGCTTTTAAGGCTGTCAATAATCATAAACAGGTTGTTGTTTTAGTACCTACTACAGTTTTGGCTCAGCAACATTATAGTAATTTCAAGGAAAGATTTGAGCAATTTGCTGTCAATGTAGATGTTTTGAGTCGTTTTAGAAGTAAAAAAGAGCAGACTGAGACACTTGAAAAATTGAAAAAAGGACAAGTAGACATTTTGATAGGAACTCATCGCGTTTTATCTAAAGATGTTGAATTTGCTGATTTAGGATTGATCATTATCGATGAGGAGCAGCGTTTTGGTGTCAAGCATAAAGAAGCACTCAAGGAATTAAAAAAGAAGGTTGATGTCTTAACCTTGACAGCTACACCGATTCCTCGAACTCTTCATATGTCTATGTTAGGTATCCGAGATTTATCTGTCATCGAAACTCCTCCAACAAATCGATACCCTGTACAAACCTATGTCCTTGAACAGAATGATCGTGTCATTCGTGATGCTGTATTGAGAGAAATTGATCGTGGTGGTCAGGTTTACTATCTTTACAATAAAGTTGACACGATTGAAAAGAAGGTTTCAGAGTTACAAGAACTGATTCCAGAAGCTTCTATTGGTTTTGTTCATGGTCAAATGAGTGAAATTCGTTTGGAGAATACACTACTTGACTTTATTGAAGGTGAATATGATATTTTAGTAACAACAACAATCATTGAAACAGGGGTAGACATTCCAAATGCAAATACCTTGTTTATAGAAAATGCAGATCACATGGGATTGTCAACCTTGTATCAACTTAGAGGTCGGGTTGGTCGTAGTAATCGTATTGCTTATGCCTATCTTATGTATCAACCAGATAAATCATTGACAGAAGTTTCTGAGAAAAGATTAGAAGCTATCAAAGGTTTCACTGAATTGGGTTCTGGTTTCAAAATCGCTATGCGCGATTTATCTATTCGTGGAGCGGGTAATCTTTTAGGAAGTTCGCAGTCAGGTTTTATCGATTCTGTTGGTTTTGAACTCTATTCTCAATTACTGGAAGAAGCAATTGCTAAGAAAAATGGAACTGCTAAGAAACGTGAAAAAGGAAATGCTGAGTTAATTCTACAAATTGATGCTTATCTTCCGGATGAGTACATTTCAGATGAACGACATAAAATTGAAATTTACAAGAGAATTCGTCAAATTGACAACCGTGTCAACTACGAAGAATTACAAGATGAGTTGATAGACCGATTTGGAGAGTATCCAGATGTAGTTGCTTACCTCTTAGAAATTGGATTAGCTAAAGCTTATCTTGATAAAGTCTTTGTCAATCGTGTTGAAAGAAGAGATAATAAGCTTGTGATTCAATTTGAAAAGATATCTCAACAACTATTCTTAACTCAAGATTATTTCCAAGCCCTCTCACAGACAAGTTTGAAGGCTAACATTTCTGAGAATCAAGGTTTGATAGAAGTTGTTTTTGATATTCGAAATAAAAAAGATTATGAGATTTTAGAAGGTCTTTTAACCTTCGGAGAAACATTAGCAAACATAAAAGAGTCAAAAGAGTCACATTAGGAGTTACCTTTTTTCTTCTATAAAAGGGATAAAAATGGTACAATAATAATTTGAGGTATTAAGATGAGATTAGATAAATATTTAAAAGTATCACGAATTATTAAACGCCGTACAGTGGCTAAGGAAGTTGCAGACAAAGGGCGAATCAAGGTAAATGGAATCCTTGCGAAGAGTTCAACAGATTTAAAAGTCAACGATCAGGTTGAAATTCGCTTTGGAAATAAGTTGTTGCTTGTGAAAGTGCTAGAAATGAAAGATAGCACAAAAAAAGAAGATGCAGCTGGAATGTATGAAATTATCAGTGAAACAAGGGTAGAAGACGATGTATAAAAAAATAGTCCAAATGAATAACTCTTTTATTCAAAATGAATACCAACGTCGTAAGTACATGATGGAAGAACGTCAAAAACGGAATCGTTTTATGGGTTGGATTTTGATTTTAATTATGTTGTTATTTATCTTACCAACTTATAATTTAGCGCAAAGTTATCAACAATTACTAACACGTCGCCAGCAACTAGCTGATTTGAACAAACAATATCAGGAATTGAGCGATGAAAAGGATAAAGAAGCTAGTTTAGCAACGAAGTTAAAAGACGAATCCTATGCTGCTAAATATTCCCGTGCAAAATATTATTATTCAAAAACATGGGAGGAAGTTTATACAATTCCGGACTTGCTTCCTAGGTAATGTTAAATGGAAAATTTATTAGAAATTGTTGAACAATTTTTAAGTCAATCAGATGAAAAATTAGATGAGTTAGCTCAAAAGAATCATCTATTACGATTGCAAGAAGAAGAGGGGAAAAAGAATGCGTAAATTTTTAGTGATATTACTACTTCCTATTTTCCTAAAAAGTGTACAAGTAGTAAGCACTGAGAATCAAGTTATTATTCCAAAACAAGAAGTTTATTCCTTAACTCACGCTCCGTATCATTTTTATTATCAAGATACTATAGAATCTCCAAAATTTTATGGTGAGACGCCTGTTTATTCCACAGAAGACCTGATTAATGAATCAGGTAAAGTAAATGCTGAAACAACATTAACAGTTACAGAATGGCGATTAAATAAACAAGGACAGCCAGTCTTTAAATTGTCTAATAATCAATTTGTGATGGCTGATAAACGACTTTTATACGATAGCTCCATCGTCAATAATTTCTCAAAACGAGTATGGTTAGAACCTGGATTTGTCGTCTATAATAGTCCTTATGATCAACAAGAACTAAGGTCTGATTTAGCACCATATCAAGTGGTTGAAGCAGATATGTCTATTTTTGCTGAAGGTCGTGAATTCTTACATATCGAGCAAAAAGGTTGGATTTCGACGGATTATATTTCTACCGATGATAATCGTATCCAGAAAGTACAAGAGTTACTGTCTGCAAATTATCAAAATGAACAGTTTTCTATTTATGTTAAACAACTGAGTACAGGTAAGGAAGCTGGTATTAATGAAAATCAAAAAATGTACGCTGCTAGTGTTATGAAATTACCTTATCTTTATTCTGTTCAGGAAAAAATCAATCAAGGTGATTACCAACTTGACACGAAATTGAAGTATGTTTCCGAAGTTAATGATTTCCCTGGCTCTTATAAACCGGAAGGAAGTGGAAGTCTCCCTAAAACAGCGGACAATAAAGAATACACAATCAAAGATTTAATCACAAAAACTGCAAAAGAATCTGACAATGTAGCTCATAATATTCTTGCTTATTATATTACGAATAAATCAGATGAAGCCTTTAAAACAGAGATGACTACTATCGCAGGTGAAGAGTGGGATGTGACAGATAAGATGGCTTCAGCTAAAATGGCTGGTCAAGTTATGGAATCTATTTACAATCAAAATGGTTTTGTTTTAGAATCTCTTTCACAAACATCTTTTGATAATCAGCGGATTGCTAAGAATATTTCTGCTAAGGTAGCCCATAAAATTGGGGATGCAGATGAATTTAAACACGATGTGGGAATAGTCTATACAGATTCTCCTTTCGTTATTTCAATCTTTACCAAAAATTCTGATTACGATACCATTTCTAAAATTGCTAAGGATGTCTACGAGGTCCTAAAATGAGAGACCGAGATTTTTTAAATCATTTTCTAGAAAAAGGTTACTTTGAAAGACATTCAAGAGTTGTTCTAGCCTTGTCTGGTGGATTGGATTCGATGTTTCTTTTTCAACTTCTTTTGACCTATCAAAAAGAACTTGGTCTTGAATTGTTTTTAGCTCATGTAAATCATAAACAACGACCAGAGTCAGATAAGGAAGAAAATGAATTAAGAAAATTAGCTGAACAAGCTGGAGTTCCAATTTATGTAGCTTGTTTTACTGGAGATTTTTCAGAAGCGAATGCTCGTCAATTTCGCTATGAATTTTTTAGAGAAGTGATGGAGAAAACTTCATCTACAGCTCTTGTAACAGCTCATCATGCAGATGATCAAGTTGAGACAATCTTTATGCGATTGATTAGAGGTGCTAGACTACACCATTTATCAGCTACTAAAGAAAAACAAACGTTTGATAAGGGAGAGTTAATTCGTCCTTTGTTGTCTTTTTATAAGAAGGATTTTCCTGAAATTGAGCATTTTGAAGATTCAACGAATAAAGAGAATAACTATCTTCGTAATCGTATTCGCAACCTCTATCTGCCACAGTTAGAAAAAGAAAATATTCAGGTAAAAAAAGCAATTTTAGAGTTTGGAAAAGAAGTTTCTGATTATCAAATTGCTCTGGCTGAATTATCTCAAGCGGTTAATGTGGAAAATTTAACTAAGTTTTTATCTTTTAGTGAAGCAACACAAGGAGTTTTACTACAACAATACCTTAGTCGTTTTGCTGATTTAAATATAACAAGAGAACAATTTCAAGAAATTCATCATATTTTAAAAACTAAGAGTCAATATCGCCATAGTATAAAAAATGGTTATGAACTTATAAAAGAATACCAGCACTTTCAAATTGGTAAAATCAGACCAAAGTCTGATGAAAAAAGTAGTGAGTGTGTGTTAAACTATCAAAATCAAGTTTATTATGAAGGTTTTCTATTTTCATTTGGAATTCCTCTAAAAGGTGAAAATGTTCAACAAATAAATGTTTCCCGTGAAACATCATTGATTTTGCGGCATCGACAGCCAGGTGATTATTTGATAATAAATGGTCATCGAAAAAAAGTAAGGCGACTTTTTATTGATTTAAAAATTCCAGCAGAAAAACGAAAAAATGCGATTATTGTTGAGCAATTCGGAAAGATTTGTTCAATTTTAGGAATTGAACTCAGTGATTTGAGTATAAAAATGAAAAATGATATAATGAACACTATACTTTATATAGAAAAAATAGATAGGTAAAATCATGTTAGAACAAGACATCAAGAAAATTATGATTTCGCAAGATGAAATTACAGAAGCAGCTAAGAAGTTAGGTGCTCAATTGACAAAAGATTATGAAGGTAAGAATCCGATTTTAGTTGGAATTTTAAAAGGATCTATTCCTTTTATGGCTGAATTAGTCAAATATATCGACACTCATCTTGAAATGGATTTTATGATGGTTTCTAGTTATCATGGTGGAACTGTAAGTAGTGGTGTCATCAATATCAAACAAGATGTAACTCAAGATGTTAAAGGTAGACACATTGTCTTTGTAGAAGATATTATTGATACTGGTCAAACCTTGAAAAGTTTGAGAGATATGTTTACTGCAAGAGAAGCAGCATCTGTTAAGATTGTTACTATGCTGGATAAACCAGAAGGTCGTACTGTAGAAATCGAAGCAGATTATACATGTTTTACAATTCCAAATGAATTCGTTGTAGGTTATGGCTTAGACTATAATGAAAACTATCGTAATCTTCCTTATGTAGGTGTATTGAAAGAGGAAGTTTACTCAAAATAGAAGGGTAAGTTGTTGAATGCAAAAACAAAATAATGGTTTTATAAAAAATCCATTTCTTTATTTGTTGATGATTTTCTTGTTAGTAACGGGATTTCAGTACTTTTTCGCTGGAAGAGCTGCTGGTCATAGCCAACAAATTAAATACTCAGAATTGGTGCAGGAAATCACTAATGACAATGTAAAAGAAATAACCTATCAGCCAAGTGGCAGTGTTATTGAAGTGTCGGGTGTTTATAAAACTGCTAAAACAGAAAAACCGGAAACAGGTATTCAGTTTTTCACACCTTCTGCAACAAAAGTAGAGAAATTTACAAGTATTATTCTTCCATCGGATACTACTGTAGCGGACTTACAGAAACTGGCAAGTGAACACCAAACACAAGTTGAAGTTAAGCATGAGAGCTCAAGTGGTATGTGGATTAACATCCTAGTTTCAGTAGTACCATTTGCTATTTTATTCTTCTTCTTGTTTTCTATGATGGGAAATATGGGTGGAAATAGCGGACGTAATCCAATGAGTTTTGGACGTAGTAAAGCTAAGGCTGCTAATAAAGAAGATATCAAAGTACGCTTTTCAGATGTTGCCGGTGCTGAAGAAGAAAAACAAGAACTTGTTGAAGTTGTTGAATTCTTGAAAGACCCAAAACGCTTTACAAAATTAGGCGCTCGTATCCCAGCTGGTGTTCTCTTAGAAGGACCTCCAGGAACTGGTAAAACATTGCTTGCTAAAGCAGTTGCGGGAGAAGCTGGCGTGCCATTCTTTAGTATTTCAGGTTCTGACTTTGTAGAAATGTTCGTCGGTGTCGGTGCAAGCCGTGTCCGTTCTCTATTTGAGGACGCTAAAAAAGCAGCACCAGCCATTATCTTTATTGATGAAATCGATGCTGTTGGTCGCCAACGTGGTGTCGGTTTAGGCGGAGGTAATGACGAGCGTGAACAAACCTTGAACCAACTCTTGATTGAAATGGATGGTTTTGAAGGAAACGAAGGAATTATCGTTATTGCGGCAACAAACCGTTCAGACGTTCTAGATCCAGCCCTTCTTCGTCCAGGTCGTTTTGATAGAAAAGTATTGGTTGGACGTCCTGATGTTAAAGGACGCGAAGCAATTCTAAAAGTCCACGCTAGAAATAAACCTTTGGCAGAAGATGTTGATTTGAAATTGGTTGCTCAACAAACTCCAGGTTTTGTTGGAGCTGATTTGGAAAATGTATTGAACGAGGCAGCCTTAGTTGCAGCTCGTCGCAATAAGTCAGTCATTGATGCTTCTGATATTGATGAGGCAGAAGATCGCGTTATTGCAGGACCTTCTAAGAAAGATAAGACTGTTTCTCAAAAAGAACGTGAAATGGTTGCTTACCATGAGGCAGGACACACAATTGTCGGTTTGGTCTTGTCCAATGCACGTGTCGTTCATAAGGTAACAATTGTTCCTCGTGGTCGTGCTGGTGGTTACATGATTGCTCTTCCAAAAGAAGATCAAATGTTACTATCTAAAGAAGACATGAAAGAGCAATTAGCAGGTTTGATGGGTGGACGCGTTGCTGAAGAGATTATCTTCAATGTCCAAACAACAGGTGCATCGAACGACTTTGAGCAAGCTACACAGATGGCGCGTGCTATGGTTACTGAGTATGGAATGAGTGAAAAACTTGGACCAGTACAGTATGAAGGTAATCATGCTATGTTTGGTGCTCAATCCCCACAAAAAACAATTTCAGAGCGTACTGCTTACGAAATTGACGAAGAAGTTCGAGCTTTATTGAATGAAGCACGTAATAAAGCGGCTGAGATCATTCAATCAAACCGTGAAACGCATAAATTGATTGCAGAAGCCTTGTTGAAATATGAAACATTGGATAGTACACAAATTAAATCTCTTTACGAAACAGGAAAAATGCCTGAATCAGTAGAAGAGGAATCACGTGCCCTATCATATGATGAAGTCAAATCAAAAATGGCTGAAGAAAACTAAAATATTAGTAGACGAAATACAAGAGAGGATATAATTATATCCTCTCTTTCTTATTTATAAAAACTAATCTATGAAAACCAGTAAAAAAATTTCAGAAAAACAAATCAAACTAGTTGACAAGTAGGAAAAAGTGTATATAATAGAAAGAGTTGAAAAAGCTCAG
>NZ_JBYQGR010000005.1:0-128333 GCF_058200335.1 Streptococcus sp. SCPM-O-B-15277 (M60)
ATTTTTATATATTTATGCGGGTGTAGTTTAGTGGTAAAACTACAGCCTTCCAAGCTGTTGTCGCGAGTTCGATTCTCGTCACCCGCTTTGAACTTTGTTCATTACCAAGTTTTTAACTTGGGCGCGTAGCTCAGGTGGTTAGAGCGCACGCCTGATAAGCGTGAGGTCGGTGGTTCGAGTCCACTCGTGCCCATTAATAGGAGAATTACTCAAGAGGCTGAAGAGGACGGTTTGCTAAATCGTTAGGTCGGGTAACCGGCGCAAGGGTTCGAATCCCTTATTCTCCGTAATGAAAGAGCTTTTTAGCTCTTTTTTTATTTTCCCTTTTTTCATATTTTAAATCAGTTATTGCTTTTTAAGTTTTATTCTTTTATGTTAAAGTTTTTTATATTTGATATAATGTAAGAGAGATTTAAGCATTATTTTTCTGTAACTATTAAGGAGAATGCTATGGAGAATAAAAAAGTATTAGGATCTTTCTTTGTTCTTGTTCTAAGTTTATTTACATTTGGTTGTAGGAGTCAAAATGTTGAAATTTCTAGTAAGGATAGCAGCTTATCGTCTTCTACTAGTCAGTCTACAACGAATGAATCATCTAAGAAAGATTATAAAGAATTATACAAGTCGATTTTTGATGATTACCAAAAAATTCTTTCTACACCTAAGGATACAGCTAAAATTCTAGATCTTTATTAAAATCTGAATACAACTGATTGGCCTATTGATAGTTGGGCACTTGAAAATGCAGTTTATCAAGCGGATAAGATGCGCTATGTCTATACAGACCTTAATCAAGATGGTGTAGAGGAATTGCTAATCGGTGTTGAGCAATCTAGTGGTGGTTATTTTATTTCGGGGCTTTATTATTTAGTAAATGAGAAACCGGTACTTCTAGCAGAAGGTTTTGTAGCAGGTCACGGTGGTGCTAGAAATGCTATGAATATCTATCAGAGCGGTGATATCTTAGAATTAAGTTGGTCCTCTGGAACAGGTGAAGGTAGAGGAGTGCTGTATCATCTAAATGTAAATCAGCAAGCTGCAAGTAAATTACAAGAACAGGATATCCGAGTTCCTGGGAATAAGAGTTTACATGCAGATTTTGGAAAAACAGAGGCTGAAATACTAGATCTCAATCAACTTGATTGGCAGAAATTTGAAACTTCTACTAGCAGCAAGACTATTTCAGGTGAAGAGCAAAAAGCTCCTTGGAACGCTAACAAATCTGCCAAACTTGAAGCTTTTATAAAGGACTGGGGCGAAAGACTAGGACAACCCAATTACCAAAAGGGGATCGCAGGAGGGGATGTTGGGGCTGACCATCTCTATACCCTTAGGGATGATGGACCAAGTGAGAAAATGAATGCCGAGTATACGGATACAGGTCTCGGTAATGCCCAGTTCCGAATTGTAGAGCGTTATAGTAATTGGGATAAATACCCGGATGTTCATAGTTACTTCTTTGCGATAAGCAATACAGGAGAAGCAATTGTCTTTTATTCACCGACTACTAATGGTGGGGTCATGTACTTAAAACCAACAGAAAATACAGAAATCCAAGCAGAGTTTAAACGCTTGGTTGAAGAAGAATAAAAGAAAAAGAGTTTAGTTTTTAGCTAGGCTCTATTTTTAATATCTCTTTCTATCATTTTTATATTCTTTGAGTATTTAATGGTATACTATTGTTAGATAAAATTATATAGTATTATTTGACGATGATTGTATAATTTAGGAGAACATAATTTATGACAAAAGGTGTTAAGTTTCGTAGTATTTTTTATAGATTTGTTTTATTTATCATTGTTTTGTTTTTTCTAGGTTTTAATCAAATTGTTGGCCGAGGATTTCAATCGATTACCCTTTTTGATTACACTTTTAGTTTTGATCAAATACAGTTGGTGTATTGCCTTCTTTTATTAATTTTAGTTGGCATTGGCATAAATTTTCTTTTTCCTTGGAAATTTTATATTTCACAGGATGGGATTTACCTTAGAAGATTAGATTTATTTGTTCCTTGGAGTGATATTAGTGGAGTCTCCCATGTTTGGATTAACAAAGCAAGTAATTTTAGCAGAGGACTTATTTTTTATAATTATAAATGTTTAGTTTTCTATCGTCATGACTACAAGCCGATTTGTATCTATAATACTTCCTTATTAGCTTTATTTCTTATCAAACTCTTTAATCCTCAGATTAAAACGAATACCATGTCAGCTAGTTTTGCTACTGGATTAAATATTCTATTAAATTCGTCGCTTTTTTATTATCTTTACTTTCTTGAGTTAAAGGATCTTAGTTTTAGTTCTTTTTTACTTTTTTGCTTACTCTACTTTATAAAAAGTTTTATCATTCCTTTATGGTTGGTTTATAGTCAAAATTCTAAGTACGGTCCTTATCTAGCTCATAGTACTTTCTTTAAGAGGAATGCTTCTGATGTGATTCCTGTTTAATTTTATAAAAATGATGGCTTTCTACTTTTTAGTAGGAAGTTTTTATTATTTCTATATCGAAAGAGTTGACAGATGTAATCAAAAAGATTACAATTAGCAGTATAAAGTTCCATATGGAAGAAAAAGGAGACAAAATGAATAAGATGATAGGGGGCTACCAAGCTCTACAGATTCGTTTGTTGAATGGGCGTATCTTTCAAAAACTCTTGAGCAAGGAACCAGATGCTCAATACCGGAGTGAACAAGGGAAAATTTTAACGATTTTGTGGAAGCAAGAGTTGGGGTGCGTTACTACGACCGATATTGCTCTTGCGACGGGTTTAGCCAATAATACATTGACCAGTATGGTTAAGAAATTGGAAGAACAAGGTTTGGTCACGATTCAACCTTGCACGCAGGATAAAAGGAAAAAATATATCTCTTTGACAGACCTCGGTTGGGCACAAAAAGAAATTGGAGACCGTGTCAGTAAAGAATTGGGGGAGATTTTCTACCAAGGCTTTTCGGATCAAGAAATCCGAGAATTTGAGACCTATCAAGAGCGCATTATCTCAAATCTAAAGGCTAATGAAAATGACATCTAGGGAAAGGGAGTAACAGTTATGATTGGAATAACAGGTGTAACAGGGAAATTAGGTTCCTATGTGGCGAATCTTATAGATCAAAAAGGAATCGCTTCA
Source organism: Streptococcus sp. SCPM-O-B-15277 (M60) (assembly GCF_058200335.1). NCBI lineage: Bacteria > Bacillati > Bacillota > Bacilli > Lactobacillales > Streptococcaceae > Streptococcus > Streptococcus sp. SCPM-O-B-15277 (M60). The sequence goes on from NZ_JBYQGR010000005.1 coordinate 3,128, forward strand.
ATCCATCTAGCACGAAGCCCAGAGCGTGCAAAGATTTATGCATCTGCGGAAATTCGTCAGATGGTGTATGCCAAAACTCCAGAGGTGGTTGAGGCCTTACAGGGGATTGATGTCTTGCTGATGGTCTCTGCTCGCGAAAATCCAGAGCGTGTGAAGGAACACAAGAGTTTTTTAGATGCCGCAAAGCTAGCAGGGGTCCAGCATATCGTCTATACCTCCTTTTATGGGGCAGATGAACAGGAAACTTTTACCTTGTCTCGAGATCATGCCCAGACAGAAGCCTATATCAAGGAGTTAGGCTTCACCTACACGTTTCTAAGAGATAATTTTTACTTGGATTTCTTTATTGATATGGCCCTTGAAAATGGAGAAATTCGTGGTCCGGCTGGTAGTGGCCTGGTATCAGCTGTTGCCCGTAAGGATACTTCTAGGGTTGCAGCAGAAATTCTATTAAAACCTAAAAAATGGGAAAATCAAACCTTGAATTTGACAGGGCCAGAGGATCTTTCCATGGAAGAAATCGTAGCGCTTCTCTCAAAAGAAACCGGTAACGCCATCGCGTATGTGGATGAAACAGTAGAAGAAGCTTATGAGTCACGGAAAAAATGGCCAGCACAAACTTGGGAGTACGATGCCTGGGTCAGTACCTATACAGCAATTAAAGCTGGCGAACAAGCTGGGGTTTCAACAGATATTGAAAAAGTCCTAGGGCATCCGGCAAGTAGCCTATTGGATACTTTTAGAGACAGAAAACTTATAGAGGAAGAACATGATTGAATACAAACATGTAGCCTTACGCTACACGGATAAGGACATTTTAAAAGATGTCAATCTCCGCATTGAAAATGGAGAATTTATGGTGCTAGTGGGTCCTTCAGGATCTGGAAAGACCACCATGATCAAGATGATTAACCGTCTCTTGGAGCCGACTGATGGCAATATCTATATGGATGGGAAACGCATCAAGGACTATGATGAACGGGAGTTACGTCTCAGTACCGGCTATGTCCTCCAAGCTATTGCCCTATTTCCTAACTTGACGGTTGCGGAAAATATAGCTCTCATTCCTGAGATGAAGGGCTGGAGTAAGGAACAAATCGCCTCTAAAACAGAAGAACTCTTGGACAAGGTGGGTCTGCCTGCTGCAGAGTATGCAAATCGCATACCTAGTGAGTTATCGGGTGGGGAGCAACAACGAATTGGGATTGTGCGGGCCATCATTGGGGAACCAAAAATCTTGCTGATGGATGAGCCCTTCTCTGCTCTCGATGCTATCTCCCGCAAGCAGTTGCAAGCTCTCACCAAAGATTTGCACAAGGAGTTCGGTATGACGACCATTTTCGTGACTCATGATACGGACGAGGCCTTAAAATTAGGCGATCGGATTGCTGTTTTACAGGATGGAGAGATTCGCCAGGTCGCTGACCCTGAAACAATTCTACAAGCACCTGCGACAGACTTTGTAGCAAACTTGTTTGGAGGTGTCCTTCATGTCTAATTTCATTTCAACCTTTCAGGAGCGATTTAGTGAATGGGTAACAGCTCTGGGACAACACTTACAATTATCTCTTTTGACCTTATTGGTCGCTATTTTTCTGACCATCCCACTTGCGGTTTATCTAAATGGTCACAAAAAAGCAGCGACCTGGGTGCTACAAGTTGCAGGTATCTTCCAGACCATTCCTTCAATGGCTTTGTTGGGGCTCTTTATTCCTTTCATGGGGATTGGAACCTTACCAGCCCTCACAGCCCTTGTCATTTACGCTATTTTCCCGATTTTGGAAAATACAATCACAGCCCTGAATGGTATTGATCCTAGTCTTGAGGAGGCAGGGATTGCTTTTGGGATGACCAAGTGGGAGCGACTCAAGAAGTTTGAAATTCCACTTGCCATGCCTGTCATTGTATCGGGGGTTCGAACAGCGACCGTTATGATCATTGGTACAGCGACTCTAGCAGCTCTTGTGGGAGCTGGTGGATTGGGCTCCTTTATCCTTTTGGGAATTGATCGTCGGAATGCTAGTCTCATTTTAATCGGAGCAATCTCATCAGCCATCTTGGCCATTCTCTTTAATATCATTCTTAAATGGTTGGAAAAGGCAAAGTTGCGTACGATTGTTTCGACCTTTGCTGTCATGGTCCTTGGTTTGGGAGTTAGTTATGTTCCAAGCATGATTCCACATAATGAGAAAGACAATCTCGTCATTGCTGGGAAGTTAGGACCTGAACCTGAGATTCTCATGAATATGTATAAACTTCTCATTGAGGAAAATACGGATATGACAGTGACGGTTAAACCTAATTTTGGGAAGACAGACTTTCTTTACCAAGCGCTGAAAAAAGGGGACATTGATATCTATCCAGAATTTTCTGGAACAGTGACAGAGAGTCTCCTCCAACCATCTCCAGAAGTTGGACATGACCCAGAAAAGGTTTATGAAGTTGCTCGTGATGGCATTGCCAAACAGGATCAACTAGCCTTTCTTAAACCTATGGCTTATCAAAATACTTATGCTATAGCAGTTCCCAAAAAAATTGCGCAAGAATATGGACTTAAGACGATTTCAGACTTGAAAAAAGTAGAAGGACAGCTCAAGGCGGGATTCACTCTAGAGTTTAATGATCGTGAGGATGGAAACAAGGGCTTGCAGTCTGTTTATGGATTGAATCTCAATGTGGCAACCATGGAGCCAGCTCTTCGCTACCAAGCCATCCAGTCAGGGGACATTCAAATTACAGATGCTTACTCAACAGATGCTGAAATTGCTCGCTATGATTTAGTGGTTTTGGAGGATGATAAACAACTCTTCCCGCCATATCAAGGTGCACCACTGATGAAAGCTGAATTACTCGAAAAACATCCTGAATTAGAAGCTATTCTTAATAAACTAGCTGGTAAAATCACCGAGAGCCAGATGAGTCAGATGAACTATCAAGTCGGAGTAGAAGGCAAGTCGGCTGAAACAGTGGCGCGTGAGTTTCTCCTTCAAGAAGGAATACTTAAGTAATAAAGTTTCAAAGGATTATTGGATTAGTTGATACTCTTAACAGTAAATAAAAAAGGATCAGACGGTCCTTTTTTATTGTATCAAGGCTAACAAGATAGTAAGAACCAGTGCGATTCCAATTCGAATAAGATGGTGAACTGGATGAAAGTTTTCTTTTCGTTTGCCATTCCAATAGGCTCCGTAGCAAATCAAACCACAACCAATCAGCCAAATGAATAAAGCAACAATCGGCAAAAGGAAGTAGAGGATGAGAGATAAGGTCGCAAGGCAACTTCCTATGAACAGAAGTCGATTTCCTAGAGTGTTCTTGCCCTTTATTAATTCTGAAAGGATGGCCAATAAATGAATAAGAGGAAAAGCAAGAAGTAAGAAGGCTATAAAAATAGCAAGAATAATAACGAAGTTCATAAGATTTCCTTTCTAGCTAGAATAATGATGATTTATTTTTGTTTGGTTGTTATTTTCATGACGTCTAAGTAAAATCTCACTACTTGATCTTCCTTATAAGATTTCCCCTTTTTCAGCCACCAAGTCAATGTTTCGATAAAGTTAGTTACAACAAAGTGCTTGAGGTAGGAGTCAGGAATATTAGGATAGGCAACTTGTAAGTCCTCTACAACCATGGGGTAGACGTGGTGTTCCAATTCTTTCTGTAATTGACGGAGGAAGTAGTCATTTTTTGAAAAAAGGAGGCTGGTGATATGGTCTTGATTTTTCTTAAAATGCAAAAAGATATGAGCCAAATAAGCTTCTTTAGATATATTTTTCTCACGTTCAAAAAGATGATGGAAGAGATAACGGCAGAGCTCGTCTAGGAGTAATTCTTTACTTTCATAATGGCTATAAAAGGTGGAACGACCGACATCTGCTAGGTCTATTATCTCCTGAACAGTGATGGTTTCAAAGTTTTTTTGATTTAGTAATTGTAAGAAAGCAGCATAGATAGCTTTTCGAGTCTTGGTAATGCGACGATCTTGAGTACTCATATGAACAATTTGAACAAACTGTTCAGTAACTTACAAACTGAACAGAATGCTTCTATCCTTTCTGTTGATAGTATTGGATAATAGATAATGAACAAGATGTTCATGAATCTATTATATCAGAGGATTAAGGATTATGAAGACAAAACATGCTGTTTGGTTAGCATTTTTCTTGAATTTGAGTTATGCCATTGTCGAGTTTATCGCTGGAGGAGTATTTGGATCGAGTGCAGTTCTTGCTGATTCCGTTCACGACATGGGAGATGCAATCGCAATTGGGGTATCAGCCGTTCTAGAAACGATCTCCAATCGTGAAGAGGATAGCCGTTACACCTTGGGTTACAAACGATTTAGCCTTCTAGGAGCTTTGATAACGGCTGTGATTCTCATGACAGGATCAGTTTTTGTCATTTTGGAAAATATAACGAAAATCTTTCATCCCCAACCTGTCAATGATGAGGGCATTCTCTGGCTAGGGATCATCGCGGTTACGATCAATGTGCTAGCGAGTTTAGTGGTTCGTAATGGGAAAACAAAGAACGAGTCGATTCTTAGCCTGCATTTTCTGGAAGACACACTTGGTTGGGTCGCCGTCATCCTGATGGCTATTATTCTACGATTTACGGATTGGTATATCTTAGATCCTCTCTTGTCGCTTGTCATTTCCTTCTTTATCTTGTCAAAAGCCATTCCACGTTTTTGGTCTACGCTAAAGATTTTCTTGGATGCTGTACCAGAAGGAGTGGATATCGAGCAAGTAACGAGTGATTTGGAGCAATTGGAGTATGTGGCCAGTGTGAATCAGCTCAATCTCTGGACCATGGATGGTTTGGAGAAAAATGCCATTATTCACGTTTGTCTGGAGCATGTCAAGCATATGGAGGTCTGTAAAGAATCTATCCGAGACTTGCTCAAAGAGAGTGGCTTTCAAAATGTCACCATTGAGGTGGATGAAGACTTAGCAACCCACCGAGCTCATAAGCGTAATGTCGAAGAGCTGGAATCTAGTCAAAGTCATGATTACGATCATCGTCATTGATGAAGCGTAGTATAAGTGAGCGAAAGCTTCATAAAAAGTGTATACTTGAAGTAAGTTAGATACAGAGAGGTAAATGTTTATGAAATCAGCAGTCTATAAAAAAGCAGGTCAGGTTGGTATTGAAGAGGTTAAACATCCAAGCATTCAAGAAGCGGATGATGTGATTATCCGTGTGGTTCGTGCTTGCGTATGTGGTTCAGACCTATGGAGTTACCGAAATCCAGATATTAAAGCGGGTCACAAAAATAGTGGACACGAAGCAATTGGAATCGTTGAAGAAACTGGAGAGGCCATTACAACAGTCAAGCCCGGTGATTTTGTGATTGTACCATTTACTCATGGCTGTGGGGAATGCGACGCTTGTCGTGCTGGATTTGATGGTTCTTGTGACAATCATATTGGAAATAATCTAGGAGGAAATTTCCAAGCTGAATATCTCCGTTTCCACTACGCTAATTGGGCACTTGTGAAAATTCCTGGTCAACCTTCAGATTATAGCGAAGGCATGCTCAAGTCACTTTTGACACTTGCTGATGTCATGCCGACCGGTTACCATGCAGCGCGTGTGGCTAATGTGCAAAAAGGCGACAAAGTTGTCGTTATTGGGGATGGGGCTGTTGGTCAATGTGCTGTCATTGCAGCTAAGATGCGTGGCGCATCCCAAATTGTCCTTATGAGTCGCCACGAAGACCGTCAACAAATGGCCTTGGAGTCAGGCGCGACAGCAGTCGTAGCTGAGCGAGGAGAAGAAGGAATTGCCAAGGTACGTGAAATTCTTGGCGGTGGACCAGATGCAGCACTTGAGTGTGTTGGTACTGAGGCTGCTGCTGAGCAAGCACTGGGTGTCCTTCATAATGGCGGTCGCATGGGATTTGTAGGAGTTCCACATTATAAGAATCGTGCACTTGGTTCAACCTTTATGCAAAATATCTCTGTTGCAGGTGGAGCAGCTTCTGCGACAACATACGATAAACAATTCTTGCTCAAAGCTGTCCTTGACGGTGATATCAATCCAGGTCGTGTCTTTACTTCAAGCTATAAACTGAAAGATATCGACCAAGCTTATAAGGATATGGATGAACGTAAGACTATTAAATCTATGATTGTGATGGATTAATACTCTTCAAAAATCTCTTCAAACCACGTCAGCTCTATCTGCAACCTCAAAACAGTGTTTTGAGCTGACTTCGTCAGTCTTATCCACAACCTCAAAGCAGTGCTTTGAGCAGCTTGCGGCTCGCTTCCTAGTTTGCTCTTTGAGTATAAAAAAGAAAATCCTAATAGAGAACTGAGAAGCTCTTATTAGGATTTTTTGTATTCAACTCTTGTACTTAATGCAAGGTGCTTTCTCTTAAAGTCAGTTTGGTTCCCAGCATAGTGAGGCTTGGGATTTTACGGCCGTGAAGGACTTCTCTGTTCAGAATATCCATTCCTGTGCGTCCCATTTCTTCGGTGTAGACTGTAATACTGGAAAGTGGTGGGAACACTTGCTTAGTCAGAATGGTATCATTAAAGGAAATAATGCTGACGCGCTCTGGTATGCTGATGCTGGCTTCTTGAAGGGCGCGAAGGGCACCAATGGCCAAGCTATCACTGGCTGCAAAAAAGGCTTGTGGAAGCTTCTCTCCTAATTTTTCGATAGCTTCTTTCATTAAATCATATCCAGATTGAGCAGTAAATAGACCTTGGGAAACGAATTTCTCGTTATAAATTCCTTTTTCTTGCGTATAAGATTTGAAGTAATCTAAACGCTTGTCTGCGATGACTTCTTCTTGGTCAGTAGTAGTTTCAAGACCGGATAAGATACCAATCTTCTTAATCCCGTGGTCTGTAAAGTAATCAACCACCTGTCTAACAGCATTATTAAAATCTGTAATGACACAGGTATGGCCCAAGGCGATGGTGTCACTATCAAGAAAAACTAGAGGTTTTTGATATTCTTCAAATGAGGCAATCTGTGCTTGGCTAAATTTTCCAATACAAAGAATTCCAATGACTTCTTCGCTAAGCGTGAAAGGTTGGTCGTTGAAATAGCGCAAGATTTCGTAATCTAATTCTTGGGCTCTATTTTCAATTCCTAGTCGAATCTGGTAGTAGTAGAGGTCTTCTAACTCTCCCTGTTCACTGACCCATTGGATGATGGCAATCTTTTGTTTGAGTTTATGAGATTCACCAGTTTTGAGATGCTTGGTGTAACCTAGTTCTTCGGCGACGGTTAAAATACGATGTCGGGTTTCTTCTGTGACAGATAGACTCTGATCGCGATTGAGGACACGGGATACAGTTGCGATTGAAACAGAGGCTAGCTGAGCGATATCTTTGAGTGTAGCCATAATTCCCCTCCTTTTTAGGTTATTATAGCATATTTTTCTTGCTTTTTACTCATAGTTTAGTAAAATATCGGTAAAATTGTTGACCAAAGCAAAACCCTTGGGTACAATAGAAGAAAACGATTACAAGGTAAATTTTTTTACCTGACAAATTGTCAAAGGAGAATTCATATGACACAACATCTTACTGCTGATGCACTTCGCAAGGACTTTCTTGCGGTTTTTGGTCAAGAAGCAGATCAAACCTTCTTCTCACCAGGCCGTATCAACTTGATTGGGGAACATACTGACTATAATGGTGGCCATGTTTTCCCAGCTGCTATTTCACTCGGAACTTATGGGGCCGCACGTAAGCGTGATGACCAAGTATTGCGTTTTTACTCAGCTAACTTTGAGGATAAAGGAATCATCGAAGTGCCTCTAGCTGACCTTAAGTTTGAGAAAGAGCACAACTGGACCAACTATCCAAAGGGTGTCCTTCATTTCTTGCAAGATGCTGGTCATGTGATTGATAAAGGGTTTGATTTCTATGTTTTTGGGAATATACCAAATGGTGCGGGCTTGTCTTCTTCTGCATCCTTAGAACTTTTGACTGGTGTTGTGGCAGAATACCTCTTTGACTTAAAATTGGACCGTTTAGATTTGGTTAAAATCGGAAAATTAACAGAGAACAACTTTATCGGTGTTAACTCTGGTATCATGGACCAATTTGCTATCGGTATGGGGGCAGACCAACGTGCTATTTACCTGGATACCAATACTTTAGAATACGATTTGGTTCCCCTTGATTTGAAGGACAATGTCGTTGTTATCATGAATACCAACAAACGCCGTGAACTTGCGGATTCTAAATACAATGAACGCCGCGCTGAATGTGAAAAAGCAGTAGAAGAACTCCAAGTGGCCTTGGATATTCAGACTTTGGGTGAATTGGATGAGTGGGCTTTTGATGAATACAGTTACCTCATCAAAGATGAAAATCGTTTGAAACGTGCTCGCCATGCCGTTCTTGAAAACCAACGTACGCTTAAAGCACAAGCAGCACTTCAAGCGGGAGATTTGGACAAGTTTGGTCGTTTGATGAATGCATCTCACGTTTCTCTTGAGCATGATTATGAAGTGACTGGTTTGGAATTAGATACCCTTGTTCATACGGCTTGGGATCAAGAAGGGGTTCTTGGTGCTCGTATGACTGGAGCAGGTTTTGGTGGTTGTGCGATCGCCCTGGTTCAAAAAGATGCTGTTGAGTCCTTTAAAGAAGCTGTAGGCAAGCATTATGAAGAAATCGTTGGATATGCTCCAAGCTTCTATATCGCTGAAGTAGCAGGTGGAACTCGCGTTCTTGATTAGTCAAAAGGAGGTTTTCTAATGACCTTAGTAGAAACATTTGTTACCAAAGTCATTGCAGAAAGTACCTTTGAAGAGTTAGATCGGATTTATCTGACCAATCGTGTCTTGGCCTTGGTTGGTGATGGTGTTCTGGAAGTTGAGACTGACCAAGACAACTTGATTGATCTCAAAGACCAGCTTGTCGAGGAAGCCGTTCGACTGGAAACAATTGAAGATAGTCAGGCTGCGCGTGAGATTCTCGGTGCTGACCTCATGGACTTGGGAACGCCTTGTCCAAGTCAGGTTAATCGTGATTTTTGGAATACCTATGCCCAGTCACCAGAGCAGGCAATTGCGAATTTCTACCAACTCAGTCAGAAGAATGACTACATCAAACTGAAGGCTATCGCAAAGAATATTGCTTATCGTGTACCATCTGACTACGGTGAACTAGAGATTACCATCAATCTCTCTAAGCCTGAAAAGGATCCAAAGGAAATCGCGGCAGCTAAGTTGGTCAAGTCGAGTAACTATCCTCAATGTCAGCTCTGTATGGAAAATGAAGGCTACCATGGTCGTGTCAATCATCCAGCTAGAAGCAATCACCGGATTATTCGTTTTGATATTTCTGGGCAGGAGTGGGGCTTCCAGTATTCGCCTTACGCTTACTTTAATGAGCACTGTATTTTCCTAGATAGCAAGCATCGTCCTATGGCCATTAGTCGCCAAAGTTTTGAACGTTTGTTAGCAATTGTGGAGCAATTTCCAGGCTACTTTGCTGGTTCGAATGCTGATCTGCCAATTGTGGGTGGCTCTATCCTGACGCATGATCATTATCAAGGGGGGCGGCATGTCTTCCCAATGGAAGTGGCTCCTTTACAGAAATGCTTTACTTTTGATGGTTTTGAATCTGTTAAAGCAGGAATTGTTCAGTGGCCTATGTCTGTGATTCGATTGACGTCGGATTCAAAAGACGATTTGATAAATCTTGCTGAGAAAATCTTACTGGCTTGGCGTCGGTACTCAGATCCAAGTGTGCAGGTTTTGGCGGAAAGCAATGGAACACCGCACCATACTATCACACCGATAGCCCGTAAACGAGATGGACAGTTTTCGTTGGACTTGGTTTTGAGAGACAATCAAACATCTCCAGAGCATCCAGATGGTATCTATCATCCCCACAAGGATGTCCAACATATCAAAAAGGAAAATATCGGCTTGATTGAGGTCATGGGCTTAGCCATCTTGCCACCACGCTTGAAGGAAGAAGTGGAGCAGGTAGCAGCTTACCTAGTCGGAGAGGAAGTATCAGTCGCAACTTATCACCAAGAATGGGCAGATGAGTTGAAAGAAAATCATCCTGGATTGACTGATAAAGACCAAGCTCTCGAAATTGTTCAAGAATCTGTCGGAAAGATATTTGCTCGAGTGTTAGAAGATGCAGGGGTTTACAAGCAAACAGAAGAAGGACAGGCAGCCTTTATGCGCTTTGTGGAGCAGGTTGGAGTTTTACCTTAATAAGTGCTTCTCTCTTGCATAGACTCATGAAAAGTAGTATCATAGTGTCGTTTGAAAAATCAGGAGGAAAGTATGAAAGATTTTCACTTTGACGCTATATCTGCCTTTGAAAACTACGAAATTGAAAAAATGAGGGACGGTCACGTGGTGGTGACAACAAAAGTAGTGGACTCTTCACTCAACTACTATGGAAATGCCCATGGAGGCTATCTATTTACCCTTTGTGACCAAATCAGTGGTCTTGTGGTGATTTCGCTAGGATTAGACGGGGTGACACTCCAGTCTTCCATCAACTATCTGAAAGCTGGAAATCTAGGGGATGTTCTCACTATCAAAGGAGAATGTGTCCATCAAGGACGTACCACTTGTGTCGTCGATGTTGACATCATCAACCAAGATGGCCGAAATGTCTGCAAGGCAACCTTCACCATGTTTGTCACAGGACAACGGTCTGAAGATAGACAGGTGAGGATATAGGAAACAAAAAAAGAGGCACATGCCTCTTTTTTTATTACTTTTCCACTCTAATGATTTATTATTCTACTCACTAAATCTTAAAAAATAGCCATCTGGGTCTAAAACTGCAAATTCATGAGGATAGATATACTTCTCATCAACACGAAATTCTTTTTTAGTCAAAGGACGATGAATAGGATAGTTAGACTCGATTACTTTCTGATAGAGTCTGGGGACATCCTTGATACCAAAGGAAATATTGACACCACGCCCGAAAGGATAAGTCAGTTGGGATAATTCTTCTGCGTTGCCTTCTTCTAGCATAAGCTGGCAATCCTCAAAAGAAAGGAAGAGGAATTTTTCTTCTGGGCGCTCGTATTCGATGGTAAAACCCAGTAAATCGCAGTAGAAGTGACGCGATTTCTCGATATCCGATACGACAAATTCAGGGATGACAGCTTGATAGTCCATTGTTTTCTCCTTAGAAATCAATCTCCATGACAATCGGTGTATGGTCTTGGCGTGCGCCTGAGTCAATCATGTCTGACTTGCTAACCTTGTCTGCTACACGGTTACTTGTAAGCCAGTAGTCGATTCTCCAGCCTGTGTTGTTGATTTTTGAAGTCTTGCTGCGTTGTGCCCACCAAGTATAGCGTTCTGGCACATCGCCATGGATATGGCGGAAGGTATCTGTAAATCCTTTGGCTAAAAGGTTTGTAAATCCTTCACGTTCTTCGTCTGTAAATCCTGGTGAACGGCGGTTGCTGGCTGGGTTGGCAAGGTCAATTTCCTTGTGGGCAACGTTATAGTCACCTGTAGCAAGGACAGGCTTTTGCTTGTCTAGCTGAGCTAAGTACTCTGCATATTTGACATCCCAGACTTGACGTTCTTCCAAGCGTTTGAGTCCATCACCAGCGTTTGGTGTGTAAACTTGAGTCACGAAAAATGTATCAAATTCTAGGGTAATGATGCGTCCTTCAGAATCCATAGTAGAAGGGGCACCGATTTCCGGGAAACTGATAGTTGGAGTCAGTTCTTTCTTATAGAGGAACATGGTTCCAGCATAGCCTTTACGAGCAGGTTCTTGAGAGGAACGCCAAGTATTTTCATATCCAGGGAAGAGTTCTTCTAACACCTCAAGATGTTTTTTAGTAGGCCCTGTAGCTGAAAGCTTGGTTTCTTGGATGGCGATGATATCAGCGTTTTCAGCAACCAAGGTTTGGAGGACGTCTTGTGATAATTTCGCACGCGCAGAATCGCTCGTGAGTGCAGCGTTTAGGGAATCAATATTCCATGAGATCAGTTTCATAATGTTTACCTTTTCATTCAGATTATAGACAATATTATACCAGAAAAAGAAGCAATTCCCCAGCGTATAGTTTGAAAAATCCAGGTCATTCCTATATAATAAAGAATGATTTATGTAAAAGATTGAAAATAAATGAAATGTTACTCCTTTGAGTATCTTTATCGCTGAATATGACAAAGTTTAAGTTAGTGTCATCACCTATGAATAGGAAAAACCTGAGGCAGTCGCCTCAGGTTTCCATTTGTCATTAGAAAGGAATTTTATGTCCATCATCCAAAAACTCTGGTGGTTTTTTAAATTAGAAAAACGCCGTTACCTAGTTGGAATTGTAGCTTTGGTTTTGGTTTCTGTACTAAACCTTATCCCACCTATGATCATGGGGCGCGTGATCGATGCCATCACTTCGGGACGATTAACACAAGATGAGCTCCTGCTTCATCTCTTTTATCTCCTGCTGGCAGCTTTCGGTATGTATTACCTGCGTTATGTTTGGCGCATGTATATCCTAGGGACCTCCTACCGACTTGGACAAATCATGCGTTCAAGACTATTTGAGCACTTTACAAAGATGTCTCCCGCTTTTTATCAGAATTATCGAACCGGGGACCTGATGGCTCACGCAACCAATGATATCAATGCCCTGACTCGTCTAGCAGGTGGTGGTGTCATGTCGGCGGTGGATGCCTCTATCACGGCCTTGGTGACTCTGCTGACTATGCTCTTTAGCATTTCTTGGCAGATGACCTTGGTTGCCATTCTACCTTTGCCATTTATGGCCTATGCGACTAGTCGTCTGGGGAGAAAGACCCATAAGGCTTTTGGAGAATCGCAAGCAGCCTTTTCTGAACTCAACAATAAGGTTCAAGAATCTGTATCAGGTATCAAGGTAACCAAGTCCTTTGGTTATCAATCTGATGAGTTGGCATCTTTCCAGGAAGTCAATGATTTGACCTTCCAAAAGAATCTGCAAACCATGAAATATGATAGCCTCTTTGACCCTATGGTTCTACTCTTTGTTGGTTCTTCCTATGCCTTAACTCTCTTAGTCGGTGCTTTTATTGTGCAAGCAGGACAAGTAACCGTTGGTAATCTTGTCACCTTTATCTCTTACTTGGATATGTTGGTCTGGCCCTTAATGGCTATTGGATTCCTCTTTAATATTACTCAAAGAGGGAAGGTTTCTTATCAACGAATTGAGAGTCTTTTGTCTCAAGAATCACCTGTCAAAGATCCAGAATCTCCACTTGACGGGATTGAAAATGGGCGCTTGGACTATGCCATTGATCGTTTTGCCTTTGAAGACGAAGAGACGCTGAGAGATATACATTTTAGTCTCGAAAAAGGGCAAACCTTGGGTTTGGTTGGGCAAACTGGTTCAGGGAAAACTGCTTTGATTAAATTGCTCCTACGTGAGTATGATGTTGACCAAGGAGCTATTTATCTAAATGGTCATGATATTCGTGACTATCGACTAGCTGACTTACGTAGTTTGATGGGATACGTCCCACAGGACCAATTTCTCTTTGCTAGTTCCATCTTAGAGAATATTTGTTTTGGAAATCCCGACCTACCTTTCTCTGCAGTAGAAGAAGCGACTCAGTTGGCTCAAGTCTATCAAGACATTCAAGCCATGCCTGAGGGATTTGATACAGTTATCGGGGAAAAAGGTGTCAGTCTATCTGGTGGACAAAAGCAACGTCTGGCTATGAGTCGGGCTATGATTTTAAATCCTGATATCTTGATTTTAGATGATTCCTTGTCAGCTGTGGATGCTAAGACAGAGTTCGCGATCATCGATAATCTCAAGGAAACTCGCAAAGATAAAACGACTATCATCACTGCCCATCGTCTCAGTGCAGTTGTTCATGCTGATTTGATCTTGGTTATGCAAAATGGACAGATTATCGAACGTGGGACTCATGAGGACTTACTAGCCTTGGATGGTTGGTATGCCCAAACCTACCAGTCTCAACAGTTAGAAATGAAAGGAGAAGAAGATGCGGAATAAACAAGAACAATGGGCTGTATTAAAGCGTTTGTTGTCTTATCTTAAGCCTTATGGGCTCCTCACCTTTTTAGCCTTAGCTTTTCTCCTTGCGACAACTGTTGTTAAGAGTATTATCCCCCTGGTAGCTTCTCACTTTATCGACCAGTATCTAAACAACCTTAATCAGCTTGCTGTTACAGTTTTGCTAGTTTACTATGGTCTCTACATTCTTCAAACCATTGTCCAATATGTGGGGAATCTCCTTTTTGCGCGCGTGTCCTACAGTATCGTTAGAGATATTCGACGTGATGCCTTTGCCAATATGGAGAAGCTAGGCATGTCTTACTTTGATAAAACGCCTGCAGGTTCCATCGTTTCTCGCTTGACCAATGATACTGAGACTATCAGTGATATGTTTTCGGGGATCTTATCTAGCTTTATCTCAGCAGTCTTTATCTTTGTGACAACCCTTTATACCATGCTTGTTCTGGACTATCGTCTGACAGCTTTGGTTCTACTCTTTTTACCCTTGATTTTCCTTTTGGTTAATCTCTACCGTAAAAAATCGGTCAAGGTCATTGAAAAAACCAGAAGTCTCTTATCAGATATTAACAGTAAGCTGGCAGAAAACATCGAAGGCATTCGTATTATTCAAGCCTTTAATCAAGAAAAGCGCCTGCAAGAAGAGTTTGATGAGATAAACCAGGAGCACCTGGTCTACGCCAACCGTTCGGTAGCCCTTGACTCTCTCTTCCTACGTCCGGCCATGAGCTTATTGAAGCTATTGGGGTATGCAGTTTTGATGGCTTACTTTGGCTATCGTGGTCTCTATCTAGGCATAACGGCAGGAACCATGTATGCCTTTATCCAGTACATCAATCGCCTCTTTGATCCCCTCATCGAGGTAACACAAAACTTTTCTACCCTTCAGACATCTATGGTGTCAGCAGGTCGTGTTTTTGCACTTATCGATGAAACCAACTATGAACCGGCTCAAGAAAATGGACAAGCGGAGATTCAAGAAGGAAATATCCGTTTTGAACATGTGTCCTTCTCTTATGATGGGAAACACCAGATTCTCGATGATATTTCCTTTACGGTTAATAAAGGTGAAACCATCGCCTTTGTCGGACATACTGGCTCTGGGAAATCCTCTATCATCAATGTTCTTATGCGCTTTTATGAATTCCAGTCTGGTCGGGTTTTACTTGATGGTGTGGATATTCGTAAGTATAGTCAAGAGGAGTTGAGAAAAAATATTGGTCTGGTCCTACAGGAACCTTTCCTCTATCATGGGACCATCAAGTCCAATATCGCCATGTACCAAGATATCAGCGATGACCAGGTTAAGGCAGCAGCAGAGTTTGTGGATGCAGATTCTTTCATTCAGGACCTTCCATTAGGTTATGATGCCCCTGTGTCTGAGCGTGGTTCGAGTTTCTCTACTGGTCAACGTCAGCTTCTTGCCTTTGCTAGAACCGTTGCCAGTCAACCGAAAATTCTGATTTTGGATGAAGCGACAGCCAATATCGACTCTGAAACAGAAGCCTTGGTCCAAAATTCCCTAGCCAAGATGAGACAGGGCCGGACGACCATTGCCATCGCTCATCGTCTCTCTACTATCCAAGATGCCAACTGTATCTATGTCCTTGATAAGGGACGTATTATTGAGAGTGGAACCCATGAGGAACTTTTGGCCTTGGGTGGAACCTATCACAAGATGTATAGTTTGCAGGCAGGTGCTCTTTCCTAGGGAAGAATTCCTTTAAAATACATATTTCTTGCACTGCCTCTTTCATTTTGTGGTATAATGTAGAATGTTAATAAAGATTACATATTAAAAGCAGAGGAGAATGTGCATGCTGAAATGGGATGAACTACCTCAGGAGATGCAATTGAGCGAGGTAAAACCATACTACCAGCTCGTCTCTGGAAGAAAAGGTTCACTGATTCTCAAGCGTTGTCTAGACTTGTTTCTAGCCTTGGTCTTGTTAATCTTGACTTCACCCGTATTTCTGATTCTAAGCATTTGGATCAAGCTAGATAGCAAAGGTCCAGTTATTTACAAGCAGGTGCGGGTAACCCAGTACAACCGACATTTCAAGATTTGGAAATTCCGTACCATGGTGACGGATGCGGACAAGAAAGGAAGTTTAGTAACTTCTGCGAATGACAGCCGCATCACCAAGGTTGGAAATTTCATTCGCCGTGTTCGTTTGGATGAACTTCCGCAATTGGTCAATGTCCTCAAAGGGGAGATGTCCTTTGTGGGAACTCGTCCAGAAGTACCACGTTATACAGAGCAGTACAGCCCTGAAATGATGGCTACCTTGCTCTTGCCAGCAGGGATTACATCGCTTGCCAGCATTAACTATAAGGACGAGGATGCTATTATCAGTCAAATGACTGCAAAAGGTATGACGGTTGACCAGGCCTATGTCGAAAGAGTCCTACCAGAAAAGATGCACTATAATCTAGCCTACCTACGTGATTTTAATTTCTTCGGGGATATTAAGATCATGTTCCAGACTGTATTTGAAGTTTTAAAATAAGTAGTCGCAAGATTGAAACCAATCAAAGGAGTAAAACAATGACAAAGTATAATATTCCATTTTCACCACCTGATATTACCGAAGCAGAAATTGCGGAAGTAGCAGATACCCTCCGTTCTGGTTGGATCACAACAGGTCCAAAGACAAAAGAATTAGAACGTCGTCTATCTATCTATACTCAGACACCTAAGACAGTCTGCCTCAACTCTGCAACAGCAGCTCTTGAATTGATTTTGCGCGTGCTTGAAGTGGGACATGGTGATGAAGTTATCGTTCCAGCTATGACTTATACAGCATCATGTAGCGTTATCACTCACGTAGGTGCTACACCAGTTATGGTTGATATCCAAGGTGATACCTTTGAAATGGACTATGACAAGCTTGAGCAAGCAATTACTGAGAAGACTAAGGTTATTATCCCGGTTGAACTTGCAGGGATTATCTGTGACTATGAACGTTTGTTCCAAGTTGTTGAGAAAAAACGTGACCTATTTACAGCTACTAGCAAGTGGCAAAAAGTCTTTAACCGAATCGTTGTTGTCTCAGATAGCGCCCATGCTTTGGGTTCAACCTACAAGGGACAACCAGCCGGTTCAATCGCTGACTTTACATCATTCTCTTTCCATGCAGTCAAGAACTTTACAACTGCTGAGGGAGGAAGTGCCACTTGGAAAGCCAATCCAGCGATTGACGATGAAGAAATGTACAAGGAATTCCAAATCCTTTCCCTTCATGGTCAAACAAAAGATGCGCTTGCTAAGATGCAGCTAGGCTCATGGGAATACGATATTGTAACACCAGCCTACAAGTGCAACATGACAGACATCATGGCTTCACTTGGTCTAGTTCAGCTAGATCGTTATCCTGGCTTACTACAACGTCGTAAAGATATCGTGAATCGCTATGACCGTGGATTTGCAGGAACTCGTATTCACCCATTGGCTCATAAGACAGATACTGTTGAATCTTGTCGTCACCTTTACATTACCCATGTAGAAGGTGCGAGCCTCGAAGAGCGCAATCAAATCATTCAAGAATTGGCTAAGGCAGGAATTGCAAGTAATGTTCATTACAAACCGCTTCCGCTTTTGACAGCTTATAAGAATCTTGGGTTTGACATGGCAGATTATCCAAAGGCCTATGCCTACTTTGTAAACGAGATTACACTACCACTTCATACCAAATTAACAGATGAAGAAGTGGATTATATCATTGAGACCTTTGTCAGAGTTTCCGAACAAATTCTTGCTTCTTCAAAAAACTAATAAAAAAATTAGTAAAAAATGAACGAAAACGGTTGACAAAGGAAAAACAATAACATATAATTAACTCAACAAATCAGAAAAGTAGTTATTTTTGATCTTCAGGGAGCCTGTGGTTACTGCGAACAGGTGGTTGGAACTAGTGAAATTGGGCTGATTTTAAAAATGAATTTGAAACAATGAAAATTCGGTAGGCACACCTTACAGTGCAACTTGTTGTTAGACAAGGCAGAGATGTAAAGGGGATAATCTCTTTACAATTGAGGTGGTACCGCGTTACAGACGCCCTCACACAGAGTTGTTCTCTGTGTGTGGGCTTTTTCATATTTTAGAATAATAGAAAAGAGGAAAAATTTTATGACAACAAAAGGCTATTTCGGACAATTTGGTGGTAGTTTTGTACCAGAACCAATTCAGGTTTTACTAGATGAATTGGAAGTGACTTTTGAAAAATACAAGGATGATCCAGAGTTTTTAGCTGAGTTTCGCCATTACTTGAAAGATTATTCAGGTCGCGAAACACCGCTCTATTTTGCAGAAAGTTTGACAGAGCACCTAGGTGGGGCTAAGATTTATCTCAAGCGAGAAGATCTTAACCATCTGGGTTCTCACAAGCTCAACAACGTTTTAGGACAAATCCTTCTTGCTAAACGCATGGGTAAAAAACGTGTCATTGCTGAAACAGGAGCTGGCCAGCACGGTGTTGCGACAGCTGCAGCGGCAGCCAAATTTGGTATGGCATGTGATGTCTACATGGGGGCAGAAGATGTGGAGCGTCAACGTCTAAATGTCTTCCGTATGGAGATGATGGGAGCAACTGTTCACGCAGTTGAAACTGGTACTCGTACCCTCAAAGATGCGGTTGACGCAGCCTTTGGAGCATGGATGAATGACCTTGAAGCCTTCTACGTTTTAGGTTCGGCTGTAGGTCCTCACCCTTATCCAACGATTGTTCATGAGTTCCAAAAAGTGATTAGTGAAGAATCTCGTCGTCAAATTTTGGAAAAAGAAGGACGTCTGCCAGACTACGTCATTGCCTGTGTGGGTGGTGGTTCCAATGCCATCGGAGCTTTTTCACAGTATGTAGCTGATGAAGAAGTAAAATTGGTTGGGGTAGAAGCTGCTGGTCACGGTTTAGATACCGACAAACACGCAGCAACTATGACCAAGGGTAGTGTCGGAATTGTCGATGGAATGAAGACCTATGCAATCTTTAAGGAAGATGGAGAGCTGGCGCCAGTTTACTCTATCTCAGCAGGTTTGGACTATCCAGGGGTTGGACCAGAACACGCCTTCTTTAAAGACTCTGGTCGTGTAGAATATGTTGCAGCGACTGATGAAGAAGCTGTCCAAGCCTTGCTTTTACTTAGCAAGACTGAAGGAATTATCCCAGCTATTGAAAGCTCCCATGCCATCGCAGAAGCAGTCAAACGAGCACCAAAACTAAGTAAAGATGAGATTATCATTATCAATGTTTCTGGTCGTGGAGACAAGGACGTAGCTGCTATTGCAGACTACCTTGAAGCTAAAAAATAAAAGATGGAAAAGATACAGAGATTTCTCTCTCAGAGAGCTTGTGGTTGCTGAAAACAAGCAGAGAAAGCTGTAAGGTTGGGTCCGTCTGAAATGAGAGAAGAAAACATGATTCTCAAGGGAGTGCCCTTTATCGCACAACCTGTTACAGGAAGGTTCTGAGACAGGATTGAGAGATAGGAGAAATCCTATAATTGAGGTGGCACCGCGAATTTCGTCCTCACGCAAGTTATTTTGCGTGGGGATTTTTTGTAGAATCACCACAGGATTTAAGAAGAACTGAAAGGGAAATTACAATGGAACGAATCATTCATGGAGATGTTTTATCACCAATTTTGGCTTATATGCGCTTGAAGGGACAACACAAGGTTATACTTGAAAGTATCCCAAGAGAAAAGGAAAATGCTCGATTTTCTATTTTGGCTTATAATCCAGTTTTTGAGATTAAGTTTGAGAATGGAGTCCTATATCAAAATGGCCGAGTGATTGATCGTGACCCTTTGGATTTCCTTTATGAAGTGACTCATAAAAGCAATCACCATTCAGACCTACCTTTTGGTGGTGGAGCGATTGGCTTTGTTGGTTACGACATGATTTCTCTTTACGAAGAGATTGGCCAGCTTTCTGAGGATACGATTGGGACACCAGATATGCATTTCTTCGTATATGAGAGTTATATAGTTTTTGACCACAAGAAAGAAAAGATTCATATCATCGAGGATGCTCTCTACAGTAATCGTAGCAATGATGAGCTAGAAGCGGCTTTGGATCAAGTTTTAGAGGAGTTAAAAATCCTAGCATCAAATGAATTTGAAGATTTGGACCTTTCTCCACTTCAGTTTAGACCACATATTGCACCTCAGAAATTTGAAGAAATGGTAGAAACAGCTCGTGACTTGATTCGCAATGGAGATATGTTCCAATGCGTACTCAGTCAACGTTTCTCCGCAGAAGTAACTGGAAATCCTTTTGACTTCTACAGAAATCTCCGAGTGACAAATCCATCAAATTACCTCTACTTTTACGACTTTGGAGATTATCAAATCATCGGTGCCAGTCCTGAGAGCTTGGTTTCCGTCAAGAATGGCATCGTGACAACCAATCCAATTGCAGGTACGCGACCTAGAGGTGCCAATGATGAGGAAGATGCAGCACTTGCAAGTGATCTACTTTCTGATGAAAAGGAGACGGCAGAACACCGAATGCTAGTGGACCTAGGACGCAATGATATCGGTCGAATTGCTGAGACAGCAAGTGTCCAAGTAACCAAGTATATGGAAGTGGAACTTTTCCGCTATGTCATGCATTTGACTAGCGTGGTTAAAGGACGTTTGCTTCCAGAACTGACTGCCATGGATGCCTTGAAAGCGACTTTTCCGGCAGGAACAGTTTCTGGGGCCCCTAAGATTCGTGCTATGAAACGCATCTATGAGTTGGAAACAGAGAAACGAGGCGTTTATGCCGGGGCTATCGGCTACCTTTCAGCAACTGGAGATATGGACTTTGCCATTGCAATTCGAACCATGATTCTAAAAAATAAAACAGCCTATGTGCAGGCTGGTGCAGGAATTGTTTATGATTCCATCGCTCAGAATGAATACCAAGAAACCATTAACAAAGCTAAATCTATGACTAGAATGGGAGAACTAAGACCATGATTTTACTGATTGATAATTATGATTCATTTACCTATAACCTAGCCCAATACATCGGGAATTTCGCAGAAGTTCAGGTTTTGAGAAATGATGATCCAAACCTTTATGAAGAAGCTATAAAGGCAGATGGACTAGTCTTTTCTCCTGGTCCAGGTTGGCCAGCTGATGCTGGGAAGATGGAAGAAATGATTCGTGATTTTGCAGGTAAGAAACCGATTCTAGGGATTTGTTTGGGGCACCAAGCCATCGCAGAAGTCTTTGGTGGCAAGTTAGGCTTGGCTCCAAAAGTCATGCATGGCAAGCAGAGTCAGATTCGATTTGAGACTCCTTCAGTTCTCTATCAAGGAATCGAGGATAATCGTCCAGTCATGCGTTACCACAGTATTTTAATTGAAGAGATGCCAGAAGAGTTTGAAGTGACAGCTCGTTCGACAGATGACCAAGCTATTATGGGGATTCAACACAAAACCTTGCCGATTTATGGCTTGCAGTATCATCCAGAAAGTATTGGAACGCCAGATGGCTTATCTTCTATTCAGAATTTTATCGAGAAAGTTGTAAAGTGAGGAAGACAAAATGAAAGAAATTATTGAAAAATTAGCGAACTTTGAAGACCTATCAAGTGTTGAAATGACAGATGTGATCGAACGCATCGTAACAGGGCGAGTGACAGAAGCACAAATCGCTTCTCTACTGTTAGCCCTCAAGATGAAGGGAGAAACACCTGAGGAAAGAACAGCCCTCGCCCAAGTTATGAGAGGACATGCTCAACACATTCCAACCAATATTCAAGATGCTATGGATAACTGTGGTACGGGTGGAGATAAGTCATTTAGCTTTAACATCTCAACAACTGCAGCCTTTGTCTTGGCAGGTGGTGGAATCCATATGGCTAAACATGGCAATCGTTCAATTTCCTCTAAATCTGGTTCAGCAGATGTCTTGCAAGCTTTGGGAATCAATATTGACCTCAAGCCAGCACAATTGGGTAAGGTATTTGACCAAACAGGAATCGTCTTTCTCTTTGCCAAAAACATGCACCCAGCTATGAAATATATTATGCCAGCACGTTTGGAATTGGGAATTCCAACCATCATGAATTTGACAGGTCCACTCATTCACCCAATGATCTTGGAAACACAGCTTCTAGGAATTAGTCGTCCAGAACTTCTAGAAAGTACAGCTCAGGTTTTGAAAAACATGGGTCGCAAACGTGCTATCGTAGTAGCTGGTCCAGAAGGATTAGATGAGGCTGGTTTGAATGGTACTACCAACATTGCCCTTCTTGAAAATGGTGAAATCACTTTGTCAACCTTTACTCCAGAAGATTTGGGAATGGAACGCATTGCCATTGAGGACATTCGTGGAGGAAATGCTCATGAGAATGCAGCCATTCTTGTTAGCGTTCTCAATAACGAACCAAGTCCATTCTTGGAAACAACAGTCTTAAATGCTGGCCTTGGTTTTTATGCCAATGGTAAGGTAGATAGTATCAAAGACGGAGTTGAAATGGCACGCCAAGTGATTGCCAGTGGTAAGGCCCTTGAAAAACTCAGACTATTACAGGAGTACCAAAAATGAGTCAGGAATTTTTGTCACGTATCTTAGATCAGAAGGCGCGTGAAGTTGAAAAGATGGAACGAGAGGAACTTCAGCCCTTGCGTGAAAGCTATCGCTTAGCTGAATATTTGAAAAACCATCAAGAACGTCTGCAAATTATTGCAGAGGTCAAGAAGGCGAGCCCAAGTTTAGGGGATATTAATCTGGATGTGGATATCGTTCAACAGGCCCAGACTTACGAGGCTAACGGCGCTGTTATGATTTCTGTTCTGACAGATGAAGTTTTCTTTAAAGGTCATTTGGATTATCTGCGTGAGATTTCCAGTCAGGTACAGATTCCGACGCTGAACAAGGATTTTATTATCGATGAAAAGCAAATCATCCGAGCTCGCAATGCAGGTGCGACAGTTATCTTGCTCATCGTAGCGGCTTTATCAGAAGAACGCCTCAAGGAACTGTATGACTATGCGACAGAGCTTGGTCTAGAAGTGTTGGTGGAAACTCATAATCTAGCGGAGCTAGAAGTTGCCCACCGTCTTGGCGCTCAAATTATTGGTGTGAATAATCGTAATTTGACTACCTTTGAAGTTGACTTGCAGACTAGTGTAGACTTGTCCAAACACTTCAAGGATGATTGCTTGTATATTTCTGAATCTGCCATTTTTACAGGAGAGGATGCGAAACGAGTTGCACCCTACTTTAACGGAATTTTGGTGGGAACAGCCCTCATGCAAGCAGAAGATGTCGCCCAGAGAATCAAGGAGTTGCAGATTGACAAAGGTTAAGATTTGTGGACTATCGACCAAAGGAGCAGTAGAAACAGCTGTGTCAGCTGGAGCAGACTACATCGGTTTTGTCTTTGCTCCTAGCAAAAGACAGGTGACCTTGGGACAGGCTGCGGAGCTGGCAACACTCATTCCTGTTAATGTAAAAAAGGTTGGCGTATTTGTTTCACCAAGTCGGGAAGAATTACTAGAAGCGATTGAAAAGGTTGGCTTGGACTTAGTTCAAATTCATGGTCAGGTGGCGGATGATTTGTTTGTGGATTTGCCTTGTGCCAGCATTCAGGCTGTTCAGGTGGATGGAGATGGTCATGTACCAAGTTCACAGGCAGATTATCTACTCTTTGATGCCCCTGTGGCAGGAAGTGGTCAAACCTTTGACTGGGGGCAACTGGATACGACAGAACTATCTCAGTCTTTCTTCATCGCAGGCGGGCTCAATGAGGATAATGTAGAAGAAGCAATTCAACACTTTACTCCCTTTGCAGTAGATGTATCAAGTGGTGTAGAGACAGACGGCCAAAAAGATCATGAAAAGATTAGAAGATTTATAGAGAGGGTTAAGCATGGCATATCAAGAACCAAATAAAGAAGGATTTTACGGAAAATTCGGTGGACGTTTTGTCCCAGAAACATTGATGACGGCAGTATTGGAGTTGGAAGAAGCTTATCGTGAAAGTCAGGCAGATCCAAGTTTCCAAGAAGAGTTAAACCAACTTTTGCGCCAATATGTAGGTCGTGAAACACCTCTTTACTACGCAAAAAACTTGACCCAGCATATCGGCGGAGCCAAGATTTACCTCAAACGTGAAGACCTCAACCATACAGGTGCACACAAGATTAACAATGCCTTGGGACAAGTTTTACTGGCTAAACGTATGGGCAAAAAGAAAATTATTGCTGAAACAGGTGCCGGTCAGCACGGTGTAGCAACTGCAACAGCTGCAGCCCTTTTTAACATGGAATGTACTATCTATATGGGTGAGGAAGATGTTAAACGCCAAGCCCTCAATGTCTTCCGTATGGAACTTTTGGGAGCCAAGGTGGAAGCTGTAACAGATGGTTCGCGCGTGCTCAAAGACGCGGTCAATGCAGCCCTTCGTTCATGGGTAGCCAACATCGATGATACCCACTATATCCTTGGTTCTGCCTTGGGACCTCATCCTTTTCCAGAAATTGTGCGTGATTTCCAAAGTGTTATCGGTCGAGAGGCTAAACAACAGTACCGTGACTTGACAGGGCAAGATTTGCCAGATGCCCTAGTAGCCTGTGTTGGTGGAGGTTCTAATGCTATCGGTCTTTTCCATCCATTTGTGGAAGATGAATCTGTAGCTATGTATGGAGCTGAAGCGGCAGGACTTGGTGTGGATACAGAGCATCACGCAGCTACCTTGACCAAGGGTCGCCCAGGAGTTCTTCACGGTTCTCTCATGGATGTTCTCCAAGATGCCCACGGACAAATCTTAGAAGCCTTCTCTATCTCAGCAGGTTTGGACTACCCAGGTATTGGTCCTGAACATTCTCACTACCACGATATCAAACGTGCGACCTATGTTCCTGTGACAGATGAGGAAGCCTTGGAAGGCTTCCAACTCTTGTCTCGTGTGGAAGGGATTATCCCAGCTTTGGAGTCTAGTCACGCTATCGCCTTTGCGGTGAAATTAGCCAAAGAACTTGGTCCAGACAAGTCTATGATTGTCTGTCTATCAGGTCGCGGGGACAAGGATGTAGTTCAAGTCAAGGACCGTTTGGAAGCAGACGCAGCAAAGAAGGGAGAAGCTCATGCCTAAGACACTAACAGAAAAACTGAACGCTATCAAGGCAACCGGAAAGGGAATTTTTGTTCCCTATATCATGGCTGGAGACCATGAAAAAGGATTAGATGGTCTCGCTGAAACAATTCACTTTTTAGAAGATTTGGGTGTGTCTGCTATTGAAGTGGGAGTTCCTTTCTCAGACCCAGTTGCAGATGGTCCAGTTATCGAAGAAGCAGGCTTGCGCAGTCTAGTTCGCGGAACCTCTACCCAGGCTCTGGTTGAAACTTTGAAGACTATTGAAACAGAAGTTCCACTTGTTATCATGACCTACTTTAACCCCCTCTTTCAGTACGGTATTGAGAAATTTGTCAAAGACCTTTCTGATACAGCGGTTAAGGGTTTGATTATTCCAGATCTCCCTCATGAACATGCTAATTTTGTAGAGCCCTTTTTAGCAAATACAGACATTGCTTTGATTCCACTTGTTAGCTTGACGACAGGAATTGAGCGTCAAAAAGAACTCATTGAGGGAGCTGAAGGTTTTGTTTATGCAGTTGCCATTAACGGGGTGACAGGGAAATCAGGCAATTATCGAGATGATTTGGACAAGCACTTGGCTCAACTGCGTCAAGTGGCTGACATTCCAGTATTGACAGGGTTTGGTGTATCTACACAGGATGATGTAGAACGATTTAATGCAGTATCAGACGGCGTCATCGTCGGTTCCAAGATTGTTAAGGCTCTACATGAAGGAAAAGTAGCAGAAATCGCTGACTTTATCCGAGAAGCAGTAGCTTACCCAGAATAATCATACAGCTAGCAAATAAGAGGAAAGGCACGAATGGGAGTCTTTCCTTGTTCTTTTGTAGGAGAAAAGCTAGAATGCCAGTTGTAGAAGCGAACTGTATCAAAATTAGTAATTCTGTCAGACTAAAGATAAGCGCACAAGAGGCTAGAAAGAGAAAATCCCCTGCACCTATGCGGATATCGATTAAGTGAGCCAAAATTCCCAGAATAAGAAAGAAAATCATAACTAGATTCCAACCATAGCAAACCATGAGAATTAGGTGAAAGGTCAGCCAGACTAGCAAAGGATATTCTTGATGTCGAAGGTCATAGATGCTCAAAGTCAAGCCAGCAGTGACTAGGATGACTTGACTCAGAGTTAGAAATCCCAAAGACCCAGCTAGAAAGACAAGTCCTAACCCCAACTCCAAAAGGGCATACCAGAAAGGATATCGAACCTTGCAATAGCGGCAGCGAAAGCGATTGAATATCTGGGACACAATTGGAATCAAATCCAGTGGTTTCAAGGGAGTCTGACAAGAATCACAGTGACTAGCAGGAAAGATAATAGACTGCTCAGGAAAGCGGTCAATGACAAGACCTAGAAAGGAAGCAAAAATAGCTCCAACAAGAAAAAAGTAAAGGTGAATCATACTTATTAATTCGGAAAAAATAAGAGAAAGAGTATAATAGTTGGATAAAGGAGAAATTTTAGGAGCAAATATGAAAATTCACTTTGAAAAAGGACTTCAGATAGAAAATGCCCAACTCATTTGTCGCTGGTCTAATGCTTTGGGAGAAAGTTTTCAGAAGCAATGGATGGGACCTAAAATTTCTTATCCCTTGATTGTCCAATCCTTACAAAAGCTGGAAGGAATTTTTTCCATTTTTGCTGAAGAAGAGTTTGTAGGTGTCATCCAGAAAATAAGGCTAGAAGACAGGAATCTTCATATCGGGAGATTTTTTATCAATCCCCAGAAACAGGGGCAGGGGTTAGGTAGCCAGGCTTTAAGGAAATTTGTTAGTTTGGTCTTTGAAAATGAAGACATAGATACTATTTCTCTAAATGTCTACGAGGCAAATCAAACAGCTTATAATCTTTACCAAAAGGAAGGATTTGAAATCGTTCAAATGGTTGAAGTACCTGTACGAAAATATATAATGAGAAAATCGAGGTAAGGACTAGTT
Organism: Streptococcus sp. SCPM-O-B-15277 (M60); assembly: GCF_058200335.1. Lineage (NCBI taxonomy): Bacteria > Bacillati > Bacillota > Bacilli > Lactobacillales > Streptococcaceae > Streptococcus > Streptococcus sp. SCPM-O-B-15277 (M60). The sequence goes on from NZ_JBYQGR010000005.1 coordinate 30,162, forward strand.
GATATCTAAAACTGCACCCGTACAATTTTTGGTTTTCAAACTTGTTGCAGAGAAATTTTCTTGATAAAATAGATACATGACTAGATATAAAGCAATCATTTCCTATGATGGCTACGCCTTTGCTGGCTTTCAACGGCAACCACACGCGCGTAGTGTCCAAGAGGAAATTGAAAAAACTTTAACCAAATTAAATAAAGGGCAGGCCATTACCATCCATGGTGCAGGGCGAACGGATAGTGGTGTTCATGCGCTAGGGCAGGTTATCCACTTTGATCTTCCCTATCAGATGGATGAGGAAAAGCTTCGCTTTGCTCTCGATACTCAAAGTCCTGAAGATATAGATGTCATTTCGATTGAGGTAGTGGCTGATGATTTTCATTGCCGTTATGCCAAGCATAGCAAGACCTACGAGTTTATCGTGGATAGAGGGCGTCCTAAAAATCCTATGAGACGTCATTATACCACCCACTATCCCTATCCACTAGATGTGGAACGCATGCAAAAGGCTGTGAAGAAATTAGAAGGAACCCATGATTTCACCGGTTTTACTGCTGCCGGAACAAGTGTGGAGGACAAGGTAAGAACGATCACGGAAGCCAGTCTTAGGGTTGACGAGACCGGTCAATTTTTGACCTTTACTTTCTCTGGCAATGGCTTCCTCTATAAGCAGATTCGAAATATGGTCGGGACCTTGCTGAAAATTGGTAATAATCGGATGCCCATTGAGCAGATTGACCTGATTTTGGAGAAAAAAGACAGACAGTTGGCAGGTCCAACTGCAGCACCCAATGGTTTGTATTTGAAGGAGATTCGTTATGAAGAATAATCGTATTTTAGCACTTTCAGGAAATGATATTTTTAGTGGTGGTGGACTAGCTGCTGACCTTGCGACCTATACTTTAAATGGTCTGCATGGTTTTGTGGCCATGACCTGCTTGACTGCCTTGACGGAAAATGGTTTTGAAGTCTTTCCGACAGATGAGACTATTTTCCAACAACAGCTGGATAGTCTTAAGAACGTGGACTTTGGAGGGATTAAGATTGGCCTCTTACCGACTGTTGGTGTTGCTGAGAAAGCTCTTAACTTTATCAAGGAACGCGCAGGAGTTCCAGTGGTATTGGATCCAGTTCTCGTTTGTAAGGAAACGCATGATGTTGCTGTCAGCGAGCTCTGTCAAGAGTTGATTCGCTTTTTCCCTTATGTGACTGTAGTTACTCCTAACCTTCCTGAGGCAGAATTACTTGCAGACCAAAAGATAGAAACCTTGGATGATATGAAAGCTGCAGCTCAGAAATTACATGACTTAGGAGCACCAGCAGTCATTATTAAAGGTGGGAATCGCCTCAGTCAAGATAAGGCATTAGATGTATTTTATGATGGAAAGAACTTTACAGTTTTGGAAAATCCTGTTATTGAAGGACAAAATGCAGGTGCTGGTTGTACCTTTGCCTCAAGCATTGCTAGTCAGTTAGTCAAGGGAGAGGAGCTCTTACCAGCAATTGAGAGTTCTAAAGCCTTTGTTTATTGTGCTATCGCACAAGCAGATCAATATGGAGTAAGACAGTATGAAGCAAACCAAAACAAGTAAAATCGCCCTATTATCAATACTGACTGCCCTATCGGTAGTTTTAGGTTATATTGTCAAAATCCCAACTCAAACAGGAATCTTAACTCTTTTAGATGCTGGAATCTTTTTCACTGCTTTTTATTATGGAAAACGAGAGGGAGCTATTGTGGGAGGTCTAGGAGGTTTCATTATTGACCTGATCTCAGGCTATCCTCATTGGATGTTCTTCAGCTTGCTTTTCCATGGTTTGCAGGGTTACTTTGCAGGTTTTAAAGGAAAATGGCAGTGGCTTGGATTAGTTTTAGCAACTTTTCTCATGGTAGCTGGATATGCATGTGCGACATCTTGGATGAAAGGTTGGGGTGTAGCTCTGACAGATATTCCTCACAATTTGTTGCAGAATTTTGTTGGAATGATTGTTGGCTATCTTCTCCATCAGAGTATTAAGAAAATTAGTAAGCAGTAAAAAGGAATCTTCCCTAGGAACTCTTGAAAAAGCTCTGATTTTTTGCTAAAATGAAAGCTATGAAAACACTCTACGATGTGCAACAATTTCTCAAACAGTTCGGTATTCTTGTCTATATGGGCAAACGTCTTTATGACATTGAATTAATGAAGATTGAACTATCACGAATTTATGATGCAGGCTTGATGGATAAGCTGGATTATCTAGAAGCGGAGGCTGTTCTTCGCAGAGAGCACAAACTAGAATTAGATTATTTAGAAAAAAATGGAGATTAGATATTATGGTAACTTGGGTATTATGGGGACTTGTAGTGGTGATGTTGGCATGGATGGGATACAACTATCTTCGTATTCGCCGTGCAGCAAAAATTGTAGACAATGCAGAGTTTGAGTCTTTGATTCGTACCGGTCAGTTGATTGACTTGCGTGATCCGTCAGACTTCCACAGAAAACATATCCTCGGAGCTCGTAATATTCCTTCAAACCAATTGAAGACAAGTCTTGCAGCGCTTCGTAAGGACAAGCCTGTACTTCTTTATGAAAACCAACGTGCACAACGGGTTACCAATGCAGCACTTTTCTTGAAAAAACAAGGTTTCTCAGAAATTTATATCCTTTCTTACGGATTGGATTCTTGGACAGGAAAAGTTAAGACTAGCTAATAATGTGAAATAAAGTTGTCACATATGTTTAATATACAGTTCTAGCTTTTTATGATATAATTAATTTGTATTAAATTTAAGGAGTTTTTTATTATGCAAGAAAAGAAAAAAGCCTCACTTGTTTTAGGTATTCTATCTATCGTCCTTGGTTTGCTATCTCCAATCGTAGGACTTATTTTGGGGATTATTGGCCTTGTCTTGGCTAATTCACATCAAAATCAATCTGGACTAGTGTATAAAACAGAAAAAATTCTCAATATCGTAGGGATTGTCATTTCTGTACTTAACTGGATTGCAGGACTTATCTTAATGATGCATTAATCAGGGTTCTAACAAAAAAAGCTTTAGTTTTAAAGCTTTTTTTGTTTGATCCAATCTTCTCGAAATAGGTATGAATCATTCTAATGCTTCTTGACTCAGGTGCAAGTTTACATACAGCAAAATTGATTACACCATAGATAAAATCTCTTTATATGGTATAATGAATCTGTGATAAATTTAAGGAGTTTTTATAATATGAATACACAAGAAAAGAAAAAAACTTCATTTGTTTTAGGTATCATATCTATCATAGCTGCCTTTGGATTTCCAGTGTTAAGTATTATTTTTGGTATTTTTGGTTTGGTCTTGGCACATTCGCATCAAAAAGAGTCTGGACTAGACTATAAGACAGAAAAAATTCTCTCTATTTTAGGGCTTGTGTTAGGGCTTGTCATTTCTGCACTTTTTTGTATCGTATTAATCTCACAACTTTCGAGAATTAATTAAAGAGTTTGGGACAAAAATTCTAGCCTCTCAATTGTCTATGGATTGTCGAGCAAGACGCAGTGGTTGAGTGGGCTCTACTACGCTGATTTCATCAGCTTTTACAGCCCTACTCAACTGTGCGGAGGTGGGACGACGAAATCGAATTCTAACGAATTACCGATTTCTGTCCCACTCTCTTTTTTGTTTTATCCACTTTTCTCTAGGTAGTTTTTTATGATTTCCAATTCCTCTTGGTTCAAGGGACGGTATTGCCCCTCTGCTAGCTCTGAATCTAATGTGAAATCCCCAAACTGAACTCGTTTGAGAGCAGTGACCTTGACACCGACTGAGAGGAACATTTTTTTAACCTGATGAAATTTTCCTTCAGAGATGGTGATAGTGGCTCTGCTGAGACTAGGACTTGAAGATAGAATCTCAAGTTGAGCAGGTTTACAGCTAGTTCCATCTAAAAAGATAATCCCATCTTTGAATTGTTGGATGTGATCGGATAAGAGCGGTCCATTGACTTCAACTTGATAAGTTTTATCGACATGATATTGAGGGTGGAGAAGTTGAAAACCTAGAGGGCCATTATCTGTTAGGAGGAGCAACCCTGTCGTATCTCTATCCAATCGACCAATTGCGTAAAGATGAGCCGACTGGAGGTGTTGAGGTAGTAAGTCCATAACCGTTGGGAGCTTCTTGTCCTTGCTTGCTGTCACGACACCATTTGGTTTGTGAAGCATGAGATAGGTGTGCTCATATCCTTGGATTTTTCTACCCTGAAAAATCAACTCTTGTAATCCCGTATCAACATTCTGTGCAAGGGAAGTAGCAGGGACTCCATCTATTAAGATTTCTTTTTTGATAAGAGCCTGTTTCATGGCTTTTCGACTGATTTTTTCCTGGGCTAATAAATTATCTAAACGCATACCAGCCTATCTTATCACAAGTCAGGATTTTTGAAAAGAAAAGATAAGTCATGAATTTTCTTTTGAAAACATTTACACTTACTTGAGTTAAGTCATTTGCTTAAAATTGTGGTATAATTGCTCAGTTAGAAAATAAATTTTTGAATATAACAGAGGAAATCATGACAAAATTAAGAGAAGATATCCGTAATATCGCGATTATCGCCCACGTCGACCACGGGAAAACAACCCTCGTTGACGAATTATTAAAACAATCTGAAACTCTTGACGCACGTACAGAATTAGCTGAGCGTGCAATGGACTCAAACGATATTGAAAAAGAGCGTGGAATTACTATCCTTGCGAAAAATACAGCCGTTGCCTACAACGGAACTCGTATCAACATCATGGATACACCAGGACACGCGGACTTCGGTGGAGAAGTTGAGCGTATCATGAAAATGGTTGATGGTGTTGTTTTGGTCGTAGATGCTTACGAAGGAACCATGCCACAGACTCGTTTCGTATTGAAAAAAGCGTTGGAACAAGATCTTGTGCCTATCGTTGTAGTTAACAAAATCGATAAGCCATCAGCTCGTCCAGCAGAAGTAGTGGATGAAGTTTTGGAACTTTTCATCGAACTTGGTGCAGATGATGATCAGCTTGACTTCCCAGTAGTCTATGCTTCAGCGATCAACGGAACATCTTCATTATCAGATGATCCAGCAGACCAAGAAAAGACTATGGCGCCAATCTTTGACACCATTATCGACCACATTCCAGCTCCGGTTGATAACTCTGATGAGCCTCTTCAATTCCAAGTGTCACTTCTTGACTACAATGACTTCGTAGGACGTATTGGTATCGGACGTGTCTTCCGTGGTACAGTCAAGGTTGGGGACCAAGTTACCCTTTCTAAACTTGACGGAACAACCAAGAACTTCCGTGTTACAAAACTCTTTGGTTTCTTTGGTTTGGAACGTCGTGAAATCCAAGAAGCTAAGGCTGGTGATTTGATTGCCGTATCAGGTATGGAAGACATTTTCGTTGGGGAAACAATCACTCCAACAGATGCAGTTGAAGCTCTTCCAGTTCTTCACATCGATGAACCAACTCTTCAAATGACTTTCTTGGTTAATAACTCACCATTTGCTGGTCGTGAAGGAAAATGGGTGACTTCTCGTAAGGTTGAAGAACGTCTTCAAGCTGAGTTACAAACAGACGTATCTCTTCGTGTAGACCCAACAGACTCACCAGATAAATGGACGGTTTCAGGACGTGGGGAATTGCACTTGTCAATCCTTATCGAGACTATGCGTCGTGAAGGTTATGAGCTTCAAGTGTCTCGTCCAGAAGTTATCGTAAAAGAAATTGACGGTGTCAAATGTGAACCATTTGAACGCGTGCAAATCGACACACCAGAAGAATACCAAGGTTCTGTTATCCAAAGCCTTTCTGAGCGTAAGGGTGAAATGTTGGATATGATTGCAACAGGTAATGGTCAAACTCGTTTGGTCTTCCTAGTTCCTGCGCGTGGTTTGATTGGATACTCAACTGAGTTCTTGTCAATGACTCGTGGTTACGGAATCATGAACCATACCTTCGATCAATACTTGCCATTGATTCCAGGTGAAATCGGTGGACGTCACCGTGGTGCTCTTGTTTCTATCGATGCTGGTAAGGCTACAACTTACTCTATCATGTCTATCGAAGAACGTGGTACTATCTTTGTCAACCCAGGTACCGAGGTTTACGAAGGAATGATCATCGGTGAAAACTCTCGTGAAAATGACTTGACTGTTAATATCACGAAAGCAAAACAAATGACCAACGTTCGTTCAGCTACTAAGGACCAAACAGCAGTTATCAAAACTCCTCGTATCTTGACGCTTGAAGAATCACTTGAGTTCTTGAATGATGATGAATACATGGAAGTAACGCCTGAATCAATCCGTTTGCGTAAGCAAATTCTCAACAAGGCAGAGCGCGAAAAAGCAAACAAAAAGAAAAAATCAGCTGAATAAGAGCTAGAAAGAGATAAAGATGGTCTATTTAATCATAGGGATTTTATTACTCTTACTCTATATCTTTGCGACCCCTCAAAGTATCAAGGGAACAGTCAACGTTGTTATTCTGGTTTTTGGACTTGTTGCCCTCTTGATTTTGTTGATGCTATCTGCACTTCAGATCCTTCAACTTCCAGCTGAAATCTTTATTACATTGGGAATGCTGGCTCTTACTTACTTTAGTTTGAGAGACATCAGTCTCATGTCGATTCGAAAGAAGCGCGAAAATTAAATCTATTCATAACAAAAAACTTCTATCGGCAACTCAGTTGCTGATAGAAGTTTTTATTTGTTACTGTTTTTGTCAGAATAACGGTTGTAGAAATCTACTTTTATCTGGATAAAATGCTCTAATTCACGAAAGAGTTGTAGAAGCGTAGCCCGTGTCTCAAACTCTTCTCTAGTTTTAGGGAGAGATCGATTGCGAAACACCTCTAGGTAGCTCTCAATATCATTCAATAAGTTATAGGCTGGATTGGTTTGACTCAATTGACTAGCTGTTTTTGAAAAGAGCTGAGCGACAATCAAACTCTCACTAGCGGCTAGTTGGCATGTGTTGATCTGTTGAGCCATATTTCTTAAGATACGAGTTTGTCTTTGTCGCATCTCAAAGTAGTGGATATGATAGTCTGTCTGGTGAAAGAGATGGTCAGAATGATCGAGGTAAACTAACTTAAGAGCATCCTCAAGTAGTTGATCAAGTTCATTGACTAGTTGAGCCTGATTACGGCCATCTCCTCTTTTTAGATAGTAAGAAAGCCGTAGAAGAACATCTCTGAGTTTTTCTTCAACAAGAGTATGATAATGTTGAATTTCTTTTTCACGTGAAGGCATATAGAGATTGACCAGAAGCGCAAAGCCAGTACCGATTAGGAAGAGTAAGAGCTCATTCAGTAAAAGTGCTGGTGCTGTTGATTGTTGGATTAAGAGATGGCTAACCAAGACGCTACTTGGAGTGATTCCAATTTCCCAACTCAGTTTATAGGCTAGAGGAACGTAGATTGCTAAGTAAAGCCCAAAGCTCCAGATATGATAACCAGTTAGTTGAAAGGCGATAACACCGATTGTCAGAGCTAGCAAGGTTGAAAAAAGTCTATTACGAGCTAGTTTGATAGTGCTTCTTCGCGTATCAGATAGACTTAAGATAGCAATGATACCAGCTGATACAGCTGATGACAAATCAAAAAAGTAGGCTAGTAAACAAGCAAAACAAGTTGCTAGGACTAGTTTTAAAGTACGTTGTGTGATAGACATAGAATACTTTCCGAATGAATAATAGTTATACTACATATTATAAAAGGAATTTCAAATAGGTCAAGCCTTCCGACTTGCATATTCTGCAACGGCAGTAAAGAGAACATCTGTCGAAGAGTTGAGGGCTGTTTCACAAGAGTCTTGTACAACACCAATGACAAAACCGACTGCAACAACTTGCATAGCAATATCGTTGCTAATACCAAAGAGACTGCAGGCAACAGGGATGAGTAGAAGGGAACCGCCGGCAATTCCAGAAGCTCCGCAGGCAGAGATTGCTGCGACAATACTGAGTACAAAAGCAGTTGCAAAATCAACTGAAATCCCCAGGGTGTTAACAGCAGCCAAGGTTAAAATGTTAATGGTAATTGCTGCTCCAGCCATATTAATGGTTGAGCCTAATGGGATAGAGACTGTATAGGTATCTGGATTAAGACCGAGATCTTCACAGAGTTTCATATTAACAGGGATATTTGCAGCAGAGCTACGAGTAAAAAATGCTGTTACACCGCTGATACGTAGACATTTCAAAACTAGTGGATAGGGATTTCTCTTCATGAATAAAAAGGCAATCAGTGGATTGATGACTAGAGCCACTAAAAGCATAGTGGCAATTAAAAGCCCTAGTAAAACACCATAGTTGGTTAGGCTGGCAATCCCCTGGTCTGAAATGGTTTGAAAGACTAATCCGAGAATACCAAAAGGAGCTAGATTAATAATCCAACCAACAATCTTAGAAACAACATCCGACATGGTTTTCAAAAGATCTTTGCTGTGACTACTAGCTTCTCTCATAGCAATTCCAAAGACAATAGCCCAAGATAGGATGCCGATGTAATTAGCTTGGATGATTGCATTTAGAGGATTATCAACTAATTTTAATAGAAGATTACTGAGAACCTGTCCGATACCATCTGGTGAAGTTGCTTCCGTTGTTGTGGCTGTTACTAAGTTAATCTGAATAGGAAAGAGAAAGCTAATGAAAACTGCCACAAGAGCAGCTGCAAAAGTTCCAAGTAAATACAAAAGTATAACGGTTTTTATATTTGTAGTTTTTCCTTTTCGATGTTGAGAAATAGCATTAGCGACAAGGAAAAATACTAAAATAGGGGCGATTGCTTTGAGTCCACCGACAAAAAGATCACCTAGGAGTCCAATCCCTGGCATATTGGGGAAAAGTAATCCAAGTAAAGTTCCAAGAAGCATTCCAATTAGGATTCGTTTGATAAGACTTGACTTGTTCCAGGCATTAATGATTCTTGTCATACACATCTCCTTTTTTGAGTAATAGTAACGATTATAGTATAAATATACTTGAAAATCAAGCAAAATGTAAATTTACATAATGAAAGCGCATATTTATAAATATCTTGTCTCTATCGTTTTATGGTATAATGGATAAAAGGAGTTTTACATGCAAGAATTTTTTAAAAGTTATTTTAATAAGCTAGATTTAACAACGGTATTTGAGAATCTTTTAACGAAAGTGATTTCTCTTTTAATTTTATTTGTGCTATTTTACATAGCTAAACAGCTTCTCCACGCAGCTGTCAAGAAAATTGTCAAGCCTTCACTTAAGTATTCAAATCGTGATGCAGGACGACAAAAGACAATCTCGCGTTTATTAGAAAATATTTTTAATTACACCCTTTATTTCTTTTTAGTTTACTGCATTTTGTCTATCCTAGGACTTCCTGTATCCAGTTTACTAGCTGGTGCTGGGATTGCCGGAGTTGCAATTGGTATGGGGGCGCAGGGCTTCTTATCAGATGTTATCAATGGCTTCTTTATTCTCTTTGAACGCCAGTTGGATGTAGGAGATGAAGTTGTTTTGACAAATGGTCCCATTACTGTATCGGGAAAAGTAGTTAGTGTCGGCATTCGAACCACTCAACTAAGAGGTGAAGACCAGGCTCTCCACTTTGTTCCCAACCGTAATATTACCGTGGTTAGCAATTTTTCAAGAGATGAGTTGAACTGAAATTTTACTTGATTTATGGTACAATAGAGGGAGTTTGACAGAGGAGAAATGATGGTTTTAGATAAACAATTAGGAAATGGTTGTACCTGGATAAATCTTGATATCGAAAAAATTAAAAATCTTGAAGATTTATCTGAAATCTATGGTTTGGATAAGGAAACCATCGAATATGCTCTGGATAGAAATGAAAGAGCCCACATGGATTATAACCGTGAGAATGGGACTGTGACCTTTATTTATAATGTTCTTGACCTAGAAAAAGACAAGGAATACTATGAAGCGATTCCCATGACCTTTATCGTTGAAAAACAACGAATCATCACAATCAGCAATCATAAGAATGCCTATGTGATTGAACGTATGCTAACTTATCTGAAAACTCATGAAATTATTTCGATTTACAAGTTTCTCTTTGCTGGTTTAGAGATTATCAGTAACGCCTATTATCCAATCATTGAAAAGATGGATAAGAGTAAAGATGAAGTCAACAGCTTACTTCGTCAGAGAACAACAAAGAAAAATCTCTTCGCCCTCTCGGACTTGGAGACTGGTATGGTTTACTTAACAGCAGCGGCAAAACAAAATCGACTCCTCTTAGAACATATCCAGGGCCATGCTCTTTATCGGAGATTTAATGAAGTCGAACGAGAGCAGTTTGATGATGCAATGATTGAAGCCCATCAGTTGGTGTCTATGACAGACTTGATTTCTCAAGTCTTGCAACAACTCTCATCTTCTTACAACAACATCCTAAACAATAACCTGAATGATAGTTTGACAGTTTTGACTATTATCTCCGTCTTACTAGCAGTACTTGCGGTTATTACAGGTTTCTTCGGAATGAATGTTCCTCTACCATTTACAGAAGAGCCCAATGCTTGGATTTATATCTTAATGGCTAGCTTGATTTTATGGGCAGCCTTATCTCAATGGCTGAAGAAAATTACTAGAAAATAAAAGAGAAGGAGCCAGAATGGCAATTGAACATTACATGCCAGATTTTGCTGTGGAAGCAGTATATGATTTGACAGTAGAAAGCCTGCAAAAACAGGAAATAAAAGCTGTTTTGGTGGATTTGGACAACACTCTGATTGCTTGGAATAACCCTGATGGGACTCCAGAAATGAAGCAGTGGTTACACGACCTTCGTGATGCTGGTATTCGTATTATCGTGGTGTCTAACAACTCTAAAAAACGAGTTCAACGTGCGGTTGAAAAATTTGGGATTGACTATGTTTATTGGGCTTTGAAGCCCTTTACTTTCGGGATTGATCGTGCCATGAAGGAATTCCACTATGAGAAAAACGAAGTGGTTATGGTTGGGGATCAACTCATGACAGACATTCGTGCAGCTCACCGTGCAGGAATTCGCTCGATTTTGGTTAAACCCTTGGTGCGGCACGATTCCATCAAAACGCAAATCAACCGAGCTCGTGAACGTCGTGTTATGAAGCAAATCACTGAAAAGTACGGACCTATTACTTATAAAAAAGGAATTTAACTATGGAAGAAATTCTCTGTATTGGTTGTGGAGCAACCATTCAGACGGAAGATAAGACTGGTTTGGGTTTTACACCTCAGTCAGCACTCGAAAAAGGTTTGGAAACTGGTGAAGTTTATTGCCAACGTTGTTTCCGTCTTCGTCATTACAATGAAATCACAGATGTCCAGTTGACGGATGATGATTTCCTAAAACTCTTGCACGAGGTAGGAGACAGTGATGCCTTGGTGGTCAATGTGATTGATATCTTTGACTTTAATGGTTCTGTTATCCCAGGATTGCCTCGCTTTGTATCAGGCAACGATGTTCTCTTGGTTGGAAATAAAAAAGACATCCTTCCTAAGTCTGTTAAGCCTGGTAAGATTAGTCAATGGCTCATGGAACGTGCCCACGAAGAAGGTCTACGTCCTGTTGACGTCGTTCTGACTTCAGCCCAAAACAAACATGCTATCAAGGAAGTCATTGATAAAATTGAGCACTACCGTAAGGGTCGTGACGTCTATGTAGTTGGGGTTACCAACGTTGGGAAATCAACTCTTATCAATGCTATTATCCAAGAAATTACGGGTGACCAGAACGTCATCACAACCTCACGCTTCCCAGGGACAACCTTGGACAAGATTGAGATTCCACTTGATGATGGTTCTTATATCTATGATACACCGGGAATTATCCATCGTCATCAGATGGCCCACTACTTGACAGCTAAAAACCTCAAGTATGTCAGTCCTAAAAAGGAAATCAAACCTAAAACCTACCAGCTCAATCCTGAGCAAACCCTCTTTTTAGGAGGTTTGGGACGATTTGATTTCATTGCAGGAGAAAAGCAAGGTTTCACAGCTTTCTTTGATAATGAACTCAAACTTCATCGTACCAAGCTTGAAGGAGCTAGTGCTTTCTACGACAAGCACCTTGGAACCCTTCTTACACCACCAAATAGCAAGGAAAAAGAAGATTTTCCAAAACTGGTCCAACATGTCTTTACTATCAAGGATAAGACAGACCTCGTTATCTCAGGGCTAGGCTGGATTCGTGTAACAGGAATTGCCAAAGTAGCAGTCTGGGCACCAGAAGGCGTCGCCGTCGTCACACGAAAAGCCATTATTTAAGCATAGAAAGGAAAGGGTTATCTAAAGTTGGGCGAGCATGGCGAGCCCCATAAGGAATACTTTTCGCCGTGGTGTTAGTTGGCCCAAGTGATTGTACCAACTGCGGAAAATTTGAGACCTTAGGCTCAAATTTTAGTCATGAAAGTCCAAAGGACTTTGCTGACGTCCGTCATCACCTAAGAAAAGTATGAAAAGAAACTCTTTTATTTAAGATTATGTCATTAACATCAAAACAACGTGCCTTCCTCAACAGCCAGGCACACACCCTCAAACCTATCATCCAAATCGGGAAAAATGGACTCAACGATCAAATTAAAACTAGCGTTCGTCAGGCACTGGATGCCCGCGAGTTGATCAAGGTTACACTCTTGCAAAACACAGATGAAAATATCCACGAAGTAGCTGAAATCTTGGAAGAAGAAATCGGTGTGGATACAGTCCAAAAAATCGGCCGTATCTTGATTTTGTATAAACAATCAAGCAAGAAAGAAAATCGTAAGATTTCTAAAAAAGTCAAAGAAATCTAAAACTCTACTCCAAAACTGTTTTTACAGAAGACTAAAGGAGATCAACCTATGGCAATCGAATTATTAACTCCCTTTACAAAAGTGGAGTTAGAGCCAGAAATCAAGGATAAAAAACGCAAGCAAGTTGGAATCTTAGGGGGAAATTTTAACCCTGTTCACAATGCCCACCTGATCGTGGCAGACCAAGTGCGCCAGCAGTTGGGATTGGATCAAGTTTTGCTTATGCCTGAATACCAACCACCTCACGTAGACAAAAAGGAAACCATTTCTGAACACCACCGCCTCAAGATGCTTGAATTGGCAATTGACGGAATCGAAGGTTTAGCTATTGAGACCATCGAGCTGGAGCGTAAGGGTATTTCCTACACCTACGACACCATGAAGATTCTGACAGAGAAGAATCCAGATACAGATTATTACTTTATCATCGGTGCCGATATGGTAGACTATCTGCCTAAGTGGTACAGAATTGATGAATTGGTCGACCTCGTTCAGTTTGTAGGAGTTCAGCGACCACGCTACAAGGCAGGGACTTCTTATCCAGTCATCTGGGTGGATGTGCCCCTGATGGACATCTCATCTAGTATGGTGCGTGATTTTATTGCCCAAGGTCGCACACCTAACTTTCTCTTGCCAAAACCAGTGCTAGACTATATTGAGAAAGAAGGGCTTTACTGATGGCATACCAAGACTATATCAACTGTTCGCGTGAAGAATTGTTGGAAAAAATGGCAGAGCTCCTACCTGAAAAACGTTTAACCCATTGTTTGGGTGTAGAGCGCGCAGCCATTGAACTTGCAGAACGATTCGGAGTGGATGCCGAGAAAGCAGGTCTAGCAGGTCTCCTTCATGACTATGCTAAAAAGTTGTCAGACCAGGAATTTCTAGACTTGATTGACCGTTATCAGCTAGATCCTGACCTCAAAAACTGGGGCAATAATGTCTGGCATGGTATGGTCGGTATTTACAAAATTCAGGAAGATTTGAACTTGCAAGACTCTGAAATTCTGCGTGCAATAGAAATCCATACAGTTGGAGCGAGTCAGATGACGGATCTTGACAAGGTTATCTATGTGGCAGACTACATCGAGCACAATCGTGCCTTTCCAGGAGTAGATCAGGCGCGTGAAATTGCTGAACTATCGCTAAATAAGGCGGTGGCCTACGAGACAGCTCACACAGTGGAGCATTTGGCTCACCAGGGATTCCCCATCTATCCCCAAACCCTTGAAACCTATAACGCCTATGTGCACTATTTGAAAGAGGATTAAATGAACGAAAAAGAATTATTAGAACTAGTCGTGAAAGCGGCTGATGAGAAACGTGCGGAGGATATCCTCGCGCTTGACGTACAAGAATTGACCAGTGTGACAGACTATTTTGTTATCACTAGCTCTATGAACAGCCGTCAGTTGGATGCTATCGCTGACAATATTCGTGAAAAAGTAACGGAAGCAGGATTTAAAGGCAGCCATGTCGAAGGCGATGCAGCTGGAGGCTGGGTCTTGCTAGACCTTGGTGGCGTTGTTGTGCATATCTTTTCAGAAGAAATGCGTGCCCACTATAATCTAGAAAAACTCTGGCATGAGGCAGAGTCAGTAGACCTCTCAGAAACTTTATAGTCTTTTCCTTTATCTTTTATTACTGCGTTAACTCATTTTGCCTAACTCTAGTTATGCCTGCAATTCGTTGCCTAGTACTAAAAGCAAACGAAAAGACTATAGCGTTACAATTGAACTCAGTTGCAGTCAACTGGGTTTTATTTGCTTATTTTAGAAAAATTGATTGAAAGGTAAAGGGCGAGTGGTGTTTGCCATGGACGCTCTTGGTATCATGATGATGGCGACTTATGAAACGTTTGCAGCGGTCTATGATGCTGTGATGGATGATAGTTTATACGATAAGTGGACGGATTTTTCCCTCCGTCATTTGCCTAAGACTAAGGAGAGAAAGAAACTCTTGGAGCTTGCTTGTGGGACAGGCATCCAGTCTGTGCGCTTTTCTCAAGCAGGTTTTGATGTGACTGGGCTGGACTTGAGTGCGGACATGTTGAAGATTGCTGAGAAGAGAGCGACTTCAGCTAAGCAAAAGATTGATTTTATTGAAGGTAATATGCTGGATTTGTCCAAGGCAGGGAAATACGATTTTGTCACTTGTTATTCGGACTCTATCTGCTATATGCAGGATGAAGTAGAAGTAGGCGACGTTTTCAAAGAAGTCTATAATGCCCTCAATGAAGATGGTGTTTTTATCTTTGATGTGCATTCGACCTACCAGACAGATAAGGTTTTTCCAGGCTATTCTTATCATGAAAATGCAGAAGACTTTGCTATGCTTTGGGATACCTATGAGGACGAAGCACCTCACTCTATCGTGCATGAACTGACTTTCTTTATCAAGGAAGCAGACGGGTCCTTTAGCCGTCATGATGAAGTGCATGAAGAACGGACATACGAAGTCTTGACCTATGATATTTTGCTGGAACAGGCTGGTTTTAAATCCTTCAAACTTTATGCTGATTTTGAGGACAAGGAGCCTACAGAAACGAGCACCCGTTGGTTTTTTGTGGCACAGAAGTAGGAGGTTGATATGGTTCGATCAAAATATTCTTGGGAAGAAGTTTCAAAGTTTAATCGTATCCGTCAAAATGGAACGCTTTGGGAAAAAGATGGGCAATATTTTTATGTTCAGGAAGAAGGCACCGTATTTTCAGAGTTAGTTGTTTACGATATGTCTAAGAAACTTTTTGATATGTTAGTAAATGAAATAAAATCGGAGGATGATATCCGACATATGCTAATGTATGGAACATGGCCAATGACGGTTGCCGGATGCCATAGACCAACGATGTTGATAGCTTATCCTGAACTACAAAAGAATTATAGTAATGAACAACTAGCAGAAATCCTTCCAGTAGGAGAAAAACAATGGCTTAACTGGAGAGGGAGATTGCCTGAGTGGTATCGTAGATTTCGTCATTAGAAAGGGAGAACATCATGACCATTACAGGTATTATCGCGGAGTTCAATCCTTTTCATAATGGCCACAAATACCTGCTAGAACAGGCAGATGCGTTGAAAATTGTGGCCATGTCTGGGAACTTCGTGCAACGAGGCGAGCCTGCTATCGTGGACAAGTGGACACGGGCTCAAATGGCACTAGAGAATGGAGCGGACTTAGTTGTAGAATTGCCCTTTTTAGTCAGTGTTCAGGCAGCGGATTTCTTTGGACAAGGAGCAGTAGACATCTTGGCGCAGTTAGGAATTGACAGCCTAGTTTTTGGGACAGAGGAAGTTCTAGATTACCAGAAAATTGCTAACTTATACGCAGAGTGTGGTCAAGAGATGGAGAATTTTGTGGACAATCTACCTGATTCACTCTCCTACCCTCAGAAAACCCAAGCCATGTGGAAGGAATTTGCAGGTCTTGATTTTTCGGGTGATACGCCCAATCATGTCTTAGCTCTTGCCTATGCCAAGGCAGTCGCGAGACGAAACATCAAACTTCATCCAATTAAACGTCAAGGTGCAGGCTATCATTCTGTGGATAAGGATGTTGACTTTGCTTCGGCGACAGCTATTCGTCAGCATCAATCAGACCAAGATTTCTTAGAACGCTTTATGCCATCTGTTGCCCTCTTTGAGCAAGCTAGTAAGGTGAGTTGGGAAGATTATTTTCCACTTTTACGCTATCAAATCTTGTCAAATCCAGACCTAACTAGCATTTATCAGATTAATCAGGAAATGGCAGTGCGTATTAAGGATGCCATCAAGACAGCCCAATCTGTAGAGAAATTGGTTGAGTTAGTGGCTACCAAGCGGTACACCAAGGCGCGTGTCAGACGCCTCTTGACCTATATCTTGGTGCAGGCCAGAGAAAGTGACTTGCCAGAAGGTATTCACGTCCTTGGTTTTACCGAAAAAGGTAGACAACACCTTAAAGATTTGAAAGGACAAGTCCAGCTTGTTAGCCGAATCGGTAAAGAACCCTGGGATGCCATAACCCAAAAGGCAGACCGGATTTACCAACTAGGACACCCGAGTATCGCAGAGCAAAATTTTGGCCGAGTGCCGATCAGAATCGAATCGAACTAAGTCTACTGTGAGGTAGGCTTTTTTTAGTTTTTTGCAAAAATTTCTTTTAAAAAATAGTAAGGTTTAAGAAGCTTATTTTACTAAGGAAAATGAAGATATTGACTCAAAAAAAGACCAAAATATCTTCCATTTAAGGTTTGTTAAAAATAGTTTTTTGTGGTAAAATGTATAAGAATGCATGTCATTCGGATAAACAAATAAATTGAGGTAAAAACATGGAAATTATGGCGATTGTTATAGTTGTTTTTGCCGTCATCATTGGTTTAGTCATTGGATATGTCAGCATCTCAGTCAAGATGAAATCATCACAAGAGGCTGCAGAGTTGATGCTTTTAAATGCTGAACAAGAAGCAACTAATTTACGAGGACAAGCTGAGCGCGAAGCGGATTTATTACTCAATGAAGCTAAAAGCGAAAGCAAATCCCTTAAAAAAGAAGCACTATTGGAGGCTAAAGAGGAAGCCAGAAAATACCGCGAAGAAGTGGACGCCGAATTTAAGTCAGAGCGTCAAGAACTCAAGCAAATCGAAAGTCGTTTGACGGAGAGAGCTACGAGCCTTGACCGTAAAGACGATAATTTGACGAACAAAGAAAAAGCACTTGAACAAAAAGAACAAAGTATTTCTGATAGAGCAAAAAACCTTGATGCACGTGAAGAGCAACTAGAGGAAATTGAAAAACAAAAGCAAGCTGAACTTGAGCGTGTCGGAAGTCTGACCCAGTCAGAGGCAAAAGACATTATCTTAGCTCAAACAGAGGAAGACTTGAGCAAGGAAATTGCTAGTCGCATTCGTGAGGCGGAGCAAGAAGTCAAGGAACGTTCTGATAAGCTTGCTAAGGATATTTTGTCCCAAGCTATGCAGAGAATTGCAGGTGAGTATGTAGCTGAGTCTACCAACTCAACAGTGCATCTGCCTGATGATACCATGAAAGGTCGTATCATTGGTCGTGAAGGTCGTAATATTCGTACCTTTGAAAGTTTGACAGGGGTTGATGTCATCATTGATGATACGCCAGAAGTGGTAACCTTGTCAGGTTTTGATCCTATCCGCCGTGAGATTGCCCGTATGACGATGGAAACCTTGCTTAAAGATGGACGTATTCATCCAGCTCGTATCGAAGAGTTGGTTGAGAAAAACCGTCAAGAGATTGACAATAGAATTCGTGAATATGGTGAAGCCGCAGCCTATGAAATTGGTGCGCCTAACCTTCACCCTGACTTGATGAAGATTATGGGTCGCTTGCAGTTCCGTACTTCATATGGACAAAATGTCTTGCGTCACTCCATCGAAGTGGCTAAGTTGGCTGGTATCATGGCTAGCGAACTTGGTGAAAATGCAGCCCTTGCCCGTCGTGCAGGATTCCTTCATGATATCGGTAAAGCCATTGATCGAGAAGTAGAAGGTAGCCACGTTGAGATTGGTACAGAATTGGCTCGCAAGTATAAAGAACATCCAGTCGTGATTAACACAATTGCTAGTCACCACGGTGATGTAGAGCCTGAAAGTGTGATCGCAGTTCTCGTTGCTGCAGCGGATGCCTTAAGTGCAGCCCGTCCAGGAGCTCGTAGCGAATCGCTTGAAAGCTACATCAAACGTCTCCATGATTTAGAAGAAATCGCGAATAGCTTTGAAGGTGTTCAAAATAGCTTTGCCCTTCAGGCCGGTCGTGAAATCCGTATCATGGTGAACCCAGGTCAAATCAAGGACGACAAGGTCACAATCTTAGCTCACAAAGTTCGTGAGAAAATCGAAAGCAACCTCGATTACCCAGGAAATATCAAGGTAACCGTGATTCGTGAACTTCGTGCAGTTGATTATGCAAAATAAATAAGAAAGAGCAGTTGAAAAATTACTGCTTTTTTGTTACACTAGATAGAAAGATTGTAGTAAGCAGAAATGGCTTTACACTGTGAATTCTGATGAATTTTCGAGTCATTTCACAAACTATCCAAAGGAGACATCATGGCAGACCGTGGCTTACTAATCGTTTTTTCAGGTCCTTCTGGAGTTGGAAAAGGAACGGTTAGACGAGAAATTTTTGAGAGTTCTGAAAATCAATTCCAATATTCTGTATCGATGACAACACGGGCTCAACGTCCAGGTGAAGTAGACGGAGTTGACTATTTCTTCCGTACGCGTGAAGAATTTGAAGAATTGATCCGTCAAGGACAAATGTTAGAGTATGCAGAGTATGTAGGAAACTACTATGGAACTCCTCTGACTTATGTCAATGAAACGCTTGATAAAGGTATTGACGTCTTCCTTGAAATTGAAGTGCAAGGAGCTCTTCAGGTCAAGAAAAAAGTTCCAGATGCAGTCTTTATCTTTTTGACACCGCCAGATTTAGAAGAATTGCAAGACCGTCTCGTAGGCCGTGGTACGGATAGCGCAGAAGTGATTGCCCAACGTATCGAAAAAGCCAAAGAAGAAATTGCTCTGATGCGTGAGTACGACTACGCCATTGTCAATGATCATGTTCCTCTTGCTGCAGAACGTGTCAAACGTGTTATTGAAGCTGAACATTTCCGTGTCGATCGTGTCATCGGTCACTATCAGGATATGCTACCAAAGTCTCCGACTATTCGATAAACTATAGAAAACAGGTACAAACAAATGATGCTTAAACCCTCTATTGATACCTTGCTTGACAAGGTACCATCAAAATATTCACTCGTCATCTTGGAAGCAAAACGTGCTCACGAATTAGAAGCTGGAGCACCTCCAACTCAAGAATTCAAATCTGTAAAATCTACGCTTCGTGCCTTGGAAGAGATTGAATCTGGAAATGTAACTATCCACCCAGATCCAGAAGGGAAACGCGAAGCAGTTCGTCGTCGTATCGAAGAAGAAAGACGCTTGAGAGAAGAAGAAGAAAAGAAAATCAAAGAGCAAATCGCGAAAGAAAAAGAAGAAGGTGAAAAAATTTAAGGTTGGGGGGACTCAATCTTATTTTTTCTATTGCAAGAATACTCAATCAATTGAAACGATTTAAGAAGAGAAGGAGGTGAGGATATGGCTATTGCAAAAATTATTGTCGATGTTCCTTTGATGCAGACGGACCAACCCTATAGTTACAAGATTCCTGAAGAATTTAAAGATATGTTGGAAGTCGGCATGCGAGTCCACGTTCCATTTGGAAAGGCCAATCGCTTGATTCAAGGGATAGTACTTGGAATGGAACAAGAAAATGATACGGAAGTGGCAGACGATGACTTGAAAGAGATTGCCGAAGTGCTGGACTTTTCTCCTGTCTTAACGGAGGAACAGCTCTGGTTAGCTGAAGAACTACGTAAGTCAGTATTCTCTTATAAAATTTCCATTCTTAAAGCTATGCTTCCTGGGTTTTTGAACTCTAGCTATGATAAGATCCTCTATCCTCTGGAAGGCTTGAATCAAGAAGACAGACATCGTTTGTTTGGTTCGCAGGACTCCTTAGCATTTTCATCTCTCGACCTAGAAAAGCAAGCTGAGATGATGAGGTTGACTCGAAAAGGGCTCTTGAAACTAGAGTATCAGGCTGTAGACCAGAAGAAGGTTAAAACGCAGTCTTGGGTTGAAGTCAATCTTGACAAATTAGAAAAACTAGAAATCTCAAATCGTGCCAAGAAGAAATTGGAACTGCGAGAATATTTATTAGCACATCCTGAAACAGTTCCTTTGGCTGATTTGTTAGAACATTACTCACGCGAGCAAGTTAACTTCTTTGTGGAACATGGTGCTATCACCATCGTGCAAAAGGAAGTCCAACGTTCAGCTGCCTACTTTGAAGGAATTGAATCGAATCAAGCCCTAGAGTTAAATCCAGAACAAAAAGAAGCCTGTGAGGCGGTTGTTGGAGCAATTGGGAAAGAACATCCTCCATTTCTTCTACAAGGAATTACAGGAAGTGGGAAAACGGAGGTGTACTTGCAGATTATCCAAGGAACCTTGGATATGGGGAAAACAGCTATCGTTTTAGTCCCAGAAATCTCTTTGACACCTCAAATGACAGAGCGTTTCATTGCTCGTTTTGGTGATAAAGTAGCCATTCTCCATTCAGGTTTATCCAATGGTGAAAAGTACGACGAATGGCGCAAGGTGGAGCGAGGAGAAGCCCAGGTAGTTGTTGGTGCTAGGTCTGCCATTTTTGCACCTTTGAAAAATCTAGGGGTAATCATTATCGATGAGGAGCACGAGGCCACCTACAAGCAAGACAGCAATCCTCGTTATCATGCTAGAGATGTGGCCATTTTAAGAGCTCAGTACAATCAAGCTGCTCTAGTCCTTGGTTCTGCAACACCGAGTCTAGAAAGCCGTGCGCGTGCTAGCAAGGGTGTTTATCAACATCTCCGCCTGACGCAAAGGGCCAATCCTTTAGCCAGTATTCCTGAAGTTCAAGTGATTGACTTTCGGGACCATATCGGGCAAAATGAAACATCTAACTTTACACCACCACTGATTGAGGCCATTCAAGATCGACTGGATAAAAAAGAGCAGGTTGTTCTCATGCTCAATCGCCGTGGTTATTCAAGTTTTGTCATGTGTCGGGAATGTGGGACCGTGGATACCTGTCCGAACTGCGATATTTCTCTGACGCTGCACATGGATACCAAGACGATGAACTGTCATTATTGTGGTTTTTCTAAGGAAATCCCCCATGTTTGTCCAAACTGTCAGAGTCGCAGCATTCGTTATTACGGGACAGGAACTCAGAAGGCCTATGATGAGCTGGCTGAACTCTTTCCAGAGGCACGCATTCTACGCATGGATGTGGATACAACTCGTAAAAAGGGCAGTCACCAAGCTCTACTTGAACAATTTGGCAATGGTGAAGCGGACATATTGCTAGGGACCCAGATGATTGCCAAGGGATTGGATTTTCCAAATGTAACCCTTGTCGGAGTTCTTAATGCGGATACAGCCTTGAATCTGCCTGATTTCCGTTCTTCTGAGAGGACTTTCCAACTCTTGACCCAGGTAGCCGGTCGTGCCGGTCGTGCTGAAAAGGCAGGTCAGGTCTTGATTCAGTCCTATAATCCTAATCATTATGCCATTCGTTTTGCCAAGGAACAGGACTACGAAGGTTTTTATGCCTATGAAATGGGCATCAGACGTCAGTTGGGTTATCCACCTTATTATTTTACAATTGGAATTACCCTCTCTCACAAGAAGGAAGAAGAGGTCGTCAAACGTGCTTATGAAGTCATGGAGATTTTGAGGTCAGGTTTATCGGATGCTTGTATCATCCTTGGACCAACTCCTAAACCTATCGCACGCACCCATAACCTCTACCATTATCAGATTTTAATTAAATATCGGTTAGAAGATGAGTTAGCTTCAGCCCTGAATCAGGTCTTGGCTCTAACTCAAGAACGGGAAAATAGCGAGCTTCGTCTCAGTATTGACCACGAACCGCAGCAATTTTTATAAAAGGAGAAAAGATGACAAAACTAATCTTTATGGGAACTCCCGAGTTTTCAGCGACCGTTTTAAAGGGTCTTTTGACAGATGATCGCTATGAGATTATAGCGGTTGTAACTCAGCCAGACCGTGCCGTCGGCCGTAAAAAAGTTATCCAGGAAACCCCAGTTAAACAAGCTGCCAAAGAAGCAGGACTTCCTATCTACCAACCCGAAAAATTATCGGGTAGTCCAGAGATGGAAGCAATCATGAATTTGGGTGCTGATGGGATTGTGACTGCAGCTTTTGGACAATTTCTCCCAAGTAAACTCCTTGATAGCATGGATTTTGCAGTCAACGTTCATGCTTCCCTTCTTCCAAAGCACCGTGGTGGAGCTCCTATCCATTATGCCTTGATTCAAGGTGATAAGGAAGCAGGAGTGACCATTATGGAAATGGTCAAGGAAATGGATGCAGGAGATATGATTTCCCGTCGTAGCATTCCCATTACAGATGAGGATAATGTCGGAACCTTGTTTGAAAAATTGGCGATTGTTGGTCGTGATTTGCTTTTGGATACTCTTCCTGCTTATTTAGCTGGTGAAATTCAGCCAGAACCGCAAGATCCAAACCAGGTTACATTTTCTCCAAATATCAAACCTGAGGAAGAAAAGTTGGATTGGAACAAGACCAACCGTCAACTCTTTAACCAAATCCGTGGGATGAATCCATGGCCTGTTGCCCATACCTTCCTTAAAGGAGATCGATTTAAGATTTATGAAGCCCTGCCAGTAGAAGGTCAAGGAACTCCAGGTGAGATTCTCTCCATCGGTAAGAAAGAATTGATTGTCGCAACGGCTGAAGGATCCCTGTCTCTCAAACAAGTTCAACCAGCAGGGAAACCTAAGATGGACATTGCTTCCTTCCTCAACGGTGTGGGACGAACTTTGACAGTAGGAGAACGATTTGGTGATTAAAGTAGAAACGGCTAGAAGTTTAGCCTTGGAGGTGCTAGAGGACGTCCTTGTCAATCAAGCATACTCCAATATCGCCTTAAATAAACACCTCAAGGGAAGTCAACTGTTAGCAGCAGATAAGGGCTTGGTGACAGAGCTGGTCTATGGAACTGTAGCACGAAAACTTACACTAGAGTGGTACGTTTCTCACTTTATCGAGGATAGAGACAAGCTAGACAGCTGGCTCTATGTTTTGCTTCTCATGAGCGTTTATCAACTCCAATACCTGGATAAGTTGCCTGACCATGCAGTGGTTCATGAAGCGGTTGAAATTGCTAAAAGTCGCAAAAAAGGTAGTGAAAAATTAATCAATGCTGTTCTGCGCCGTATCTTGCGAGAAGGGTTGCCAGATATTGCTAGTATCAAACGTAAGAACAAGCGTGATTCTATCGCCTACTCTTTGCCAGTATGGTTAGTTTCTAAGCTCAAGGAAGAGTATGGAGAAGAGCGAGCGCAAGCGATTTTTGAGAGTCTTTTGCAACGCAATAAAGCCAGTATCCGGGTGATAGATTTGAGTCGAAAAGAGGAAATCAAAAAAATGCTTGGTGCAAGTGATTCCATTTTGTCGGCTGCAGGTTTGGTCAAAGAGCAGGGGCATTTTGCTGGTCATGACTTGTTTGTAGAAGGTGCTATTACTATTCAAGATGAGTCTAGTCAGTTGGTGGCTCCGACACTAGATTTGCAAGGAGACGAGCAGGTTTTGGATGCCTGTGCCGCTCCTGGTGGGAAAACAACCCATATGGCTTCTTTTCTGACGACAGGTCAAGTAACGGCTTTGGATCTCTACGACCATAAACTCACGTTGATTCAAGAGAATGCAGAGCGTTTAGGCCTAGCAGACCGTGTACAAACACAAAAACTGGATGCCAGAAAAGTGCATGAGTTTTTTGGCAAGGATCAATTTGATAAAATTCTAGTCGATGCCCCTTGCTCAGGGATTGGACTTTTGCGTCGGAAACCTGATATCAAATACAACAAAGACACTGCTGATTTCGCATCATTACAGGAAATTCAGCTGGAAATATTAGGTAGTGTTTGTCAAACGCTACGTAAAGGTGGTATAATAACTTATAGTACCTGCACTATTGTCTCTGAGGAGAACTTTCAAGTTGTTCAAGCATTTTTAGAAAGCCATCCCGAGTTCGAGCAGGTTAAACTAGAACACGAATGCAAGGATATTCTGAAAGATGGTTGTATCCTCATTACTCCTGAATTGTATGGAAGTGATGGATTCTTTATCAGCCAATTTCGCAAGATATCCAATTAGGAAGGAACTGACACAATGGAGATTTCATTATTAACAGATGTGGGTCAGAAACGTACAAATAATCAAGACTATGTCAATCTTTTTGTCAACCGTGCCGGTCGCACGATGATCATCTTGGCTGACGGGATGGGAGGACACCGAGCGGGTAATATTGCCAGTGAGATGGCGGTAACGGATTTAGGTGCTGCCTGGGTAGATACTCAGATTGACACTGTGAATGAAGTTCGAGAATGGTTTGCAGAACACCTAGAAATTGAAAATCAAAAGATTTATCAATTGGGGCGTGATGAAGCATATAAAGGAATGGGGACAACTCTAGAAGCCCTTGCAATCATTGATAATCAAGCTATCTATGCTCATATTGGTGATTCTCGTATTGGCTTGATTCGTGGGGAAGAGTACCACCAATTAACGAATGATCATTCATTAGTTAATGAGTTGCTCAAGGCAGGTCAATTAACACCTGAAGAAGCTGAAGCGCATCCACAAAAAAATATCATTACTCAGTCTATTGGACAAAAGGATGAGATTCAACCTGATTTAGGGATCATGAGCTTGGAACCGGGTGACTATATCGTTATAAATAGTGATGGTCTAACCAACATGATTTCAGGAAGTGAAATCTATGACATCGTGACAAGTGATATTTCACTTGAAGACAAGGCGGCAACCTTAGTACGTTTTGCAAACAATGCCGGAGGGCTTGACAACATCACGGTTGCCTTGATTGCGATTGAGGAGGAATCAAAATGATCCAGATCGGCAAGATATTTGCCGGACGATATCGGATTATCAAACAAATTGGCCGTGGAGGAATGGCAGATGTCTACCTGGCCAAAGATTTGATTCTTGATGGGGAAGAGGTTGCTGTGAAGGTCCTAAGGACCAACTATCAGACGGACCCTATCGCTGTTGCACGTTTTCAGCGTGAAGCGCGTGCGATGGCAGACCTAGATCATCCTCATATCGTTCGAATTACGGATATCGGTGAAGAAGACGGTCAACAGTACCTAGCTATGGAATATGTAGCTGGGCTTGACCTCAAACGCTATATCAAAGAACACTACCCTCTATCAAACGAGGAAGCTGTTCGTATCATGGGTCAAATTCTCTTGGCGATGCGTTTAGCGCATGCAAAGGGGATTATTCACCGAGATTTAAAACCTCAAAATATACTCTTGACTCCTGATGGAACTGCAAAAGTGACTGACTTTGGGATTGCAGTGGCCTTTGCAGAAACTAGTTTGACACAGACCAACTCCATGTTGGGTTCTGTTCATTATCTATCACCTGAGCAGGCGCGTGGTTCTAAAGCGACCATACAGAGTGATATTTATGCAATGGGAATTATCTTTTTCGAAATGTTGACAGGTCATATTCCTTATGATGGTGATAGTGCTGTGACCATTGCACTTCAACATTTCCAAAAACCACTTCCTTCTGTCATTGCTGAAAATCCATCAGTACCACAATCCTTGGAAAACGTAGTTATAAAAGCGACAGCTAAAAAGTTAACAGACCGTTATCAAACTGTCTCAGAGATGTATGTTGACTTATTGAGCAGCCTTTCTTATAACCGTCGAAATGAACCAAAGTTAGTATTTGAAGATACGAGTAAAGTTGATACAAAAACTTTACCGAAAATGTCACAGTCTACCTTAACAGCGATTCCTAAAGTGCAACCGAAGGAAGAAGCTCCACAGAGCCAAAATCCGGCTAAAAAGGCACCGGGTAAAGAAGCTGTTGCAAAACCAGTCAAGAAGCGTCGTTTTAAAGCGAGATATTTGGTGCTTTTAGCCAGCTTTATACTTGTTTTAGCTTCTCTCTTTTGGATTGTATCGAAAACACCAGCAACTGTTGAAATTCCAAATGTTGCAGGACAAACTGTAGCTGAAGCTAAGGAAAAACTTAAAAAAGCTAATTTTGAAATTGGTGAAGAGAAGTCTGAAGCTAGTGATACAGTAGAAGAAGGCCGAGTTATTCGAACAGATCCAAATGCTGGTTCAGCTCGCAAGGAAGGGACTAAAGTCAATCTTATTATTTCTTCAGGTCAGCAATCGTTTAAGATTGGAAACTATGTTGGACGCAAATCTACGGACGTCATAGCAGAACTGAAAGGGAAAAAAGTCCCTGAAAATCTCATTAAAGTTGTAGAAGAAGAATCAAGTGAAACAGAGGCAGGCCTTGTTATGAAACAGAGTTTGTCAGAAGGAACCACTTATGATCTCAGTAAGGCGACAGAGATTACTTTGACAGTAGCCAAGAAGGTAACAACTGTTCCTATGCCAAGTTATATTGGATCAAGCCTTGAATTTACCAAGAATAACTTGATTCAGATTGTAGGTGTAAAAGAGGCTAATATTGAAGTGGTAGAGGTCTCAACAGCTCCTGAAGGAACTGCTGAAGAGACTGTAGTTAGTCAAAGTCCAAAACCAGGTGAAGGTGTAGATTTGAATAAAACTCGGATTAAGATTTCTATCTATAAGCCGAAAACAACTACGACAACAACAAATCCTTTACAAGTAAATCCAAATCGTGGAGAGACTTCGCCACAGATTAGAGAACCTCAAACTACTACAGCTCCATCATCTAATGTTCCGTCTGAGAATCATAATGGTGATCACTAATCAATCTTTGTCACAGTTTTTGTGGCAAAGATTTTTTTTCCTTAAAATTTATGATAAAATAAAAGAAGTTTAAAAAGGAGGGGAACATGGACGAATCAAGAAAACTGAACGCAGTTATTGATCTCATTATGCTAGCAGGAACGATTCTGCTTCGCAATGGCTCTGAAATTTATCGTGTCGAAGATACTATGATTCGGATTGCGCATTCACAAGGCATTATGGATTGTAATGTTTTGGCCATGCCTGCAGCCATTTTTTTCTCCATTGAGAACACAAATATCTCTCGAATGAAACGAGTGACTTCCTCTTCCTATAATATCGAGAAGGTTTGCGATGTCAATCAGATTTCACGGCAGCTTGTATCAGGGCAGCTTGATTTGGAGACAGCCTTTATCCGACTCAAAGAATTGAATACCAAGCCCTCACCTTATACCAATGTTCAATTGACGGTTGCGGCGACCTTTAGTGCTCCTTTCTTTTCAATCATGTTCGGGGGGAATGTCTACGATGCCATTGGTGCAGGAGTGGCAACCATATTTGCTTTCACCTGTTCTCTTTACGTAGAAAAATTTATTCGTATTCCCTTTATGACAGCTTTTGCAGGTGCTCTTGTTTTTGGTTTGATTGCACAATTTTGGGCGCGCTATTCTGGCTTTCCTTCGACAGCTGATTTGGTCATTGCAGGTGCGGTCATGCCGTTTGTACCGGGAATTGCTCTGACCAATGCTGTTAGAGATATTATGACCAATCACATTAACTCTGGTATGAGCAAGATGTTTGAATCCTTGCTGGTTACCCTTGCCTTAGGGGCAGGCACCTCTGTCGCCCTCCTACTCATGAACTAATATGACTCTAACAACATTTTTATTGCAGGCTCTAGCTAGTCTGCTAGCTATTATCACTTTTTTAATCGTTTTAAACGTCCAACGTTCCATGCTCATTCCTGGCGGAGTTTTGGGAATGTCAATCTGGCTGCTCTATCTAATACTCAAGGAGCCAACTAATGTTATTTTGGCGACCTTTATTGCTGCGGTGATTGGTTCTTGTGTTAGCCAGATTATGAGTATTCTCTACAAAACTCCAGCAGTGGTTTTTGCCCTAGCTATTCTGGCACCACTAGTGCCAGGTTATCTGTCCTATCGAACCACTTCCTTCTTCGTTACAGGTGACTACGGCCATGCCATTTCTAGTGCCATGTTAGTCATGATGTTGGCTCTCGTTATCTCCATTGGAATGGCCAGTGGGACAGTTCTGTTGAAATTGTATCATTATCTCAAAAAGAATCGAGCTAGCTAAGACTCGATTTTTTCGTGGGTAGAGTGGCTGAAAGAATATGGATGCTCCGATGGAAATGAACTTGATTTGGGGAATCAAGTCTTTTTTCGCTCATTTGACTTCAATTGTGATAAAATAGAGGTGAACGAATTTTTACAATGAATGATAAAAATAGAGGTAAATATGACAATCGGTATTGATAAGATTGGTTTTGCGACCAGTCAATACGTTTTGAAATTACAAGATTTAGCAGAAACCCGAGGAATTGATCCTGAAAAATTGAGTAAAGGACTCCTTTTAAAAGAATTGAGTATCGCTCCTTTAACAGAGGATATTGTTACCTTGGCTGCTAGTGCAGGAAATTCTATCCTGACTGAAGAAGATAAGCAAGAGATTGATATGGTTATCGTAGCGACAGAATCTGGGATTGACCAGAGTAAAGCTGCAGCTGTCTTTGTACACGGTTTACTTGGAATTCAACCTTTTGCTCGTAGTTTTGAAATCAAAGAAGCTTGCTATGGTGCAACTGCGGCTCTTCACTATGCTAAGTTACACGTAGAAAATTCTCCTAAATCAAAAGTTCTGGTGCTGGCTAGTGATATTGCAAGATATGGTGTCGAAACTCCTGGAGAACCAACTCAAGGTGCAGGATGTGTTGCTATGTTGATTAGCCAAAATCCACGTGTGATGATTTTCAACAATGATAACGTTGCGCAGACTCGTGATATCATGGACTTTTGGCGTCCAAATTATTCAATGACACCATTTGTAAATGGAGTATATTCAACACAACAGTATTTGGATAGCTTAAAAACGACTTGGGAAGAGTACCAAAAGCGTTATGATTGCGACTTGAATGATTTTGAAGCTATTTGTTTCCATTTGCCATATCCAAAGCTAGCTCTCAAGGGATTGAAAAAAATTCTTGATAAATCCTTGTCTCAAGAGAAGAAGGACTTGCTTCAAAAGCACTTTGATGAATCTATTATTTATAGCCAAAAAGTTGGGAATATCTATACAGGTTCACTCTTTTTAGGCCTCTTGTCTCTTCTTGAAAATTCTGATAGTCTTAAAGCAGGGGACAAGCTAGCTCTCTATAGCTATGGTAGTGGTGCTGTATCTGAGTTCTTCAGTGTGGAATTGGTTGAAGGGTATGAACAGCAATTGCAGAAAAATCGCTTAGAATTGCTAGACCAGCGTCAAGCATTGAGCGTAGCTGATTATGAACGAATCTTCTTTGAGGAAGCAAACTTGGATGAGTCAGGTTCTGCAACCATGTCAGGCTATGAAGGACAGGACTATGCTCTGGTTGAGATTGTAGACCACCAACGTCGCTACAGCAAGGTTGAAAAATAATGAAAAAAAATTGGAATGGATTTGCTAAAAAATCAATTCAAGAGCGCCTAGAGCTTGTTAAGTCTCAGGCGCTTACTTCTATGGAAGCCCAAGAAAGTCTCGAGCAAAATGAAAATCTTAGTATAGCAGTTGCGGACCAACTGAGTGAAAATGTAGTGGGGACCTTCTCACTTCCATACTCAGTGGTGCCAGAAGTACTGGTAAACGGTCAAGAATACACCGTTCCTTATGTGACCGAAGAGCCATCTGTTGTTGCTGCAGCTAGTTTTGCTAGTAAGATTATCAAACGTGCGGGTGGCTTTACTGCTCAGGTTCATCAACGTCAAATGATTGGTCAGGTAGCTCTTTATCAGGTTTCAGATAGGGATAAAGCTTGTCAGGCTATTTTGAGTCAGAAAGCAGAGCTACTCGAACAAGCAAACCAAGCCTATCCATCTATTGTCAAACGTGGTGGTGGAGCGAGAGAGCTAAAAGTTGAGAAAATTTCTGGTGAGGCTAACTTTTTAGTGGTTTATCTCCATGTGGATACTCAGGAAGCCATGGGAGCCAATATGCTCAATACCATGCTTGAGGCTTTAAAACCTAGCTTAGAGGCTCTAAGTCAAGGGCAAAGTTTAATGGGCATTCTATCCAACTACGCGACAGACTCTCTAGTAACTGCAACTTGTCGGATTGCTTTTCGTTATTTGAGTCGCCAGAAGGATGAAGCGCGTGAACTAGCTGAAAAAATGGTTTTAGCCAGCCAGTTTGCTCAAGCAGATCCTTATCGAGCAGCCACCCATAACAAAGGAATCTTCAACGGGATTGATGCTCTCTTGATTGCGACAGGAAATGATTGGCGTGCCATCGAAGCAGGAGCGCATGCCTATGCGAGTCATGATGGTGCTTATCGAGGTCTCAGTCGTTGGACTATGGATTTGGAAACAGAAGAGCTAATCGGAGAGATGACTATGCCGATGCCGGTTGCTACCAAGGGTGGATCAATTGGTCTTAATCCTCGAGTAGTTCTCAGTTATGAGTTGCTAGGTCATCCATCAGCTAAGGAATTGGCCCAAATTATCGTATCAATTGGTCTTGCACAAAACTTTGCAGCTCTTAAAGCTCTTGTCAGCACAGGGATTCAGCATGGACATATGAAACTACAAGCAAAATCCTTGGCTCTTCTAGCAGGAGCCACAGAGACTGAAGTACCTAAGTTGGTAGAAAGCTTGATTGCTGAAAAAACTTTTAATTTAGAAAAAGCCCAAACTCTTTTGAAAAACTTAAGATCATAAGAAAAAACTCAGACGAAACTAGTCTGAGTTTTTTGTTTAAATACTTTTACCTGGTAAGAGACTAACTGGTAAGAAATAACCAGTCGTAGCAACTTCTTTCCCCTCGATTTTTTGAAGTAGTAAATCAACTGTCAGGCGAGCAATTTCCTCCAAAGGTTGTTTAATGGTAGTGAGGTGAGGATAGAAATTCTCGATAAAATAAGTTCCGTCATAGCCAATCACCTTAAGCTGTTCAGGAACAGAGATACCAAGCTCCTGGGCGATTTTGATAATGAGGATAGCTGTCAAATCATCCGATGCAAAGATGGCGTCGGGTTTTTGTTTGGTTAGGATATTTTTGATTTCCATTTCCTTACGAAGAGGAGAAAAATCACTGGAAACATTGATAATAGGAGCCTTTGGTAAGATCGAAGCGAAACCTGCATGACGAAGACCAGTTGGAGAGTTGGAATTGTCATTACCTGTAATCATGATGATCGATTTGGCTCCGGTTTTAGCCAAGGTCTGAGCGGCTAGGACTCCGCCAGCATAGTTATCAGAAGAAACAACAGGAATGTCTGGAGATAGGTTACGGTCGAATGAAATGATTGGAGCCGTCACGCGATTGTAGTCCTCAATCCCAAGGTTGTGACTTCCCGAAATGATACCGTCCACCTGGTTAGCTTCTAACATTTCGATGTATTCGCGTTCTTTTTCCGAATCGTGTTCACTATTACAGATGATGGTCTTGTAACCTTTTTTGAAGAGTTCGTGTTCCAATTTATCAATCAATTCAGCATAGAAAATATGGCTGATTTTAGGGAAAATCAAACCGATTAACTTGGCTGATTTACCTTGAAGACTGCGAGCTAGGTTGTTGGGTTTATAGCCCAGCTCACGCATAGCATCATTGACTTTTTGAATGGTTTTTTCTGACAGATAACCCTTTTTGTTGATGACACGTGAAACAGTAGTAGGGCTGACGCCAGCTAATTTTGCGACATCAGTTAGTTTTGCGACCATATTCTAATTCGTAGTATGTTCCAGTTGGGTTTCCAGATTTAATCACGATTCCATTTTGGTTCTCATGTGGGAAGACACGACCAGAAAATACTTTTTCTCCTTTATTAATGAAAATTTCAAAGACTGAATTATCGATGAAGATATTTACAGTAGCGGCTTGGTTATCAATTGGACATGAGCGAGTAGTTCCAAATTCTTGAGCATATTGCTCACCTGCTTGACTGCGGTCAACGGTTACTTGGCCATTGACAAGATCGAAATTGATAGAGAGCCCCTTGCCGTCTTTATCAGCAAGAAGGATGATTTCACTTTGGCTATTAGCCTCTAAGTTTAGTTCAAGTTCGTAGGTGTTCTTAGTTTCAAATCGATTTGAAAATTCCTCTTTTGAAGCACGGAGGTCCTTGATGGCTGCTACAGGATACTGATAGAGTTTTCCATCTTTAATAGTTAATTCTTTGACCAATGAGAAAGTTCCTTGGTGATCAAAGCGATCAGATGGATAAGACACATCTGGTAAACCAAGCCAACTAACAGCAAGGGCACGTCCATCAGGGGCATTGAAGGCTTGAGTGGCATAGGCTTCAAATCCATAATCAAGATTGTGAAGTTCAGACACATCTACCATACGAGCATTTTCTGGGTCAAAGGAAGCACCGATTTTATACATATTTGGATAGATATTGTCATAGTCAAGAACCTTTTTATCCAAACCTTGTGGGCAGTAAAGAAGGACAGGTTGTTCTCCGACAAAGACAAGATTTGGGCACTCCATCATATAAGCAGTGCGGTCATTGTTGAAGTCAAGGTCACCAACTTCTTGCCAGTTTGTATAATCATTATCGATAGCCTTATAGAGACGAACAAAACCTTTTTTCTCCAAGTCCTGACCACCGACGATAGCGTAGTATTGGCCTTTAAAGTTAAAAATCTGTGGATCTCGGAAGTGGTCAGTAGCATCAGTAGGTTGGTCAATCAAGATTTTATCAATTTTTTTAATCTTGCCATCCTTGTCCACTAAGGCACCAATCTGATAAGGGTGACGGATCCAGTTTTCATCACGGACATTTCCTGTATAAAATAGGAACAATTGATCGCCAAACTGCATAGCAGAACCAGAGTAGGCACCGTGGCTATCTAGTGGAGTATCAGGTAGAACTTTAACTCCAGTTTCTGAAAAATGAACTAAATCATCACTTTCAAGTTGCACCCAAGATTTTAAACCATGAGCGGCTCCGAAGGGGAAGTTTTGGTAAAAGACAACCCACTTGCCATCGAAATAAGAAAAACCATTTGGATCGTTTAAAAGACCTTGCTTTGGTTCGATGTGATAGCTTGTATGCCATGGAGACTGAGCCATATTTTCTTGAATTTGTTTGATTTCTTCTTGAGTCCAATCTTCATAGCGTCTGTAGCGACGTTCCGTTGTCCATTCCATTTATATTCCCTCCATAAATTCTACTATCTTTATAGTAAACGTTTCCTTTTAAAAAAGCAAGTCTTTTATATCGGATTTAAGAAAAAAATGTCAAACGATTGACAGAAAATAAAGGCGATGTTTTATGAAAATGAATGAAAATATGAAAGTTTTTGAAAATTATCTAGCAAAAACCTTTTAATAATAGGCAATTAACAAGAATATTCTATTCAAAAACCTCAAAAACAATCAAAAAATTAAAATACTAAAATTTTTTCTGCAAAACGCTTGACATATTTTAAAAACATGATAGAATTATATGCGTAGGGCGGATAAAATCGCTTTCAAACATTTTACAAATTTTTTATAAGGAGATTTTTGCAAATGACGAATACAGAAATTGCAAAAAAAGTCATCGAAGCCTTAGGTGGACGTGAGAACGTTAACAGTGTTGCGCACTGTGCGACTCGCCTTCGCGTTATGGTTAAAGATGAAGCGAAAATTAACAAAGATGCTATCGAGAGCTTGGAAAAAGTTCAAGGTGCTTTCTTTAACTCAGGTCAATACCAAATCATCTTTGGTACTGGTACAGTAAACAAGATGTACGATGAAGTCGTAGCCCTTGGTTTGCCAACTTCAACAAAAGCTGAAATGAAAGCAGAAGCTGCTAAACAAGGAAATTGGTTCCAACGTGCCATCCGTACTTTCGGTGACGTCTTCGTTCCAATCATTCCAGTTATCGTAGCAACTGGTCTCTTCATGGGTGTTCGTGGTCTCTTGACTGCTCTTGGAATGACACTTCCAGAAGATGTGACAACTTATACTCAGATCTTGACAGACACTGCCTTTATTATCTTGCCAGGTTTGGTTGTGTGGTCAACTTTCCGTGTATTCGGTGGTAACCCAGCTGTTGGTATCGTTCTTGGTATGATGCTCGTTTCTGGTTCACTTCCAAATGCCTGGGCTGTTGCGTCTGGTGGTGAAGTAACTGCAATGCAGTTCTTCGGATTTATCCCAGTTGTAGGTTTGCAAGGTTCAGTTCTTCCAGCCTTCATCATCGGGGTTGTCGGAGCTAAGTTTGAAAAAGCAGTTCGTAAGGTTGTTCCAGATGTACTTGATCTCTTGGTAACACCGTTTGTAACACTCCTTGTAATGTCAATTCTTGGATTGTTTGTTATCGGACCAGTCTTCCACGTTGTTGAAAACTACATTCTCATTGGAACTAAAGCAATTCTTAACTTGCCATTCGGACTTGGTGGTTTCTTGATTGGTGGAGTTCACCAATTAATCGTCGTATCAGGTGTTCACCACATCTTCAACTTGCTTGAAGTTCAATTGCTTGCTGCTGACCATGCTAACCCATTCAACGCTATCATCACAGCTGCCATGACTGCTCAAGGTGCTGCGACAGTAGCCGTTGGTGTGAAAACTAAAAATCCTAAACTTAAAACACTTGCTTTCCCAGCTGCTCTTTCTGCCTTCCTAGGTATTACTGAGCCTGCTATCTTCGGGGTTAACTTGCGTTTCCGTAAACCATTCTTCCTTTCATTGATTGCTGGTGCAATCGGTGGTGGATTGGCATCTATCCTTGGACTTGCTGGTACTGGTAATGGTATCACAATCATCCCTGGTACAATGCTTTACATTGGTAACGGACAACTTCTACAATACCTTCTTATGGTAGCTGTATCATTTGCACTTGGTTTCGCTCTTACTTACATGTTTGGTTATGAAGATGAAGTAGAAGAAGCTGCAGGTGCTGTTACTGAAGCAGAAACAGATCGTTTGGCTGAAGAAGCAGTAACTGGTGCTGTTGTTGCACCGAGCGAAGGCGTTATCCAAACACCAATCGTTGGTGATGTTGTTGCTCTTTCAAATGTGAATGACCCAGTATTCTCAAGCGGAGCTATGGGACAAGGTATCGCTGTAAAACCAAGTGAAGATGTCGTTTACGCACCAGCTGATGCTGAAGTGACAATTGTCTTCCCAACAGGACATGCTTATGGCCTAAGAACAGCTAACGGAGCTGAAATCTTGATCCACGTTGGTATCGACACTGTTTCAATGAATGGTGAAGGATTCAACCATAAAGTTGCTCAAGGTGACAAGGTTAAAGCTGGAGATGTTCTTGGAACGTTTGACTCAGCTAAGATTGCTGCTGCAGGTCTTGATAACACAACAATGGTTATCGTAACAAACACTGCAGACTTTGCTTCAGTAAATCCAGTTGCTTCTGGATCAGTTGCTAAGGGAGATGCAATCATCGAAGTTAAAGCTTAATAAATCAAAAAAACGAACAAATGTCATGTTTGTTCGTTTTTGCTTGAATGGTAAAATTTACAGAGGAAAATCTAAAATATTGAGCAATTTTCAGTCTGGAAATATGCTATAATAAAGAAAATAAATACAAGAGGTTTATCATGACAAAACTATACGGAAGTTTGGAAGCAGGCGGTACAAAATTTGTCTGTGCTGTCGGAGATGAAAACTATAACGTTGTAGAAAAGGTACAATTTCCTACAACAACACCTATTGAAACAATCGATAAAACCATCGAGTTCTTCTCAAAATTCGACAATCTTGCAGGACTTGCCATTGGTTCATTTGGTCCAATCGATATCGATAAAAACTCAAAAACTTACGGATTTATCACAACAACTCCAAAACCTAACTGGGCAAATGTCGACTTGCTTGGTGCTCTTCGTCGCGCTCTAAACGTGCCTATGTATTTCACAACAGACGTAAATAGTTCTGCATACGGTGAAGTGGTTGCTCGTAATAATGCCGGCGGTCGTATCGAAAACTTGGTTTATTACACTATCGGTACAGGTATCGGTGCAGGTGTTATCCAACGTGGCGAGTTTATTGGCGGTGTTGGTCACCCTGAGATGGGTCACTATTATGTGGCTAGACACCCAATGGATATTGAAAAAGAATTTAATGGTGTTTGTCCTTTCCATAATGGATGTTTGGAAGGTTATGCAGCTGGTCCAAGTTTGGAAGCTCGTACAGGTGTTCGTGGGGAAAACATTGAACTCAACAACTCTGTTTGGGATGTTCAAGCCTACTACATTGCTCAAGCTGCAGTAAATGCTACTGTAACTTTCCGACCAGACGTTATCGTCTTTGGTGGTGGGGTTATGGCTCAACAACACATGCTTGATCGTGTGCGTGAGAAATTCACATCCTTGCTAAATGGTTACCTACCAGTTCCTGATGTACGTGACTATATTGTAACACCAGCTGTTGCAGGTAATGGTTCGGCTACACTTGGAAACTTCGTTCTTGCTAAGAGCGTAGCAAAATAAGAATAAAAAATTAGAGGCTAGGACAAAAGTCCTAGCCTCTTTTTGATGTTGGATTGTCGAGCAAGACGCAGTGGTTGAGTGGGCTCTACTAGGCTGATTTCATCAGCTTTTACAGCCCTACTCAACTGTGCGGAGGTTGGACGACGAAATCGAATTCTAACGAATTACCGATTTCTGTCCCACTCTCTTTTTCTATTTTCGTTTCCTGATGGAAAATATTTTGCCAAGTTTCGTGGCGGCGCCAGATGCTGGTATGAATGGTATCACCGACTTGATATCGGATGAGTTTTGTTTTCTGGCTGATAGAGGTTAACTGAAGCTCTTTAATGGCAGAGGTTAATTCTTTTTCAGCCTTATAGGCATCCTTTCCCAGTTCATGTCCGTCCTGGCGGATATAAATGAAGTCTTCTGCAAGTAATTCTTCCAGTTGATTTCCTTGGTCAATCAGTTGCTCTCTCATGAGCAATTTTTTATAGACATTATCTAGGATTTCATCCTCAGGGATTGGTGCTGGTTCGATATGAATGTCTGTATCAAAGACACCAAAGCGTTCTGATAACATGGATTCGACCTGATCCGCGATTTCATGACTTTCAAAAACAGAGAGGTCTGGGTTCATCTCAAGTGTGATGTCCAGATAGATATTACTTCCGTAGGTACGACCGCGTTGTGATTTGACCTTGCTAATCTTAGGAATTTCCATGATAGCTTTTTGATAATCTTCTAGCAAGTGTTCATCAAAACCATCAGAAAGGCTGAAGGATGACTCGATAAAGATGTCATAGGCTGTTTTGAGGATAAAGAAGGTGATGATAATAGCGACCAACTTATCCACGATTGGATAGTTGAAGCTACTAGCCAGGATAGCAATAGAAGTTCCAAGAGATGTTACGGCATCTGACAGATTGTCCTTAGCTGCAGCCTTGAGGGCCTTTGATTTAGCTTGCTTACTCAGATGGGTATTGTAGAGATAAACGGCGAACATGATGATGGCAGAGATGACTCCCAGAGTCGCACCAAGTGGGTCAATGACCGTTTGTTCTCGGCTGAGTATCTTTTGGATGGTGTCACGTAGAACATCAAAGCCAACGTAAAACATGATGATGGAAGTGATGAGACTTGCCAAATCCTCGATTTTCCAGTGGCCGAAGCGATGATCTCTATCAGCCGGTTGGCGAGCCAAACGAATCCCGATGAGAAGGGCTACATTTCCAACAATATCTGAAACGTTATTAAAACCATCTGCTACCAAACTGGATGAATGGAGCAAATGTCCGGTCGCTAGCTTAGCTGCAGACAAGAATAGATAGGTCAAAATGCTGATAATGGCACCACGCTCAGCTAATTTTAAGTTTGAAACCGATTGATTCATCTAACTCCCCTTCTAGCATTTTAGTATTCTTTCATTATACTGGTTTTCCAAGGAAAATTCAAATGGAGGGGTTGGGGAGATTTGCATTGATTCAACAGATTTTTTGATTGAAATATGATAGAATATAAAGTAATCATAATTTTAGAGAGAGTTTTCCATGACCCATAAACAAATCACAGATAGAATGATTCGAATTGGTTTGCTGTTGCTACCATTTCTTATTTTTTATGGCTATAGAGTAGTTAAGGGGTTTGATTATCCAGTGGTTGATGATATCATGGTCAATCAAACCATATTATCTGGTGATAATATGTTGCTTCCCTATATTGGAATTTTGTTATCATCTGCTTTAGTATTTCTTCAACAATTATTTACAAATTGGAATATTTATTTTATTTTTTTAGCTCTCAGTTTTTGCTTGAGTTTTAGTATCTATTTGGAGTTCTTCTTTAGAAAGAAATATTATTTCTTACTTCCCTTAGTAGTTTTGCTTCAAATGGTTTTAATGAAGTATTTCTCGTTTTCAGTAATTGCTTACTTGTTATCGACAGCAGGGATACTATTATTATTTGACAGAAAATACGTAACGGGAATGCTTTTGTCTGTAATAGGTTTATCGATTAGGCCGCAAATTATTGCCAGTTTATTATTGCTTTTGCTTCCCTTCCTAGCTTTTGAAGTAATCAAAGGAAAAAAGAAAAAAGAATTATTCTTGTTATCTGCTGTCATTTTACTTATCTTTGCTTCCAATAAAATTTATACCTTAATGAGACCAGATGTTCAAGAATACCTTAATTGGAATACTCTAAGTACCAATTTGAGAGATTTCCCTGCGATTGAGTATGAGAAGCATGCCAAGGAATTTCATGAATTGGGGGTCAGTGAAAACGACTTATCTGCTTCAACCTACTGGTTGTTTGCAGAAAAAGATGCTTTGAACAATGAGTTGTTAACAAAAATTCAATCCGTACGTTCTTTCTCTGAAAAGTACTCCTTTAATGTATTTCAGATGGTAAAAGATTATTTCCAAAATATCATTTTGACAACCTTTCTTCTTGTTATGGTTGGCTGGTTTTTGTTCTTCAAGCCTAAGAAAGTCTATGGCTGGTTACTCCCCCTTGTTCCATTTGTACTAATCGGTGCACTATTTGTTAGGCAGAGAGTAGTAGAACGTGTCTATATCCCAATTATCATTAGCTTTTTAATCTTTTTTGTTTATTATGCACCTTTGTTTTACAATAAGCGTAAACTGTTGAAAAAAAGAGGAATTTTTTATAGTCTACAACTTGTAGGAATGCTGGCGAGTATGGCCTGGGTAAATAGTGTGGGACAAGAACTTTACTGGTTCCCAATCATTCAATCATCCATGGTATCAGAGTATCATGATGTAGTGGAAAAACATTCTGATAAATTGCTTGTTTTTGGCGGTTATGGAACACTTGTCAATTCTCAACCGAGCTTGGCTACGATTAGAAGGAAGCCTGATCAGTTGATTGAAAATACAACAACCTTAGGTAACTGGCAAACTTTTTCGCCACATTATTATCAATTAATGAAAAAGTATAATGTTGAGGAGCCTAGTAATCTTCTTTCTTCTGCTATTGATAATGAGAATATCCTATTCTTTTGGTCACCCTCTTCAGGAAAGATGGATCAAGTCAAGAAAATAATGAAAGAACATTACCAGAAAGATGTTTATTTTGAAGAAGTTGAGGTGGTCACTTCTGATATGAGTATCTATAAACTTAAAGCAGATTAAGGAGGGAAATATGAAAAAGCGAATTGGATATATTGACATGGCGAAAGGATTAGCTATTATTTTAGTAATTGTTGGGCATATATCCTTTACACCAAGCATGGGGAAAACAATTCTTTATCTATTTCATATTCCTTTGTTTTTCTTCTTGTCTGGCTTTACATTTTCAATTGATAAGTATGCTAATATTAGTAACTTTTTCTGGAATAAATTTAAAGGGATTGTTGTTCCATTCTTTCTAATGAATGTATTTGTATTTCTAGTGCAAATCTTTATTTTATATCCTGATCAAATCCTAAGTTTTAATCTGATTCAATTTGCAAAACAATTGCTTTTATCAGATAGATTGCATAATTATTTCCAATTATGGTTTTTAAATGTCTTGTTTTTATCTGAAATTGTATGTTATTTTGTTTTAAAATATGCTCGGAATAGAAACTTGCAAATAGGTGTTGCGCTTACCTTAGTGTTCCTTGTATTTGTAGGGCAAAAAGCGTATGAGTCTAACTGGTATTTAATTTGGAACTGGGATTTAGTTCCGGTAGCAACTATTTTTATTTTGCTAGGGTTCCTTGCAAGAAGATATTTAACAGAGATAGAAAAGTACCTAACTCTTAAGTTTTTACCGATTGCTGTAGTAATCAGTGTTGCAGTAGGGTTAGTAAACTATAAACTAAGTGGCTACAGAGTAGATTTATATTACCAACAAATTGGTAACTATTTGTTATTTTATATTTCTGCAATAGCAGGAATCTGGGCTACAATTACTTTGTTCAAAGTGATTCCAGAAGCAGAGTGGTTTAAATCAATTGGCAAAAAGACATTAATTTATTATGGTGTGCATTCACCAATTGTTCTTGTACTTGCTGAAAAATTAGTAGCACAATTAGCATCAAAATATACGGGCATATTCGTTAGCGGATATGTTTCAGCAGCACTCACAACAGTTTTAGCTGTTTTGGGATGTGAGATCATTGTACAAATTTTCAGAGGGACCAATTTCCCTTTTGGTTTAAAAGTGATAGGAGAGAAGAATGAGTAGAAATAATCCGATTTTATATATCGTGATTCCATGTTATAACGAAGAGCAAGTGTTGCCTCATACTAACCCAATGTTTATTGAAAAGATTGAATCTTTAATCAAGACTGGACAAGTGCATCCAAACAGTAAAGTGATGTATGTCAATGATGGTAGTAAAGATGCGACGTGGTTACTAATTCAACAATATGCAAAAGAAAATAGTCATGTTGTTGGTATTGCACAAAGCAGAAATCGCGGTCATCAAAGTAGTGTTCTTGCTGGTATGTACGAAGCTGCAGAATTTGCGGATATCGTGATTACCATTGACGCAGATGGTCAAGATGATATCAACTGTATGGATCAAATGGTTGCTGAATATAAAGACGGTTCAGAGATTGTTTACGGGGTTCGAGACAATCGTGATACTGATTCAGCATTTAAGAGAATCACAGCTGAAGGATTCTATAAGGTGATGCATTTATTTGGAGCAGATGTCGTTTTTAATCATGCGGACTATCGTTTAGTCTCCAAACGTTTTATTCATGAACTTGCTAAATTTAAAGAAGTAAACTTATTTCTTCGAGGCATTATGCCTCTTGTAGGATTTAAATATTCCTTCGTGACTTATAAACGACATGAGCGGATTGCTGGAGAAAGTCACTATCCACTCTCTAAAATGCTTGGTTTAGCAATGGATGGGATTACTAGTCTGTCTATTAAGCCCATTCGCTTGATTACTAGCTTGGGAGTTATGACTTCACTTTTTAGTTTTTTGTTGATCATCTGGGTTTTGTGGAGCAAATTTGCTGGTAATGTGGTAGCTGGATGGGCCAGTACCTACGCCATTGTAAGCTTACTTGGCGGGGTTCAACTCATTAGTCTTGGTGTAATTGGGGAATATATCGGAAAAATCTATCTAGAAACGAAACAACGTCCAAGATATATTATCAGCGACCGCACCTATGATGAGAGTGATGAGTAACCCCACCTCAAAACTTGAAAACTTTTGAATTTCTGATATAATAGAACTACTCAAGGGAGTAGCTGGCGGGTATCCGCGATAGTGTCGTCATTCCGAATTATTTCCGGCACTATATTAAACAGCGAGACTTGTTTTTTTTAAAAACAGGTCTCTTTTTTTGTAAAAAGAGGCCAAAAAGGAGGAGACTGTTTTGTCAAAAGAACAAAATAAAGATTTGTTTTACACGCAATCTTCTGAGGAAGTCCTAAAGAATTTGGACTCATCTATCGAAGGTTTGTCAACTGCTCAAGCTCAAGAACGCCTAGCGACATATGGGCGTAATGAGTTGGATGAGGGTGAGAAACGTAGCCTGCTAGCTAAATTCCTAGATCAATTTAAGGATTTGATGATTATCATCTTGCTTGCGGCAGCGGCACTTTCTGTGATTACAGAAGGGATGGATGGTTTAACAGATGCCATTATCATCTTGGCCGTTGTTGTCTTGAATGCAGCCTTTGGTGTTTACCAAGAAGGGCAAGCAGAAGCAGCGATTGAAGCACTGAAAAATATGTCTAGCCCCATGGCTCGTGTTCGTCGTGATGGCCATGTTATTGAGATTGACTCAAAAGAATTGGTACCCGGAGATATCGTCTTGCTTGAAGCGGGAGATGTCGTGCCTGCAGATATGCGTTTGCTGGAAGCAGCTTCTCTTAAAATCGAAGAAGCAGCTCTTACAGGGGAGTCTGTGCCAGTTGAAAAAGATGTGACAGGACTTGTTGAAGCAGATGCTGGTATTGGGGATCGCGTTAATATGGGTTACCAAAACTCAAATGTAACTTATGGTCGTGGTATTGGTGTCGTAACAAACACTGGTATGTATACAGAAGTTGGTAAGATTGCAGATATGTTGGCTAATGCCGATGAGACTGAAACACCATTGAAGCAAAGCTTGGAACAATTATCTAAAGTCTTGACTTACTTAATCGTTGTGATTGCGGTCATTACTTTCTTAGTTGGTGTCTTCGTTCGTGGAGAGCATCCATTAGAAGGCTTGATGGTTGCGGTAGCCCTTGCGGTTGCGGCGATTCCAGAAGGACTTCCTGCCATTGTAACTATCGTTCTATCTTTAGGAACAACTACTCTTGCTAAACGTAATTCTATCGTTCGTAAATTGCCAGCGGTTGAAACTCTTGGTTCAACAGAAATCATCGCATCTGATAAAACAGGTACTTTGACCATGAACCAAATGACTGTTGAGAAGGTCTACACCAACGGTCAATTGCAAAGCTCTGCAGCTGAGATTGCTCCTAGCAACAATACCCTTCGTATCATGAACTTTGCCAATGATACTAAGGTGGACCCATCTGGCAAGTTGATTGGAGATCCAACGGAGACAGCTCTTGTTCAGTTTGGTTTGGACCACAATTTTGATGTCCGTGAAGTTTTGAAGAATGAGCCACGTGTGGCAGAGTTGCCATTTGACTCAGAACGTAAACTTATGTCGACTATCCATAAGGAAGCAGACGGTACTTACTTTATCGCTGTTAAGGGTGCTCCTGACCAATTGCTCAAGCGTGTGACTCGTATTGAAGTTAATGGGGAAGTTCGTCCAATCACAGAAGAAGACAAGAATGCTATCCTCACAACCAACAAAGATTTGGCTAAACAAGCCCTTCGTGTCTTAATGATGGCTTATAAGACAAGCAATGAAATTCCAACCTTGGAATCTGAAATTGTTGAATCTGACCTCATCTTCTCTGGTTTGGTCGGCATGATTGACCCTGAACGTCCTGAAGCAGCAGAAGCTGTCCGTGTCGCTAAAGAAGCAGGTATCCGTCCAATCATGATCACGGGTGACCACCAAGATACAGCAGAGGCTATTGCTAAACGTCTTGGAATCATCGATCCAAATGATACAGAAGACCATGTCTTCACGGGTGCTGAGTTGAATGAACTCACTGATGAAGAATTCCAAAAAGTCTTCAAGCAATACTCTGTTTACGCTCGTGTATCACCTGAGCACAAGGTTCGTATCGTGAAAGCATGGCAAAAAGAAGGTAAAGTTGTTGCCATGACAGGTGACGGGGTTAATGACGCACCGTCACTTAAGACAGCTGATATCGGTATTGGTATGGGGATCACTGGTACAGAGGTTTCTAAGGGAGCTTCTGATATGGTCCTTGCCGATGACAACTTTGCAACC
This sequence comes from Streptococcus sp. SCPM-O-B-15277 (M60), assembly GCF_058200335.1. NCBI lineage: Bacteria > Bacillati > Bacillota > Bacilli > Lactobacillales > Streptococcaceae > Streptococcus > Streptococcus sp. SCPM-O-B-15277 (M60). Next base: position 74,280 of record NZ_JBYQGR010000005.1, read on the forward strand.
ATTATCGTAGCGGTTGAAGAAGGACGTAAGGTCTTCTCTAATATCCAAAAATCCATTCAATACCTCTTGTCTGCCAATATGGCTGAGGTCTTCACCATCTTCTTTGCAACCCTCTTTGGTTGGGATGTGTTACAACCAGTGCATCTTCTATGGATTAACTTGGTAACAGATACGCTACCAGCCATCGCTCTTGGTGTTGAACCAGCTGAGCCAGGCGTTATGACCCACAAACCTCGTGGCCGTAAGTCAAACTTCTTTGACGGTGGTGTATTCGGAGCTATCCTTTATCAAGGTATCTTCCAAACCATGCTCGTTCTTGGTGTCTATGGTTGGGCAATTCTCTTCCCAGAGCATCAAGTTCAATCTGAAATCCACGCAGATGCCCTTACCATGGCTTTTGCAACTCTTGGTTTGATCCAATTGCTCCATGCCTTTAACGTCAAGTCTGTTTACCAATCAATCTTTACAGTCGGACTCTTCAAGAACAAGACCTTTAACTGGTCAATTCCAGTTGCCTTTGTCCTCTTGATGGTGACAATTTTGGTTCCAGGATTTAACAGCCTCTTCCACGTTTCACATTTGAGCTTGACTCAATGGATGGTGGTTGCTATAGGAGCACTTATGATTGTTATCCTTGTTGAAATTGTTAAAGCAATCCAACGAGCACTCGGAAAAGATAAAAACGCCATTTAAGCACTATGAAAAGTCATCTTCGGATGGCTTTTTTGCTTTTATATATGATAAATTGACAAAGATTTTGTGCTATAATCAAGTAGAATGATAAAGGTGGAGGAATAGTAGTTGGAAAAGAAAATTGTAAAAGATATGATGTTTTTATCGCAAGTATCCCAACCTGCGAGTCAAGAGGATTTGCCTCTAGCAAAGGATTTGCAGGACACCTTACTGGCTAATCGTGAAACTTGTGTTGGACTAGCAGCCAATATGATTGGGGTGCAAAAGCGCGTGATTATTTTTAATATTGGCATGATTCCCATGGTTATGTTTAATCCCGTTCTCAAGTCTTTTGAGGGGCCTTACGAAACCGAGGAAGGATGTTTGTCTTTGACAGGAGTGAGAGAAACAACCAGATATGAAAAAATTACAGTAAGTTACAGAGATGTTCATTGGCAAGAGAAGACCATTACCCTGACAGGTTTTCCGGCTCAGATTTGTCAGCATGAATTGGATCATTTGGAAGGACGTATCATTTAGGCTCAAATCCTTGGTGCTCCTAGAAAAATATGCTACACTAACACTATGAAAATTTTAATCCCAACTGCAAAAGAAATGAACACTGAAATCCCTAGTTTAGAGGCTAAACCATTGTGTCCTGAGAGTCAGGCTGTTCTGGATGAATTAGCTAGATATTCTGCCCAAGATTTAGAGAGTTTTTATAAAATCTCTGCCGAAAAGGCGCAAGAGGAGTATGACCATATCCAAGCCTTGAAAAATGGAACGGCTAGAAACTATCCTGCCTTGCACCTCTTTGATGGGCTCATGTATCGCAACATCAAACGGGATAATCTAACCCAAGCGGAGCAAGCCTATCTGGAGAAACACCTCACGATAACATCAGCTCTCTATGGTGTGATCCCGGCCTTTGCACCCATTGCTCCCCACAGACTGGACTTTTTGATGAAACTCAAAGTCGCTGGAAAAAGCCTGAAAAGTCACTGGCAGTCAGCCTATGAAGAGTCGCTGAAGGGTGAAGAACTAATCTTTTCACTCTTGTCTTCTGAATTTGAAAATGTCTTTCCAAAAGAAATCCGAGAGAAGATGGTGACCTTTAAGTTTATGGAAGAGCGAGATGGTAAACTAAAAATCCATTCAACCATTTCAAAAAAAGCCAGAGGTGCTTTCTTAACAGCCTTGATGGAAGGTCAGGTCACTTCGGTTGAAGAGATTAAAAAGCTCAGCTTTGCGGATTTCAATTATCGAGAAGACTTGTCTGGTGACAAGGAATTGGCTTTTGTGAAATAGATAGAAAATAGAGAGAGGGACAGAAATCGGTAATTCGTTAGAATTCGATTTCGTCGTCCCACCTCCGCACAGTTGAGTAGGGCTGTAAAAGCTGATGAAATCAGCCTAGTGGAGCCCACTCAACCACTGCGTCTTGCTCGACAATCCATAGACAAATGAGAGGCTAGGACTTTTGTCCCAGCCCTTTTTTGTAATTTGGTGCTCCTATTTTTAGTTTAGAATGGTAGGAATTTTCTCACAATTTTGGTATAATAGGACTATTAGAAAATTTCGAGGAGACAAACATGTCAGTTAAGATTGCTTTACTTGGATTTGGTACAGTAGCCAGTGGTGTACCATTCTTGCTAAAGGAAAATAGAGAAAAAATCGTTCAAGCAGCCCAGTCAGAAATTGAAGTAGCTAAAGTTTTGGTCAAAGATGATCAAGAAAAAGCACGCTTGCTTGAAGCGGGAAATGATTTTAATTTTGTAACAAATATCGATGAAATCTTGTCAGACAAAGACATCACGATCGTTGTTGAGTTGATGGGACGTATCGAGCCTGCAAAAACCTTTATCACTCGTGCGTTAGAAGCAGGGAAACACGTCGTAACAGCCAACAAGGACCTTTTGGCAGTCCATGGTGCAGAATTGCTTGAAATTGCTAAAACTCACAATGTTGCTCTCTACTACGAAGCAGCTGTTGCAGGAGGAATTCCAATCCTTCGTACCTTGGTTAACTCACTAGCATCAGACAAAATCACACGTGTTCTTGGTGTTGTCAATGGAACATCAAACTTCATGATGACTAAAATGGTAACCGAAGGTTGGTCTTACGAGGATGCTTTGGCAGAAGCCCAACGACTTGGCTTCGCTGAAAGCGACCCAACCAATGATGTGGACGGGATTGATGCAGCCTACAAGATGGTCATCCTTAGCCAGTTTGCTTTTGGGATGAATGTCAAGTTTGAAGATGTTGGTCACCAAGGAATTCGCAACATCACTCCAGAAGATGTAGCAGTAGCTCAAGAACTTGGTTATGTTGTGAAATTAGTTGGTTCTATCGAAGAAACAGCTTCTGGAATCGCTGCTGAGGTTACACCAACCTTCCTTCCTAAAGAACACCCACTAGCAAGTGTTAACGGTGTTATGAATGCTGTCTTTGTGGAATCTATCGGTATCGGCGAGTCTATGTACTACGGACCAGGTGCAGGTCAAAAACCAACTGCAACAAGTGTTGTGGCTGATATTGCCCGTATCGTTCGTCGTTTGAATGATGGAACAATTGGAAAAGCCTTTAATGAATACAGCCGTCCAGTGGTCTTGGCTAAGCCAGAAGATGTCAAAGCCAACTACTATTTCTCAATCTTGGCTCCAGACTCAAAAGGTCAAGTCTTGAAATTGGCTGAACTCTTTAACGCAGAAGATATTTCCTTCAAGCAAATCCTACAAGATGGTAAGCAAGAAGGTAAGGCTCGTATTGTCATCATCACTCATAAAATCAACAAGGCGCAACTTGAAAATATTACAGCAGCTTTGAAGCGTGTATCTGAGTTTGAACTTCTCAATACCTTCAAGGTTTTAGGAGACTAAGATGAAGATTATTGTACCTGCTACAAGTGCTAATGTGGGTCCAGGTTTTGACTCGGTTGGTGTAGCTGTAACTAAGTATCTAGAAATTCAGGTTTGTGAGGAACGTGAAGAATGGATGATTGAGCATCAATTAGGCAAATGGATTCCACGTGACGAGCGTAATCTTTTGCTCAAGATTGCTCTACAAATTGCTCCAGACCTACAACCAAGACGTTTGAAGATGGTCAGTGATATTCCTCTTGCGCGTGGACTCGGTTCTTCTAGTTCAGTCATTGTTGCTGGGATTGAACTGGCAAATCAATTAGGAAATCTTAAATTAACGGATCACGAGAAGTTGCAATTGGCAACTAAGATTGAAGGACATCCTGATAATGTTGCACCTGCTATCTATGGAAATCTGGTCATTGCGAGCTCGGTAGAAGGTCAGGTTTCAGCTGTTGTGGTGCCTTTCCCAGAGTGTGCTTTCCTAGCTTATATTCCAAACTATGAATTGCGAACTCGCGATAGTCGTGGTGTCTTGCCTAAGAAACTCTCATACAAGGAAGCTGTTGCAGCAAGTTCTATCGCCAATGTGGCAATTGCAGCCCTACTGACTGGAGATATGGTCAAAGCAGGCCAGGCTATTGAGAGTGACCTTTTCCATGAGCGTTACCGTCAAGAACTGGTGAGAGAATTTGCGACTATCAAGAAAATTGCCAAGAGAAATGGTGCTTATGCGACCTACCTCTCTGGTGCTGGTCCGACCGTCATGGTCTTGGCTGATCCTGACAAGATGCCTAAGATTAAGGCAGAGCTTGAAAAGCAACCTTTCAAAGGCAAGCTTCATGATTTGCAAGTAGATACACAAGGTGTTCGTGTCGAAGCAAAATAAACAGAACAATAGGATGGGGAAACTCTCTATTAGAGGGCTTCCTGTCCTTTTTTTGAAAATGAAACATGGGAATTGATACTCAATGAAAATCAAAGAGCAAACTAGGAAGCGAGCTGCAGGCTGCTCAAAGCACTGCTTTGAGGTTGTAGATAAGACTGACGATGTCAGTTACATATATCTACGGCAAGGCGAAGCTGACGTGGTTTGAAGAGATTTTCGAAGAGTATGAAATGTTTCCCATGTTTAGTGACCGACAGACGGTCAAGGAGGATTTGAAATGACAGAAATATATCTAGCAGGCGGTTGTTTTTGGGGCTTAGAGGAATACTTTTCCCGTATTTCTGGAGTATTGCAAACAAGTGTTGGTTATGCCAATGGTCAGGTAGAAACCACCAATTATCAACTGATCAAAGAAACAGATCACGCAGAGACTGTGCAAGTCATTTATGATGAAAAGGCAGTCTCGCTCCGTGAGATTTTACTCTATTATTTCCGAGTTATTGATCCATTATCTGTCAATCAACAAGGAAATGATCGTGGTCGTCAATACCGCACAGGGATTTATTACCTAGAAGAAGCTGATCTACCAACGATCAATACAGTAGTTCGCGAACAAGAACTCCTCATCGGTCGTAAAATAGCAGTGGAAGTGGAGAAACTACGTCACTACATCTTGGCTGAAGACTATCACCAAGACTATCTCAAGAAAAATCCTGGTGGTTATTGCCACATTGATGTGAGAGATGCAGAGAAACCATTGATTGATGCGGCCAACTATGAAAAACCGAGTCAAGCAGTGCTAAAAGAAAAACTATCTGAGGAATCCTACCGAGTTACCCAAGAGGCTGCAACGGAAGCTCCTTTTAGCAATGCTTATGACCAAACTTTTGAGGAAGGGATTTATGTCGATATCACGACTGGGGAGCCCCTCTTCTTTGCCAAGGATAAGTTTGCCTCTGGCTGTGGTTGGCCAAGTTTTAGCCGTCCTATTTCCAAGGAACTCATTCATTACTACCAGGACTTGAGTCACGGGATGGAGCGTATCGAAGTTCGTTCACGTTCGGGGAATGCTCACTTGGGTCATGTCTTCACAGATGGCCCTCGTGAACTAGGTGGATTACGCTATTGTATCAATTCTGCATCCTTACGTTTTATCGCTAAGGATGAAATGGAAGAAGCAGGCTATGGCTACCTACTTCCATATTTGAACAAGTAAAAAGATGGTGGTTTTTCCACCTTCTTCATTTTGGAATAGAAGGGACTTATGAAACACTTACTTTCTTACTTTAAACCCTACCTCAAGGAGTCGTTTCTAGCGCCCTTGTTTAAGTTGCTAGAAGCCGTTTTTGAACTCTTGGTTCCCATGGTGATAGCTGGGATTGTCGACCAATCTATCCCCCAAAAAGATCAGGGACATCTCTGGATGCAAATGGGTTTCCTCTTTGTTTTTGCGGTTATCGGCGTCTTGGTAGCCTTAGTTGCTCAGTTTTACTCAGCAAAGGCAGCAGTAGGATTTGCCAAGGAGTTGACCAATGACCTCTATCGTCATATTCTTTCCTTGCCCAAGGATAGTAGAGACCGCTTAACGACCTCGAGTTTGGTGACGCGTTTGACTTCAGATACTTATCAGATTCAGACAGGGATTAATCAATTTTTACGTCTATTTTTAAGGGCTCCTATTATTGTTTTTGGTGCCATTTTTATGGCCTATCGTCTCTCGCCTGAATTGACCTTCTGGTTTTTGGTCATGGTCTCCATTTTGTCCTTTGTCATTGTCGTGTTATCACGCTTGGTCAATCCTCTCTATAGTATTTTGAGAAAGAAAACAGACCAGCTGGTTCAGGAAACACGCCAACAGATACAAGGTATGCGTGTGATTCGTGCCTTTGGCCAAGAAAAACGAGAAATCGAGAACTTCCAAGTACTCAATCAAGTCTATACAGCTATCCAAATGAAAACAGGATACTGGTCCAGTCTCTTGACCCCCTTAACCTATTTGATCGTCAATGGAACTTTGCTGGTGATTATCTGGAATGGTTATATTTCTATCCAAGGGGGTTGGCTCAGTCAAGGTGCCTTGATTGCCTTAATCAACTATCTCCTGCAAATCTTGGTAGAGTTAATCAAACTGGCCATGCTCATCAATTCACTCAACCAGTCCTATATTTCTGCCAAGCGGGTTGAGGAAGTTTTTGCTGAAGAACCTGAGGATATTCATTCTGAGATTCAGGCAGGAAGAGTGTCTGGTGCCCAAGTTTTACAAGCCAGTCACTTGACCTTTACCTATCCAGATGCAGCTCAACCTTCTCTAAGAGATATTTCTTTTGGAATGAAAGAAGGGCAAATTCTTGGGATCATCGGTGGGACGGGTTCTGGTAAGTCAACCTTGGTTCAGGTTTTGATTGGTCTCTATTTGGCAGATAAGGGAAGCATTTCCCTTTATCGAGATGGGCGTAGCCCTCGAAATCTTTCTGAATGGCGTTCTTGGATGGCCTATGTCCCTCAAAAGGTTGAACTCTTTAAGGGAACTATCCGTTCCAACTTGACTTTGGGTATGGAAGAGACAGTTTCTGATCAAGAACTCTGGCAGGCTTTGGAAATTGCCCAAGCCAAAGATTTTGTCAGTGAAAAAGAGGGGCTCTTGGACGCAGAGGTTCAAGCAGGAGGCCGTAATTTCTCAGGTGGACAAAAGCAACGCTTGTCCATTGCCCGAGCAGTTTTACGCCAAGCACCTTTTCTTATCATGGATGATGCGACTTCAGCCCTTGATACGATAACTGAGTCTAATCTTCTAACGGCCATTCAGGAAAACTTGCCAAATACTAGTTTGATCCTGATTTCCCAACGAACTTCGACCTTGAAGATTGCGGACCAGATTCTTCTTTTAGAGAAGGGGCAACAATTAGCACTTGGAAATCATGAAGAATTGATGAAGACGAGTCAAGTCTATCGTGAAATCAATGCATCCCAACATGGAAAGGAGGACTAGAATGAAAGGCAAACATGCAAGTCAAGCCCTTAAACGCTTAGCAAAAGATTTAGCAAGTCATCCCATCCTTCTTTTCCTGGCTTTCTTGGGGACCATTGCTCAAGTTGCCCTATCCATCTATCTGCCAATCTTGATTGGACAGGTGATTGACCAAGTCTTAGTGACGGGCTCATCTCAGGTATTTTGGCAGATCTTCCTCCAGATGATTTTGGTGGTTATCGGAAATACGCTAGTGCAATGGGCCAATCCGCTCCTTTATAATCGCCTCATTTTCTCATACACCAGAGATTTGAGAGAAAAAATCATTGAGAAACTCCATCGTTTGCCGATTGCCCTTGTAGATAGACAAGGTAGTGGGGAAATGGTCAGCCGTGTGACGACTGATATTGAACAGTTGGCAGCGGGTCTGAATATGATTTTCAACCAATTTTTCATCGGAGTATTGATGATCTTGGTCAGCATCCTTGCCATGCTCCAAATTCATCTCTTGATGACGCTATTGGTTCTGCTCTTAACACCCCTGTCTATGGTCATTTCACGCTTTATCGCTAAGAGGTCCTACCATCTCTTTCAGAAGCAGACGGAGACTAGGGGGATTCAAACCCAGCTGATTGAAGAGTCACTTAGTCAGCAAAACATTATCCAGTCTTTTAATGCTCAGGAAGAATTTATCGAGAGACTTCATGAGGCAAATGACAACTACGCAGGTTATTCTCAGTCGGCTATCTTTTATTCATCGACAGTCAATCCTTCCACCCGTTTTGTTAATGCCCTCATTTATGCCCTACTAGCTGGTGTTGGAGCCTTGCGCATCATGGCGGGTTCTACTTTGACGGTTGGGCGTTTAGTGACCTTTTTGAACTATGTGCAGCAGTACACCAAGCCTTTTAACGATATTTCATCAGTCTTAGCCGAGTTGCAAAGCGCCTTAGCTTGTGCAGAACGTGTTTATGCTGTTCTAAAAAGTCAAGAGGTTACAGAAACAGGTCTTAAAGAATTGAACAGCGACCAAGTCAAGGGAGCTATTTCCTTTAAACATGTTTCTTTTGGTTACAATCCTGAAAAGATCTTGATTAAAGACTTGTCTATTGATATCCCAGCGGGTAGTAAGGTTGCTATCGTTGGACCAACGGGTGCAGGGAAGTCTACCCTTATCAATCTCCTCATGCGTTTTTACCCGATTAATTCAGGAGATATTTTGCTAGATGGTCGTTCGATTTACGACTATACTAGAGCATCTCTTCGACAACAGTTTGGGATGGTGCTCCAAGAAACTTGGCTTAAGCAGGGAACCATTCATGACAATATTGCTTTTGGCAATCCTGATGCTAGCCGAGAGCAGGTCATTGTAGCAGCCAAGGCAGCAAATGCGGATTTCTTTATCCAACAATTGCCACAGGGCTATGATACCAAGCTTGAAAATGCAGGTGAATCTTTATCTGTCGGTCAGGCTCAGCTTTTAACCATTGCCCGTGTCTTTCTAGCCATTCCTAAGATTCTGATATTAGACGAGGCGACTTCATCCATCGATACTCGGACAGAGGTGCTGGTTCAGGACGCCTTTGCCAAACTCATGAAAGGGCGGACAAGCTTTATCATTGCCCACCGTTTATCGACCATTCAAGATGCTGATTTGATTCTTGTCTTGGTCGATGGAGATATTGTCGAATATGGCAATCATGAGGAACTCATGACGAGAAAAGGTAAATACTATCAAATGCAGCAAGTAGCAGCTTTTAGTCCAGAGTAAATCGTAAAACGTTTTTAATCCAATAAACAACAAGAAGAGTTGCCTTCGGGTGACTTTTTTGTTACAATAGCTAGAAAAATTATCCAGTATGAATACTTATATAGAAAAGGAGCCTAGGGATGAAAGTCTATCAGAATGTAAATATCGTGACTTGTGACCAAGATTTCCATGTCTATCTAGATGGGATTTTAGCGGTCAAAGGATCTCAAATCGTCTATGTCGGCCAAGAGAAACAAGAAATCTTAGATCAAGCTGAACAGCTGATAGACTATCAGGGAGCCTGGATCATGCCGGGCTTGGTCAACTGCCATACCCATTCTGCCATGACAGGCTTGAGAGGGATTCGTGATGATAGCAATCTCCACGAATGGCTAGAGGAATATATCTGGCCAGCAGAAGCTCAGTTTACACCAGAGATGACCACAAAGGCTGTCAAAGAAGCTCTGACAGAGATGCTCCAATCAGGGACAACGACCTTCAATGACATGTATAATCCCAATGGTGTGGAGATAGAGAAGATTTATGAGGCTGTTAAGGCATCCAAGATGCGATGCTATTTTTCTCCAACCCTCTTTTCTTCAGACATGGAGACGACAGATGAGACTGTTGCCAGAACACGATCTGTTATCGAGACAATCAAAGGCTATCAGGATCCCAATTTCAAGGCCATGGTGGCTCCTCATTCGCCCTACAGTTGTAGTCGAGAATTGCTGGAAGCTAGCTTAGAACTAGCAAAAGAAGAAGACATTCCCCTTCATATCCACGTTGCAGAAACCCAGGAAGAGTCAGGAATTATCCTGAAGCGTTATGGCAAACGTCCAATAGCCTTTCTAGATGAACTTGGCTATTTAGACCATCAGGCTGTCTTTGCCCATGGTGTGGAGTTGAATGAAGCAGAAATTACCCGCTTGGCAGATTCGCAAGTTGCCATCGCTCACAATCCTATCAGCAACCTCAAACTAGCTTCAGGGATAGCACCAGTTGTTCAACTTCAACAAGCTGGAGTGCCAGTCGGTATCGCAACGGACTCCGTTGCTTCTAATAATAACCTTGATATGTTTGAGGAAGGACGCACCGCAGCCCTTTTACAGAAAATGAAGAGCGGTGATGCCAGTCAATTTCCAATAGAGACTGCCCTCAAGGCACTGACTATTGAAGGAGCTAAGGTGTTGGGAATGGAAGATGAGATTGGTAGTCTAGAAGTCGGCAAGCAAGCAGATTTTCTCGTCATACAACCGCAAGGAAAAATCCATCTCCAACCTCAAGAAAACATGCTGTCTCACCTAGTTTACGCTGTCAAATCCAGTGATGTTGATCATGTCTATATTGCTGGTGAACAAGTCGTAAAAGACGGTCAAGTGTTGACTGTAGAATTGTAAAAACTAGTATAAATTTACGAAATCTCATAGGAAATTTCTTGTGAGATTTTTAAAATTTTGCTAGAAATCAGGCGAGTAGATGTCTTGCAGAAATATATGGATCATAAATTCGAAAAACACCGATTAGATAAATAAAAAAAATTATGGTATAATAAAACGATACAATTAAAGGAGTATGTATGGACATTTCAGAAATTCGTCAAAAAATTGACGCAAATCGTGAAAAATTAGCTTCTTTCAGGGGGTCTCTTTGACCTCGAAGGTTTAGAGGAAGAAATTGCCATTTTGGAAAACAAAATGACAGAACCTGATTTTTGGAACGATAATATTGCGGCCCAAAAAACGTCGCAAGAATTAAACGAACTAAAAAATACCTATAATACCTTCCACAAGATGGATGAGTTGCAGGATGAAGTTGAGATTTTACTGGACTTTTTGGCAGAGGATGAATCCGTTAAGGATGAGCTAGTTGAGAAACTCTCTGAGTTAGATCAGATGATGACCAGCTACGAAATGACCCTTCTCTTGTCAGAACCCTACGATCACAACAATGCCATCCTTGAAATCCATCCTGGTTCAGGGGGGACAGAGGCTCAAGACTGGGGCGATATGCTCCTTCGTATGTATACTCGCTATGGAAATGCCAAAGGCTTCAAGGTTGAGGTCTTAGACTACCAAGCAGGTGATGAGGCAGGAATCAAGTCAGTAACCTTGTCTTTTGAAGGACCAAATGCTTATGGTCTTCTCAAGTCAGAGATGGGAGTTCACCGTTTGGTTCGTATCTCACCATTTGACTCTGCTAAACGTCGCCACACCTCATTTACTTCTGTAGAAGTTATGCCAGAGTTGGATGATACTATCGAAGTTGACATCCGTGAGGATGATATCAAGATGGATACCTTCCGTTCAGGTGGAGCAGGTGGACAAAACGTCAACAAGGTTTCAACAGGTGTCCGCTTGACTCACATTCCGACAGGGATCGTCGTAGCATCAACCGTCGACCGTACTCAGTACGGAAACCGTGACCGTGCTATGAAGATGCTTCAGGCAAAACTCTACCAGATGGAGCAGGAAAAGAAAGCTGCTGAGGTAGACTCGCTCAAGGGTGAGAAAAAGGAAATTACATGGGGAAGCCAAATCCGCTCCTATGTATTTACGCCTTATACAATGGTAAAAGACCATCGTACCAACTTTGAAGTAGCGCAAGTAGATAAGGTTATGGATGGAGACCTAGATGGTTTCATCGATGCTTATCTGAAATGGCGTATCAGTTAAAAGAAAGGAAGTCACATGTCAATCATTGAAATGAGAGATGTTGTCAAAAAATATGACAACGGGACAACAGCCCTACGTGGCATCACTGTAAATATCGATGCAGGAGAATTTGCCTACATCGTAGGACCTTCAGGTGCTGGTAAATCAACCTTTATCCGTGCCTTGTATCGTGAGGTCAAAATCGACAAAGGAAGCTTGCAAGTTGCAGGTTATAACCTCGTTAAGATTAAAAAGAAAGATATTCCGTACTTGCGTAGAAATGTCGGAGTAGTCTTTCAGGATTACAAACTTTTGCCAAAGAAAACCGTTTATGAGAACATTGCTTACGCCATGGAGGTTGTTGGTGAAAGTCGTCGCAACATCAAAAAACGTGTTATGGAAGTCTTGGACCTTGTCGGTTTGAAGCACAAGGTTCGTTCATTCCCGAATGAACTTTCAGGTGGTGAGCAACAACGTATCGCCATCGCGCGTGCTATCGTAAACAATCCTAAGGTTTTGATTGCCGACGAACCAACAGGAAACTTGGACCCAGATAACTCATGGGAAATCATGAACCTCTTGGAACGTATCAATCTTCAAGGAACAACTGTTTTGATGGCGACCCACAACAGCCAAATCGTAAATACCTTGCGCCACCGCGTTATTGCCATCGAGAATGGTCGCGTGGTACGTGATGAAGCGAAAGGAGAGTACGGATACGATGATTAGTAGATTTTTCCGCCATCTGTTCGAAGCTTTAAAGAGTTTAAAGCGTAATGGATGGATGACCATTGCTGCCATCAGTTCAGTAATGATTACCTTGACCTTGGTTGCTATCTTTGCTTCAGTTATTTTTAACACTGCGAAATTAGCAACTGATATTGAAAACAACGTCCGCGTCATGGTTTATGTTCGTAAAGACGTTGAAGACAACAGTGAAACCATTGTAAAAGAAGGCCAAACAGTCACGAACAATGACTACCACAAGGTCTACGATGCCCTCAAAGCTTTGCCAGCTGTTAAAAATGTAACCTTCTCAAGTAAAGAAGAGCAGTACCAAAAGCTGACTGAAACTATGGGTGACGAGTGGAAGGTGTTTGAAGGAGACGCAAACCCTCTCCATGATGCCTACATCGTAGATACCAATTCACCAAGTGATGTAAAACCAGTAGCTGAAGCAGCTAAGAAAATCGAAGGTGTCTCTGAAGTTCAAGACGGTGGTGCCAATACCGAACGTCTCTTCAAGTTGGCTTCCTTCATCCGTGTTTGGGGATTGGTCATCGCAGGACTCTTGATTTTCATCGCAGTCTTCTTGATTTCAAATACCATCCGTATTACCATCATTTCACGTAGCCGTGAAATCCAAATCATGCGTTTGGTTGGTGCCAAGAACGGTTACATCCGTGGCCCATTCTTGCTAGAAGGTGCCTTTATCGGATTGTTGGGAGCAGCCCTCCCATCGGCTTTGGTTTACTTGATCTATAACCGAGTGTTCCAATCTGTCAACCCATCCTTGGTTGGTCAAAACCTATCTTTGATTACACCGAATACCTTTATTCCATTGATGATTGGACTCTTGTTCCTCATCGGAATCTGTATCGGTTCACTTGGTTCAGGAATCTCAATGCGTCGATTCTTGAAAATCTAAGTCACATAACTTGATAAAACACATAAAAAAGTGGGATGTCATCAAGACTTCACAGCTCTTGATGCCCCGCTTTTTCTTTTGGTCTTGGTGCTCAGTCGCTTGCCAATTTTGGCTAAAGAGTGTATGATAGGAAAGGACCTTTTTACTAATATGAAAAATGAACAATGAATGAGGAAAAGATGAAACAATTTTTGGAAAAAGTGAGCATACTCTCCCTATCGTTAGTATTGATCACATCGTTTTCAATTTCGAGCGCCCTGCCTGCTATGTTTGACTATTATCAGGGCTATTCGACTGGTCAGGTCGAACTCTTGGTCAGCCTCCCATCATTTGGGATTATGGCCATGCTTTTATTGAACGGAGTTTTAGAGCGTATTTTTCCTGAACGCCTCCAGTTGACCTTGGGACTTTTGATTTTATCCATCAGCGGAACAGCGCCTTTCTGGTATCAGGGTTATTACTTTGTCTTTGCGACACGCTTGCTATTTGGGCTTGGAGTAGGAATGCTCAATGCCAAGGCCATCTCGATCATCAGTGAACGCTATCACGGGAAAACTCGTATCCAAATGCTTGGTTTTCGTGGGTCTGCCGAAGTCGTAGGAGCATCCATCTTGACGCTGGCAGTCGGTCAGCTCTTGGCCTTTGGATGGACTGCAACCTTCCTAGCCTATGCTGCAGGCTTGGTAGTCTTGGTGCTCTTTCTTCTATTTGTCCCTTATGGAAACGCAGAAGTTCATGAGTCCAAGCATCAGACAGAAGAAGCAACGAAACTGACTCGTTCCATGCTCCAATTGATTTTCTTCCTTGCTATTGCAGCCGCAGTGATTGTATGTACCAATACGGCCATCACCTTCCGCATTCCTAGTCTTATGATTGAGGCAGGATTTGGAGATGCTCAGTTGTCCAGTTTGGTACTTAGTGCTATGCAGTTGATTGGGATTCTAGCTGGAATCAGCTTTTCTTTCCTGATTTCGACCTTCAAGGAAAGACTTCTATTGGTCGCTGGTGTCACTTTTGGTATCGGACAAATCATCATTGCTCTTTCCCCTTCACTCTGGGTGGTGGTTGCAGGTTCTATCCTGGGAGGATTTGCCTACAGCATCGCTCTGACGACAGTCTTTCAGTTGATATCTGAGCGAATTCCTGCAAAACTCCTCAACAAAGCAACTTCCTATGCTGTTTTGGGATGTTCTTTTGGAGCATCATTAACACCCTTCGTTCTTTCAGGGATTAGCTTGGTGACTACAGATGGTCGAATGACCTTTATCATTCTAGGAGCATGGATGATTGCTACATCCATACTTGTTTCATTTTTATTGAAAAAAGAAGCCTAACAAAGAAAAACTCAAGGATGAATCCTTGAGTTTTTTGTGTATTAGCCAAACATTTGCCAAAAGTAATCGATGATGTAGGTCAAGCCATAAGTGTAAACGACCAGGGTAAAGGGCTTGGTCAGGATGATAATGGTCATATACCGCTTGAAGCTCATCTTGGTCAAAGCAGCCAACATGCAGAGAAAATCAGCTGGACTAACTGGCCAAATCATCATAAAGATAAAGAAACGGTCAAAGCGATTGCCCTCATCTAACCAACCGATATACTTGTCATAGGTGCGTTTGCTGACCATGGACTGAACAAAGGGTGCACCGTAGAGACGAACCAAGTAAAAGATAATGGCACAACCAATGACAATACCGATATAATTGTAAATGGTCCCGATGACATGCCCATAGATAAAGACACCTGCAACAGAGGTTAAAGCACCTGGAATGATAGGAACAACTGTCTGCAAAATCTGTAAAAAAATAAAGAGTGGTGGCCCCCAGACACCCGCCTGTTGGATAAAGGCAGATAGGGTTTCCTTAGAATGCAAGATACCAGCCTGATAGGCCCAGATACAGAATATTACAGTAGCAACTCCACCGACGATGGAGGAAATATGAATGGCTTGCTGTAGAAGGGGAGAAACAGCTTTCATTTCTTTCTCGTGTGACATGTAAACTCCTCTTGTGTAGTATGATTCTACTATACCATATTTTAGGGAGAAAGACTACAAGGTTTTTCTGAGGGTAGTAGGATCAGCAAGGCGTTTTCTGCTAGGAATATGATATAATGATAGCAAGAATATTGTCCCTGAAGGAGAGATATAGATGCAGGTAAAACCAGAACTGGAAATAGAAAAACAACTGATAAACCAGCTGGTAACTGGTGAAAGCCAATGGACTTATAGAGAAGACCTAAAAACAGAAGAACAACTATGGGACAATTTCTTTGAGAAACTAGCCCAAAACAACGTTGCTCTGCTAGCAGACCATCCCTTGACTGAGCAGGAAAAACGCCAAATTCAGAACCAACTCAACTTTGTCAGCTACTATGATGCTGCCAAGTGGTTGGTCGGAGAAAATGGCATTGCCAAAGTCGAGGTTCAAAGAGAAGATGCGAGCCTAGGCACCATCCGTTTGTCAGTCATTTGGCGTGACAATATCGCAGCAGGAAAGTCTAGCTACGAAGTTGTTAATCAAGTCCAACGAGAAAAAGTAAATCCACTGGACCAAGACCGTAGACTGGATGTTACTCTTCTCATTAACGGCTTACCCATGATTCAAATCGAGCTTAAGAGTTCCCAAGCAGCATTTATCGATGCTTTTCATCAGATAAAAAAATATGACCGTGAAGGGAAATTCCGTGGCATCTACTCTAGCTTGCAGATGTTTGTTGTCACGAACAAAGTAGATACTCGCTATATCGCTGCAGCTCGTGAAAATAAACTTAACAAGCAATTTCTAACCAAGTGGGTGGATAAGGACAATCATCCTGTGACAAATTTGACTAGCTTTGCTCACGAAGTCCTTTCTATCCCTCGTGCCCACCAGATGGTCATGCAATACTCGGTCATTGATGATAGCAAAAAATCTCTCATCCTCTTGCGCCCCTACCAGATCCATGCTATCGAAGCGGTGCAGGAAGCCTCTCGCCAGCAAGCATCAGGTTATGTTTGGCATACAACAGGTTCAGGGAAGACCCTGACTTCTTATAAGGTGGCGAGGAACCTCCTTCAAATTCCTTCTATCCAAAAGACGATTTTTGTAGTTGACCGCAGGGACTTGGACCAACAGACCACATCATCCTTCCTCTCTTATGCGACCAATGATGTCATTGATATCGATGAGACGGACAATACACATGATTTGGTCAAGCGACTAGGTAGTAATGATAAGCGTGTCGTGGTGACAACTATCCAGAAAATCACTACCATGATGCGCAAGTTTGACCAAGGCCTTTACCAACGAGATGCGGACAAAATCAAGGGACTCCGAGTGGCCTTTGTCGTGGATGAATGCCACCGTGCCGTGACACCACAAACACAAAAAGACATTAAAGCCTTTTTCCCTCAGTCTCTCTGGTATGGTTTTACAGGCACCCCCATCTTTAAGGAAAATAAACGCCAGCAAGTCGGCGACCTAGCTCAAACCACCCAGCAACAGTATGGAGACCGTCTCCATGAGTATACAGTCAAGGAAGCCATCCATGACGGAGCTGTCTTAGGCTTTAAGGTGGATTATCGCAATACCCTCATCACAGATCAGGCTGAAAACGACATACCTGATACGGTCTACGAAAATGAGGAACACATGCTGGAAGTCTTGGATGCTATTATCAATAAATCCCGCCAACAGCTAGGCTTCCAAAAAGGAGTGGGCAATACCTACAATGCCATCCTGACGGTCAAGTCTATCCCTCAAGCCCAAGCCTACTATGACCTTCTCAAAAGAGTCAAGGCTGGTCAGACACGGGTCAAGGTATCTGAGAGGGTCAAGATGGTCCTTCCAGACTTTCCAAAGGCGACCATCACCTACTCTGTCACTGAAAATGAAGAAGACTCAAGAGCCAACCAAGATCACATGAAACAGGTCTTAGAGGACTATAACCAAGAGTTTGATACTCACTTTACTATGGCGGATCTCCGTGGCTTTAATACCGATGTCAATAACCGCCTTGCCCGTAAGCAAGACAAGTATCTCTATCGCAATGAGCAGTTGGACTTGGTTATCGTGGTCAATCGTCTCCTAACAGGATTTGATGCACCTTGTCTATCGACCCTCTTTATCGATCGCAAACCCATGCAACCGCAGGACTTGATACAGGCCTTTAGTCGTACCAACCGGATCTTTGATTCTAGTAAGAGTTATGGTCATATCATTACTTTCCAAAAACCTATAGCCTTTAAGGAAGCAGTGGATAATGCCCTCAAACTCTACTCAAATGGTGGT
Organism: Streptococcus sp. SCPM-O-B-15277 (M60); assembly: GCF_058200335.1. Taxonomy (NCBI): domain Bacteria; kingdom Bacillati; phylum Bacillota; class Bacilli; order Lactobacillales; family Streptococcaceae; genus Streptococcus; species Streptococcus sp. SCPM-O-B-15277 (M60). The sequence goes on from NZ_JBYQGR010000005.1 coordinate 91,993, forward strand.
GAAAATGATGTCCTAGCACCTAGCTGGGAAGAAGAAAAGAGAAACTTTTTGAGAAGTTGTAGTGACTTCCAAAATCTCATCACAGATGATCCCGAAGAAGGACTCCAAATCGAACAAATCTCTACACCTGAATTGAGAAAACTAGCCAAGGCTTATCAATCCTTTGATAAATACTTGGCTTCTATCCGAGTTTATAAAGAGTATGACGAGGAAGAAATCTATGCAGAGACAGGACTAACCGCAGAAGAATTGGAAAACTATCTAGGCTTCTATCAGAATATCCTAGCAGAGTTGAAAAGCCGAATCGAAGATGATAACGACGATGATGGACCTTTTGATATCCACTATGAACTAGAGTCTATCCAAGTAGATGAAATCAACTATGCCTATATCCTGACCTTGATCCAAAGCTTGATTGAGCAAGAGCAGAGTCCGGAAAAGAGTCTCAGTGTACAGGACAGAGAAGCAGTGGATACCTATATCCAAAGTCTGGAGAAGACCAATCCAAACCTTGCACAGATCATCTCAGAACTTTGGCAAGAAGTACAGGCAAATCCTGACCGCTACAAAGGTCAATCCATCGCCAATATCCTTGACCAGATGATTGAGGCAGTCATCCAGCAACATATCCAAGACTTTAGTAAGACCTGGTATGTGGGTGAAGATGAACTCCGCTACTATATCAATCACTACCGCAAGGGAGCGAAAAAACAACTAGGAGAAAGCCAACTGACTAAGAGTCAGCGCTACAAGGACTATAAAGTTGAGGTGACAGATGCCCTCAACCCACTCCTCTATAAAAAACAAATCAAAGAAGCCTATACTCAACTAATCGAAGAGGTGATTGAGCCGTTGAGAGTTGGGAGGTAAGGGAAACAATATACTGAATTTTGTTGTTTAAAAATTTTATATGTAAACTAAGATAAATTCAGTTAAAAACTGAAATGAGGATAATTTATGGTTACTACTATTGTAGATTTGGAACAAATTAAATTTGAAGATTCTGATACTCCACTTTTTGAAGGTGAAGAATTAGAACTGTCTCCAAAAAATTTTATTTTTGCAAGAAACGGATCAGGCAAATCAACATTAAGTAAAGCAATTTATAATCAAAAACAAACAGAATTCGACGTATATGTTTTTAATGGTTTTGACTCTTTGATAGGAGAAAATGAGAATCTAGATGCTTTTTCATTAGCAGTTAATGCAAGTGAAAAAGAGTCAGAAATAAAAGAGTTAGAAGATAGAATTACAAAATCAGAGCAAGAGTTATCTTTAGTTAAAAAAATGCTTGATGCAAAAAGTAGTGAGGATGAAGAACCGACTTTGTATGATGAGTGTTCAGAGAAAGTAAGATTGTTTAATGAACAAGATAGGAAAATACAAAGTTTTTATAAGAATTCCGCCCGAACTATTTCACTAAAAACGGGCCATATTATTGTGGAAAATCCGAAATCTTATAATAAAAATATTTTTGAATCAGAAATTACAAATGCTTGTCGTTTAGGGGAAACAGATATAAATCTTTATAAGAAGATATTGCAGAGCGTTCCTAAAGAAATTACTCCCATTAGCGAGAATGAAATTAATTTTGAAAAATATTTGAATGCTGTCAATGAAATTATTTCGAGTAAAGTTGTTGAACGAGTATTCATTGGTAGATTAGACAACCAAAGAAAAATTAATTTCGCTAAAGAAGGATTAGAAATCCATAAAGAAGAAAATATATGCTCGTTTTGTGGGAATGAACTTTCTGATGAAGTGTTGATGGAGTTGGAGAGATATTTTTCAGCAGATGAGGTGAAGAAACTTCAAAATCGAATTAAAGTTGGTAAAGAAAAAATTGCTAACTTGCTTAATGAGATTAAGGAAAATGTCAAGATTAGTACAGATGATTTTTTTCCGGATCTTAAAGATGAGGTTGAAAAAGAGAGTGAGAAAGTGAATGAGTCTCTTACAGCACAGAAATCCTATTTAGAAATATTACTTAAAACATTGGAACAGAAAGAAAGTAATCTCTTTGTGGAGAGTGAAGAGTTAGAGTTACCTATACCAAATAATGTGAATTATGGTGAGCTAAACAGACTAATTGAAGTAAACAATCAAAATGTTTTAGATATTAAAAACAAACAGAAAGAGGCAAGAGATGCAATTCGATATCATGAAATAAAATTGTTACTTGAGAATTTCCAATATGATGTTGAACTAGAAAGACTAACTGTTCTTAAGAGAGAAAAAGAGGAAAAAGAATTAGTTTATAGTCACAAAAAAAATGAAAAGGAAGAATTGGAACAAAATTTAGCTGAATATCGAATTCAGGTTGACAAATTAAAACCAAAAGCAGAAAAACAAGCTATTGAGAGAATAAATAAAAAACTTCGGTTAAAAGTTTCTTGGGAATTAGATCATGTAGACAATCAAAACCTTGGTTATTACAGAATAAAAGAAGGAAATCAATATAGAAGTGTAAAACAATTATCAACGGGTGAAAAAAATGTCATTGCATTTTTATATTTTATTGAGCGTTTGGAGGAAGTTAAAGAAGGACAAAAGAAGAATAAAATAATAGTATTTGACGATCCAATGAGTTCGAATGATGATAAAATGCAATACTTGATTATTTGGGAACTACAAAAACTTTATCAGAATAAAGATAGAGATAAATTCGATTCAAACCGAGATATCATGGTAATTCTAACTCATAATGTTCATTTTTATTTGAATGTTCAACCACATGGTTATTTTAAAGATGAAAAAAATAGAACTAAATATGATAAGAATAATTTTTACCGAATTGATCATCATGCATTTATTAAAATTTCAACTGAAAAGGAGGATTTTAAAACAAGTTATGAGGCTCTTTGGGTAGAACTGAAGGATTTGTATGAATGTGGTCATGAACTCTCAATGTTGAATACGATGAGAAGGATAATAGAAACTTTTATGAAGTTTAATGCATTGAAACAGGATATTTTTTATCAAGACAATGAGCAGTATTTGAAATTGTTTAATGTCAATTCTCATGGAATAGATGATCCATCTGCAGTTCAATATACAGAATCTATTGATGAAATGAGAGATCTTTTTTATCAGATTTTTAAGGATAATCATTATGAAGAACATTTTAAATACTATTGGAAATTTGATACTGGCTGTTAAATAAAGTGTGGGAGTATGGATGAAATTAAAAAAAAATGATAATGTGCCTGAAATTAGGTTCGATTCTTTTAAAGAAGAATGGGATAAAAAGAGATTTAAAGATTTTACAAAATTGTCTCAAGGTCTACAAATGGCAATTTCAAGTAGATTTTTAGAAGATGGAGAACATAGATATTTTTATATTACAAATGAATTTTTAAATCCAAATTCTACAAAGAAATATTATATCGAATCTCCATCTGAGAATGTTATTTGCACTGTAGATGATATTTTAATGACCAGAACTGGAAATACAGGAAAAGTGATTACAAATATTTCTGGTGCATTTCATAACAATTTTTTTAAGGTTGATTATGATAAATATGAAACCTCTAAAATGTTTTTATATTATCTTTTAACATCAAATGATATTCAAAAAGAAATCATAATTAGAGCAGGAAACTCAACTATTCCTGATTTAAATCATAGCGATTTTTACTCTATAAAAACCTCTGTTCCTGCTCTAGCTGAACAATCCGCTATCGGATCCCTTTTTCGTACCCTTGACGACCTTTTGGCGAGTTACAAGGACAATCTCGCCAACTACCAATCTCTCAAGGTGACCATGCTCTCTAAGATGTTTCCCAAAGCTGGACAGAGAGTTCCTGAGATTCGTTTAGATGGATTTGAAGGTGAGTGGGAAGTGCTACAATTATCTGATATTTGTCAAAAAGTAACAGAAAAAAACAAAGATAATAATTTTAATGAAACTTTCACAAATTCAGCGGAATTCGGAATTATTAGTCAAAGAGATTTTTTTGAAAAAGATATATCTAATGAAAAAAGTTTGAATACATATTATGTTGTAAGAAACAATGATTTCGTTTATAATCCAAGGATTTCAAACTATGCTCCAGTGGGACCAGTTAAACGAAATAAACTAGGAAGAACTGGTGTTATGTCACCTTTGTATTTTGTTTTTAGAATTACAAACTCAAATATTGATTTAAATTTCTTAGAAACCTTTTTCAATACTAATACTTGGCACAAATTTATGAAATTAAATGGCGATTCAGGTGCTCGGGCTGATAGATTTGCTATAAAGGATTCTACTTTTCTCACAATGCCTATTGCGTTTCCATCCCTCCCTGAACAACAAGCCATTGGCGCCTATTTCTCAAACCTCGATAACCTCATCAACTCTCACCAAGAAAAAATTTCTCAGCTAGAAACTTTGAAAAAGAAACTCTTGCAGGATATGTTTATTTAAATGAAAGGGACTAAATATGCCAGACACAACTTTTAAACGTGAAAAGAAAACAGATAGACCAGTTATAGCACTTTGCTATGATTTTGATAAAACTCTATCTCCAGATGATATGCAAGCTCAAGGATATATTCAAACAGTACAACCAGAAGGAAGTGATGTAATTGGTGATTTCTGGAAGGAGTCAAATAATCGTGCCGCAGCAAACAATATGGATAAAAACCTTGCTTATATGTATACAATGAAGAAAAAAGCACGTGGGCAAATTGTTTTTACAAAAGAAAAACTTGCGGACTATGGCTCTAAAGTAGCATTATTCGAGGGAGTTAAGGATTGGTTTAAGCGCATTAGAGATTATGGAGCAGAAAGAGATATTATTATCGAGCATTATATTATTTCTTCTGGTTTGAAAGAGATGATAGAAGGAACATCAATTGCGAATGAGTTTAAAGAACTATACGCAACATCTTTCTATTTTGATGAAGACGGGGTGGCTGTTTGGCCTGCTCAAGTAGTTAATTATACTAACAAGACACAGTTCCTTTTCCGTATCTCAAAGGGAGTACTCGATGTAAATGATGATGCTGTTAATGATTCTTTTGCACCAGATGAAATCAGAGTTCCTTTTCGGAATATGGTTTATCTAGGGGACAGCGATACGGATATTCCTTGTATGAAATTGGTAAATTCTCAAGGCGGATATTCTATAGGTGTTTTTAATCCAGATGAAAAGGATAAAGTGAAGGCGAAAAATAAAGTCTATAAAATGATGAGGGATAATCGTATTTCTTATTTTGCCCCTGCAGATTATTCGGAAGGTAGCGAGCTTGATGAACTAGTGAAATTGATCATTGATAAAACTGTGTACAACGAAAAATTGTACAAGAAAAAGTATATTAATCAGAAGGAAGCTATCGAACAAGAAAAACCAAGAGAAGAACAGGAGAAGATAGATTTAATCAACTCTTTAGAAAGTAGTGCTAGTTTCAAAAGTACTCATGCTATTATCGAGAAATTATCAAAATATACTAGTTGGAAACCAGAAGAAATAGAAGATCTCTTAGAAATTGCAGTGGAAAATACACAGGTATTACATATTTTGAATGACCAAGATATTAAAGAGTTTTACCAGTATCTAATTGAAAAACTTAGTAGTAATACTAAAGACTCAATTAGAAATAAAGTGGAAAAAATTCAAGAAAAGATTGAATCATAAATTGTAGACGAGAAGATTTAGGTGAGATATGGCGGAGAAAAATTTTATAGAACTAGATAAAATTGATACCTCAACTGCGGCGCAAAATTTTGCAAATTTATTAAACGAGAATAAGACGTATTTTTTGAATGGTACTTGGGGATCAGGTAAGTCTAATTTTCTAAAACAAGTTGACAATTTAAAACCTGTAAACAATAAAAAAAAAGTTAAACTAGTAACCATTGATTTTTGGAGATTAAATGACAGTCGTTCAACATTAGAGACAGTTTTTGCTAATTTACATCCATTTGTTTATTGGAGCTTAAGATTAATTATAATTCTATGCATTGCATTATCAATCCTAATGACTAATGTAGTTGATTTGGGTCTAAGTGTTTTTGTACCTACTTGGGTTATATTGGGTGCAGGAGTGGTTGCTTTAATAGTCGCAATCCATCAGTTTTTGAAAATAAAGTCAGACGGAATTTATAGTCGGTTATTGACGATAAATTGCCCTTCATTTAAGAACAAAGTCTTAGTTGTTGATGACTTTGATAGGATGACTCTGGCTCAACAGGAAGCAAGTTATAAAGTTTTTAGTTTATTAAATGGCAAACTTCCGATTATATTTGTTGGAGATATAGAACTTTTACATAAAAATGATAATAATTACCTTTCAAAAATTATAGACAGAAGATTTGATATTCCTTATGTTTTACATCCTATGAAAATATGGGGAGATTATTTTGAACAATTAGAGGAGAGATTTAAAATAAAGCTTTCTGATGAATTCAAGAGGGTCTTCATAAGGGACGTTAAAAATTTAAGAGACAGAGAACGTTTCAATGATTATGTTAATTTGGAATTAATCGGTCGTGATAAAAAGGAATATGTCCAAATTGAGCAACAGCTGGTTGTTCTTTATCTCTATCTTTACTATCAAGAAGCATATAAGTCTCTAAAGAATGGTAGGGAAGGAATTGAAATAAATTCAGATAAGATGTGGCTAATCCAAGAACTGCAAACCATTTTATTTGAACGAAATGATTTGTATCCTGTTTGTTATCACTCAAACTGTGAAGCGTATTTCATTAATGAAATACCATCTAATAGAAAAATTGATGAATTAATTTTGATTTTTAATAACAGGAAACAACTATCTACGGAAATCTTAAATAATCAGCAAGATTTCTTTGATTATATAAAAAATTTTGAGAATTTGACTGAGAATCAGCAAGAATTATTATTCCAACAAACATTAGAATTTTCTAAACTTGGAAAGAATAATATGCTGATGGATAGCATTATTCAAAAGAAAGTAAAAAAAGAGATTCCTGACTACAATCCGTCTTTTATTAGTACAAAAATGATTAAAGATGTGGCAGACTTTTTAAGATATAAATTAAGTGAAGAGGATTTATCTGAAATTTTTTATTTTATTATTAAGCACAAAATTTTTCAATATTATGACTTTAGAAATTCACAGATAGGAGAAGAATTGTATTCTAAAATTGAGCGTTTTAATAGAAAAGCACAAATATTATTGATTTATATCTATAGTCATAATATACAAGAGCGTTTTTCTGAATGGGACAATGAACTATTGCAGAAAATAGAAAACCTTGATACGGAAGATTTTCTCGATTTTTTGCTACAGATTGGATGTATTGTTAATAGTCAAGATTATGGTGATGAATTTCTTACAGCAAATAAAACATATACTACAAATTTTAATAATTTAGCTGGTGACACCTATAAAACAAGATCAGTTGAGATTTTTAAAAGTTTTTATAATAGGTTGATGAAACTTAATAACGAGGGATATGTAATAAAAGACCCAGAGTAAAATCTTAAAAGGAAGCTACTATAGTATTTGTTAGTCAGAATCTTAAAGATATTAAGAAGTTTTTGGTGGTCATTTGTCTGGTCGACTTGACTCATTTTATGACTGGAACAGATTTTAGGAGCACTTATAGGATTTCTTCCACAATCTAGAATTTAAGATTATTTAATCTGTGTAAAAGTATTGTTTATGAACTTACAGTATCTTCTATTCAGTTAGTCTTGATTCAAACGGTAGAAAGAGAAGTGATTGGTTATTCCTAAGCAATCACTTTTTGAAGAATATTTGCAAAACTTAGAAAGAAACATTATGGAAACAACACAAACTTCCCAGTCGCTCTATCAGGCCCTGTGGAACTCAGCGGATGTTCTCCGCTCTAAGATGGATGCCAACGACTACAAGTCCTATCTTTTGGGCATGGTCTTTTACAAGTATCTATCGGACAAGATGCTCTTTTTCGTGGCTGAGACTATGGAAGAGGGGACAGATAGTCTTGAGGATGCTCTTGAGGTCTATCGCAATTACTACGAGGATGCAGATACTCATGAGGATTTGGTCTCTGTCATGAACGATGAGCTCAACTATATCATCAAACCAGACTTGACCTTTACGGCTCTAGTAGCTCGTGTCAATGAGGGGACTTTTCAGCTGGAAGATCTAGCTCAAGGTTTTCGTGATATCGAGCAGAGTGACGACCTCTATGAAAATCTCTTTGAAGATATCGACCTCTACTCTAAAAAGCTAGGGGCTACTCCGCAAAAGCAAAACCAAACGGTAGCAGCAGTCATGAAAGAGTTGGCTGTGCTAGACGTGGCTGGTCATGCGGGCGATATGCTGGGGGATGCCTATGAGTATCTGATCGGTCAGTTTGCGACTGACTCGGGTAAGAAAGCTGGTGAGTTTTATACACCTCAGCCTGTTGCCAAACTCATGACTCAGATTGCCTTTTTAGGTCGTGAAGACCAGGAAGGTTTTACCATCTATGATGCGACTATGGGGTCGGGCTCTCTCTTGCTAAATGCCAAGAAATATTCTCATAAACCGCAGACAGTCGTCTACTTTGGTCAGGAGCTCAATACTTCGACCTATAACCTAGCTCGGATGAACATGATCCTACACGGCGTTCCTGTTGAGAATCAATTCCTACACAATGCCGATACCTTGGATGAAGACTGGCCAACTCAAGAGCCGACCAACTTTGACGGTGTTCTCATGAACCCGCCATACTCTGCCAAGTGGTCAGCAAGTTCAGGCTTTATGGCTGACCCTCGTTTTTCTCCTTTTGGGAAACTGGCACCCCAGTCCAAGGCTGACTTTGCTTTTCTCCTACATGGATATTACCACCTCAAGCAGGATAATGGAGTAATGGCTATCGTTCTTCCCCACGGTGTTCTTTTCCGTGGGAATGCGGAAGGAACCATTCGCAAGGCCTTGTTAGAAGAAGGAGCTATTGATACGGTTATCGGTCTACCAGCCAATATCTTCTTTAATACTAGCATTCCAACTACGGTTATCATTCTCAAGAAGAACCGTACCAACCGTGATGTCTACTTTATCGATGCCTCTAAGGAGTTTGATAAGGGGAAAAATCAGAATATCATGACGGATGCCCATATCGAGAAGATTCTGGAAGCCTATAAGTCACGTGAGGAGATTGATAAGTTTGCTCATCTAGCAAGCTATGAAGAAATCGTCGAAAATGACTACAACCTCAATATCCCTCGCTATGTAGACACCTTTGAGGAAGAAGAAGTAGAGCCACTGACAGACATCGTCAGCAAGATTAATGAGACCAATAAAGCAATCGAAAGCCAAACAGCTTCCCTGCTTGAAATGCTCGGTCAACTCCACGGAACCACACCAGAAGCCGATGCTGAGCTCAAAGAGTTTTTGAAAAACTTTAAAGGGTGATGGGGAATAGTTAGATACGTAAATCCTTTTTAAATCCCAGCCAAATTAACTTTTGGCTGGCTTTTATTTTTTATTCATGTTATAATTAAATTACCTAAAAGGTAATCTAAAATAAACAGAAAGGGACTTATGAAGCTTATCTATACAAACAAAACTGTTAAAAAGCAGTGCACAGAGCTGAGACAGGCGAAAAAGGATTTTTCGGATAAGGTTGCTGTAAAGTTGCATCTCTTGATCAACTTTTTGGAAGCAGCAGATTCTTTGGCCAGTGTGACAGCTTTTCCTAAATATCACTTTCACCAACTTAAGGGAAAGAGACAGGGACAGTTTGCTTTAGATATAGATGGTCGAAAGAGTTCCTATCGTTTGATTGTGGGTTTTCGTGAAGAGGACCTAGAAAAGGTATTTTCCAGTCCTATTGAAATTGAAATCCTAAAAATAGAGGAGGTCAGCAATCACTATGAGTAATAAAATTGTTGAATACAAAGACCTGATTGCTTTTCATCCAGGTCAGTATGTTGAAGAGTTGATTGAAGATTATAACGTAACGCAGAAAGAATTTGCGGAGCGTTTGGGAGTTTCAGCAAAGACTGTCAGCAAGCTCGTCAATGCGGAGGAGTCTATTAGTAAAGAAACGGCACATAAGTTAGCCAAGCTAAGTGGAGTTTCCATGCAAACTTGGCTCAATCTTCAAAACGCTTACGATGTAAAAGTTGCAGAAATTGTAGAACAAAAAGAACTAGAAGAAGGTAGCGAGAAAGAAATCTGCGAGATGATTGATTTCAAGTATTTTAAGGAAAAAGGCTACGTTCCAGACAAACGCTATAGCTTGAAGGAAAAGATTATCGAACTTCGCAAAATTCTAGGCGTGGCAAGTTTAGAAAATCTTACATCTTTTAACCATCTAGTGAGTTATCGGAATACGCGTGAATTTACAACTAAAAGTATAGTCAACTCCAATATCATGCTGGAGTTGGCATCTAAAAAAGCACGTGATACAACAACTACTAAGCTCAATCGCAAAAAGTTAGAGAAAAGCTTGCCTGCCTTGAGAGAGTTGACCAGACAGGATCCAGAAGCCTTTCCTCAACGCTTGTATGATATCTTGTTAGACTGTGGTGTTGTCCTAGTCGGTCTGCCTGCTTTGCCAAATGCTAATCTGAATGGAGCGACTAAAAAATTCAGTAATGGCAGTGCCTTGCTTTTACTCACGGATCGAAATAAAGTATCAGATATTTTCTGGTTCTCACTCTTTCATGAGATAGGACATATTCTGGAGAATGATTTTTCATCTGATGAAGGAAACAGCGAAACCTATCTTCGTTCTGAGGAACAGGCAGATCAGTTTGCAAAAGATTTCTTGATTAGACCAGAAGACTATCAAGCTTTTGTTGAAAAAGGAAACTTTGATAAGAAGGATATCATACGTTTTGCTGAGGAGATAGATATTCATCCTAGCGTCGTTTTAGGCAGATTACAAAATGAGGGTATTCTCGGTTTTGATCGTTTCCGAGAACTAAAAGAAAATTATTACTTTGTTTCTTGAATCTATGGAAATTTATAGAAGATAAAAAAGCTTCATACGGCTAGTACTTAGAACTTCTTTATTCACTCATTTTTATAGATATAACTTTGTTTCCGTATTTCCTGGGAACTAGTAGAAGTTAAGGAGAAATATGGAAAATAACAACCAACGTGCCCTTTGTCAGCAACTCTGGGCGGAAAATAAATACCTTGTTTTGAGCCATTCCAGCAATATTTACAAGGACATTCGTCAGTATCTCAAGCAAGAAGTGGTGGAGCTGAGTCAGGTTCAAGAGATGATTGACCGTGCCTGCCAGATTCCAGAGCACAGGGGTCAGGTTTGCAACTCCTTCCAGCATATTTGGGGCTATTTTAAAAAGCAAGCCAGCCTTGATGAACGCAAAGACTATATGCTTTTGCTGGACCGCTATCGCTTTGGTCAAGCTTCCAAGGAAGACTTGATTGCTAGGACTAGAGATTTGCTTGAACGATACCCAAATGCTTATCTGCAACATTCTACCTTGCTGAAAGGAGACTCCCATGAGACTTTGGCATGAGGATTTGATTTCACGACTTCCCCGTCCTCAGCTCTTGGGGCAGCATCGAGAGTGCTGTGCCCTTCGTGGCAATGGATGGGGCAGAAAACATGCGACGGTTGACTATGTCTTTACCCACTCGCCCTATCGTCTCTATACCTATCATTGCTTCATCATGGAGGAGATGGCTAGCCGTGGCTACAAGGTCAGTCCGGAGTGGCTGGATAAGAACTACCGTGGCAAGACCTGCCCTCCTTATCAAGACTTAGCAGAGGAAAAGCTGAAAAGTCCAATCTATAGTGAGCATGACTATGCCTACTATGAGGAGTGTCTGGACAATCTCCGTGAGAAAGGCATAGAGCTGGAGTAATAGTTAGGAAGTTCTCCAATATATAATTCTTTTCGTAATTTTTTCGAATCATAAAAATGAGACCTTTAGAATTTTCTAAGGTCTTCTTTTTATAAGTATTTGAATTTACTTTTAATAACTTTTAAGTTATAATTTAAAAAAGCCAAGCGTGAACTGAAGGACTTAAAGGAAAGAGGGTTAAGTGATGAAGAATAGTGCTATTGGGAGCAATTGGAAGAATATCCGGTCAGAACTTTTTACCAAGGAGGAAATCCTTGAAAGTGATATGCGGGTGGCTATCATGAGTGAATTGATCGAAGCCAGACATGAGCAAGGAATAAGTCAGAAAAAGCTAGAAGAACTTAGTGGAGTGAGCCAGCCTGTCATTGCTAGAATGGAAACAGGAAAGACTAGTCCTCAGTTGGATACGGTCTTAAAAGTTTTAGCCAGTTTAGGAAAGACACTAGCAGTCGTTCCACTTGAACAGGAAAAGACTTGATAGGGATGGAATGACTTGACTTGGTTTGCTAAAATCATTTACTGGATAATTTTACCTCCCGTCTGCACTTTTCAGGGAAATATCAGAATGACTAAAGGAAAATCAACCTATAGTCTTTTCTAATACCAAGCCATAGGTAGCTTTCAATTTACTGTCATTTTATAAAGAATATAGCAACCTTGAAAGGTTACTAATCTATATTTATCAAAGGATTTGGGGAATCTTCTCCAAATCTTTTTTTGTCTTTTAAATCGAGATATAGTTTCAAACTATATCAAAGCCTAATTTTTTACAATTATACAGACGCTTTCTTTTCTGTTAAGATAGTTTCAACAACAATTTTTGGAGGACAAAACATGTCAACTACAATTATCGGTTTCCCTCGTTTGGGTGAATTCCGCGAATTAAAATTTACAACTGAAAAATACTTTAGAAAAGAAATCTCAGAAGAAGAACTCTTGGCTGCTGCGAAAGAATTGCGTGCAAAACACTGGAACATCGTCAAAGAAAAAGGCATCACTGAAATTCCATCAAATGACTTTTCACACTATGACAACTTCCTTGATGCTGCTTTCCTTTTCAACGTAGTTCCTGCATCTGTTCAAAACTTGGAATTGTCTGATCTTGAACGTTACTTTGCTTTGGGACGTGGTTACCAAGGAGAAAAAGGGGATGTTCGTGCCCTTCCGATGAAGAAATGGTTCAATACGAACTACCACTATATCGTTCCTAAATTTGAAAAAGACACTCAAGTAAAATTAGCTGGTCACAAGATTTTCGATGAGTTCCAAGAAGCTAAAGAACTTGGTCTCAACACTCGTCCTGTCCTTGTAGGTCCATTCACATTCCTTCAATTGTCAGACTTTGAAGAAGGTGTGAAAGCAGAAGACTTCGTAGATAGCTTAGTGGCTGCTTACCAAGATGTTTTTGCGAAATTGGCTGAACTTGGTGCAACTCGTATCCAACTCGACGAAGCAGCTCTTGTAAAAGACTTGACAGAAGAAGAAAAAGCACTCTTCTTGAACATCTACAACAAGCTTTTGGCTGACAAAAAAGGTCTTGAAGTCTTGCTTCAAACTTACTTTGGAGACGTTCGTGACGTTTACGCTGACCTTGTGAAATTGCCAGTAGATGCGATTGGTCTTGACTTCGTTGAAGGTAAGAAAACTCTTGAACTCGTTAAAGGTGGATTCCCAGCTGATAAGACTCTTTATGCAGGTATTGTCAATGGTAAGAACATCTGGCGCAACAACTACGAAAAGAGCTTGGCTGTTCTTGAGCAAATCCCAGCTGAAAACATCGTTTTGACAAGCTCATGTTCACTTCTTCATGTGCCATTTACAACAGCTAACGAAGAATTTGAACCAGCTATCTTGAACCACTTTGCTTTCGCAGTTGAAAAATTGGATGAAATCCGTGACTTGGATGCTATCCGCAATGGTCAAGGTGCAGAAGCTCTTGCAGCAAACAAAGAACTCTTTGCGACTGAACGTGTTGGTGAAAATGCGGAACTTCGTGCCCGTATCGCAGGATTGACAGATGCAGACTACACTCGTTTGCCAGCCTTTGCAGAACGTGAAGCTATTCAAGAAGATGCCTTCAAACTTCCAGCTCTTCCAACAACAACTATCGGTTCATTCCCTCAAACGAAGGAAGTTCGTGCTAAACGTTTGGCCTTCCGTAAGGGTGAATTGTCACACGAAGAATACGATGCCTTCATTGCTGAAACCATCGACGAATGGATCAAATGGCAAGAAGAAGTTGGATTTGACGTGCTTGTACACGGTGAATTCGAACGTAATGACATGGTTGAGTACTTCGGTCAAAACTTGTCAGGTTACCTCTTCTCTAAGAATGGTTGGGTACAATCATACGGTATGCGTGGGGTTAAACCACCAATCATCTGGGGTGATGTGACTCGTCTCAACCCAATCACTGTGAAATGGTCTAGCTACGCACAAAGACGTACTGACAAACCTGTTAAAGGTATGTTGACTGGACCTGTTACCATCCTTAACTGGTCATTCCCACGTGAAGACATCTCTATCAAGGATTCTACTCTTCAAATCGCTCTTGCAATCAAGGATGAAGTTCTTGACCTTGAAGCTGCAGGCGTGAAAATCATCCAAATCGACGAGGCTGCTCTTCGTGAGAAATTGCCACTCCGTCGTAGCGACTGGTACGAAGACTACCTTGACTGGGCTATTCCAGCCTTCCGCTTGGTACACTCAACAGTAGCACCAGATACACAAATCCACACTCACATGTGTTACTCAGAATTTACAGATATCATCCCAGCTATCGACAACATGGATGCGGATGTTATCTCATTTGAAGCTAGCCGTTCAAATCTTGAAATCTTGGACGAACTCAAAGCTCAAAACTTCCAGACAGAAGTGGGTCCTGGAGTTTACGATATCCACTCTCCTCGTGTGCCTAACGAAGGCGAAATCGACCACACCATCGAAGCCATCCTTGCTAAAGTACCAAGCAAGAAAGTATGGATCAACCCTGACTGTGGTTTGAAAACACGTGGTATCCCAGAAACGAAAGAAAGCTTGATCCGCCTAGTAGACGCTGCAAAAGCTGCGCGTGAGAAATTGTAAGAAAAGACAGTTCTCTCTACACGGTTGATCAGTAAGAAATCAACTAGAAAAGGTTCATACATATGTCACGTCAAACACCGTCCCTCTCATTTGAAGTTTTCCCTCCAAACCCAGAAGTAGGCAATGACAAAATTATTGCAGCCCTGAAAGACATGCAGGGCTTGGCACCACACTTCATCAGTGTGACTGCTAGTAATAATAAATTTAATATCAAAGAGACGACGGTTCGTTTGGCAGACTATATCCAAAATGACTTGGAGATCCCAACCATTGCTCACTTGCCAGCTATCTATTTGACTAAGGATAAGGTGGCTGAGACCATTGCGGATTTGGATAAAGTTGGTGTTCAGAAAATCTTGGCTTTGCGTGGGGATATCATTCCAGGTGTTGAGCCACAGAAGGATTTCCGTTACGCCACAGACTTGATTGAGTTTATCACTGAGCAGGCGCCACATTTTGATATTATTGGAGCTTGTTACCCAGAAGGGCACCCGGATTCACCAAACCAAATCTCAGATATTCAAAATCTCAAGAGAAAAGTAGATGCAGGCTGTTCAAGTCTTGTCACTCAGTTATTCTTTGACAATGAGCGTTTCTACGATTTCCAAGACAAGTGTACCTTGGCAGGGATTGATGTTCCCATTCATGCAGGTATCATGCCAATCCTGAATCGTAACCAAGCTCTTCGTCTCTTGAAGACTTGTGAGAATATTCATCTCCCACGTAAATTTAAGGCTATCTTGGACAAGTATGAGAATGACCCTGAGTCACTCAGAGCAGCAGGACTTGCCTATGCCGTAGACCAAATCGTGGACTTGGTAACGCAAGACGTAGCAGGCGTGCATCTCTACACCATGAACAACGCAGACACTGCTCAGTACATCCACCAAGCAACCCATGCCTTGTTCAATCATCAACCTTAAAATAATCAAAAGCAAACCATTCTTCTTTTCATAGCAGAATGGTTCCTTTTTTATAGAAAAGACCGTACTTTTTGACAAAAATATGATAAAATAGACTCTGTACGTACTTGATACAAAGATGAGGGTATTTAGGTTATAAAGGTTTTTTAATAGTCAATTATTTTTTAATCAAAATCTGATAATTGGTGTCTATAAAAAATACGAACGAAGTGAGTGTAAAAAGATTCATAATTGAATTTTGGCCTCATTTCTTAGGAAAAAAGATAAGCTTCCTAGCACTCATCGAGTGCGGCGTCACCTTCCTATTTTTCTACAGAAATGTTCGGCAGGCCGAACCGTCCAAAATATCTTGATTTTTGTAGGCAAGGCGTATAATATTAACAATCCAAAGGGGATTAAAATGACAAAACATGTGTTTCAAACGACTTTTGCGGGTCGTGAGTTGATCGTAGAGACTGGTCAGGTTGCTAAGCAAGCAAATGGCTCTGTTGTCGTGCGTTATGGTGAGTCAACTGTCTTGACTGCTGCCGTCATGTCTAAGAAAATGGCAACTGGTGATTTCTTCCCACTTCAAGTCAACTACGAAGAAAAAATGTATGCGGCTGGGAAATTTCCTGGTGGCTTTATGAAACGTGAAGGACGTCCTTCTACTGATGCGACCTTGACAGCGCGTTTGATCGACCGTCCAATCCGTCCGATGTTTGCGGAAGGTTTCCGTAATGAAGTGCAAGTCATCAATACGGTTCTTTCTTACGATGAAAATGCATCTGCACCTATGGCAGCCATGTTTGGTTCATCATTGGCACTTTCTATCTCAGATATTCCGTTTGACGGACCTATCGCTGGGGTACAAGTAGGTTATGTGGATGGCCAAATCATCATCAACCCAACACAAGAACAAGCAGAGCAATCGCTTCTTGAATTGACAGTAGCAGGTACTAAACACGCCATCAACATGGTAGAGTCTGGTGCCAAAGAATTGTCAGAAGAAATCATGTTGGAAGCTCTTCTCAAAGGACATGAAGCTGTTAAAGAATTGATTGCCTTCCAAGAAGAAATAGTTGCGGCAGTTGGTAAAGAAAAAGCAGAAGTAGAATTGCTTCATGTAGATGCTGAATTGCAAGCTGAAATCATCGCAGCCTACAACAGCGACCTTCAAAAAGCAGTCCAAGTAGAAGAAAAATTGGCGCGTGAAGCTGCAACTCAAGCAGTGAAAGACCAAGTCACAGCAGTTTACGAAGAAAAATATGCAGACCACGAAGAATTTGACCGTATCATGCGTGATGTGGCTGAAATTTTGGAACAAATGGAACACGCAGAAGTGCGCCGTTTGATCACAGAAGACAAGGTTCGTCCTGATGGTCGTAAGGTCGATGAAATCCGTCCTTTGGATGCGGTTGTTGACTTCGTTCCCCGTGTGCACGGTTCAGGTCTCTTTACTCGTGGACAGACTCAGGCTCTTTCTATCTTGACTTTGGCGCCAATGGGTGAAACGCAAATCATCGATGGTTTGGATCCAGAGTACAAGAAACGCTTTATGCACCACTATAACTTCCCTCAATACTCTGTAGGGGAAACTGGACGTTACGGTGCACCTGGTCGTCGTGAAATTGGTCACGGTGCTCTTGGGGAGCGTGCTCTTGCTCAAGTATTGCCAAGCTTGGAAGAATTCCCATACGCGATTCGTTTGGTAGCAGAAGTCTTGGAATCAAACGGTTCTTCATCTCAAGCATCTATCTGTGCTGGCACTCTTGCCCTTATGGCTGGTGGTGTGCCAATCAAGGCGCCAGTAGCAGGGATTGCTATGGGTCTCATCTCAGATGGTAACAACTATACAGTATTGACAGATATCCAAGGTTTGGAAGACCACTTTGGAGATATGGACTTTAAGGTTGCAGGTACTCGCGACGGGATTACAGCCCTTCAGATGGATATCAAGATCCAAGGGATTACTGCAGAAATCTTGACGGAAGCTCTTGCTCAAGCCAAGAAAGCTCGTTTTGAAATCCTTGATGTGATCGAAGCAACTATTCCAGAAGTTCGTCCAGAATTGGCTCCAACTGCACCGAAAATTGATACCATCAAGATTGATGTGGACAAGATTAAGATTGTCATCGGTAAGGGTGGAGAAACCATCGATAAGATCATCGCTGAAACAGGCGTTAAGATTGACATCGACGAAGAAGGTAACGTATCTATCTACTCTAGCGACCAAGATGCTATCAACCGTGCTAAAGAAATCATTGCTGGTTTGGTTCGTGAAGCTAAAGTGGACGAAGTCTACCATGCCAAAGTTGTTCGTATCGAGAAATTTGGTGCCTTTGTCAACCTCTTTGACAAGACAGATGCCCTCGTACACATCTCTGAAATGGCTTGGACTCGTACTAATAATGTAGAAGATTTAGTTCAAATTGGTGATTTTGTAGATGTGAAGGTTATTAAGATTGATGAAAAAGGTCGTGTAGATGCTTCTATGAAGGCACTCTTGCCACGTCCTCCAAAACCTGAACGTTCAGAAGAAAAAGGGGATAAAGGTCATCGTCATGGCGATCGTCCTCGTCACCACCACAAGGACCACAAACCTAAGAAAGAAACTACAGAAACACCAAAAGACTCAGAATAAGAAAGGAGAAATGTATGGGATGGTGGCGTGAAACCATTGATATCGTAAAAGAAAATGATCCAGCGGCTCGCACTACCTTGGAAGTCTTGCTGACCTATCCGGGTGTCAAAGCCTTGGCTGCTCACCGTCTCTCTCATTTTCTCTGGAAACATGGCTTTAAGCTTTTAGCTCGTATGCACAGCCAGTTTTGGCGTTTTTGGACGCAGATAGAGATTCACCCTGGAGCTCAGATTGAATCAGGTGTCTTTATTGACCATGGATCAGGACTTGTGATTGGGGAAACAGCTATCGTTGAAAAAGGTGTTCTTCTCTACCATGGGGTTACTCTGGGTGGGACAGGTAAGGATAGTGGCAAACGCCATCCGACCGTTCGTAAAGGAGCTCTCATCTCTGCTCATGCCCAAGTCATCGGACCTGTAGAAATCGGTGAAAATGCCAAAGTCGGTGCCGCTGCTGTCGTTGTGGCAGATGTTCCTAGTGATGTGACGGTTGTCGGCATTCCTGCTAAGATTGTTCGTGTTCACGGGCAAAAGGATGAACCAACCATTCACGAAGTCGAAGAAAAACGTGAATACTACGTCAATAAACTTGAGCATGCTAGAGAAGCCAGTCACAGGTCGTCTGGTTTGTAATGAGAAGTGACTCTTTAATTAGGAGGTTAGGTCGATGCTATTAGAAGAATTTGAAAATGTACCTGCTGTTATCGAGCCAACTGATCGAAGCCTCCTTAGTGGTGGAGAAATCTGTGATACGATTATTTTATCTTTTAATGGAGAAATCGTTGAACGAGTAAAGCAGTTTGAAGATGTTTACGAAGGTGGCTATCTAACCAATCTAAATGGTAGATTTCCATGGTATATCTATGAAAAAGATGGGAGTAAGGTAGCAGTTGCTATAGCTACGATTGGAGCCCCGATGGTTGTTGGACTCTTAGAAGAACTCAAAGCAAGAGGATTTAAGAACTTTATTGTTTTGGGTTCTTGCGGAGTTCTAGATCAGTCTATTCAGGCAGATAAGATTATCCTACCAAGTTCAGCTCTACGTGATGAAGGTACAAGTTATCATTACGCTCCTGCAAGTGATGAAATAGCTTATGATGAAACTCTACTCTTAACCATAGAAGAAGCTTTAAACAAATCTGATATTGAGCACATTCGAACAAAGGCTTGGACCACAGATGCTTTCTATCGTGAAACAGCTGATAAGGTCAAACGTAGACTAGCAGCAGGTGCGACTGTTGTAGATATGGAAGCCTCAGCAATCATGGCTTGGGCACAATTTCGACAAGCAAAAGTTTATCAATTTTTTTATACAGCTGATTATGTTGACCATCATAATCATGAGTGGGATGCAAGATACGAAGAAAGAAAAGCAGATGCTATGACTTTCTTTGAGATAGCATTAGTAATTGCTAGAGAGTTGGATTGAAACGACTCTTTACGATAAACAAGATACAGAAAGGAGTCAGTGAGTGATTAAAATCTATGACACCATGTCTCGTGATTTGCGAGAATTTGTCCCAATCGAGGACGGCAAGGTTAAGATGTATGTCTGTGGGCCAACTGTATACAACTACATTCACGTAGGGAATGCCCGTTCGACAGTAGCCTTCGATACCATTCGTCGCTACTTTGAGTATCGTGGCTATGAGGTTGCCTATATTTCTAACTTCACGGATGTGGATGATAAGATTATCAACCGTGCTAAGGAAGAAGGTATCACACCTCAAGAAGTAGCGGACAAGTATATCGCTGCCTTTCGTGAGGACGTGACGGCTCTTGGTGTGAAGCCTGCGACTCGTCATCCTCGTGTAGTCGAGTTTATGGCTGATATCATCCGCTTTGTCTCTGACCTGATTGAAAAAGGCTATGCCTATGAGAGTCAAGGGGATGTCTACTTCCGTGTGGAAAAATCCCACAACTATGCTAAGTTAGCCAATAAAACCCTAGAAGACTTGGAGTTAGGTGCTTCAGGTCGGACAGACGAAGAAACAGCTCGAAAGGAAAATCCGGTAGATTTTGCTCTTTGGAAAGCAGCCAAACCAGGTGAGATTTCTTGGGACAGTCCTTGGGGTCCTGGTCGTCCAGGCTGGCATATCGAGTGTTCGGTTATGTCAACGGAGATTTTGGGTGATACTATCGATATTCACGGTGGTGGAGCTGACCTTGAGTTTCCACACCACACCAACGAAATTGCCCAGTCAGAAGCCAAGACAGGTAAGACCTTTGCCAACTACTGGATGCACAATGGTTTTGTCAACATTGACAATGTCAAGATGTCCAAGTCTTTGGGTAACTTTATTACGGTACACGATGCCCTCGAAACGATCGACGGCCAAGTGCTTCGTTTCTTCTTTGCGACTCAGCATTACCGCAAACCTATCAACTTTACGGAAAAGGCTGTGCGTGATGCCGAGACCAATCTCAAGTATCTGAAGAACACTTATGAGCAACCATTTACTGGAACTGTAGATGCAGAGGAGTTGCAAGCTTTTAAAGATAAGTTCGTAGCTGCAATGGATGAGGATTTCAATACAGCAAATGGTATCACAGTCGTCTTTGAAATGGCCAAGTGGATCAACTCAGGCAACTATGATGCAGCGGTTAAGGAAGCTCTTGCGGCTATGTTAGAGGTCTTTGGTATTGTCTTTGTCGAGGAAGTTTTGGATGAAGAGATTGAAGCTTTGATTCAAAAACGTCAAGAAGCGCGTGCTAATCGCGACTTTGCGACGGCTGACCAAATCCGTGACCAGCTAGCTGCTCAAGGGATTAAACTACTTGATACCAAGGATGGAGTGAGGTGGACACGTGATTGATGTCAATCTCATTAACGGGATTGCGCTAGCCTTTGAAGGAGATGCAGTTTACTCTATGTATATTCGTCGCCATCTCATTCTCAAAGGCATGACCAAACCCAATAAACTCCACCAAGAGGCAACCAAGTATGTATCGGCTAAGGCTCAGGCCCGCTTGATTTCCCTTATGTTAGAAGAAGAAGTTCTAACGGAAAAGGAAGAAGAAATCTATAAACGAGGCCGCAACACCAATAGTCATACCAAGGCCAAGAATGCAGATGTAGTGACCTACCGTATGTCGACTGGTTTTGAAGCGGTCATGGGTTATCTCCATATGACCGAAAATATGGAACGCCTCGAAACCTTGATTTCTTGGTGTATCCAAAAAGTGGAGGGCTAGGAAATGATTGCAAAAGAATTACTAGACTGGTTTCCACAAGCTCAAATCGTAGACCAACCAGTCGATAAGGAAGGCTATCTGACGCTTCCAGTATCCGCAAATCAGTGGGTTTTACTGGAAGAAGCTGGACTTAGTGAACGTGAGAAACAGTTGGTGGCTCTCTTAACCCAGCAGGAACAAACCATCTCTCTCAATCCATGGTATAGCTATTTGATTGAAGGCAAGGGACAAGCACCGCAGAGCTTTAAAAAGCTACAAGTTGTCTATTGTCACCTTTCTTATTACCAACAGGAAAACCTGACTTCTTGGTTGTATATGATGAGAACCCTCTTTCCTAATTGCGAGACAGTGCTTCAGGTGGGAGCTCAGGATTACCTATTTGTTCTCCAACAGGACAAATACACTTCTGTTCGCTCTATCTTGATGGATACCTTGGAAGCAGTAGAATACGATTTTGGGGTTCGCTTATCCATCATGCTGGGGCAGGTTTGGTCGCAAACAGGAAATCAGAGTTTGACAGATCTCATCAAAGCAGAACGTGACTTGTTCAAAAACTGGTGGCGACAAGGACACCAAGGATTCCACACGTTTTCACAGCTCTACCTTTGGAGTATGGGTGAACAAATGGTGGATCTTGGTTTGATCAAAGATTATCTACACCAGATGATTTTGGATCAGGATCAAATTCAAGAAATCATTCTCTCCTTATGGGAAAATAGTGCAGTTCTAACTAAAACAGCTCAGCAACTGTATTTGCACCGCAATTCTCTTCAATACAAGATTGATAAATGGGAAGAGTTGACAGGGCTTCAGTTGAAAGAATTGACAGATTTGACCTTGTGTTATCAATTGATTTTACCAGATATTATATAAAGTTTTGTGCAAGTTGCACAGAACTTTTTTATTTTTTTGGTCACCTTGCCATAGAAATGTAAAGCGTTTTCATTTATAATAAATCTATCAAAAATTAAAGGAGTTCACCGAAATGGTAGAATTAAATCTTAAAAACATTTACAAAAAATATCCAAACAGCGAACACTACTCAGTTGAAGACTTCAACTTGGACATCAAAGACAAAGAATTTATCGTTTTCGTAGGACCTTCAGGATGTGGTAAATCAACTACTCTCCGTATGATTGCAGGTCTTGAAGATATCACAGAAGGTACTGCATCTATCGATGGCGTTGTTGTCAATGACGTAGCTCCAAAAGACCGTGACATCGCCATGGTATTCCAAAACTACGCTCTTTACCCACACATGACTGTATACGATAACATGGCTTTCGGTTTGAAATTGCGTAAATACAGCAAAGAAGACATCGACAAACGTGTACAAGAAGCAGCAGAAATTCTTGGTTTGAAAGAATTCTTGGATCGTAAACCAGCTGACCTTTCAGGTGGTCAACGTCAACGTGTTGCCATGGGTCGTGCGATCGTCCGTGATGCAAAAGTATTCTTGATGGACGAACCTTTGTCAAACTTGGATGCAAAACTTCGTGTATCTATGCGTGCTGAAATCGCTAAAATCCACCGTCGTATCGGAGCTACAACTATCTACGTAACTCACGACCAAACAGAAGCGATGACACTTGCAGACCGTATCGTTATCATGTCAGCTACTAAAAACCCTGCTGGTACTGGTACTATCGGACGTGTTGAACAAATCGGTACTCCTCAAGAAGTTTACAAAAACCCAGTTAACAAATTCGTAGCAGGATTCATCGGAAGCCCAGCTATGAACTTCATCAACGTAAAATTGATCGGTGACCACATCGTTGGTGACGCCTTTAACTTGAAAGTTCCAGAAGGTGCTTTGAAAGTTCTTCGCGATAAAGGTTACGAAGGTAAAGAATTGATCTTCGGTATCCGTCCAGAAGACGTGAACGCAGAACCTGCTTTCCTTGAAACATTCCCAGAATCAGTTGTTAAAGCAACGATCTCTGTATCAGAATTGCTTGGTTCAGAATCTCACCTATACTGCCAAGTTGGTAAAGATGAATTCGTTGCTAAGGTTGACGCACGTGACTACTTGCAAGCTGGTGCTACAGTTGAACTTGGATTTGACTTGAACAAAGCTCACTTCTTTGACGTAGAAACTGAAAAGACAGTTTACTAAGATAGATTTGAATCAATCAACACTACTAGAGTTTCTCTAGTAGTGTTTTTTAGACTTCAGCAAAGTCTTATGGAATAGGCTTTTCTAGTTTTCTTATTGATCAAAAAGTGTTAAAATGGTAGGAAGAACTGGAGAGTATGCATGCCAAAAGAAGTAATTTATTCTGGCGATGAAGTCGTCGCTTTAACGCAAAAATATTTATCGAAAGAAGATGTGGCTTTTGTCCATAAGGCCTTGGTTTATGCTGTAGAGTGCCACAGTGGCCAATATCGTAAATCAGGCGAGCCTTACATTATCCACCCTATCCAGGTAGCAGGTATCTTGGCTAAGCTCAAGCTGGACGCTGTCACTGTTGCCTGTGGTTTTTTGCATGACGTGGTAGAAGACACAGATGCTACTTTGGATGACTTAGAGCGTGAGTTTGGACATGATGTTCGAGTAATTGTAGATGGGGTTACTAAGCTTGGTAAGGTTGAATACAAGTCATTTGAAGAGCAGTTGGCTGAAAACCACCGCAAGATGCTCATGGCTATGTCTGAGGATATCCGTGTTATCTTGGTCAAACTTTCTGACCGTCTGCACAATATGCGCACCCTCAAGCATCTTCGTAAGGACAAGCAAGAACGTATTTCCCGAGAAACCATGGAAATCTACGCACCACTTGCTCACCGTCTGGGGATTTCAAGTGTTAAGTGGGAACTAGAAGACCTTTCCTTCCGTTATCTAAATCCGACAGAGTTTTACAAGATAACTCATATGATGAAGGAGAAACGTCAAGAACGTGAAGCCTTGGTCGATGAAGTTGTGACGAAACTCGAGGAGTATTCATCTGAGCGCAACCTGACAGGAAAAATCTATGGTCGTCCAAAGCATATCTACTCTATTTACCGTAAGATGCAGGACAAGAAAAAACGCTTTGAGGAAATCTATGACTTGATTGCTATTCGCTGTATCTTGGATACTCAGAGTGATGTCTATGCTATGTTGGGCTATGTCCATGAGCTATGGAAACCAATGCCAGGTCGTTTCAAGGACTACATTGCCAATCGTAAGGCCAATGGGTACCAGTCTATCCATACGACTGTTTATGGACCAAAAGGGCCGATTGAGTTCCAGATTCGTACCAAGGAAATGCACGAGGTTGCTGAGTACGGAGTTGCGGCTCACTGGGCCTACAAAAAAGGAATCAAGGGTCAAGTTAATAGCAAGGAATCTGCTATTGGAATGAACTGGATCAAGGAGATGATGGAACTCCAAGACCAGGCGGATGATGCCAAGGAATTTGTAGATACTGTCAAAGAAAACTATCTGGCTGAGGAGATTTATGTCTTTACTCCAGATGGAGCGGTTCGTTCTCTGCCAAAGGATTCTGGACCGATTGACTTTGCCTATGAGATTCATACCAAGATCGGGGAAAAAGCAACTGGTGCCAAGGTTAATGGACGTATGGTTCCTTTGACTACCAAGCTGAAAACGGGTGACCAGGTTGAAATCATCACCAATCCAAATTCATTTGGACCAAGTCGTGACTGGCTCAACATGGTTAAGACCAGCAAGGCCCGTAACAAAATTCGTCAGTTCTTTAAAAACCAGGATAAAGAATTGTCCATCAATAAAGGCCGTGAAATGCTGATTAGTCAGCTTCAAGAAAACGGCTATGTGGCCAATAAATTTATGGACAAGCGTCACATGGATGAAGTCCTTCAAAAAACCAGCTACAAGACAGAAGAAGCTCTCTTTGCTGCGATTGGTTTTGGAGAAATCGGAGCCATTACCGTCTTTAACCGTTTGACGGAGAAGGAACGTCGTGAAGAAGAACGTGCAAAAGCCAAGGCAGAAGCAGAAGAACTGGTCAAGGGTGGCGAAGTCAAGGTTGAAAACAAGGAAACTCTAAAGGTTAAGCATGAAGGTGGCGTTGTCATCGAGGGTGCCTCTGGTCTCTTGGTACGGATTGCCAAATGTTGTAATCCTGTTCCAGGTGATGATATCGTTGGCTATATTACCAAAGGTCGTGGTGTTGCCATCCATCGTGTGGACTGTATGAACCTTCGTTCACAGGAAAACTACGAGCAACGTCTACTCGATGTTGAGTGGGAAGACCAATTCTCAACCAAGGAATATATGGCTCATATCGACATCTATGGACTCAACCGTTCTGGTCTTTTGAATGATATCTTGCAAGTCCTATCCAATACAACTAAGAATATCTCAACAGTTAACGCCCAGCCAACCAAGGATATGAAATTTGCTAATATCCATGTATCCTTTGGAATTTCAAATCTTTCAACGTTAACTACTGTAGTTGATAAGATTAAGAGTGTACCAGAAGTCTACTCAGTCAAACGGACCAATGGTTAAGTTGGCGTGATATAGTTAGAAAGGATTTCTATGAAAATCATCGTTCAGCGCGTCAAGGAAGCTCAGGTTTCTATTGAGGGGCAGATTCATGGTCAAATCAAACAAGGGCTCTTGCTCTTAGTGGGGGTTGGACCTGAGGATCAGAAAGAGGATTTGGAGTATGCAGTCAGAAAACTGGTCAATATGCGGATCTTTTCAGATGACGAAGGCAAGATGAACCTATCTGT
The DNA here is from genome assembly GCF_058200335.1 of Streptococcus sp. SCPM-O-B-15277 (M60). NCBI lineage: Bacteria > Bacillati > Bacillota > Bacilli > Lactobacillales > Streptococcaceae > Streptococcus > Streptococcus sp. SCPM-O-B-15277 (M60). Next base: position 118,302 of record NZ_JBYQGR010000005.1, read on the forward strand.
CAAGGATATCCAAGGAGAAATACTCTCCATCTCTCAATTCACTCTGTTTGCCGATACAAAGAAGGGCAATCGACCAGCATTTACAGGTGCTGCCAAACCTGATATGGCTGAGGCCTTCTATCAAGACTTTAACCAGGAACTAGCCAAAGAGGTTCCTGTTGAAACAGGTATCTTTGGAGCAGATATGCAGGTAGAACTGGTCAATGATGGGCCGGTAACTATCATCCTTGATACAAAAAATAGATAAGAAAAACCAAGCTTGTTAGCTTGGTTTTTTTGTGACGTATTTAGTTCATCTTTTCAACATAGAGCTGTTTGGCGATTTCTAGACTTACCAAGAGTTCTTCGTTCTTATGAATCAAAGTAAAGGTGTTAGAAAAGTCATCAAACTGTTGAACTTGGAGTTTGTCTCCGATATTGATGGCATGTTTTTCCAGATATTTTAGGAGATCAAAACTATCGTGAACCCGAGTCAGGAGATAGGTTCCAGCTTCTTTGGTTTCTGATAGTGGTAGGTTGTTGATTTCAACCAAAAGCTCTCCTTTAGCAGGAATGGTACCACCGTGAGGGCAAGTTTTTGGGAAACCTAGCATACTTTCTAATCTCTCTACAAAAAAGTCTGAAACGGTATGTTCTAATACTTCAGCTTCCTCATGAATTTGGTCACTGGTATAGTCTAGATGGTGGACCAGAAAAACCTCAATCAGACGATGTTTACGATAAAGTTCTGATACAAGTGTTAGCCCAATATCGGTTAGCAAGTATCCTTTCTTCTTATCTTTTAAGATGAGATTTTCAGACTGCATACGCTTAATCATTTCAGTTACAGCTGGAGGAGATACCTGCATCCGAGCAGCAATTTCCTTGTTGGTAATCTTAGGAACATCCATGCCAATCTCATAAATACATTTTAAGTAGTCTTCTTTATTTGGTGTCATTCGCATTTCCTTGTTTATTATCTCCATCTAGTATACCAAAAAAGAGGCTGGGACAAAAGTCCTAGCCTCTCAATTGTCTTTGGATTGTCGAGCAAGACGCAGTGGTTGAGTGGACTCTACTACACTGATTTCATCAGCTTTTACAGCCCTACTCAACTGTGCGGAGGTGGGATGACGAAATCGAATTCTAAAGAATTACCGATTTCCGTCCCACTCTCTATTGCTACAAGAGCTGGACTTAGTTGAGTTCTTTTGCAGCTGCAATGGCGGCTTCAAAGTCTGGCTCGCTGTTGATATTGTCTACGTATTCGACGTAGCGGATGGTATTATCGGCATCGAGAACAAAAACTGCGCGTGCAAGCAGATGCCATTCATTGATTAAGAGGGCGTAATCGCGTCCAAAGGAATGGTCGAAGTAGTCTGAAAGCATGATGGCATTCTCAATTCCCTCTGCACCACACCAGCGTTTTTGTGCAAATGGAAGGTCCATAGATACCGTTAGGACAACAGTGTTGTCTAAGCTAGCCAATTCTTGGTTAAAGCGACGAGTCTGAAGCGAGCAGATGCCTGTATCGATAGAAGGGATGACACTCAAGATCTTTTTCTTGCCTTCAAAGTCAGCCAGTGTTTTTTTAGAGAGGTCAGTCGTTGTGAGAGAGAAATCAAGTGCTTTATCTCCTACTTGTAGTTGTTTTCCTGTAAACGTAACAGGGTTTCCAAGGAATGTAGTCATAAGCTACTCCAATCTTTTTTCTTTCATTTTACATTAAACGTTCAGACTCTTCCAATAATTTGACCGAAATTTAAATAGACAAAAAACGCCAATTCATGGTGACTGACGTTTTTTAAAATGATTATTTAGACAAACCTTCAGAAATCTTGTCAAGGTTGTATTTCATCATGTTGTAGTAGCTGTCACCTTCTTTACCTTCTTCAGCAATTGAGTCAGTAAAGATTTGTGCGTAGATTGGGATATTTGTGTCTTTAGAAACAGTCTTCATTGGACGATCATCGACACTGGATTCAACAAATAGTGATGGAACCTTCATTTGGCGAAGTTTTTCAACCAAAGTCTTGATTTGGTCAGGTGTTCCTTCTTCTTCAGTATTGATTTCCCAGATGTAAGCACTTGGGACACCGTAAGCTTTAGAGAAGTATTTAAAACATCCTTCGCTGGTTACGATGAGTTTCTTGTCCGCATCAATAGCGTTAAATTTCTCTTTGGCTTCCTTGTCAAGCTTGTCTAGTTTTTCAGTGTATTCTTTGAGATTCTTTTCGTAGAATTCCTTGTTGTTAGGGTCTTTAGCGATGAGTTGCTTAGCAATGTTTTGCGCATAAATAATCCCGTTTTCTAAGTTGAGCCAAGCATGTGGGTCTTCTTTCCCTTTTTCATTTTCCCCTTCTAGGTAGATGACATCAACGCCTTCACTAACTGCAAAGTAGTCTTTGTTTTCAGTTTTCTTAGCATTCTCAACTAATTTTGTAAACCAGGCATTTCCACCTGTTTCAAGGTTGATACCATTGTAGAAAATTAAGTCGGCTTGCGACGTTTTCTTGACGTCTTCTGGTAGTGGCTCGTACTCGTGTGGATCTTGTCCTACAGGCACGATACTATGAAGATCAATCTTGTCTCCTGCGATATTTTTAGTAATATCAGCGATGATAGAGTTAGTTGCTACAACCTTTAGTTTTTGGTTTGTAGATGCTGTGTCTTTTTTTCCAGTAGAACATGCTACAAGAGCAATTACGGAAAGAAAGAGAACCAGCAATGCACCTATTTTTTTCATTAGATTCCTCCAGAGGGGCTTCCCTCGTTATTGTTTGATTTTTTTATTTTTCAGCTTCAGATAACGTTGTTTTGGTGCGATAAAGAAACTGATGAGAAAGAAACTTGCAGATGTCAGCACGATACTTGAACCTGCAGCCAGGTTAAAGCTATAACCGATAAAAAGTCCCAAGACAGAAGCTAGAGCTCCCAAGCCTGATGAAAGAAAAATCATGGTCTTTAGACTATTGGCGTAAAGATAAGCTGTCGCGGCTGGAGTAATCAGCATGGCTACGATAAGGATGGTTCCGACACTTTGCATAGCAGTCACTGACACCAAAGTCAAGAGTATCATGAGTAGATAGTGGTAGAAATTAACTGGCATGCCCATAGCTTTGGCTAGGAGTTCATCAAAGGATGTAATCAAGAGTTGCTTGAAGAAAATCCCGATAATCAATAGAATGAGAGCTCCCATACCGATGGTAATATACATGTCTATGTCTTGCACAGCTAAGATATTCCCAAAGAGAATATGGAAGAGGTCAGTCGAGCTTTTAGCCACACTAATCAAGATAATGCCCAGAGCCAATAAAGATGAAAAGGTAATCCCAATGGCAGTGTCACTCTTGATAATAGAGTTCCCCTTGATGTAGGTGATGATGACAGAGGCAAGCAGTCCAAAGATGATAGCACCAATAAAGAAGTCAATTCCTAAAATAAAAGAAAGAGCTACACCAGGTAAGACAGCGTGCGAGATAGCATCTCCCATAAGGGACATCCCACGGAGAATGATAAAGCATCCGACCGCTCCAGCAACAATACCAATCACAACAGCTGTAATCAAGGCATTTTGGAGAAAGTGGAAGTTCTGCAATCCATCTATAAATTCTGCAATCATAGGTCACCTCCATTGAAAAAGAGTCGGTCACCATAAGCTTGTTTGAGATTGGCTTGGGTGAAGGTCTCCTTTGTTGGACCAAAGGCAATTAGCTCCTTGTTGAGAAGGAGTACCTGGTCAAAATAATGGGCAACCTTGCCGAGGTCATGGTGAACGATAAGGACAGTCTTGCCAGCCTTTTTAAGATCTCTCAGCGTGTTCATGATAATTTCTTCACTGACTGAGTCAATCCCAACAAAGGGCTCGTCTAAGAGAATATAATCAGCATCTTGAACTAGACAGCGGGCAATCAAGACACGCTGGAATTGGCCACCAGAGAGTTGACTAATCTGACGATCTGCGTAGTCAGAAAGTCCAACAATTTCTAGTGCTTCAGCCACCTTTTGCCAGTGGTTTGCTTTTAAAGTGTGAAAGAGTGGAATGGATGGATAGAGTCCCAGAGAGACACATTCTTTTACCTTGATAGGGAAGTTGTAGTCGATATGAATTTTTTGCTCGACATAGGCAACTTTCTTAAGAGATTTTTTCATTTCTTTATCTTCGATAAAAGCATGTCCTTCATGTGGGATAATGCCCAGCATACCTTTTAATAATGTTGATTTCCCGGCGCCGTTTGGACCAATAATTCCGGTAATCGTTGGTCCTTGGAGCACTAGTGAAATATCCTTAAGTGCCAACGTTTCTTTGTAGGAGACACTGAGGTTTTCGATACGTATCATACAGTTGTATTCCTCCTGGATTTTAATATACCTTAATTTTATTTTTAAGTCAAGTTAATTTTGGTAAAAATTTAAAATATTAATGATGAAATCGATCAGTAAGAGACGGCATTTTTAATTGCATTCCCCAGGGATTTTTGCTAAGCTAAGAATAAGTGAAATTAGGAAAGCGAGAACAAGATGACACGTTATCAAGATGATTTTTATGATGCCATAAATGGTGAGTGGGAAAAGACTGCTGTTATTCCAGCAGATAAATCGAGAACAGGTGGTTTTATCGACCTTGACGAAGAAATTGAAGAGTTGATGCTAACGACGACGGACAAGTGGTTGGCAGGAGAAGATGTGCCAGAAGATGCCATCTTAGCAAACTTTGTCAAGTACCACAGCATGGTGAGAGATTTCGATAAGCGAGAAGCAGATGGAATTGAGCCAGTCCTTCCTTTATTGAAGGAATACCAGAATTTAGAAAGTTTTGCGGATTTCGCAAGTAAACTAGCAGAGTTTGAATTAGCTGGTAAACCAAACTTTCTTCCATTTGGAGTATCACCAGACTTTATGGATGCTAGAACCAATGTTCTCTGGGCTAGTGCTCCAGGAACTATCTTGCCTGATACAACCTACTATGCGGAAGACCATCCTCAGCGTGAGGAATTATTGAACTTTTGGAAAGAAAGTACTTCTAATCTCCTCAAAGCCTATAACTTCTCAGATGAAGAAATCGAAGATCTTTTAGAGAAACGATTGGAATTGGACCGTCGTATCGCAGCTGTAGTCCTCTCTAATGAAGAAAGTTCAGAATATGCCAAACTTTACCATCCTTATTCTTATGAAGATTTCAAAAAGTTTGCCCCTGCCCTACCTCTCGATGACTTCTTCCAAGTTGTGATTGGACAAACTCCAGATAAGGTTATCGTAGATGAAGAACGTTTCTGGCAAGCAGCAGAGCAATTCTATAGTGAAGAAGCTTGGCCTTTACTCAAGGCAAGCTTGATCTTGAGTGTGGTCAATCTTTCAACAAGCTATTTGACAGATGAGATTCGCATTTTGTCAGGTGCTTATGGCCGTGCCCTTTCAGGAGTTCCAGAAGCCCAAGACAAGCGCAAGGCTGCTTACCACTTAGCTCAAGGACCTTTTAAACAAGCTCTCGGCCTTTGGTATGCCCACGAAAAATTCTCTCCAGAAGCTAAGGCGGACGTAGAGAAAAAAGTGGCGACCATGATTGACGTTTATAAGGAACGTTTGGCTAAAAATGACTGGCTGACTCCTGAAACTCGAGAAAAAGCCATCGTCAAACTCAATGTCATCAAGCCTTATATCGGTTATCCAGAAGAACTGCCAGCTCGCTATAAGGATAAGGTAGTGGATGAATCTGCTAGCCTCTTTGAGAATGCCCTAGCCTTTGCGCGTGTAGAAATCAAGCACAGTTGGAGCAAGTGGAACCAGCCAGTTGACTACAAGGAGTGGGGAATGCCTGCTCATATGGTTAATGCCTACTACAATCCACAAAAGAACTTGATTGTCTTTCCGGCTGCTATTTTACAGGCGCCATTCTATGACTTGCATCAGTCATCTTCTGCCAACTATGGTGGTATCGGAGCGGTTATCGCCCATGAAATTTCTCATGCCTTTGATACAAATGGGGCTTCCTTTGATGAAAATGGTAGTCTCAAGGACTGGTGGACAGAGAGTGACTATGCTGCCTTTAAAGAAAAAACTCAGAAGGTTATCGACCAGTTTGATGGCCAAGAATCTTACGGTGCAAGGATCAACGGAAAACTAACGGTATCAGAAAACGTTGCCGACCTAGGAGGAATTGCTGCAGCCCTTGAAGCTGCCAAGAGAGAACCAGACTTCTCAGCTGAAGAGTTCTTCCATAACTTTGCACGTATCTGGCGTATGAAAGGTCGCCCAGAGTTGATGAAACTCATGGCTAGCGTCGACGTACACGCGCCAGCTAAACTCCGTGTCAACGTCCAAGTGCCAAACTTTGACGACTTCTTTACAACCTATGATGTCAAAGAAGGCGACGGCATGTGGCGTTCACCAGAAGACCGTGTGATTATTTGGTAATCAAAAAACCAAGGATGATTGTCCTTGGTTTTTATGTTTTAGAAAAATGGATTGAAAGTTTTTTCGTGAGCGATGGTCGTAGCAGGACCATGTCCTGGATAGACATCGTAGTTTGGAAGGGTGAAGAGCTGGGTTTGGACACTATGAAGGAGTTGTTCCATACTACCAGTTGGCAAATCTGTCCGACCAATGGTTTCTCGGAAAAGGGCATCTCCCGTTAAGACCAAGTGTCCATCTGGGAAAACCAATGAAACTCCACCGATTGAGTGGCCCGGCGTTGGTAAGACTGTGAAGCGGAATTCCTCAATCTGGTATTCTTCATGAAAGACATAAGTGTGTTCAGCTGGTTTGCAGATGACATCCGCCATATCATCGTGTCGAGGGAGTCCTGAAAGGTTGTCAACAGGAGTATAGAGCCAAGAAGCTTCACTTTCTGCCACATAGACTGGAGGATTTCCATAAGTATCTCTGACCAAGTCCAGACTCAAGATGTGATCATAGTGAGTGTGGGTCAGAAGAATGGCACAGACCGGTTTGTTGATGGTTTCGATAGTCTTGCGAATGGCCTCCCAATGGCTACCAGGATCGACTACAATCAGGTGTTGCTCCCCTTCAAGATAATAAGTATTTTCATAGGCGACAGGATTCACAGTTTTATGGATTTTCATAGGATTTCCTCTTTCATAGATTTACAGTTTCTAGTATAACACAGAAGAATAAAATAAGGAATCAACAAAAGAGTCCCTCCATAAAGGAAGGGACTTTTAACTTTTTAAAAATGATTTTTCCAGGCTTGGAAGCGTGCATCCAGTAGGAGTTGTGTCAGGTTTTTTAAGATTTCGACTTGCTCGGGCTCTAGTGTCTGGGCTTGAGAAACAAGTTGTCGAACATGGTCGATAGCATTTCTAGAAGATAAATCATTGATGGAAGTGATTCCAGATTCTAGGATGGTTCCGAAAAAGAGATCAAAGTAGAGCTCTAGTTCTTCATCGGGAACACTATCCACCCATTCTTTAAGAGCGTCTTTGATTTGGAGACTTTCGCTACTAATTTCCTCTAGTTGGACAAAGTGGTGTCCTTCAGTTAGCCAGCTGAAAGTATTGTGTTGAGCGATTCCACCGAGAGCCGTAGATTTGACGACGATAGGAGTATCAGGCACTTCCAGCATCATTCCAATGACAGATCCCTGGGGTACATAACGATGGATTTTAGGAATAATGTCTTGGTAGCCAGTTGTTTCAGTCAGATGAGCCTGCAAACCAGGAGCATCATAGGTATAAACTGCTGAGATCTTTTCCTGTAATTCAGGCTGGATTTGACTAGCAGCAAAGACGGCTAGATTACCACCCTTAGAATGCCCAGCAACCATTACTTTTTGCTTTGGATATTGTTTAAAGAAATCTTCCAAGTATTCAAGAGCATGCTTTTGGGCAGGGATTTCCTTCATATAGGTCATATGGAAATCTTCCTTCCAGCCAATAATACTGTCGTCTGTGCCACGAAAGACAATCAGATAGGTATCTAGGTTCAGACGATAGGTCATAGCAGCGAATTGCTTTTGGAGTTCCTCATCAATATCGTTGACAAAGTTAGAGAGCTTGCAATTTCTAAAACGTTTGTGTTGGGCAAGCTGGTCTAAAAGTTGCAGACGTTCTTTATTGGTCAGCATGGTACTTTCTCGAGGGACACGTGTTGCGACATCGCTTAAACGATTGACAGGCTGGTCCAATAAGTTATCAAAAGGAAGATAAGTCAGCTCTGTCAAAGCAAGTACATCCAGTTCATTTAAGGGAAGATCATAAAAAGAATCGTATTGAACATCAGTTAGATAGTCAAAAATATTGGCCATGAGAATTCCTTTCTTAACTTTTATCATATCAGATTTGTATCAATTTCGCTAGTAGTCAGAAGAATTTTGCTATAATATAAAAAAAGGAGGAGCAGATGCATAAGATTTTACTAGTAGAAGATGATCCAGTAATCCGTCAGCAAGTTGGGAAAATGCTCTCTGAATGGGGTTTTGAAGTAGTCATGGTAGAAGACTTTATGGAAGTTCTGACGTTATTTGTTCAGTCTGAGCCTCATCTGGTCCTGATGGATATTGGATTGCCTCTCTTTAATGGTTATCATTGGTGTCAGGAAATTCGCAAGATTTCCAAAGTTCCTATTATGTTTTTGTCTTCAAGAGACCAGGCTATGGACATCGTGATGGCTATTAATATGGGAGCAGATGATTTTGTGACCAAGCCTTTTGACCAGCAGGTCCTTTTAGCCAAGGTACAAGGATTATTGCGCCGTTCCTATGAATTTGGAAGGGATGAAAGTCTTTTAGAATATGCAGGAGTTATCCTCAATACCAAGTCTATGGATGTGCATGTCAATGGCAAAGCTATCAGCCTAACCAAGAATGAATTTCAGATTTTGCGAGTTTTATTTGAGCATGCAGGAAATATCGTAGCGCGTGACGACTTGATGCGGGAACTCTGGAACAGTGACTTTTTTATCGATGACAATACCTTATCTGTTAATGTCGCTCGCTTGCGCAAGAAACTGGAGGAAGAAGGTTTGATTGGTTTTATCGAAACTAAGAAAGGGATAGGGTACGGATTGAAACATGCTTGAACTTAAAAGTTTTTTTCTAGCTTATATCCGTTCGCGTAGCCGTTTTTTTGCTTTTATTCTATCGCTTACAGGTTTGCTTTTTCTCTTTGAAATCTTGTTTGATAAGCAAGGGCCCTACTTTAACTATTTCTTCTTTCTATTTACATTTTTGACATTTTTGTTTTTGGTATTTGATTTCTTGATAGAATTGCAACGTTATCGTAAGGAATTGCTCTATGGCGAAAGAAAAGCTAAGTCACCAATGGAAGTCCTTCTAACTGAAAAATTAGAGAAAAGCGAATCTGAACTCTATCAAAAGAAATCAGATGCTGAAAACCGCTATAATGATTTGGTGGACTACTATACACTCTGGGTTCATCAGATAAAAACACCAATTGCAGCCAGTAAACTCCTAGTGAGTGAGGTGGAGGATCGCCAACTGAAGCAACAGTTGGAACAGGAAATTTTTAAGATTGATTCATATACCAACCTCGTTCTCCAATATCTACGCTTAGAAAGCTTCCATGATGATTTGGTTTTGAAGAAAGAAAATTTAGAAGATCTGGTCAAAGAAGTCATTCGTAAATATGCCATTTTCTTTATCCAGAAAGATCTAAGTATTAATCTGCATGACTTGGATAGAAGCATTGTTACAGACAAGAAATGGCTGTTGGTAGTCATTGAACAAATCCTGTCAAATAGCCTCAAGTACACAAATGCAGGTGGGGTTGAAATCTATATGGATGGTCAAGAACTTTGCATCAAAGATACTGGGATTGGCATTAAAAACAGTGATCGGTTGCGAGTCTTTGAACGTGGATTTTCAGGATATAATGGTCGAATGACCCAGCAGTCATCTGGACTTGGGCTCTATCTAACCCAGAAAATCAGCCAAGAATTAGGACATCAGATTCAAATAGAATCCGAACTTGGACAAGGAACAACGGTGAGGATTAAATTCTCTGAAGTGAATTTACTGATTGAATGAAAAGAATTGTGAAGAGGCTGGGACAAAAGTCCTAGCCTCTCAATTGTCTT
>NZ_JBYQGR010000006.1:0-108468 GCF_058200335.1 Streptococcus sp. SCPM-O-B-15277 (M60)
GGCTGGGTTGATGTGATTACCAGAAACGTTACCAAACATCAAAGCTGGAATCATAACCCCCATACCGTAACCAACAGCGATAACGAGCCAGCCACTTTGGTGACCTTTCGTACCTTTAAGTTCAACGTTGGCAACCGCACCATTTCCCAAGATAATCAAGATGGCTGTTCCCAAAAATTCAGTGGCATATTTGACTGCCCATGCGAAATCCATTGATAGATTCTCCTTAATATTTTTTAGACAATCCCTATTCTATCAATTTTTAAGGCTTTTAGCAACAGAATTTCTAAAAGAATTCCATAGGAAAACGCTTTTATTTCAACTTTTCAAAAAAGAGAGTGGGACAGAAATCGGTCATTCGTTAGAATTCGATTTCGTCGTCCCACGTCCGCACAGTTGAGTAGAGCTGTAAAAGCTAATGAAATCAGCGTAGTAGAGTCCACTCAACCACTGCGTCTTGCTCGACAATCCAAAGACAATTGAGAGGCTAGGACTTTTGTCCCAGCCTCCTGATTTTGATTATTCTTGACGTTGCCCAAAGTCCTGAATCATCTGCTCCATTTCCTCACGACTTGGTGTCGTTAGCATATAGAGATAGTCTCCTTGCAATTCAGCAAAGGCTACTGGCATGACCTTCTTGACCTTAAACTGCTGACCGTATTTAGCAAGTAAGTCTTCTTCTGAATAAACATAGTTGGCATTGGCGCGACGAGATGTTGCCAAGCAATACTGGGTTTCAAATGGAGACTCTGGGAATGCTTCACCTGCTACGATAGCAGCATAGCCCTTGTACAAATCTAAAGAATGCGCATAGTTATAGACATCAATAGTGAAACCACCCGCTGGACGGTTATTGTACTCAATAGCGATATAGTCATCACCCTCACGGAAGAACTCGATATGGAAGAAACGTTCTTTCATACCAAATTCTTTGACAATTGCCTCACCATATTTACGCAATTTTGGATCCATATCTTTGAGAACGTAATAAGAATTATCCATCTTGTAAATCATGAGATCAAGGGGTGTATGTGCGTAGTCAAAGGTCGTAGAAAAGACAATATTTCCATCTCTATCGATCAAACCATCGAATGTACAAATCTCACTAGAGGTGACAAATTTTTCAAAGAAATAAACGGTTGAATGGTCCCATTCAGCCTTAAAGTGATTGACATCATCTGCTGTTTCAAGTTTGAAGGTTGCGGCTGCTCCAACTCCATTGTCAGGTTTAGCAATCATGGGAAGACCGATCTCTTTCACAGCATTATCAACATCTGCTTCAGTTTCAATGACAGCACCTGGCACAACTGGAACCCCAGCTTTTTTGAAGAGTTTTTTCATCTCAGACTTGAACTTGGTCTTCTTGAGGTCTTCTGGTTTGGCACCAAAAACATTGAATTGTTCACGAAGAGCAGCGTCCAACTCTAGCCAGTATTCATTGTGAGACTCGATACGATCAATTGGACCATGCTTATAAAAAAGAAAGGCGACGGCGCGTTTAACCTCATCGATGTTTTCAAGATTATCAACTCGGAAGTACTCCGTTAAGCTATTGCGCAATGGTTCATCTAGTTGTTCATAGGGTTCTTGCCCAATCCCTAGAACTGTAATTCCTTTATTGGCTAGTTCAATACTAAATTGTTGGAAATTTTGTGGGTAATAGGGTGAAATTACAAGATAATTCATAAGCAACTCCTTTTATAGACTCATATGACCGAGGAAATAAGGCATTTGTTTACGCCACCACTCCCAATCGTGGGCAACGTCGTGTCCCCATTCTGCAAACCAGGCAGGAATTTGTTTTTGATCGAAGGCTTCTTTTAGCTTGTAGTAAGAAGGGAGCCCATCATGTTCCCAAGCACCTAGACCTGTACAGATAACAATCTCAGCTTGACGGTAACGGTCAATAAACCAGCCGTCATTTTGATTCCAGATATAATCTACTGGTGAATTTTGATAGATGGCATCATCATTGTAGTAATCACCAACAAAGAAACGGGCATCGTAGACACCACTGAGGGCGATGACCTTGGTAAAGACATCTGGATGTTGGAGGAAGAAGTTGAGGGCATGGTAAGCTCCCATGGAGCAACCTGTCGCCATCATACCATCAAACCATCCTGTATTATGCTTGATAAAAGGAATGGCTTCTTCAATGACATATCGTTCATAGGCACGGTGCATTTCAGCTTGGTCATGACCGTTTTTCCAAGTCGCAAGCCAGCTCTCGCTGTCGACACTTGAAAGGGTAAAGAACTGCACGCGGCCTTCTTCAATAAAGGATGCACAAGCATCAATCATGCCAAAATCATAGTATTCATTGTGGCTTCCTCCTGAGGAAGCAAAGACAACAACTGGGATACCTGCGTGTCCATAACGATTGACGTACATTTCACGATTTAGATTTCCACTCCAGTGGCTTAGATGTTCAATATTCATATCCTGTCTCCTTTATACTATTTACCAATTTTCTGCAAAAAAACATAGACAAGCTGGAAGATTCTCTGACCATGGTACTTCATGGTGAATAGCTCCAGCCTGAACCTTGAGAGAGAGATTTTCCAACTCAACTCCTCCTGCTATCAAATCATGATAATAACGAAGAGAAGAATCAATATAGGCCTGCTTAATATTGCCAGCCATGAGGGTCTTATCTGTGTCGTCTGCTTCTTCTGTCCCAACGTAGATAAAGACACGCTGGTCAGGCAAGAGTTTTTTACGCTCGATATAGCGATCAAAGGCCTCTTGGTGAAGCCAGTTAGCAGATGAAAAGACACCCAAGCACCCAATCTGGTCTTGATACTCCAAGCCGATAAACTGGGTAATATTGCCTCCTAGAGAAGATCCAATCATGGCAGTGTGTTTCCGGTCTGATTTTGTCCGATAGTTTTCATCGATAAAGGGTTTGACCACTTCCATGACAAACTCAGCATACTCAACTCCCTTACCACCAAATTGTTGACCAGGAATGTTGGACTCTTGGAATTTCCAGGCTGCGTACTCATTCATCCGTCCTAGACCATCATTGTCAATAGCTACCACAATCATGCGACTGATATCAGGATTTCGCTTGATGGCAGGAATAATCTTCCAAGAATGTCCAACGTAAGATTCCTTACTATAAAAGACGTTTTGTCCATCGTGGAAATAGACAACTGGGTAAGTTCGATCCGTGTCTTTCTCATAGTTTTTAGGAAGAAGTACACGTACCCGTCGCTCCTTACCTGTGTAGGGAACTACTAATTTATGCTCTCGCATTTTCAGGTAAAAGTAAGATTGATTCATTGTCAGAAAACTCTCTATATTCAAAATTTTACCTTATTATAGCATAAAAATAGAAAAAAAGTCAGTTTCCGTCCAAATTTAGGACAATAAACTAACTTTTAGTTGTATTCTCATTCATTAAAGAAGATCTTCAATTAATTCATCGACAGCATCTTTTTCGGCTTGCGGTGTGATTTCTGTGATCATAATCCCTGCCACTGCTCGCTCAACTAATCCTTCAACATCCATACGTGTTTCATACTGTTCAGCATTCTTAATCTTTGGATTTGTTTTCGGACGATCAGGCGCAAAAATCGTGCAACAATCTTCAAAAGGTTGGATAGAAATTTCAAAGGTGTCAATTTCCTGAGCAATATCAATGATTTCCAACTTATCCATAGTTACAACTGGACGGATAATTGGCGTGTTGGTCACGGCATTGATAGCCTGCATACTTTCAAGTGTTTGACTTGCCACCTGACCAAGACTTTCACCATTGATGATGACCAAACCATTTCTCACTTCACGGATACGGTCGGTAATCCGCATCATAAAGCGGCGAGTCAAAGTCATGAGATAGGCTTCTGGGGCTTTAGCTTTAATTTCTTCTTGGATTTCAGTGAAAGGTACTTCGATAAACTGGATATTGCCACCAAACTTAGTCAATTTACGAGTCAAATCCTGAGCTTTCTTGAGGGCACCTGGACTAGTATAGGGTGGACTAGCAAAGTGGACAGCCTCGATATCCACACCACGTTTCAAAGCAAGATAACCTGCTACAGGCGAGTCAATTCCTCCTGATAACATCAGCATTCCTTTACCCGAAGTTCCAACTGGCAAACCACCAGCACCACGAATGGTTTCATAAGAAAGGTAGGCTGCTTCCTCACGAATCTCCACCTGAAGATTAATGTCTGGATTTTTCATTTGAGCTTGCACATTTGGAATGGCTTCAAATACGGCTCCACCAAGCGTTTGGTTGAGTTCACGACTGTCTAGTTCAAAATTGTGGTCACTGCGCTTGCTTGAAATTTTAAAGGTCATGCCTTCCTTGTAGATGTCCTTCATAATCTCTTGGACAGCAGACTTAAGAAACTCTACAGATTTTTCAACCTTATACACCGGTGAAAAGTTTTGAATCCCGAAAACTTGTTTGAGAGACTCAGCTACTGGTTCATAATCTGCACCATTCAAATAAGCATGGGCACGGTCGCGATCAGCAGTTACCTTGACTTGAGGATAGATAGATAAAACGTCTGAGATATTATTACGTAGTTTATTAATGAAACGCATCCGGTTTTTACCTTTGGTTGACAGTTCCCCGTAGCGAATCATAATTTCTGAATACTGCATGAATACTCCTATCTTACTTTTCTAGTTTGATTGTAAATTAATTTTAGCTTGGTCAAAAATTGCTCTACTTGACTCATGTCATTTTCTAGGTCTAGGCTGAGGCGGACTGCTGACTGGGCCTTATCTTTTTCAACCCCCATAGCAATCAAGGTTCCAGCAGGTTTTCCTGCCTTAGACGAACAAGCAGAGGTTGTGGAAATGAAAATATCATAGTCTTCAAATGCGTGAACAATGACTTCACCACGGACACCCTTAATCCCAAAAGTCAAAATATGAGGCGCAAAGTCTTCCTCACCTGAGAAAACAAAAATATCTGGATATTCAAGAAGGGCTTGACGGATGACTTCCTTCATCTGACTTGTTTTGCTCGTAAACAAATCTAGATTTTCCATAGCCAAACGTAGGGCCTTGGCTGTCGCTGCAATACCAGCGACATTCTCAGTAGTTGAACGATAGTCACGCTCTTGGCCACCACCAGTTAATAGTGGCGTAATTTTCTTACCTGACTTGATATAGACAAATCCAACACCACGAACTCCGTGGAACTTGTGACTAGAGAAAGTCGCAAAGTCCACTCGATCAGTTAGGTAGGATTCTGTCGGAATCTTGACTAAAGCTTGAACCGCATCCACATGGAAAGAAATAGTTGGCTTATCAGCTAAAAGTTCTGAGATAGCTTCAATAGGCTGGATTGAGCCAATTTCATTGTTAACAGCCATGATAGAAATAAGTGTGGTATCAGGACGAAGTAGATTTGCTAAAGCAGCTACATCAACAAATCCCTTTTCATCAACAGGCGCAAAATCCACTTCAAATCCTTGAGTCTTGAGCCAAAGAGCTGATTCCTTAACCGCTGGGTGTTCAATGTCAGACACGATGATGTGTTTACCAAACTGAGCTTTTTCAAAAGCGACACCTTTGATAACCCAGTTATCCCCTTCAGTACCACCAGAGGTAAAGAAGATTTCCTCACTTTTTTTGCCAATTAATTCTGCAATCTGTTGACGAGAAGCTTCTAAAATTCTGGTAGACTGATCACCCAAACGATGAAGGCTAGATGGGTTACCAATAATTTTTGTAGACACCTGCATATAGGTTTCAAGTACTTCAGGATAAGGCTTGGTCGTAGCCGAATTATCAAAGTAAATCATTGTTTCTCACACTTTCTAAAATCACTCCTTCTATTGTAACACGAAACAGTTCAGGCGACAAGAAATGCCGTTCAGGTTCATTTAAGTTTTTTTTAAAGATTTTGGGTATAATGAATCATGGTAAAGGAGAGAAATTATGTCTAACTATCGTAGAAAATCAAAACCTAAAACTGAACACATCAAAAAAGGATTCACTGTTTTTCAAAAAACAATCGCGACGATTGCTAGTATTCTAGGTTTGATTACGGCTAGCATCACGATTATGAATGCCTTTGATAAGGAAAAAGATAAAAAAGATACAAATCCGCAAACAACTATTATCAAGGAAGTTCAAAAGGAAGCTCCCGCTGAATCCAATACCCCTGCACAAAATCAAACTAACAATCAAGAAACAACTCAAAAAGAAGAGGTTCAAACTCCTAGCAAGAAGGAGGATACAAAATCAGATAACAATTCTCAGAAAAATGAGCAATCTGATTCTTCTTCAAACACTCCAACTACTGAAGCAGGAGTTAGCGCAAATAACGGAGCATCTTAAGCATTTTTCAATACCAACGATTACTTCGTTGGTATTTTATTTGCAGTTTTCTATACTTTCGAATCACAAAAAACCAGGAACTAGTGTCCCTGGTTTTTCTTTTTAAAACAAGCTATTCTGCATCGAATGAAGATTCGTACTTAGTCTTCTTTCCCCTTTTTGATAAAGGTTGCAGAAAGAACCAATCCAAGACTAGCTAGGAAAGCTAAACCTACTGAATCTTGCTCACCAGTTGCTGGAAGCTGAGCTTTTGCTTCAGTTGCTGGTGCATGTGGTTGTTCTTGTTTTTGGTTTGTTGAAATTTGAGCTGGCTTGTGATCCGCAATTGGTGTAGCTGGGTTTGCAACAGGCTCTTTATATTCTGGAACCTCATTCTTAGCTGCTTCAACCCAATTAACGCCACCCTTGAATTCTGGAAGCTCATTCTTGTCCGCTTCAACCCAATTAACGCCACCCTTGAATTCTGGGATTTCATGAACAGCCGCTTCTGCAGCATTAACGCCACCTGTAAATTCAGGAATTTCAACTACTGGTGGTTCTTGATCTCCCTTACTTGAAAGGACTTCAGGTTCTGGAGTTGGTTCTGGATCTGGAGTTGGTTTCGGATCTGGAGTTGGCTCTGGATCTGGGGTTGGCTTTGGATCTGGAGTTGGCTCTGGATTTGGAGTTGGCTCTGGATCTGGAGTTGGCTCTGGATTTGGGGTTGGCTCTGGATCTGGAGTTGGCTTTGGATCTGGAGTTGGCTCTGGATTTGGAGTTGGCTCTGGATCTGGAGTTGGCTCTGGATTTGGAGTTGGCTCTGGATTTGGAGTTGGCTCTGGGTTCGGAGTTGGCTCTGGATCTGGAGTTGGCTCTGGATTTGGAGTTGGCTCTGGATTTGGAGTTGGCTCTGGATTTGGAGTTGGCTCTGGGTTCGGAGTTGGCTCTGGATCTGGAGTTGGTTGCTCAGGTTCTTCTGAAAGCTCTTGATAATATGTTGTCATTTCATAGAACTCTGGCTTGCCACCTTCCCAAATGAGTTTGACATCAAGTAACGGAGCCTTATCTCTCACTGCAAATGTTTGGAAGCTTGAAGTAATTGCTCCCAAATCTGTCCAAGCACCGTCTCTGTCTGTTTTCAGAGTGCGAGCAAGAACACGAGCTACCACGCCTTGAGGTAGACTAGAAACAAGTCGGATGTGGTTAGCATCTGTTGGTTCTGACAAGTGGTAAACCAGCTCACCTTGGTCTTTCTCAGCCTTATAGCTTGTCAAGACTTTGCCATCTACAAGATTGGTGTAAAGATTTCCTCGACTTTCTCCACTATTTCCTTGAACAGTTGGGTCGTTAATTGGTTTCACAAATTCGCCATCATTGATAACCAACTCAGTAAATCCAACAAAACGAGCATCGTAATTAGCAGTGAAGAGAACACGGAGATAATTAGCTTTAACTGGGCTTGCAAGTTCACCCTCAATGTAGCGATTTCCAGGCATCTTAGAATCATGTGTCCATCCATCTGTCAATGAATCATCACGCATTTCATTAGCGACACCATCACCTACTGTCACAACGTCTGTCCAAGTCTTACCGTCTTGGCTGACTTGAATCTTACCATCACGAAGATAGTTCTTCGTACCGTCTTGGATGTAGGCTCTAATCTTCTTGATTTCACGTTCACTACCAAGTTTCAAGGTAATGTGACCATCTTTACGTGCATAGTCAGAGAACTCTACAAAATTATTGTAAACACCATCAAACAACTGATCCAAATTCTTGATCTTGCGAACATCATTTGCACCATAATGGGCATCGATTCCCATAGATGTAGAATCCAGTTTAGTTGGTTGGACTTCTTTTGTCTTAACCAATAGAGATGTTGCTGTCACTGCTTGTTCTTGGTCGGTCTTATTGACCAAACGAGCATAACGTACCAAGGACTTATCAGTTACTTGGCTAGCTGGATACCATTCTTGTGCATTTGGAGAGTATTCCAAGTCAAGGGCTGGATTTCCAATACCAATAGCCTGAATGCTTTCAGCTTGGTGTAGGCGGTCTAGCTTCATACCCAAGTAGCTATGAGCTGGAAGCTTAGTGCCACTTGGAATTTGCATGTCATAACGACCGAGACTGTCATATACTGGAGTTGATTTCAAACTTTCAACATTGGTGTCTGTCATCTCGCTATTACCAGCACGTGTCTCAACTGAGAAGTCAGCGATACGCCACCATAGATTGATATTCTTGGTGTTACGAACACGGATGTAACGTGCTGAAATTGGAGTTTCAATTTCTTTGGTTTGTTCACCTGTCAAACGATCCAATTCTTGCCATGAAGTTCCATCTGTAGAATACTCAAGGACACCTTCTGCTAACTTATCTCCTGAACCTTGAACGAGACGAACCTTAGTTACAGGTTTGACTTCGCCCAAGTCTAGTTGTACCCAACCATCTACAGGAGTTGTATCCGTGCGATCAGCATTTGCAAGCATAGCTTCAGTATTATCACGACCATCTGTAATCTGAGCAACTGTCGTGTTGTACTTGTACATGAGATTTGGACTGATAGTCACTGTAGCTGTCTGTTTAGGACGACTTACTTCTACAGGACGATTAACAGCAATTTCTCGCACTGCAAACCAAGTATTTCCACGATCAGAAGTGGCAATCATTCGAACAGCTTTGGCATTGATATTGAGATTTTCAAATTTAAGAAGAGGCTCATTACCAGTGTAGCTTGGTTCTGAAAGTGTTACCCATTGATCATTTTCATTGAGATACTCAACTTTAGCATTGTTAAAGGTATCGCGTGGATTTGCTTGAGTTCCCATTGCAAATGTCAAGTTTTGGATTGGAACAGCCTTATTAAATTTCAAACCGATATAGTCACCAGTTTGGATACTGTTTGGTGATTTGATAAGGGCATGTGTTCCTAAATCTCCATCAGTAACTTCAGCAAGTCCACCTTCTACACCAGTACGATTTGTGATAAAGGTGCTAATCACTTGGTCAGGGTGCAAGGCTTTTTGAACTTCAGTTGCCAATACTTCACGAAGGCCAAGCAAGAATGGACGGATATGTTGGACACCCAACTCAGCTCTCTCATCATGGTCTACATAATGGAAAGTATAAGTTTGTGATTGTTCGTAAAGTTTCAATCCCTTGTAGTAGCTATCCCAAAGTCTAGCAGAATCATTGTTTTCAATCGCTTCTGTTCCATCTAGGAAAGCACTCAAAGCATCCATTTGGTCAATCGTATTATCCAACCAGTAGTGGATTTGAGAACGCATCTTTTCATCACCAGATGCTTTATAAAGCTGAGCTGCAGCTTTCAGTTTAGCAAATTCTGCACGCAAATCATTACGCTCAGCGCCTACATCTTGACCAGCTTTTAGCTTAGACATGAAGGCTTCTAATTTCGGAGCAAGCTCAACAGATTCTTCCAACTTCACAACACGACCATCCATATTTTGGTTGATCATGTGTTTACCAAGTTCACGGAAGGCAACAGATGTTTCACTATCTGTAAACTTACCAGTTTCAACAAAGTTGAAGGCGATATCGTTGACTTTCTTAGCTTCTTCTTCAGACTTCCATTGTTTCCATGCATACTGAGCTGCAGAGAAGAGGGCAATCTTAGAAGGCTCAGATTGTTGCATTGGATTCAACATGATACCTGAAAGGAGACTTGGGTCCACATTTGGATGAAGGAATTTCTCACCGCCACCCAAGATTAAGTGTTGTTTAGAGTTGTCTGTACATGGCCAGTTAATCCATAGAGATACTGGACGGTAGATCTTACCACCTGCAGTAAGGTTATTCTTAAGATTAGAAAGGAAGTTTTCTGATACTTCACCCCAAATCTTACCACCAGTAAGGGTCATTGAAGTTGAAGTCGGAAGGTTTTCATTTAGAGATCTCAATTCATCTTCACGACCATTACCCCAATACTGACCTGGAACGAAGATCATTTCCTTACGAAGGCCAACATAAGTTGCTTGTTTTTCAGTCAACCAATCAGTCATGTCCTTCATCAAGCGGTTGTAGCTATTGTAGCCACCAACTGGGCTTGGAGCATCATCAGCTAGAATACCGAACTCACGGACACCGACATCCATCAATTGAGTGAATTTAGCCTTAATCGTATCTAAATCTTGTTGATATTGTGCATCATTACCAAAACGGATACGATCGTTCATGAATGGGTGGATAGTCCAAACATAGCGAGTCTTGTTTTGGTTTCCGACACGCGCCAATTCACGGATTTCAGCTAATTTTTCTTCTGGATAAAGTTCACGCCATTTCTTGTTGTGGTATGGATCATCTTTTGGTGCAAAGAAGTATTGAGTCAACTTCAAGTCACCACCATAGCGCATGAGTTCAGCACGGTCAGCATTTGTCCAAGGGTTACCATAGTATCCTTCGATAAAGCCACGGTTCTTAATTTCAGCAAAGTCTTCAACTGTTACATTACGTAAAACTGGAGCTTCACTTTCATTAAGCATGTGTTTAAGAGTAGTCAAACCATAGAAGACAGCATCTGTATCTTTACCAACGATTGAGATTGTATTGTTCTTGATTGACAAAGCATAGGCATCAATCTTATCAAAGAGTCCTTGAGAAATACCAGAGATTTCTTTTTCAGCCTGTGAATTTCGACCATGAACACCAAGATAGATATTTGTAGCACCTGCTACTGCTGCTGAACTGCTTGTGTAAGAGATTTGATGATCTTGCAAGACACTCTTCAAGCGGTTACGAGTATAAATATCTAACTGATTGCCCATTACAAGATTAACTTGTTTTTGAAGCTTGGTGACACCTTCACCATAAGTGACTTTTTGTGGTGTTGGGAATACCTTGTATTCTTTCTTGAGATAATCTTGACTTTGTGCTGCAGCAGCAATCGCATCATCACTAGCTGGCTTCTTAGCTACAAAACTATCAGGGAGTTCAGTTGTACCATCGCCCACTTCTCCAACTTTTGGTTCTTCTGGGGTCACTGGTTTCTCTGGAGTCACTGGTTTTTCTGGAACAACTGGTTCTTCTGTTTCACTATCAGAAAGTGGCTTAAGTAGTTGGATTTCTGCAGCACTACCAAATCCTGCGAAACCTGATAGAACTTTAAATTCTACCTTGTTAGTTTCAACTGTCGCAAAATTAACAGTTTTTTCTTTGGCATTATTTTCCCAAGTTCCTGAAGCAACTTTTACCATTTGACCATCTTTTTGAGCATAGATTTCATAAGAAGTCACGACTCCGTTGCCTCCACCTGGACGTGGAAGATAAGTCAAACCATTGACTTTTTCAGGAGCATTCAAATTCATTGCAACTGTATATGGAGCACGGTCTCCAGTCCATTTTGAATGCCAGAAAGTATTCGGATCATTATCGAAAGCTTTTTCTACTGGTCCTTCAGTTTCTGTTCCTGGTGTTTCCTGACTAGTTGCAGAAACACTAAAGTGATCCGTTGGGATCAAACGTGGATTTACAAATGCTTCATTGGACAACTCAGCACTATGCAAGATTCCTTGGAAGCCACCGATTGTTTCAAGTGGAAGTACCAAGGTATTGTGGGCCAAGCGAGGATGAGCTGGATTTGCAATACGTTCAACCTTTTCGCCATCTACATAAACTTCTGTCACTTGAGGTTTGGTTACAACTGAGATTTGATAACGTTTGTTCTTTTCAAGTTTCTTATTAAATTGAATATGGAATTGTTCAAATTTATAAGCGAGGTAGCCATCCTTGTCCGCAAGATAAAGTTGGTTGTCTCCACTAGTTGAGAAGACTTGTTCGCCTTCGCCTGTAACAGTTACATCCAATTTCAAAACGTGACTAGGACCAACATCACCTACTAAGCCTTCGATGCTAGAATCTTTTTCAAAATTCAATCCTGCTTCTGTTTTCTTCACATTCTTAGCAAGATATTCCTTGATAGTTTCGGGTTTAATTGTAAAGAGGTCGCTATCTTCTATTGTCTTTTCTGGATTTGAACGTGGTGCATAAATACTAGTAGGCTGGATACGTTCTGCATAGGTCTTAGCTGCACGATCTGAACCCCAAGTGCGTTCTGCAGTTGATTGCATACTCTTGAAGAAGCGTTTAAAAATATCATATGAAGTTAAACCAGTTTCATGGAGGTCAATATTGTCATTCCAAACTGCATGACCACCACCGATGATATTTGGATTAGATGCTTCTAAGCGTGGTCCTCCACCTGTTGAGAAGTCATTTGGTGTCCAGCGATTGTATTGAGTTTCGTAGTTAGCATAATCGCCATAACCACCTTGACTGTTGCTTCCGCTTGGGACACTATAGGTTGGAATATCTGTGATATTGATAATCTTGGCACCCTGAGCAATTGCAGCCGCTGGACGTTGCCAACCAATACTCCAGATATCAACTTCTACTCCATTCCAATCAACTGGCGTTGTACCAGGCTTAGCACTAAGTGAGCCCCAAATACGAGGTGTATAACCTTTTCCTTTGATGTACTGAATCATATCGTTGACGTAGCGACGATAGCTTTCTCTACTGCCGTAGTACTCATCAGTTCCGATATGAACTGTTGAGACACCATGAAGTGGTGCATTTTCTCCATCGAGCAATTTATCATAGACTGATTTAACAAAAGCAAGAGTTTCTTCGTACTTATTATCCAAGTCCAACATAGCAACACGTTCTACATTGTGCTTACCTCTATAATCGCTCAGACTACCTTTATACATAAGGTCTGGACGAACTTTAACAAAGGACAAAGCGTGACCTGGTGTGTCAATCTCAGGAACAAGGTTGATATGCAAAGCTTTAGCCAACTTGATGATCTGTTGCATTTCTTCCTTGGTGTAATGTTCTTTTGATGTTAATTTTTCACCATTTTCTCCGACAACATCAGTTTCCACACGGAAACCTGTCTTGGCATTTTTTAGAACATAATCCAGTTCTTCTTTTTGACTGAGATGTTTACCTTCCACATGTTTATCTAGGAAGATATAGTTGTCATTCAAGTGCAATTGAAGATCGTTCATCTTGTAGTAAGCCATGTTAAGCATGATATCTACAAGCGTATCATAAGGAATAAACTTACGACCTGTATCTAGCATAAAGCCACGGTGGCTAAAGCTTGGGAAGTCGCGGATTTCACCGTTCTGTAAGTCTTTTTCTCCCATCTGAAGGAGAGTACGGGTTGCATAGAAGGCACCTGCATTTGTTGCAGCTTCTACTGTGATAACGCCATCTTTAATGGTGATACCATAGCCTTCTTTGCCATAGCCCTTGTCTTCAACCTTTTTAAACTCAATGCGATTTTGTGCTTCTTGACCACCAGTTGCAACTTCTAAACCACGATTTTCAAGGTCTGTTTGATAGAATTTAGCCTCTTTGTCAAATCCAGAATCTCCAACTGAAATGACCGTTTCTGAAGTGATAGAAGTTTTACCTTCAGTACCATACCATTGTTGGACTGCTGGTGCAACTGCAGGCTTATTTCCAACACCTTCATCAGCATGTAAGCCTTTAATGACAACTTCAAATTCTTTTCTGAAGGTATGGTTATCATTGGTTTGTTGGATCATCACTTTGACATGTTGGTCTGTCAATGGTGTATAGATTTTATTATTTAGGTCAACAACTCCTTGCTTGTTGCTTCCAATCAAACTAACTTGACCAGGCAATTTAGGCAATACAAGTGATTTTCCATCTTCAGCAACAGTAATTTCTGTAACTTGACGAATATCTGTTGGTTTGCTAGCATCCGGAATATTTGAGTAGGCACGAATTTCTTGGATACCCACATTTTTCCATTGCATAGTACCGGCTTGATAATCTGTAATTTCCAGTTTGAGGTACTTAGCTTGAACGGCTTCTTTTAAGTCAACTTTTTCATCTAGAACCGGAGTTCCTGTTCGTTGATGAGCCAACTTCCATTCTCCAGGACCTGATCCATTGACTTCGTCTTGACCTGCATAATAGAGATTCCAAGATTTGATGTTTGGATCATTTTGTTCACCACGAACACGACGGTCCCAATCGATTTCCACATGCTTGATTAAGGTTGTCTTTTCAAGCTTAAATTCGATTGTTGGTTTCACAACATCACGGTCAGTTGCCCAACGAGTATCTGGATTTCCGTCAATTGCCTTCTCAGCTGTAAATGGTGTGTTCGCTTCATGGTTTGATGCTGTCGCAGTAGCCTTTTCCAAATGATTGACATCTGGAGTTTCAACCAAATCTTTAGTAACTGGTTTTTCTGCTGGTTTAGCTACTGGTGCTGCTTCTTCTTTTGGAGTCTCAGCTGGTTTTGGTGTTGCTTCTTCTTTTGGAGTCTCAGCTGGTTTTGGTGTTGCTTCTTCTTTTGGAGTCTCAGCTGGTTTTGGTGTTGCTTCTTCTTTTGGAGTCTCAGCTGGTTTTGGTGTTGCTTCTTCCTTAGGAACTGGAGTTTCAGCTGGTTTTGGAGATACTTCTCCAGTATTTTCAGGCTGAGCTTCCGCATCAGTCGGATTCGTTTCAGTAGGATCAGTTGGTTTTGCTGATTCAGCTTTTTCAATAGCTGCTGCTATATCCGCTGGTAACTTATCCAGGGGCTGAACCTGTGTTACTGTTCCTTCTGTCTCTGCAGGTCCTTCTGTTTCGGCTGCTTGAACCATACCAGCACCAAAAATGCTAGCACCAATCATGACAGAAGCAGCGCCAATTGCAAATTTACGTATACTGTAATGACACCGTCTCTCAAAAAAATGTTTTCCCATTTTCTTTATTTCCTTTCCCACGCTTAAATTGGGTAAGCGTTATCATTTCCCTTTTAAAAAGGGAGGACCAAGAGGTCCTCTCTAGGTGTTTGTTTTTCTCCATTACAATAAGCTAGGAGTTTGAGTTTTCATAGTATAAAACTCTATTATATTTTAATCTTCTTTTCTTTTTTGAAGAAATAGAGCAGACATTGCTACTGCAAGACCAGCTAGGAAGAGGTGTTCAGTTGTGCCTTCACCAGTTTCAGGAAGTTTAGACTGATCTGCTTCTTTTTGTGCTGCTTGCATAGCAGGTGTTGGTGTAAGAGCTGGTTTCTTATCAAGTTTTTCTGCAACTGGACTTGTCTGATTGTCTCCTGCAGCTAATGTTTCTTTATACTCAGGAACATCATTCTTAGCCGCTTCAACCCAATTAGCTCCACCCTTGAACTCTGGGAGCTCATTCTTATCTGCTTCAACTGCGTTAACGCCACCCTTGAATTCTGGGAGCTCATTCTTGTCCGCTTCAACCCAATTAACGCCACCCTTGAACTCTGGGATTTCATGAACAGCCGCTTCTGCAGCATTAACGCCACCTGTAAATTCAGGAATTTCAACTACTGGTGGTTCTTGATCGCCCTTACTTGATAGTACTTCAGGTTCTGGAGTTGGTTTTGGATCTGGAGTTGGCTCTGGATCTGGAGTTGGTTTCGGATCTGGAGTTGGTTCTGGATCTGGAGTTGGCTCTGGATCTGGAGTTGGTTTCGGATCTGGAGTTGGTTCTGGATCTGGAGTTGGCTCTGGATCTGGAGTTGGTTTCGGATCTGGAGTTGGTTTTGGATCTGGAGTTGGTTTCGGATCTGGAGTTGGTTCTGGATCTGGAGTTGGTTTTGGATCCGGAGTTGGTTCTGGATCTGGGGTTGGTTTTGGATCTGGAGTTGGCTCTGGATTTGGAGTTGGCTCTGGATTTGGAGTTGGCTCTGGATTTGGAGTTGGCTCTGGATTTGGAGTTGGTTTCGGATCTGGAGTTGGCTCTGGATTTGGAGTTGGTTCTTCAGTTTCTTTAATTTCTTTCAAGCCTTCTACCAATTTATTAAGTCCGTTTGGAGTTAATAAGTTATGTTCTGCAAGACCATTCTTGTACGCTTCAACAGCTGCCAAGTATTCTTTCGCATCTTGACGATCAATCTTACGAACACGTTCTACTTCAGCATTGTATGCAGCTTCATCTAATGGTTTATCATTTTCAATTGGAAGGACGAAGCGTAATTCCGCTGCTGAAATATGTCCAGGGTCACCGTATGTTTCGTTACCAGTAAAGATAGCTTTCTTCACCTTGATTGGAGCATCAAAGTTAATCACTTTTGTCTTCGCATCATTTGCCCATCCAGTAAAGTTAAAGTTATGTTCTTGTCCTTTTTCATCAATCACTGTAAGGCTACCGCTCATCACACGTCCGTTTGGACCTGAAGGACGAGGAACATATTCAAAGCGAGTTGATTCCATCGGATTATTGAACTCTACTGTTAATGGTTTTCCTAAGCTATTCACTCCATAAGGTGTATGCCATAAAGTATTTGTATTTCCATCAAATGCATACCATACATTATCTGCTTCTTCATAAGGAGCATCAAGATCATGAATATCGTCCCAATCTGGAGCGCTACGTTTCACCGCAAGTTTTTCTTTAGCCTCGTTAACGCGTTCTACAAGAGCTTTAGCATCATCCACACTAATATCATCGTCTGCTTCTAATAAAGCTGCTACAGCGTCTTTATAAGCATTTAATGAATCTTGTTTGTAGTTGCCATTTACGATTGGAGTATTCTTTTCGTATGCTTCATCGATGATCATCTTACCAGTTAACTTAATTTCTTCAATTTCAAGGTTATCTAACATAAAGTCTTTATAACCTTTGAAGTTGATTTCGTTGTTATCTGTATCTCCTTTAGTATCGGCACCACGCGCATTTGAGTAAATACCAATCCAAGTGTTTCCACCTTTTTCACCAGTAACATAGAAGCTTACTTTCTTAGGAGTTGATGAATTTTCCCAAGTGTTTTCTAAGTCGTATTTCGTTAATTTACTACGACGAGAATTTTCGCCATTACCGATAACGAATGAGTATGCTCCATTTGAACCTGCTTCATAATCGAAGGTTACTTTATAAGTCTTACCTTCTTCGAAGCGGAAGTTTTGTGGAATTGTTTGGTAAACGAGTTTGTCATTTCCTGTTAAACCGTTCGTCTTCAATGACCAATTGCCTTCGATAACATCGTTGACTTTCTTACCATTCCATCCACGTTGAGTATATGGTTCGTGTTTCTCAGATAAGTGAGTACGGTTATCTTGTACGCCTTCAACATCGCCAACTACGAATGGGAAGATACCTTGAGGCACTTCTTCAAAGTCTTGTTTGAATTTACCATTTCCTGTATCGTGTTTTTCGTTGTACATTACAGATTGATTTTCAAATACACGAATTTCATCGAAGTAAGTTGCTGCTGCATCCGCATCACGTCCAAGTTCTAAGGTCACATTAGAAACATCTTCGCCTGTTGTGAAGTATACATACATGTTTTGGAAGTAACTTGTATTATCTACTGTCGCATTCTTCTTAAGTGTGTTATGCGCATGTGCTTGTACATAGTTCTTCGCGATTGATTTATTTGTGTAGTTAGAAATCACTTTATCTCCGACACGGACTGTGATATCTGCACGTGCATCGCTTCGGTTATCCACGCCTACATAAACGGCATATCTTGTATTAGGTTTCAAGTCTGTTAAGCGTTGTTTCAATGTCACACGTTCAGTGTTACCTTGAATACGTAACATTTCGTTTGCCCCTTGAGATTTCACGATTTCAGCATGTTCGCTGTCACCAGTTTTTTCCCAATGATCTAATGTTCCGCTGTTGAAACCTTGGTCATAGATGTGTAGTCCTTCACTCCATACCATTGTCTTCTTGCCTTGAGGAGCTTTGTAAAGTACATATGGTTGGTACGCATCTCCCGTAATTTGAATCTTACGGTCTGCGCCGACTGTTAATTCGACTAAATCTTTCTTACCTTGGTCTGTTAGACGGTAAAGGTATACTTTATCTCCAGTCCAATCATCTGGAAGTGTCCATTCAGTTGTTCCAGCAGTATTTGTGAAGAAGTACATCTTTTCTTTGTCGCCTGTTAAAGCTTTACCATTTTCATCCCAGTTCCATGGTACTAAGTAGCTTCCGCCATTTTCAATAACACGACCGTTTAGTGTAGTTACACGTTTACGGTAGTCTGGGCTATTAGGGTCGTTCGATTGACGAACAATCTTCACTTCGTCTCCATTGTCATTTGTTAAATCAACTTCCATTTCTGGAGTCCACTTGTAGTTTTGACCGTTGTCGCTCATCGCAACTGGGTCACCGTTCACCCATTTAGAGACTTTGTAGTGTTGGAAGAACTTCGTCATGATGTTGTTTTCGAAGAGGTTACGAATATATCCTTCGTAGTCGCTTCGACCTTGCCATCCTTCGAAGTCTTTCATGTTATATCCACCAAGTAATGGATAGTTAGCGGCACCACCGTAGCTTGGATAATCACCAACCCATGAGTCTTTTTGGTGGTTACGGATGAATCGAGTGATGTTTGAGTTAATACCTTTCAGTGAATATCCACCGTAAGTTAAGTCAGCCGCCCAGTGTTGGAATGTTGAGTCATATTCCGCACCGAAGCCCCACTCGATAGCCATACGCCATCCTTGAGAGTTTAATTCTTTAGCAAGTATGTGAGTTGGCCAAGCAGTGTTATCTCCTGATTGTCCGTTACCCCAAACATCCACATAGATGAAGTCTAAGTCAGCACCTAGTTTTTCTCTTAATTCTTTCCAACGATCCAAACGTCCATGAGCCAAGTCATATTCTGCATCGATGTTGATACCTTGGTCTAACCAGTTCCAACCGTACATATATGTTCCGTCAGAGTTTCTACGTAAAATGGCTTCACTGAAGTATTTAGATTCAGGATATGTTTCAGAAGCGTTTACGTGAATACCGATTTTAGCTCCGTATTCTTTTGCTCTCGCTAATAATTTCTTGAAGTCTTCAACGCCACCGATTCTCTTACCGATATCTGCATAGTTTAAGTGACCTGAGTCGTGACCTTCACTACCATACCCTTTAAGTAGGATTGATTGGCCTAAACCATCTGTGTGTAAGTTAATCTTCTTAATACCATCTAATGTCATTAAGAATGGGTTTTGCGCTTGAGATGCGAAGTTCATCGCAATACGATACGCTACTAAATCTGGAACAGATTCTGCTCCTTTAGGATTGTTCATGATATTACGATAGGCAATCGCACCATCTTGCCAGTCCACAACATTATCTTTGTTTAAGTCTTTTGTGATGACTACTTTAGAACTTGGTAATTCTAATGTGTATTCTGGGAATACCAAGTTCTTATAAGCACGTTGGTACCAGTAAGGTGAGCTTTGAATACCTAAGTAGTTCACGCCTTCTACACGTTCTAACGCTGTTGTTAAACGTGCAAAGTCATTTCCTCTGTAAGTAAATTGAGAGTTACTCCAAACAGACGCTGCTAATTCGTTAGAAGAAACAAATCCATACATGAAACCGTAAGTATATTCATTCATCTTGCCTTCTTTCAAGTCTAAATGATAGTCTCCACGGTTATGTGTGTTTGTTGACATTTGAGCACCATCGAATTTCGCACCTTGTTTATTTGAACCTACAGACACTAATGTGTTTCCTGGGAATTCAATGGTTTGGATTAATTTGCGAACATTGTCGACTGGTTTACCCATTTCGACATTGTTTTTGTTCACTACTTTTGTCACATCGAAGTGCATTTCGTTGCCGACTAATTGTAATTTCACAGTGATTTCAGCGTTGATGAATTCATCATCGTTTCTTACTTTCATTACATATTCTGCAGTAGTGTCATCAATCTTACGGTATTGAACTTCTGGAGTGACTAATACACCGTTGATTGACATTTTATCTAATTTTTGAACTTGACCTGTTAACGTTTTTCCATCTAATTCATATTCTTTAACACGTGGAAACGCTGTGTCGATAATCGCTTTTAATTGTTCTGATTGTAAAGTTTCATAGTGAACATCTTGGTCATTGCGACGTAATCCATCATCCACAGCCGGAGTTTCTTCTTCAGGTTTGATGTTATCTTGGTTATCCGCTTTGATCGATACAGAAGATAATTCTGTACCGTAAGTCCCAGCTTTGAGGTAAACTTTATTCACATCAGCTAAAGCGTTCTTGACAGCTTCTGGAACGACTTCTGTGCTAAATAAATTTTGTCCATTATTTGTAGCGTTTAATTGACCGTCTTTCTTGTACACGATAGATAGATGGTTTTCTTCCCCTACATTTGGTGCTTCTACACGAGTCTTGCTATACCATGTGTTTACATTTGGTCCTTTGTATTGCCAGAACCAACCGCCCTTGTCATACCCTACAAAGATGTTGTTGTCATTATCTTTATATTTTAGATATACCCCAAAGCGAGTTTCAGCTGGAGGAGTGTTTGCCTTGAACGTTAAGTCAACGCTTACATTTCCTTCCGCATCCGCCTGTAATCCAGCTTTTTCAAATAAAGCTTCGTTTGCTCCATTGTCGTTAGCTGTTGTTGAAGTTAATTTGTTGTAGCGTACTCCGCCTTCTTCAACGACTTCAACATTCCCTTTCACACGGCTTACTGAATTCCACTCTTTTTTCACTTCGGCAGTAGCGTCGCTAGTTTCTCCCGTTGCTGCTTCAGCTGGTTTGTTTTCTGCTGGTTTGTTTTCTGCTGGTTTGTTTTCTGCTGGTTTGTTTTCTGCTGGTTTATTGTCAGCTGGTTTTTCTTCCTGAGGTTTATCCTCTTTTGGTTTTTCTTCTTTATCTTCAACTTGTTTATCAAGAGCATCTAGACCAGCTGGTTTAGTTGTTTCAATACCCTTAATATAGTTTTGAATCCACTCTAACTGTGCAGGTGAGAAAAGAATACCACCACTACGTTTACCAGATACACCGTTTTGATGAATCCCAATTAATTTTCCATTTTCATCAAAGATTCCACCGCCACTTGCACCAGGTTCACTTCCTTGGTAGCTAATTCCACGAACGCCTTCTCCATGGTCATTAATATCTTCGACAGTAGTATTGAGGATTGGATCGAGCACTCCTTTTGGATATCCAAATACATGAACCTTATCTCCTTTCTTGATAGTTGACGGTTTATCCGCAACTTCAACTGGAGCATTTGCAAGAGGACTGCGAAGTTTGACAATGGCTAAGTCATTTTTATAACCTTTCAGGAAGCCTTCACGATCCCAGTGTTTTACATCATTTTTACTAAATTTAACGTCTGGTGCACCTTCATAAGAAACTGTATAAACATCTTTATCACTATCAATATTATCAGCTACTTTACGATTGTTCCCATCCGGAACATCCTTGATAAAGTTATGAGATACTGATAAGACAAGATTTTCTCCAATAACAATACCACTACCAGTCCCAGCTTCGCTCTTAATTTCAACTGTAGCACCGTAGTTCAATTCCCCATTTTTTGTTTTGGCAACTTCTTCTGGAACTAAACTTTTATCTTCTTTTTCCAGGTCTTCTTTTGAAGCAGTATGGCCGCTGTCTTCGGCTTTATCGAGTTTTTCACGCAGATCTTTTGGAAGTTCATTTTCAGTTGCTGAAGTTGCTGCACCTTCTTTTTCTTTCTCTAGTAATTCTTCCTCAGTTTTTGGTCCTTCAGTAACTTCAGGAGAACCTTGATTTTCTCCAGCTTTCGGTGCTTCAAAATCATGCCCATTATCATCTTTTGCATTGGCAAGAGCTGCTGCTAAATCAGCTGGCATATTTGCGGTAGATCCAGTTTGGGCTGTATCTGCTAAAACGGTACTTGTTCCAAAAAATGTCGCACCAATGACAACAGAGGCAACACCTAATGAAAATTTCCGAATACTATATTTACAACGTTTTTCAAATAACCTTTTATTCATTTGTTTTTTATTCCTTTCTGCTTAAAAAGTAAGCGTTTGCATTTACCCTTAAAAAAATAACCCCCTTTATTCTTTTCGCTTATTTTTTAAACATTTAAATATTTCTTATACCAGTTTAATATATCAAAAACCAGTTTAAAAATCAATACTTTATTAGTTAAAATTAGTAAAAGTAAAATCTAAAGATTGGACCAACCTGAAAGTCTTTTTAGAACAAAAATACTTATAATCATAGGTATAAAGAAAGAAACCACCTTAGAAAAATTAGAGTAAATTCCCCAAATTTCCTAAAGGTGATTTCTTGAATTTTTATTCTATTTTCAAACAATTTATTGTTGTAAGACTTTACGAGGTTTTGTTCCTTCAGCTGGGCCGATAATCCCAGCCATTTCTAATTCTTCCATCAATCGAGTTGCTCGGTTAAAACCAACCGAAAGACGGCGTTGAATCATGGATGCGCTGGCTTTTTGAGTTTCGATGACAAGAGCCTTGGCTTCTTCGAAAAGCGGATCTCCACCATCATCTCCAGAACTAAAGTCACCTTCTGTTTCAGACACTTCTCCTGGGTCAAAGCTTTCATCATAATCCGCATCAGCTTGCGCCTTAATGAAGTTTACGATGCGTTCCACATCATCATCTGAGATAAAGGAACCTTGCAAGCGAACAGGATGGTTTTCGTCAATTGGTTTAAAGAGCATATCCCCTCGACCAAGCAATTTCTCAGCACCATTCTCATCCAAAATCGTACGTGAATCTGTTCCTGAAGAAACAGCGAATGCTACACGTGACGGAACATTTGCCTTAATCAAACCAGAGATAACATCTACTGAAGGACGCTGGGTTGCAAGAATCATGTGAATACCAGCTGCACGCGCCTTTTGTCCGAGTCGGATAATGGCGTCTTCTACTTCCTTGCTGGCAACCATCATCAAATCTGCCAACTCGTCCACAATCACGACGATTAAAGGTAGCGGTACTTGCTTGTATTCAGACTGAGCATTGAATTCCTCAACTTTAGCATTGAAACCAGCAATATTCCGAACTCCGACTTTGGCAAAGAGTTCGTAGCGGTTTTCCATTTCATCTACGACTTTTTGAAGGGCCTTACTTGCCTTGCGAGGATTGGTTACAACTGGAATCAAGAGATGAGGGATATCATTGTAAACTGATAACTCGACCATCTTAGGATCTACCATCATAAACTTGACTTGGTCTGGGCGAGCCTTCATCAAAATACTTGCGATAATACCATTAACTGCAACAGATTTACCAGAACCTGTAGAACCGGCCACTAGCAAGTGAGGCATTTTAGCCAAATCAAAGCAACGAGCTGTACCATTGACTGCTTTCCCAAGAGGGATTTCTAGCAGGTTTTCAGGTTTAGTCTGAGACTGTTCCCATAGTTCTCGGAAGGAAACAGTTGCGATTTCTGAGTTTGGAACTTCAATCCCAACCAAGGATTTTCCAGGAATCGGTGCTTCAATACGGACATCCTTAGCAGCCAAGGCCAGAGCTAAGTCGTCTGCTAGATTGGAAATACGATTGACACGAACACCAACTGCTGGTTTAACCTCATACTTAGTAACAGATGGGCCAATTTCAGCACGTTCAACCGTTACCTTGATACCAAAACTTGCAAAGGTTTCTTCCAAAATTTTGATATTCTCTCGAACAATTTTCTTTTCTTTAGACTGATCTTTTGGTTTATCAGGTGCAAAGAGTTGCAAGCTTGGGAGCTTATACTCCAAGGCCTTTTTAGCAGAAAAGTCTACTTCAACATCTTCGTCATCATCTTCTGGGAAATCTTCTTCCATCGGATAGTGATCTTCCTCAGGATATTCAAAATCGGCTTGAGGGAGAATAATCTCAGGCTCTACCCATTCTTCCTCTGGTAGTGGAGGAAATTCTTGTATTGGTTCGTCTGATAAAATTTCTCCTGTTTCCATATCTACAGGAGGCAGATCAAGCAATGCCTGCTCTTCTCTTTCTTTCTCAAGTCTTGCTTGCTCTTCAGCTTCTCTTCGTGCCTTTTCTTCTTCACGCTTGATAAAACGCTCTTGTTTTTTCTGTTCGTGGCGTTCCATCCAGATAGCAAATCGAGCTGACAGAAAATCAGCGATATCATAGATAGACCATGGACTTATTAAAAGAGCTCCGATTAAGATTAGAATCGCTCCGATAAAGTAGGTGCCAATGTTTGAAAACAAAAAGGCTATCGGAATGTAGAGTCCACTCCCAATCACACCTCCACCAGCAAAGTTGGTCACTTGAAAGCTGGTTAAATCTTTAAAAATTTGTCCAACCGTTCCTTGAAAAACGGCGTTTGCCATGCTAAATTTCCAGACAAGATAGGATTGAAAGATTAGTAGTAAGCCTGTAAAAATGAAAAAGAAACCTGCTAGCAATCCTTCTTGTTTATGAATCCATTTGAAAAAGAAGAGATAGATCAAGAGAAAGAAAATAGCTAGATAAGCTAAACTCCCCACAAGTAAGCGGATTAGGTTGTAAACGGTGATTCCTACAGCTCCCCATTTAAGGGCAGCAAAAATTAAACAGATAGCCAAAGCTAAGGAAATCAACATTCGTTGAATCGCTTGTTTTCTTTCCAATTCTGCTTTCGACGGTCTGCGTCTTGTTTTAGTTGTATTCTTGTTTGCCATTCTTCTATTATAACATATTTCATGAACTTTTCGAGGGGTTGAAAAATGACTGCCCACTTTCGTGTTCAGTCATTTGAATGTGTTTGTGATTATTTTTCTGATGGTTTACGAAGGTAACCGTAAACGACACCACTGACAAGTGCTCCTACCAAGACAGAGACAAGGTAAAGAAGTGCGTTTGAAGTAAGGGCGATAACAAAGATTCCTCCGTGTGGTGCCATGAGTTTGATATTCGCAAGACCAACAAGTCCACCTGCTACTGCTGAACCGAGGATAAAGCTTGGGATAGCACGAGCTGGGTCAGCTGCACCAAATGGAATCGCACCTTCAGTGATGAATGACAATCCCATGACGATGTTCGTCAAACCAGAGTTACGTTCTTCTTTCGTAAATTTATTTTTAAAGAGAAGTGTTGCCACAAAGATTGCAAGTGGTGGAACCATTCCTCCAGCCATAACTGCTGCCATGGCTACTGAACCACCTGTTGCCACTGTTGCTGCAAGAGTACCAGTACCAAAGACGTAAGCTGCTTTATTGACAGGTCCACCCATATCGACAGCCATCATTCCTCCAAGAACGACTCCAAGAAGGACAGCTGAACCACCTTCAAGACCACCAAGGAAGTTGTTCATACCAGTGTTGATTGCGGCCATTGGGATATTTACAGCCAGCATGACAAATCCTGTCAAGATTGTTCCAAGAAGTGGCAAGAGTAGGATTGATTTAGCACCTTCAAGGGAGCGAGGAACCTTCACGTATTTCTTAACCAAGATCACCAAGGCACCTGCGATAAATCCACCAACAAGGGCTCCAAGGAAACCTGATGATACTCCTGCAAGTGCTGAAGTTGCTTCACCACCTTGTGCGTAAGGGATTTTACCAAAGGCATAACCTTCTTTAGCAATAGCTCCTGCTACGAAACCTGCTACCAAACCTGGTTTTTCAGCGATAGAGTAGGCAACATATCCAGCAAATACTGGGAGCATCAAACCGAAGGCAGAACCACCAATTTTCATGAACATAGAAGCTAGTTCATGGTAAGAACCAAGATTTCCAAGGCTCTCATTTGGAACACCCAAAGCACCATCGATCAAGAAGGCAAGGGCAATCATGATACCTCCACCGATAACGAATGGCAACATTTGGGATACACCACTCATCAAGTGTTTGTAGAAGGCACTACCGATACTTTGTTTTTCATTAGATGCTGTTGTTGCTTTTGCTCCATTAGCAGCATGGTAAACTTCAGCATTTCCAGAAAGAGCAAGGTTGATCAATTCTTCAGTTTTACGGATACCGTCTGCTACTGGACGATTTACCAATGGTTTGCCATCGAAACGATCCATTTCAACTGCTTTATCTGCAGCGATAATTACAGCTTTAGCCTTACGGATATCTTCTGCTGTTAATTGGTTGCCAACACCACTAGCACCGTTGGTTTCAACCTTGATCCCAACACCCATTTCAGCAGCCACTTTTTGAAGAGCTTCTTGAGCCATATAAGTGTGGGCAATTCCTGTTGTACAAGCAGTTACAGCAACGATAAAGTCATCAGAATCATTTGCAGAAGCCTGAACTGGTTCCTCAGTTTTCTCTGAGGCTTGATCAAAGAGTTCAATAACTTGGTCAGCTGATGTTACTTGACGAAGTTTGTCAGCAAAACCGTCTTTCATTAAGTATTGAGATAATTCTGCCAAGGCAGCCAAGTGAGTATCATTGGCACCTTCTGGAGCAGCAATCATAAAGAAGAGATCAGTTGGTTGTCCGTCTAAACTTTCGTAGTCAACACCCTTGTTTGACTTAGCAAAGAGAACTGTTGCTTCTTTAACTGCAGCGTTCTTGCTATGAGGCATTGCGATACCATCACCCAAACCTGTAGAAGTCAAAGCTTCACGCGCCAAGATTCCTTCTTTAAAGGTTTCGAAATCTGTCACATATCCGTGCTCTACCAAGCTATGAATCATTTCTTCGATAGCTGCTGTTTTTTCAGTTGCTTGCAAATCAAGCAACATCACATCTTTTCTCAGTAAATCCTGAATTTTCATCTTTTTTCTACCTCAACTTTTTCATAAGTCTCTTTAATAAATGTTGCAGTCGCCAAATCATCTGAGAAGGTTGTTGCTGTTCCACAAGCCACTCCCCATTTGAAGGCTTCCACTGCGTCTTGTGATTTAACAAACTCACCAGTAAATCCAGCAACCATTGAGTCACCAGCTCCCACTGAGTTTTTCACGGTTCCCTTGATTGGTTTAGCAAAGTATGCTCCCTCTGATGTTACCAGAAGGGCTCCATCGCCAGCCATAGAGATGATCACGTTTTGAGCACCTTTAGCCAGCAACTCTCGAGCGTATTTTTCAATCTCATCTAAACTTTCGAGTTTCACTCCAAAGATAGATCCCAGTTCATGATTATTTGGTTTGACCAAAAGTGGTTGATAATCCAAACTATCGATCAAGGTCTGACCTTCAAAGTCACAGACTACTTGAGCGCCCGTCTGACGCGTCAAAGCAATCAAATCCTTATAGATAACATTGCCTAAGTTTTTAGCACTCGATCCCGCAAATACAACTGTATCCTCTGCTGTTAGACTTGAAAGGATAGCTTTCAACTCCTCCAGTTGATCTGCTTCAACAGTAGGACCAGTCCCATTGATTTCGGTTTCTTGGTCTGCCTTGATTTTAACGTTGATACGCGTATCTTCTGCTACTTGAACAAATCGGGTTTCAATTTGCTCCTCAGCTAAAGTATCTGTGATAAATTTACCTGTAAAGCCTCCGATAAATCCAGTCGCTGTATTTGGAATGTCTAGACGTTTCAAGACGCGACTGACATTAATTCCCTTACCACCAGCAAACTTATCATCACTATCCATACGATTGACACTACCAACTTCCACTTTGTCCAAACGGACAATGTAGTCTATAGATGGATTGAGTGTGACTGTATAAATCATACTTCTATTACCTCCGTTTTCTCTTTGATAGCTGACAAGAGCTCATGACCCTTGCTTGTAATGACAATAGCGCGTTTTATAGGGGCAACCTTAGCAAAACAAGACTGACCTATCTTAGATGAATCTGCTAGAACATAAGTCTGTTTAGCATTTTCTAAGATAGCACGCTTAACAGCTCCCTCCTCCATATCTGGAGTTGTAAAGTAACCTTCATCTACCCCGTTCATACCAATAAAGGCACGGTCAAAGTGTAATTGGTTAATCTGGTTGAGAGCTACACCCCCAATACTGGCATCCGTTGTCATCTTGACTCCACCACCGATAATCACCGTTGGGATTTGCTTATCCACTAATTGAACCGCATGGTGAATGGAATTGGTTACCACTGTAATGTCTTTTCGCTCCAATTCTTTAATGAGAAAGGCTGTCGTACTTCCTGCATCCACAAAGATAACATCTTTTTCTTTGATGAGGGAAGCTGCTTTTTGAGCAATCAACTTCTTCTCTTGAAGGTTTTTGACAGATTTTTCTTGAATGGTTTCTTCTTCTTGCAAGGAGTGAGGCAACTCTGCTCCTCCATGCACTCGACGAAGTTTATTTTCAGACTCCAATTCATCCAAATCACGTCTAACTGTTGATTCTGAAGTATCTAACAAGCCTACCAATTTCTCTAGAGAGACGATTTTATGCTTACTTAACTCTTCTAAAATCAACTTTTTTCTCTCGCTTTTTAGCACGAACCCACCTCCTGTTAACGATTACATTATTCATTCTATCATAAAAAATATCAAAGTCAAGCATTTTTTATCATTTTCTTTCATTTTCTGTCACCGCCCCCTCAACTTCAAATAAATTTGCAAGAAAGAAGGCTTTATGGTAGACTAGGTGAGTAAGCAATGGAAGATTACTCAAGAGGCTTAAGAGGCCGTGTTGGAAACGCGGTAGGCGTGTTAAAGCGTGCGTGGGTTCGAATCCCATGTCTTCCGTTTATTTTCTAAAAAAGATACCCAAGAAATCTTGGGTATCTTTTTTTATATGTTTGTTTTATAACTCGGGTGAATTTCTTAGAAAATATCAAATAACAATTTCACATTGAGGATGGTCAAGATAATGGAAACGATATAACCAAGGATAGTATTCCATTTGGCGTTGGTAAATTCTCCCATCAGTGATTTTTTTGAGGTTAGATAAATCAGAGGAAAGATTGAAAATGGAAGAGCAATAGAAAGAAAGACCTGTGAATAAACCAACAACTGATCCAATGTTTTTTCCTGATGACCAAACAAAACTGCTACTATGATGACAGGCAGTAAGGCAAAGAGACGAGTCGCCAAACGAATGAACCACTGAGGCAATCGCAAATGTAAGAAACCTTCCATAACGATTTGTCCTGTCAAGGTACCTGTGATAGTCGAATTCTGACCACTGGCTAATAGGGCCAAGGCAAACAAGGTTGATAAGGTCGAGCTAGCGATGGCTCCTGCAATGGTTGAATCCTGCAAGGCATTATACATTTGAGAGAAGGCAGAAATCTCGGATGCATGGCCGAAGAAGAGGGCCGCTCCTAAAATCAATAGAAGGGAGTTAACCACAAAGGCCAAGGATAATTGGAGATTTGAGTCCCAAGTCATAAAGCGCACCGCTTTTCGAACATCATTTCTGTCCTTGTGATTGATTTTCCGAGTTTGAGACAAGGAAGAATGCAAATAGAGGTTATGGGGCATCACTGTCGCACCTACTATTCCCAGCGCTAATGTTAATTGACTTTCATGTCCTGGCAATGGACTCTCAAATAAGGTTGAATTTGGTAAATAACCCTCAGCGATTCCTTGGAAGCTTGGATGTGACAAAGCTACCAGATAAGTAAAGATTGCTAAGATTGTTAAAATCAGTGTTGTAACGATAGCTTCGATCTTCTTAAAGCCAAATTTCATCAGTAGCAATAAGAGAAAGACATCTAGAACCGTCAAAAGGATGGCTATCATAATCGGAATCTTAAAGAGAAGATTAAGAGCAATGGCTGAACCTAGTACTTCTGCCAGGTCTGTCGCCATCAAGGCTAATTCTAAAATCACCCATAAGCTATAACGAAGCCATTTAGGTGAATGATGAGCTGTTGCCTGAGCCAAGTCCATCTGGGTTACAATCCCAAGCTTTCCTGCCATCTGCTGAAGTTGCATGGCAATGAGAGATGAAATCAAGATGACAAACAAGAGACTATACTTATAGGAAGCACCACCGACAACACTGGTTATCCAGTTCCCTGGATCCATATAACCAACTGCTACAAGAGCACCCGGACCTAAAAAGGCCTTTAAATTTTGCCAGAAATGATTATTATTTGGAGTCTCTATAGACTGATTAATCTCAGAAAGTGAAACCTTTTTATGAGAAGACATTTCTCTTTACCTCTTTCTAAACCGACCCTTTCGTCGCTTATCATTACTGAAAGATAATATAAACCCATAAGATACTGAAAATGGCTGCGAAAAACTACTGATAATTTTCATAAATTTTCTTAAGGTACCTTAATTATATCACAAATTTTTTAAAAAACTGAAGAAATTCAGTACCTGTTTTATATTTAGGATACGGTGGAATGTTGTATCCTTTGTTGAATCCTTTTTTAAAAAAGGATTACCAAGAAATATAAAAGAATAAAATAAAAAACGTTGAATTAACAACGCTTTAAAAATATTTACAAAATAAGTAAATTATTAATGGAGCCGGTGGGAGTCGAACCCACGTCCAAACACCTGCCAACATATTTGTCTACAACCATAGGTTATGTATTGTTTTAACAGTCCCTCGACACATAACTCAAGCCCAGGAACTGCGAGCCTATCAATCTCTTATCAAACTGCTAGACAAAGCTTGATCGTATCTCGCTAATAATAAGACCCATCATCAGACACGAGCAATCCGAATCGGGTCACGCCTGCTGGTTTTTAGGCAGCTAGAGCGTAAGATGTGTTATTTTTTGCAGTTATATTTAACTGAGCGTTTACGTCGCCACACGAGTTGAAAAATATGCCTCATAATGCCTGTCGAATCCGTAACGACCCCAAAGACTATAAAGATATTATACCTTATCTAGCTTTAAAAAGCAAAAAGTAGGCAAAAGCTTAGAAAATGTAATCTTTCAAGGCTTTTGATAAAGTCTGATAGCCAGAGACGCTAAGATGAAGACCATCTGTTGTATAGTCTGATTTGAGTTGACCTTCCTGATCTAGTAGTTTCTCAAAAACAGATACATATTCTACCTGCATATAGGCTGATGCCAGTTCTTGATAGGCTTGATTCCATTCTTTAATTTTTTCATTGGTACGAATATAAACAGTCTGTTTGTACTCTTCACCTTCATGGACTGGCAAAATGGACACTAGCTTAATCTGTGACAGCGGATAGTCGCGAGAAATACTTTGAATCACTCTTTCAAGATTCGCTAATGCTTGACTCATCGGGACATCTTTTCCGATGTCATTTGTCCCAATCAAAAGCACAATCTGATCCACCGCATCACCATAGAGATGAGCATCTAGGTTATCTAGCAAAAGTCCAGTCTGATAGCCTCGAATCCCTCTATTCACAATGATCTTGGCTGTCCCTAGCAATTCCTGCAAGGGATAATACTCAACAATAGAATCACCGATAAAAATGATATTGGGTTCAATTACAGAAATCTGATTGAGTTCACGATACTTGGTTTGGATTTTCTCTTGCTCTTTTAAGAGCCAGTTTTCTAATAGTTGTACTGCCAAGTTATTCTCCTCTTTCTAGCCAGTTTTCTAAAACTTGGTAAACACCCGCCTGACTGTTGGCTGGGGCTATTTTTGTAGCTACTTCTTTAACAGCATCTTCTGCATTTTCCATGGCATATGAAATACCTGCCAACTCTAACATTTCAATGTCATTTTCACTATCACCAAAGGCCATGATTTGTTCAGGTTTTAAATTCCAACGTTTGAGCAATTCTTCTAGGCCCCACGCCTTATGAATCCCATCTTGTAAGATATCAATACAACCATAACCGCTGGAAACAGCTCGCACATGCCCATCAAACAAGTCATTAATTTCCTGCAAAACTGTATCTGATCGTTCTTCACCAACAACCATACTCATCTTGAGGACACCACCGAAAAGGCTGGAGTCAAATTCATCAACAAAATGCATGCGTTGGTAGAGCTTTTCAATCATCTCTGGAGTCATAAATTTATCCAGTTCTGTAAAGACAGTACCTTCCTTTACAAAGCCACCATTCATACCAGTTACGACAAACTGATCCTGACATTCTCTACCTTTAAAATAGTTCAAAGCCCTATCAACCATGGCATCATCCCAAGTTTGTGCTTGAAGCAATTCATCATTTTCAAATATACGAGCACCGTTAGCAACTACAAGAACGACTCTTTCTGCTAGATGTCCCAGTAATTGTCTCATGCGATGAACTTCATTTCCCGTTGCAATGACAAAACGAACGCCACGTTGATCTAGACGATCCAAGATTTTTTCAAGCCGTGATAGATCCAGTTGTCCTTTTGGGTCTAACAGAGTACCATCCATATCCGTTGCTATTATCTTAATTTCCATTGTGTCTCCTTGAGGTTCGAATCACTACCACTTCAAACCTACATGTTCATTCATTTCTTTATAGGCTGTATCAATCCGTTCCTTGGTCGCCTCGTCTAACTGACTACGGTATTTCCCACCCTCAATAAAATCTTCCAAGATAAAGGTTTGGTAAAGATAGAGCGGGTAGCCTTCTGACGAATAACCTCCCTTTGGAGTCCGACTCACCCAACTTGGATGAGCTTGGGCTGTCTCGATAGTCGTTTTACCGGATTTCTTCTTAATGGTCACATCCATGAGGACTCCACGTTCCGTCCACTTGGCATTTTCAACATCCTGCATAGTTTCAATCCGTTGATTTGAGATAAAATTCCCCATAGAGTAAATGATAAGCTTTTTGTCACCGTCTTTTTCAACCGTTTCAGCTGGTTCAACAACGTGAGGGTGACCACCAAAGATAATATCTGCTCCCCAATCAATCATTTTATGGTAAAGTTTCTTTTGCTCCTCAGTCGGCTCAATTTGATACTCAACTCCCATCTGAGGCATGATAATTGTAATATCCGCCTCCTTCTCTGCTCGTTCAATTTCAGCCTTCATTTTCTCTTCGTCTAAGTCTGAAAGATAGCGATTATAATCCTCTTGAGAAATGCTTTGTTCAATGCCATTAAAACCATAGGAATAGGCTAAAATAGCAACTTTAATACCGTTGACTTCCTTGATAACTAAAGGCGCCTTATCTCGTGATTCATGGGTATAGACCCCGACTGGTGTCATTCCTGCCTTTTCAATAGCATCTGCGGTTGAAACGACTCCCTCAATCTGAGAATCCAAGATATGATTATGAGCCAAGTCTAGCACTTGATAGCCTGCATCTTTTATAGCATCCATAACTTCACCAGGTGCATTAAACAAAGGATAACCTGCAAGATAGTGGTCTTTATTTACGGTTCCTTCAAAATCACCAAGAACTAAATCAGCTTGCTTCAGCCAAGGCTTTACGTATTCAAAATTTTCATGGAAATCGTAGGTGCCATCTGACTTTTTTGCTGAGATGTAAATAATATCATGGTAGAGCAAATCACCATTTGCCATGATACGAGCACTTGTTTCCTGTTCTGTTACAGTATTCTTCTCCTTAGAATTAGCACTCTGACTCACTGTAGTTGCACTACTATTTACTAAAGGAATACCCTTTAGTCCTTCAGCTAATAAGGTCAATACCATCGAGATAGCAACTACAATCAACAAAACAGCAATAAAGGTTTTATTACTCCATTGGCGATAGTTTCTAAAAAATCGAATTAATTTTCTGACAAGTCCTAAGACAGGACCTTTTTGATTTCTACTACTGCGTTTTTCCATCATTCTTCTCCTTGCTTTTTAATGCAAGTCTCCTTATCTTATTATACCACAGACAAACAGGTATTTTCTTTTATTCTAATATTTTATAACAGCTTCTGTGACTTTCTTTCTCAACTATTTTGTGTTATCATGGAACTGTAATGGAAGGAAGGAGAGAAAATGTCTGCTATAGAACGTATTACAAAAGCTTCACATTTAATCGATATGAAAGATATTATCCGCGAGGGCAATCCAACCCTACGTGCAGTTGCCGAGGAAGTCACTTTCCCATTGAGTGATCAAGATATCATTCTAGGAGAGAAAATGATGCAATTTTTGAAACATTCACAAGACCCAGTTATGGCTGAAAAGTTAGGGCTACGTGGAGGAGTCGGACTTGCAGCACCACAATTAGATATCTCTAAACGCATCATCGCTGTTTTGGTTCCTAATATCACCGAGGAAGGTGAAACACCTCAAGAAGCCTATGACTTACAAGCTGTTATGTACAATCCTAAGATTGTCTCACATTCAGTCCAAGATGCTGCTCTAGGTGAGGGGGAAGGATGTCTATCAGTCGACCGAGCTGTTCCAGGTTAT
Source organism: Streptococcus sp. SCPM-O-B-15277 (M60) (assembly GCF_058200335.1). NCBI lineage: Bacteria > Bacillati > Bacillota > Bacilli > Lactobacillales > Streptococcaceae > Streptococcus > Streptococcus sp. SCPM-O-B-15277 (M60). The sequence goes on from NZ_JBYQGR010000006.1 coordinate 34,158, forward strand.
GTTATCCGTCACGCTCGAGTGACTGTTGACTACTTTGACAAGGATGGCGAAAAACATCGTATCAAGCTAAAAGGCTACAACTCCATCGTTGTCCAACATGAAATTGACCACTTAAATGGTGTTATGTTTTATGATCGTATCAATGAAAAGGATCCTTTTGCAGTCAAAGAAGGTTTACTAATTCTGGAATAAAGAAAATCCCGTTGAAAGACGGGGTTTTATGTTATAATAGAGCCATGAAAACAAATGATATTGTCTATGGCGTTCACGCCGTTACCGAAGCACTGTTAGCAAATACTGGAAACAAACTCTATCTCCAGGATGATTTACGAGGTAAGAATGTAGAAAAAGTCAAGGAACTGGCGACTGAAAAGAAAGTATCCATCTCTTGGACTTCAAAAAAGGCTCTTTCTGAAATGACTGAAGGAGCTGTTCACCAGGGATTCGTCTTACGTGTTTCTGAATTTGCCTATACTGAACTTGAGCAGATTCTTGCTAAGACTCGTCAAGAAGAAAATCCACTACTATTGATTCTAGATGGACTAACAGACCCTCACAACTTAGGCTCTATCCTAAGAACGGCAGATGCAACCAATGTTTCAGGTGTCATCATTCCAAAACATCGAGCTGTTGGTGTGACACCCGTAGTTGCAAAGACAGCCACTGGTGCTATTGAGCACGTTCCTATCGCCCGCGTAACCAATCTCAGCCAAACCTTAGATAAACTTAAAGAAGAAGGCTTCTGGACTTTTGGAACGGATATGAATGGAACTCCTTGCCACAAATGGAATACCAAAGGAAAGATTGCCCTCATTATCGGGAATGAAGGTAAGGGAATCTCTAGCAACATCAAAAAACAAGTGGACGAGATGATCACCATTCCAATGAATGGACATGTACAGAGTCTCAATGCAAGCGTTGCTGCTGCTATTCTTATGTACGAAGTCTTCCGCAATCGATTATAAAAAAGAGGCTGGGACAAAAGTCCTAGCCTCTCAATTGTCTTTGGATTGTCGAGCAAGACGCAGTGGTTGAGTGGGCTCTACTACGCTGATTTCAACAGCTTTTACAGCCCTACTCAACTGTGCGGAGGTGGGACGACGAAATCGAATTCTACCGAATTACCGATTTCTGTCCCACTCTCTTTTTTAACTGTGTTCAGTAATATATTTATAGGCTTCTTGACCTGCAATCGCACCATCTCCAACTGCTGTTGTAACTTGGCGAAGGTCTTTCTGACGAACATCTCCAACTGCAAAGACACCTGCAACACTTGTCTTCATGTGGTCATCTGTCACAATCCAACCTGACTCATCTTGGATTTGTAAATCTTTTGTAAAATCGCTAACTGGATCTAAACCAACATAGATGAAGACACCTCCAAAGGCATGTTCAGTCACTTGATTTGTTTTAACATTTTCAATGACAACAGACTCCACTCGGTTTTCACCCTTGATTTCTTTAACAACCGAATCCCAAATGAAGTTTATTTTTTCATTGGCAAAAGCGCGGTCTTGCAAAACCTTTTGGGCGCGAAGTTCATCACGACGGTGAACGATGGTTACAGATTTGGCAAACTGAGTTAAGAAGATTGCTTCTTCAACAGCCGAATCTCCTCCACCTACAACCAACAAATCTTGGTCACGGAAAAAGGCACCATCACAAACCGCACAGTAAGAAACCCCGCGACTATTCAGTTCTTCTTCACCTGGAACTCCCAAAAGACGGTGCTTAGAACCAGTCGCTACGATGACTGTACGTGTTTCAAATTCTTCATCATCTGTGATTACTTTCTTAACATCACCGTGATCCTCAATAGTTTCGACAAAGCCATAGAGATGCTCAACCCCTAAATTTTCAAGAGGTTCAAACATCTTTTCTGCTAACTCAGGTCCACTAATATTCGCATAACCTGGATAGTTTTCAATGTCAGAAGTATTGTTCATCTGACCTCCTGGAAGGCCACCTTCAATCAAAGCAACTTTGAGATTGCTGCGAGCCGCATACAAGGCTGCAGTCATCCCAGCAGGACCTGCCCCGATAATAATCGTATCGTACATTCTATTTCCTTCTTTCTTGTTGTAACTATTTTTATTCTAACGGATAAAACCTTATTTGACAACTATTAGGCCTTGAGAACCAACAAGATGCTCATGGTTGCAAAAGACAATACTGGAATTATTAAAACTCCAATCATAATCATATCATAGAGGTGGGCCTGACGCTCCTTGGCAGTTTTATCGACACCTGACAGGGCTCTAAAACCAATCCAAATCCCTAAGACAAGCAAGACTAATAAAATGGTCAAAACTAAACTCTCTAAATACAAAGCAAATAGCTGAACTAGCATGCTCTCTCTCATTTCTATTATTTTTAAAGAGCAAACCCAGTTAGCTTAGCCAACTGAGTTTTTCTTATCTTCTATTATATCAAATATAGGTCCGTTTGTAACTAGCAAAGAATTCTTTTGTTCGTTCTTCTTTCGGATGGTTGATAATCTCATCCGGTGTTCCAGATTCAATAATCTTTCCTTTATCCAAGAATAACACCTTATCAGCAACTTGAGCAACAAAAGACATATCATGACTAACTAAAATCATGGTTTGACCTGACTTTGCAGCATTGGCAATCGATCTTTCTACCTCACCAACCAATTCTGGATCAAGTGCTGAAGTCGGTTCATCCAAGAGCAATACATCTGGTTTCATAGCTAAGGCACGCGCTATTGCGACCCGTTGTTTTTGTCCACCTGACAAGTGACGTGGATAATGCTGTTCACGATCAGAAAGCCCAACCTTAGCCAACTCTTCTTTTGCAATCTTAGTCGCTTCTTCGTCCGATAGTTTTTTAACTACCACCAAGCCTTCTTTAACATTGTCTAACGCTGTTCTACGCTCAAATAAATTAAACTGTTGGAAAACCATCGATAATTTACGACGGAGAGTTAGAATTTCTTCTTGAGTAATTTGAGAAAAATCAACTTTGAAATCATCAATCTGAATACTTCCGCTATCAGGAGTTTCTAGATAGTTTAGGCTACGTAGAAAGGTTGATTTCCCAGCCCCTGAAGAACCAATTAAGGCAACAACTTCTCCTTTTTGAATATCTAAGTTCAGATGGTCTAAAACGGTTTGACCTGAAAAGGATTTGCTTAAATTTGAAATTTTAATCATTAGCGAAGCTCTCCTTTCATATCTGTCTCAACATTATCTGGTGCTGTAATAGCCATTTTTCTTTCAATGAAACGGCCAAGATTTTCAATAAGGATATTTACCACCCAGTAGACAAGGGCAACTGAGATAAAACGTTCAAAGTAACGATAGTCTGCACCACCCAAAATCTGAGCTTGGGCAAAGACTTCTACAACACCTGCACTAAAGGCTAGAGAAGTTCCCTTGGTCAAGCCAATCAAGGAGTTAATCAAGGTTGGAGTCGCTACTACCGCTGCATTTGGAATAATGACTCGACGATAAACTTGTGCACGTGTCATACCAAGACTACGAGCGGCTTCAATCTCACCTGGATTGACAGAAAGGATAGCCGCCCGGAGAGTTTCGCTAGCATAGGCTGCTTCGTTAAAAGCAAAGGCCACAATCGCGAATGTTGCTGCTGGGATAGCATTAATGTTTAGAGAAGTTCCCCATTGTTGATTCAATGCTTTCAGAGCCAATGGAATCCCGTAATAGGTCAACATCAGTTGAACTAAAATTGGGGTTCCTTTTAAGAAACTAACAAAAAATGCTTGTACTGGGTATATAAATCGAACTCGATTGATTTTCACAATCGCAAAGACTAGGGCTAGTATGATACCAAAAAAGGCACCAAATACTGTTAACATCAATGTTGTAGGTAATTGCTGTAGAATTCTTGGAATCCCATCAAAAACCGAACGCCAACTAAACAGTTTGCCATCCGGGATATATTGCATCAAATTTTGATACCAATCAGATGCTAAAATTGTTGTAACATTCATAGAAACATCCTCTCAAGATAATGATTCATTCTATCATACTTCTGCCCTAATATAAAATATTTGCTACGGGCATATCGTACATTATCTACCTTCTAGTTTATCATACTTTAAAAGTGGGAGGTTATATATTTTATCTATCAAGGAGATAGACAAAAACTAATTCAAATCCAAGTTATTGTATGTTTTACGATAGCCAATTTGTTTTACAAGACCATTTTCAACTAGTATCGGACGTTTTAACAGCATACCATCACTAGCTAAGAGTTTGGCTGCTTCTTTGTTTGACAATGTTCCAACCTTATCTTTCAATCCGAGTTCACGATATTTGATGCCACTAGTATTGAAAAATTGCTTCAATTCAAATCCCGAAGTTTCGAGCCAATTTAAAATGACCTTTTCACTCGGAGTCTCTTCAACGATATGAACGTCTTTATATTCTAGTCCAAGTTGATCTAATTCTTTCTTAGCTTTTTTACAAGTTGTACATTTTGGATATTCGATAAATTCTAACATATTTTCTCTTTCTATTTTTTATTTTCTTGATAACTTGCACCTTCATGATTTAAGAGCCAAGCCTTCTTATCAAGTCCCCAAGCATAGCCTGTCAGACGTCCTCCAGCACCTAGCACACGGTGACAGGGGACAAGAATAGACCAGGGATTGCGCCCTACTGCTCCTCCGATTGCTTGGGCAGAAGCTACTTGCAAGTCCTTAGCTATTTGTCCATAGGTAACAGTCTGTCCAAAAGGAATGCCACGCAAGTAGTTCCAGACTCTTTTTTCAAAGTCACTACCGACAGGAGCTAAAGGCATCTCAGATAAGTCTTGATTTTTCCTCTTAAAATAAGTCTCTAAATAGGAAGTAATTTGATTTAAAATGGGATGACTTTCAACAAGAGTTACATCATTTTCAGATAATCCCTTCTCAAAATCGCTCTCTTCTTCTATCCATATCCCAAACAGATAGCGGTCATCTGCTACCAGAGATAGGGGACCAATCGGTGACTTGTACAGCATCTTTGCATACTTCTTAGGCATTTGATTTTAATTTTTGATAGGCCAAGCGTTCCCCGTCTACTGGAACTTTACCAACCTGTTTAAAGCCAAGTTTTTCAAAGATATGCTGCATAGCTTTGTTTTTAGCGTGCGTATCCGAACGAAAATCCAAGTAATCAAAGCCTTCAATCAAGCCTTCCAAGAAGGTCTGGGCAACACCTTGCCCTTGCACATCACTAGCGACAGCAATACGGTGAAATACTAAGTATTCTGCTTCATTTCCCTCCCAGTTGCCATCATAAATTGCTTCATAAGCTTTTTCCGGGCTTTTAGTCACTGCTGCATAGGCTAAGAGTTCTCCTTCTTCCAGCGCTACGTAAGCCTGTCCAGAGATAATATCTTCAATAATTGTATCTGCATCTGGGTAGCCGTTTTGCCACTGAGTGCTACCAGCTTCTGCCAAATATTTCTTGGCTCCCTCAATCACTTGCATAATTGCATCAACTTCGTTTGGAAAGGCTAAGCGAATCTCCATCATTTATCCTCTTTTCATACTATTTTCTCTCATCATAGCATAAATTATTTCTTTCTACAAGCACTTGAAACTTGACTTATTATTTCTAATATTTTATAATCTAGTTATTAAAACTAGATAAAAAGGAGTTGAAAATGAATACCACTTTTTCCTATCCAAAATGGGAAGAAATTCCAAGTATCAATCTCTATCTGGACCAGGTTCTGCTCTATGTCAATCAAATCTGTCCTCCTGCTTCTCCTGACAAGGAGAAAGGTTTGACAGCATCCATGGTGAACAACTATGTCAAACACGGTTATATCAGTAAACCAGAAAAGAAAAAATACCAACGCAAACAAATCGCACGATTGATTGCTATTACCACTCTCAAGTCTGTTTTTTCTATCCAAGAAATTGCTCAAACCCTTAATACCCTACACACAGACACTAATTCAGAAGAACTTTACAATGCTTTTGTGGACTATATGAATGAAGATATTGATCCAGCTAATCCCATTATCCAGGCAAGCTGCCAAACGGTCAAACTCTATCATCAAACACTTGCACTAGTCTATACAGAAACCGAAGAGGAGGAAACAAATGAATACTAGTTTCAAACTTAGTAAACGACTTAGTTTTGGAGAAGAAATTGCCAACAGTGTCACCCATGCTGTTGGAGCCTTTATCATGCTGATTTTACTTCCTATCTCTTCCACTTACAGCTATGAGGCACATGGTTTATTATCGTCTATCGGTGTTTCCATCTTCGTGATCAGCCTCTTTCTCATGTTCTTATCATCAACAATTTATCATTCTATGGCTTATGGTTCAACTCATAAGTACGTGCTTCGTATCATCGACCATTCTATGATTTATGTTGCGATTGCAGGTTCTTATACCCCGGTGGTTTTAACCCTGATGAATAATTGGTTTGGTTATCTCATTATTGCTATCCAATGGGGGACAACTATTTTCGGTATTCTTTATAAAATCTTTGCCAAGAAGGTCAATGAAAAATTCAGTCTCATCCTATACCTCATCATGGGATGGCTTGTATTGGCTATCTTACCAGCAATCATCAGTCAGACAAGTCCAATGTTTTGGAGTCTTATGGTATCAGGTGGCCTTTGCTATACAGTTGGCGCTGGATTCTACGCTAAAAAGAAACCATACTTCCATATGATTTGGCATCTCTTTATCCTAGCAGCCTCTGCTCTCCAATATATTGCTATTGTTTATTACATGTAAAAAAGAAGTTGGGAAAAATCCCAACCTCTTTTTTTATTTACACATATTCATAAAGTACTGATGCAGGCGAAGATCATTTGTCAATTCAGGATGAAAGGAGGTTACCAGCATATTCTTTTCTTGTGCCGCAACGATTTGATTGTTCACAATCGCTAGAACATCAACACTGTCACCAACACTACTGATAATCGGGCCACGGATAAAGGTCATTGGAATTTTACCAACGCCCTTGCAGTCAGCTTCTGTATAAAAGCTTCCTAACTGACGTCCATAGGCATTGCGCTCTACTACTATGTCCATGGTCGCTAGATGGCTTTCCTCTTGAGAAGTGATTTGTTTTGCTAGCAAAATTAAACCCGCACAAGTTCCAAAGACTGGTAAACCATTGAGAATAGCCTCTCTTAGAGGAATGAGCATCTGCTGATCTCGCAACAGTTTCCCCATGGCCGTTGACTCACCTCCTGGCAAGATCAATCCTGATAGCTCACTTCTATGTTGCTGAAAATCTTCTAGGTTTCGCAGTTCAATACTTTCAACTCCTAGTTGATCAAGCATTTTCTCGTGTTCTGCAAAGGCACCTTGCAAGGCCAAGATTCCAATTTTCATCTATTTTCCTCGCTCAGCCATGAGAATTTGGATTTCATTCTCATTGATACCAACCATGGCTTCTCCCAAGTCTTCCGAGATTTGAGCCAGAATTTGAGGATTCTGATAGTTTGTAACTGCCTTAACAATTGCTGCGGCACGTTTAACAGGATCACCTGATTTGAAAATCCCTGAGCCAACAAAGACGCCTTCTGCACCAAGCTGCATCATAAGAGCAGCATCCGCTGGTGTTGCAACACCTCCAGCTGCAAAGTTAACAACTGGCAATTTCCCATGTTCGTGGACATATTGAACTAATTCTACCGGAACTTGGAGTTCTTTTGCAGCAACATATAACTCGTCCTCCCGGAGGTTTTGAATGCGACGGATTTCTTGATTCATCATACGCATATGACGAACCGCCTGAACGATGTCTCCTGTTCCTGGTTCCCCTTTTGTACGGATCATAGAAGCTCCTTCAGCGATACGGCGCAAGGCTTCTCCTAGGTCTTTAGCACCACAAACAAAAGGAACTTGAAATTCTTTCTTGTCCACATGGAAACGATCGTCAGCTGGAGATAGAACTTCGCTCTCATCGATATAGTCAATCTCGATGGCTTCTAAGATCTGTGCTTCAACAAAATGACCAATTCGAACCTTCGCCATAACAGGGATGCTAACAGCTTCTTGGATTTCCTTAATCATCTTTGGATCACTCATGCGAGATACACCACCCGCTGCACGAATATCAGCCGGGATTCGCTCCAAAGCCATTACCGCTGCTGCACCTGCAGCCTCTGCAATTCTTGCTTGCTCAGGATTTTGAACATCCATGATAACGCCGCCCTTGAGCATCTGTGCCAAATTCTTATTTAGTTCATAACGATTTTCAGTCATTTCTTCTTCCTCAATTGTTTTATTGGTAGCTACACTTTTATTGTAAAATAGAAATGACTACATCACAAGATTAAAAAAGTTCATTTGTCCGGGTACAATTGTCACAAACAAAAATAGTACCCCTATAGGGTACTATTTTATTTCTTTGATTTTTTAATGCTTTTCACAAGATAAAAGAGATATCCTGAAACCATGTAGGCAACAAAGATAGTGGCTGCCCATTTAAAGACAAAGCCCCAACCATGTTTGGTAGCATTCAAAAAGAAATAAGGGAAGGGACTATCCTTAGCATTAGGGACATCCATCTTTAGAACAAAACCGTTTAAGAGGGCAAAAATCATATAAAGCAAAGGAAGGCTAGTCCAAAGCATGGGATCAACCAACTTATATTGGCGACTCTTGTCAAAAATAATTGTATCTGCTAAAAACCAGAGAGGGACAATATAATGGCAAAGGAAATTTTCCAAACGGTAAAAATCTGTCGTCAAAGGAGCTAGCATGAAATGATAGATGACACAAGTAATCATAATACTCATAGTGACGCCACCTTTGAGACGTAGAATACCAGAACTCTGCCAACTATCACCGCCACTACGCATCTTTATCAAAAGATATCCTATAAAGAGTACAACCAAAAGGTTAGAAAGGACTGTATAGTAGAGTAACATCCCTAAACCACCACGCTTGGTGATCTCCAAGTATACACCGGTAAAGGCTACTATGAATAAAAAGATACGACTATAAAATATTACTTTTTCATTTTTAATCATGATTAAATCTTCTTCACAAATTCTGATTTAAGTTTCATAGCGCCAAAACCATCAATCTTACAGTCAATGTTGTGGTCACCTTCAACAATACGGATGTTTTTCACACGAGTTCCTTGTTTGAGGTCTTTAGGAGCACCTTTGACCTTAAGGTCCTTGATCAAAGTCACTGTATCTCCATCAGCTAGTTTGTTTCCATTAGCATCGATGGCAACAATGCCTTCTTCTGCTTCTGCTTGCTCAGCAGGATTCCACTCGTAAGCACATTCTGGACAAACTAGAAGTGCGCCATCTTCATATACATATTCTGAATTACATTTTGGGCAATTTGGTAAATGATTCATGTTATCTCCTTAAAAAATTTATGATTATTTGAATGTCAAATTTTCTTTAACAGCAACTATTATACCTTAAAACAGACTATTTGACAAATCATGATAAAAAACGATTAACCAAAAATTGGTTAATCGTTTTAAAGTTTCTTATAAACGTTTTTGAGCTTCTGATTTGATTTTTTCAACAACTTCTAGAATAGAAAGACCTGTTGTATCCAAATAGATTGCATCTTCAGCTTGTTTAAGGGGCGAAGTTTCACGATGACTATCTTTATAATCACGCGCAGCAATCTCTTCTTTCAAAGTTTCCAAATCGGTTTCAATTCCCTTTGAAAGATTTTCCTTGTAACGACGCTCTGCACGCTCATCTACAGATGCTACTAGAAAAATCTTCAATTCAGCCTGAGGCAAGACCACAGTACCAATATCGCGCCCATCCATAACAATACCACCTTGTTTAGCAATCTCTTGCTGGAGGGCAACCAGTTTCTCTCGAACAGCTGGAATAGCGGCAAAGGCAGAAACAGCGTTTGTTACTTCATTTTCTCGGATTGGATTTGTCACCTCAACATCTCCAACGAAAACAAGCTGCTCTCCATTTTCAGCACGTCCAAAGCTAATTGGATATTGCTCCAATAATTCAAGGAGTTGAGAAGGTTCTTCTGGACTTATTTGGTTTTTCAAGGCCATATAAGTCGCAGCGCGATACATAGCGCCCGTATCCAGATAAGTATAGCCAAAGTCCTTAGCAATGATCTTTGCTACTGTACTTTTACCACTTGAAGCTGGTCCATCAATAGCAATCTGAATTGTTTTCATTGTCACTCCTATCTTGTCTTAAGGACATCACCAGGATTTGCAAACCAAGTTCCTGAAGACATATGACCAGGATTCAAGGCTTCCAGTTGAGCAATAGAGATTCCAGCACGAGCTGCAATCGCTGCTTCACCCTCTCCTGGTAAAACTGTGATTGTTCCTTCAGAGTCAGTATGTGCCTCTGTATGCTCTTGTTGGTTTGTTTCTGCTTCAGTTGTCTCTGTTGACTGAGTAGTAGTAGCCACTGTTGTAACTTCTTCTACTTTTGGAGCTGAAGAATCATAAAAATCTTTCAGAGCTGAAGTGCGGTCGCTTCCACCTGATGATAAGTAGACTAAGACAACTACCATACCAACAACAATGACAAAGAAAAGAATAGCTAAAACAGTTAAAATACGATTCGCAACGACACCTGATCCTTTTTTGTTTCGTTGACGACGCTCTGATCTTGATTCCTCTTCTTGATTTTCATAAATATCTTCTTGCCACGGTTCCTTTTCCATACCTTACTCCTTGAGTTTTTTTTAGTTTCTTATTACAATATAAATATGAAGATTAGACTTATACCTGAACGCTGCATCGCTTGTGGGCTCTGCCAAACTTATTCAGATTTATTTGACTACCATGATAATGGTATTGTCCGTTTTTACGATGAATCTGAGCAATTAGAGCGAGAAATTACTTGCAAGGACGACATTTTAGAAGCCGTTAAAAATTGCCCTACTCGTGCTCTGATTATAGATGAATCTTAACATTTAGTGGAACATAGATTTCTATTTTCTACTCTCTCTAGTTTAGCATATTTTTCTAGAAAATTATAGTCTTTTGCTAGCTATTTTTATACAATTTCACTTTTATTTGTTCCAGCATTTCAATAATAAATAAACCGTTCTTTTAAGACATTTTTCTATCACTTAAGCACTAATCAATTTTTTTATTTCAACCACATATAAAGTTATAAAAAAAGAGGAATTACTTCCTCTTTTTTTGTTTAATCAAACGATTAGTCTTCAAATCCATTTGGATGCTTACTTTGCCAACGCCATGCATCCTCACACATTTCTGTAATACCAAGTCCTGCTTCCCATCCGAGCTCTTCCTTAGCTTTTGCTGGGTCTGAGTAACAAGCTGCGATATCACCAGGGCGACGTTCAACGATACGGTAAGGAATCGGGCGTCCAACAGCTTTTTCCATATTTTGAATAATTTCAAGAACAGAGTAGCCTTTCCCAGTACCAAGGTTATAAACATTGAGTCCTGAGCCTTTTTGAAGCTTCTTAAGGGCTGCAACGTGTCCTTTGGCTAAGTCAACAACGTGGATATAGTCACGAACACCTGTTCCATCTTCTGTATCATAGTCATCACCGAAGACTTGTACTTGTTCTAACTTACCAACTGCGACTTGTGTTACATACGGTAGAAGGTTGTTTGGAATGCCGTTTGGATTTTCTCCTAGGTCTCCACTCTCATGCGCTCCAATTGGGTTGAAGTAACGAAGCAAAACAACGTTCCACTCTGAATCTGCTTTATAGATATCTGTCAAGATTTCTTCCAGCATAAGCTTGGTACGGCCATAAGGGTTGGTAGCTGAAAGTGGGAAATCTTCTAGGATTGGAACAGTATGTGGATCTCCATACACCGTTGCTGAAGAGCTGAAGATAATATTTTTGCAGTTATTTTCTTCCATTGCTTTTAAAAGGCTAACTGTACCGGCAATATTGTTATCATAGTAGGCAAGAGGGATACGAGTGGACTCACCAACTGCCTTCAAACCAGCAAAATGGATCACACCTGTTGGTTCTTCATGTTTGAAAATATCGCGAAGTGTATCCGTATCTCGGATATCAGCTTCGTAGAAAGGAATTTCTACTCCTGTGATTCTTTCCACTACTTCTAGGCTTTTACGGCTACTGTTAACCAAATTATCTACCACAACAACCTGATGTCCAGCTTGGACCAGTTCAATGACAGTGTGAGTTCCGATAAAACCTGCTCCACCTGTTACCAAAATCTTTTCTTGCATCTTATTTCCTCTATTCTTGAATTATTTTTTTCATTTTACCATTTTTGATAGGGAAAGTCATTTGCTATCCTAACCCTATCGTAAAAACTAGGTAAAAAGTTTACGATTATTTCTTTTTAATATATCTTTCAGTCGGATAATCCGCTGGATCCAATACTCCACTTCTCCCTTGAAGCATTTGAGCCAGATGATAACCGATAATAGGACCAGTTGTGAGTCCTGATGACCCTAGACCGCTGGCTGCATAAACACCTTCCAATCCTGGCACCTGTCCAAAAAACGGAGAGAAGTCACTAGTGTAGGCACGAATTCCCACGCGTTCGCCACTAATCATTGCATCTTTTAAACTTGGATAAAATGGACTTGCTTCTTCAGCCATTTGATGGAGCAACCTTTCATCAACTTCTAGGTCAAATCCCATGTCATTTTCATGTGTAGCACCTAAGGACAATTTCCCACCAGCAAAAGGAATCAAATCCCATTCTCCCTCAGGCATAACGACGGGATAAGATGCCATGTCTAAATCAACCTGATAATCCCGGAGTTGTCCTTTTTGTGGGCGAACATCAACTTCATAACCTAAGGGCTCTAATAAATGACCGAGCCAAGCACCAGTTGACAAGATAACTTTGTCAAAAATTTGATTGTCTATCTGATAACCCAATACTAGAGGTCTTAAACTAACCTTTTTCTTTATAACCTTAACCTGACTGGCTTCAAGTAAGCGACTGACTAACAGTTGCCCATCCACTCGAGCTCCACCAGAAGCATAGAGCAATCTCTCAAATCCCTCTATACCTGGAAATAAGTTACTTGCAGTCGCTTGGTCTAAGATGGCTAATTCTCCAATTAAGGGAGATTCATCTCTACGTTGCAGAGCCAGTTGATAGAGTTCCTCTAGTTTGGAGTCGTCTTTTTTAAGGAGAAAGACCCCGGATTGCTGATAAAAATCAACTTTTTGACCGATTCTCTCTAAGTCAGCTAATAAATCCACATAGAAATCTGCTCCCAAGCGCGCCATCTTGTACCAGGCTTTATTGCGACGTTTGGAAAACCAGGGACTGATAATTCCTGCTGCTGCCTTGGTCGCCTGGCCATGTCCATGGTCAAAGACAGTTACTTCCATATCAGATTCTTTGGAGAGATAGTAGGCAGCTGTCGCCCCTACAATTCCTGCCCCTACAATGGCAACCTTTCTCATTTTCTTTACCTTCTATCTAGATATGATGAAATGGATTTGTGGATGCTTGACTTGCGATAACCTCTAGCGACCAAGCGTTCTCTTTCTTCCATTCGTTCAGAAGCGTTGCAATTTTTTCAATAAAGAGCACCTCAATATAATGCCCAGGATCCAGAGCCAACAAGCCGTCTGATAGCATGTCCTGAGCTGTGTGGTAGTAGATATCACCAGTAATATAGACATCAGCACCTTTAGCTAAGGCATCAGGATAGAAAGATTGCCCACTACCACCACAAATAGCAACCCTTGAAATTTGCTTTCTTAAATCGCTATCTTGATAATAGACCATTCGTAAACTATCGAGAGCAAAGACTTCTTTGACAACCTTAGCAAATTCTTCAAAAGTTTGAGATTGGATGTTACCAATGCGTCCAATCCCTCGTTCAGGACCTGTTTCCTGCAAATAAGTTGTATCCTCAATACCTAGCATCTGGCAGAACCAGTCATTAAGACCATTCTCAACAATATCAATATTAGTATGACTAACGTAGACTGCTATATCATGCTTGATGAGATCGATATAAATCTGATTTTGAGGTCGATCGGCTACCAAGTCCTTGATTGGGCGGAAAATTGGCGCGTGCTTAACGATAATCAAATCAACATCATTTTCAATAGCTTCAGCCACTGTTTCTTCACGAATATCAAGGGCAACCATAACTTTTTGGATATCCTTGTCCAAAGTTCCAATCTGCAGACCACGATTTTCACCCTCCATAGAAAATTTTTGGGGACAAAAAATTTCATAACGTTTAATCACTTCACTTGCTTGCATGGAGCACCTCCTTGATAGCTTGAATTTTATCTACTAGAACTTGACGTTCCTCCTGATTTTTTTCTGGAATTTGGCCTAGGGCAAACTCGAGCTTAGAAGCTTCTTTTTGCCATTTCTGAACAAATACTGGACTGACTTCTTTGGATAAGAAAGGACCAAAACGGGTGTCTCTTGCTGACAAGTTCATTTGTCCCGCTTCCACTACTAGAATCTCATAAAATTTGCCAGCTTCTTCTAGGATGCTTTCTGCGATAATTTGAAAACCGTGGTCTTGTAGCCAACTACGCAAGTCGTCCTCACGATTATTGGGTTGGAGAATCAAACGCTCAACATGAGCTAGTTTGTCAAATCCCTCTTCTAAAATAGAAGCGATCAAACGACCACCCATTCCTGCAATAGTGATAACAGAGACCTGATCACTTTCTTCGAAAGCTGCCAAGCCATTAGCCAAGCGAACCTGGATTTTATCAGACAATCCGTGACTTTCAACGTTTTTTACCGCAGATTGGTAGGGACCTACTACAACTTCACCTGCAATGGCACGCTCGATGTGACCTTTTTCAACTAATTCAATCGGTAGATAAGCATGGTCACTCCCCACATCTAGCAAAACGGCTCCTTGTGGTACAAAGGAAGCTACCGTTTCTAATCTCTTTGAAATCATATTCTCTCACTTTCAAAAACTCTATTTCCCTTTATTATACCATATTTTATCTAGCAATCCTGCACCTAAAAAAGACTGCAACCATCGATTGCAGTCTTTCTTTATTTTCTCATTTGATAACGACTTGTCAGGATGAAAATCACAATAAAAATGAACATCATGACGACATAGACAGGTAGCGTTTGTGCCGTAAGGGTTGAAATTTCAAGCAGTTTTTGAATTCTTGGAAATAGAGCTGTTCCAAGGAAGCCCCCAACTGACCAAACAATCAAGAGAACCCGCCAAAGGGTAAATGGCAAGCAAGCTCTCACTACAGACATGAAACCAATTGATGCCAATAGATAATACAAAAGTGTCGAAATTTCAATGGCTGTCCAGCCTTGAATGGTTCCAAAAATTTTAATAAACAAAACGCTAAAGACTACCATCAAGGCGCTTGGTAAAGCACGAAGCATGGATTTTCTGAGGAAGTTATGTTCTACAGGTTTGATATTTCTCTCAAAAGTCAATACAAACGGTGGGAATCCTTCCACAAACTGGTCAATCATGGTAATCTGAATAGGAATGAATGGGAAAATCAAAATCCATTCAGTACGACCCAACAAAGCACTGGCAATACAGATGACTGCTAGCAAGAAGGAATAGATGGTCTTGATCAAGAAAATCGGAGCAATGTGGGCAATGTTATTGACCACACGACGACCTTCAAAGAGAATCTCAGGAACATCATTGAAATCTGAATTCAAGAGGACCAGATTTGCAATCTGACGAGTCGCTGGGTCTCCTTCAGCCATCACAATGGAACAATCTGCCTCACGGAGAGCTAGAATATCATTGACACCATCCCCTGTCATTGCAGTGGTATGACCTGCTTTTTTCAGAGTTTGGATAATCAGTTTCTTTTGATGAGGGGAAACACGTCCGAAAATAGCTGTTTCCTCAGTCATGGCTATCAATTCTTCATCGGTAATCTTCGAGCAATCTACATAGCTGTGATAGTCTGCAAAACCTGCTTTTTGAGCGATACTTGAAACAGTGACTGGATTATCACCAGAGATAATTTTCAATCCCACTTCTTGAGAACGAAGATAGTCTAAAGTTTCAGCAGCCCCTTCTCGGATTGGATCTAGAATCTCAAGTAGAGCCAAGGCTTGAATATCAGATGGCTTATGCGGTTTTTGATGGTCAAGTTTTTCTTGACTGAGGGCCAGAACCAGAACACGAGATCCTCGTTCAAGAGCTTCTCTAGCTTCAGGAACTTCAACCTCTAACAACATTTCAGGTGCTCCTAGGAAAACAGTTCCAAGACCTTCCAATTCCATTGCTCCCCATTTTCGATCACTAGAAAATGGAAGACTTGAAATCATCGGATAAGCTACCTCTCCCACAAAACGCGTTCGGATAGCTTGAGCTGTTGGATTTTTATCCCCACTGTGTGCCATATAACTAGTTAGTATTTTGGCAATGGCATCCTTATCGTAAGTTTGAGTAAGAGGAAGGACAGTCTCAAGCTGCATCTTCCCTTGAGTGATGGTCCCTGTCTTATCCAGACAGAGCATATCCACGCGCGCCAAGGTTTCAACAGAATACATTTCTTGTACTAAAACCTTCTTCAAACCAAGCTTGATAACAGCGGTTAAGAGAGAGGTGATAGTCAAGAGCGCAATTCCTTTAGGCAACATCCCCAAAAGAGCTGTAGATGAATTGACTACAGAAGATTTCAGTGGCAAACCTTTTAAGACCAAGGCTTCAAGCAAGAGAGCAATTCCAAAAGGAATAATGATTTTCCCAGTAAAGCCAGCTAGTTGGTCTAGCGATTTCATGATACGTGAGTTGATTGGCTTCACCGTTTTGGCTTCAAGCATGAGCTTAGCTGCGTAGTTGTCCGCCCCCACATGTTTGACCTTGGCAAAGACGGAACCACTGACAAGAAAGCTACCTGACATCATTAAGTCTTCAACTTCCTTTTGAACCAAGTCACTTTCACCCGTTAGCATGGCTTCGTTGACTTCGGCAAAACCTTCTAAGACAATGGCATCACTTGGGATCTGATCTCCTGCTGATAAACGAATCACATCGTCTAAAACAAGTTCTTCGGGATCCAAAGCTATCTCTTGTCCATCACGAATTGTCGTAATCTTTTCTATATTCAAGAGGTTGAGTTTGTCAACCATATGTTTCGCACGTAGCTCAGTCACAATTCCTGAAAAAGCATTAAAACAGATAACTGCAAAGAAAACTAGGTTGCTCCAAGCTTGAACAAAGGCGAGAGCTAGGGCAATGGCAAAATTTAAAGCATTAAATAAAGTAAAGACATTTCTCTTCACTATCTGCCAGGTACTGGTACTAGCTGAAGCTTTGAAATCATTGACCTGTCCCTGTTTCTGACGATCTTTAACTTCTGATTGGCTTAAGCCCATAATTTTATTTTTATCCATAAATTCTATCATATCATTTTTTTGTGAATAATTCTAATTTCAAATAAAGAGCTTTTCAGCCTTTACAAAAAACATTTGCCTGTCCTACTATGATAAGGTATAATAAAAGAAAGAAAACTGAAGGAGACACCATGTTTTATACTTATCTACGTGGGTTGGTTATGTTGATTCTATGGTCAATCAATGGAAATGCTCACTTTCACAATACTGATAAAATTCCAAGTATGGATGAGAATTATATCCTTGTTGCCCCTCATCGTACTTGGTGGGACCCCGTCTACATGGCTTTTGCAACCAAACCAAAACAATTTGTTTTTATGGCAAAAAAAGAACTCTTTGCAAATCGTATCTTTGGGTGGTGGATTCGTATGTGCGGTGCCTTCCCTATCGATCGTGAAAATCCAAGTTCTTCTGCCATCAAATATCCAATCAATGTCCTTAAAAAGAGCAATCGCTCACTGATTATGTTCCCAAGTGGTAGTCGCCATTCCAACGATGTTAAGGGTGGTGTTGCTCTGATTGCGAAAATGGCTAAGGTTCGTATTGTGCCAGTTACTTATACTGGACCTATGACTCTAAAAGGACTCATCAGCCGCGAGCGAATTGATATGAATTTTGGAAATCCTATTGATATCTCAGACATTAAAAAGATGAATGATGAGGGAATTGAGATGGTTGCAGATCGCATCCAATCTGAGTTTCAACGCCTGGATGAGGAAACAAAAGAGTGGCACAACAATAAAAAACCAAACCCACTGTGGTGGCTCATCCGTATCCCGGCCTTGATCCTCGCAATTGTAATCGGAATTCTGACAATCCTCTTTACCTTTGTTGCAAGTTTTGTTTGGAATCCAGATAAAAAGAGAGAGCAATTACAATAATCGAATCTCCACAAGCTCAAGTTTCTTACTTGGGCTTTTCCAATGAGTTAAGCTACTAATTAGCATATTGACAAAAGCTTCAATCTATAGTATACTTTCAAAGTAAGCTGATTTAGCTCAGTAGGCAGAGCGCATCCATGGTAAGGATGAGGTCGCCGGTTCGATCCCGGCAATTAGCATCATTCATCAGTTCCTATTTAAGGAGCTGTTTTTTTCTTGACAAAGTATTGGTCTCTATAGTAAAATAAAGGCTGCGATGAGTCGATATGTAGCGAAAGCTACAATTGCGCAAAGGAGGTCATAACGCAGGAGCGGACCTTGAGAAATTGTGTGAACCAGTTTCTCTCATGGAGATGCCTCTCACACTCTCTGGTTTTCCAGAGAGTTTTTTCTTGTCCTAAACGAATGGGGTTCTGGACCTTATGAAACAAAAAAAGACCTATCACACAAGCTGGAAAGCTTGATATGATAGGTTTTTAATGTCAGATTAACGTACTGTGCGGATACGCATTGTGTTAGTACGAACTGCTTCTCCAAGTGGCACACCTGCAACGATAACGATGTCGTCACCAGATTGTACAAGGCCTGCTTCAACTGCTTTACGTTCAGCAATTTCAAACATGTCATCAGTTGATGATGGAGCTTCTGTCAACATTGGGATAACACCCCAGTTCAACATCAAACCACGTTCTGTCAATTCGTCAAATGTCAATGCCAAGATGTCAGCATTTGGACGGTATTTAGAGATCAAACGTGCTGTATGACCAGTCTTAGTCAACGTTACAACCAATTTAATATCCATTGAGTTTGTAGCGTCTTTAACTGCTGAAGCCATAACTTCTGTTTTAGAGTTACGTTCAAATGAATCTGAGTTCAAACGTCCGTATTCATTAAGAAGAGTTTGAGCGTTCTTGTCGATTGTTGCCATTGTACGGACAGACTCAAGTGGGTATTTACCGTTTGCTGACTCACCTGAAAGCATAGTCGCGTCAGTTCCGTCGATAACAGCGTTAAATACGTCTGATACTTCTGAACGAGTTGCACGTGGTTTTTCAGTCATTGTTTCAAGCATGTTTGTTGCAGTGATAACAACTTTACCAGCAGCATTCACTTTTGTGATGATCATTTTTTGGTAAACTGGAACCATTTCGAATGGTACTTCGATACCCATGTCACCACGAGCGATCATGATACCGTCAGCAGCTTCAATGATTTCATCCAAGTTATCGATACCTTGTTGGTTTTCGATTTTAGCGAACAATTGAACGTGACCGTTACCAGTTTCTTCACAGATTGCACGAACTTCGTTCACGTCTTTAGCAGTACGTACGAATGAGATCGCGATGAAGTTGATACCTTGTTCAAGACCAAAACGAATATCATCGTTATCGCGTTCAGCAAGGGCTGGGAAAGGAATTTTAGTGTTAGGGATGTTAACACCTTTTTGTTTAGCAATGATACCATCGTTTTCAACTTTAACAACAAATTCACGGTTAGCAGCATCTTTTTCAACAACGCGAAGACCAAGCTTACCATCATCAACCAATACTTGATGACCAACTTCAACATCATCAAAAATATCAAGTGCACCAGCTACGTTCAATGCAATGACATCACGAGTTGATTTGATACCTTGTTTAGTTGCAACACGGATTGTTTCACCAGTTTTGTATGAATATTCTTTAGCTTCACCTTCAAACAATTCAGTACGAATTTCTGGTCCCTTTGTATCAAGAAGGAAACCAACTTTTTTACCTGCAAGTTTTTCAGCAAGTTTTACAGTTGCCATACGTTCACCTTGTTCTTGGTGGTCACCGTGTGAGAAGTTGAAACGGAAAGTGTTAGCTCCTGCTTCAATCAATTGAGCAATGTTTTTTGCTGATGCTTCAACATCAAGCTTTTCACCCCAATATCCGTCTTCACCGAATTTTTTACCACCGCGGATTTCAACCGCAGGACCTAAAGTTGCAACGATTTTTACACGTTTGTTCATGATTATGAAACTCCTTTATTTTTTAGACCTTTTAGGTCTGATTAACTAAGTTAATGAAAGTAAATTAGGACAAGCTCTTATTCAATTTGGCTAGTTCTAAGTCAGCCTTGTGAGGATTGTTGACAACAATCTTACCGTCAGCTGTTAGGCTAAACAAAGCTCCCTCTTCTGCTGTACCAAGAATTGGATTTTCAACCATTTTTTCGTTTCGGATACCCACAGCGACACCACCGATTCCTTGCTTAAGGAGTTTAACAGCGTGTGCACCCATGCGTGAAGCCAATACACGGTCACGAGCAGTTGGTGAGCCACCACGTTGGATATGACCAAGTTCGGTTACACGAAGGTCGCTTGTATCTCCAGCTTCTTTTAGTTTTTGACCAAATTCAGCCGCTGACATAACACCTTCTGCTAAAACGATAATGTTGTGTTTTTTACCGTGTTCATATCCAGCTTTGATACTTGCTACGATGTCTTCCATCTTGAAGCCTTCTTCAGGAATGATGATTTCGTCAGCACCTGTTGCGATACCTGCCCAAAGAGCAATATCACCAGCGTTACGTCCCATTACTTCAACAACAAAAGTACGACGGTGACTTGATGATGTATCACGAATCTTATCGATTGCATCCATAGCAGTTGTTACTGCAGTATCAAATCCGATTGTAAAGTCAGTACCTACGATATCGTTATCGATTGTTCCAGGAAGTCCAATAGCAGGGAATCCATGCTCAGTCAAGCGCATAGCTCCATGATAAGAACCATCACCACCAATAACTACGACACCTTCGATACCGTGTTTTTTCAATTGCTCAATCCCTTTAAGTTGACCTTCGAGTTTCGCAAACTCAGGGTAACGAGCAGAGTGAAGGAAAGTACCACCACGTGAAATGATGTCTCCTACTGAAGCAGCATCAAGTGGATAAATTTCACCAGCAACCATACCAGCATATCCATCATAGATACCAAAAACTTCCATTCCTTCTGAGATTGCTTGACGAACAACTGCACGAATGGCAGCATTCATACCGGGGGCGTCCCCACCACTAGTCAAAACAGCAATACGTTTCATTTGGTTTTGCTCCTTTTTCTTTTAACATTCTAACTGATTATACCATATTTAAAGTTAAAATTCTTTTATTTTCATTGATTTTTAACGATAAATCGTTTTCATGACAATTTGTTTTAAAGATTCTTGTAAGCTCGTATCTTTTGTAACCATATAACCAGGCAAAAGAACATTTTTTTGTTCATTTTCATATCGAATGACAACAGGGATTTGTCCCTTATATTGTTCTAAAATATGATAAATTTCAGAGTCGTGATCATGATTGGCAACTTGAATCCAAAAACGTTCACTCACTGCCTCTTTTAGATTATTCAAAACTAATTGAAGACGTCCGTCCCTAGCCTGAACTTTTCCGTTTAGATAATAGAAACTACCTTCGTGTAAGAGATTTTTAAATTGGCGATACTGATTCGAAAAAACAGTAACCTCCAGATTTGTTTTACTATCACTGACTTTCAAAAAGGCCATGTTTTCACCTTTTTTAGTTCGGATCACACGAATGGATTGTATCTCAACGAGCACTGTAGCTGTCTGACCTTCGGAAAGTTCAGATAGACTCACAATTGGATACAAAGGATTCTTTGCTAGGGATATCAATGGGTGTTGGCTGATTCCAACTCCTAACCATTCCTGCTCTTTTTGAAATTTCTCAATATTTGAAAAATCCTCTGTATCTGTCCAACTATAGCTAGAATCTGCAAAGAGGCTACCTAACTCTTCTACAAAGATAAATAGAGTTAGTAGGTTGGTTAAGATTTTTTGACGATTTTTCTCAAAGTTATCAAACAAACCAACTTCTACCAGAGGATTTAATAAACTCTCCTTTTGATAATTTTTGGGCAATCGGGTGATAAAATCTTCAACACTAGAAAATGGACGATTCTCTATAATCCAATAGGCAAAATCACGAGGCATTCCCTTAATGCTCTTAAGACCTAAATGAATTGTCTTATCTGCTAACTTATCTTGAAATGGAATCGTATTGATAGAAAGCGGGGCTAATTCAAAGCCCATTTCAAGCGCATCGAAAATATAATCTCCACTCGCATAGTTCAACATCACTTGGTAGAAAATTGATGGGTAATGTGTTTTGAAATAAGCAAGCTGAAAAGCTAAAGCTGCATAAGCATAAGCATGCGAACGGTTAAAACCATAACCAGCAAATTTCTCCATGACAGCAAAGACTTCTTGAGCCTGTTCTTTTCCATACCCTTTTTCGAGTGCACCTTGGATAAAACTCTCCTCCATCCGATGCATCTCTGCAGCATTCTTTTTCCCCATGGCACGACGCAAAATATCGGCTTTCCCAAGGCTAAAGCCAGCATAACGCTGAGCTACCTGCATCACCTGTTCTTGATAAAGCATGATACCATAAGTTGGGGCTAAGATATCTTCTAAGACTGGGTCAAGAACTGTCACTTTTTCTTTGCCGTGTTTTCTGGCTACAAAGTTATCGATATAATCGCTCGCACCTGGTCGGTTCAAGGAGGTCGTCGCCACTACTTCTTCAAAATTTTGTGGCTTCACTCGTTTCAATAAGCGTATAGCTCCAGGCTGCTCAAACTGAAAGATCCCCTTGGTCTTACCAGCTGCGAAGAGGGCTAAGGTTGCCTTATCCTCAAGATCAATATCCTCAATTTTTAGTGAAATCCCTTGAGTTTCAAATAAGAGCTCTTGCATTTTTTGAGCAAAGGTTAAGTTGCGTAGACCCAAGAAATCCATCTTGAGCAGGCCATTTCCTTCAACGCCATGAGCATCATACTGGGTAATGAGCATATCTTCCCCATACTTGAGAGGAATGTAATCTGTTAGATTTTTGTCACTAATAACGACTCCAGCAGCATGGATAGAAGTTTGTCGTGGATAGCCTTCTATCTTTTTAGCAATAGAGAAGGCCTTTTGGTACTCAATCTTACTTTGAATGAGTTGTCTAAAACCTAGATTCCCTTCATAGGCTGTCGTTAGAGTATCTTTAGAACCTATTTTTTTTGTAATAGCTGTCAACTCATACTCAGGCACGCCATAACGTTTGAAGACATCTCGGATGGCTTGCTTGGCTCCAAAGGTCGAGTAAGTGACAATCTGCGCAGCATGGATACTACCATAACGATCACGAACATAGCGAATAAACTCTGGACGATAGATATCTGGAATATCAATATCGATATCTGGCATGGTGTAGCGTTCACGATTCAAGAAGCGTTCAAAGATAAGATTCTTAGCTACAGGATCAATTCCAGTGATATCTAGGGCGTAGGCTACTAAACTTCCAACTGCGGATCCGCGTCCCATCCCCATATAATAACCTTGAGAACGGCCAAAACGTAAGAGATCCCAAACAACCAAGAAATAGTCATCGAATCCCATATCATGAATCACAGACAGTTCTTCTTCTAAACGAACCTGATAAACCTGATTCCATAATCCTTTCTGTTCCAAGCCCTTGATAGCTCTTTCCCGAAGTTCTTCAACAGCAGGTCTCTCTGGATTGAAACGTGGAAGCTTGAGACTACTATCAATCTCGTAGGAAGTATCCTTGACCAATCTTTCAAGATTATCCAGTGCGATTGGGAACTTCTCTAGAAAAACCTGTTCAAGACGTTCTGCAGGCAAAAACAAGCCCTGTTGAGATTGAACATCAACCTCTCTCAAGGTCACGTTCTCTTTAATCGCTTTAAGCATCTGGAGAGCTTCTAAATCCTCAGATTCGAAAGAGTTAACACGATAAAGAGGGAGAATGGGGTGAGAAACATTCAATTGAGGTGTATCTGGATACACTCCGATATAGTAGTCATGCCCTAAGTCCAAGGAATCAACTTCAGGATAGTAAGGAACAATGACACAAATATCTTCAAGATAGGAAGAGAAATCAGCCCATTCTTTTTTACCTGTCATCTTTAAAGACGACAGCTTCATCAGGTTTCGATAACCATGGTTTGAGAGGGCTAGAAAACGTAGATTGAGCACTTCTTCTTTATGATAAACTGTCATCTCAAGACCCAGTAAAGGCTGGATCCCCTGTTTTTGGCACTCTTTGATGAAATAATAGGCTCCATAGAGATTGTCTTCATCCATGATTCCAAGCGATGAATAGCCATATTCCTTCCCAAGGCTGACATATCTCTTGATTGAAACCATACTCTCCATGAAACTATAGACAGTTTTCGTATCCAGTTGGGCAATCATTCTTTCTCACCTCCCTTTTTCTTTTTCTATTATACCATTTTAAAAAATAGAAACACAATTTCTTTCTAATCATTAAACTAAAAAACCACAGCCTTAAAGGCTATGGTTTTATGATATGAAATAAGTTCGAAGAAGAGTTGCGCCTAGCTTTTTTAACTTAGTTACTTGTATCTTTCGTTAAAAATATCCCGATTAGAACTAGGACTAGTGAGAGATAAGGGAAAACCCTAAACATCTGCCAATCCGGATCGAATGCTAAGAGTCCTGAAAGCAAATAAAATCCTGCACTCGTATACAAGACGGTTTTATTTACTTTCTTGATTCCTACCCCAGTTAAGACAGTTGCTATAGCGTAAGCAATTAAATTAGGACCTAGAAAAATCAAGAATACAAATCCCCATGGAGCAGTAAATAAAGCAAGAGATATAAATAGAAGAATATAGGTAAGTGCCAAATAAAATGAGAAAGAAAGAAGAGTCGACGCTTTCTTAACTGCTTTTGGACCATTCTTCATATCTTTCACCAAATTATTTTCTACAATTAGTTTATCTTCTTCTTTGTTTAGCTCTACATTTGAATTTTGGTCTGACATTTGTTTCTCCCACTAATTTGTTTAATTATTTTTATTATATCTCAATTTGTCACATTAAGCTAGACAGAAAAAGCCACTTATGTTAGCCTCAGATAAACTACAACATTTATCTGAAAGAAACTAACATAAATGACCTACACTACTCCCTATCAAGTTTTTTTGAGTCAGGTGAGATTGCCTAGCTCAATTTGACAAATGAGGAATTTTTCTTATTTTTCACGAATCACTTCTACCTTGTATCCATCTGGATCTTTAACAAAGTAATAGTTAGGTTGAGTTCCTGGAAGTCCATTTGGATTCGTCACTTCATAGCCTTTATCACTGTGTTCTTTATGAAGAGCCTCAAGGTCAGGTGTGCTTAGAGCGATGTGAGCAAAACCGTCCCCCACAACATAAGGTCCGTGATCGTAGTTGTAGGTCAACTCCAATTCATAATCATCGCCATCAAGACCTAGATAAACAATGGTAAAAGCGTGTTCTGGGAAGTCCAGACGACGCAATTCCTTAAATCCAAAAGCATCTTGATAAAAAGCAATTGATTTTTCAAGATTTTCTACTCGCAAGCAAGTGTGTAACATTTTTGAAGCCATTTTTTCTCCTTTGTTTAAAAAAGACTGGAACAAACTTGCACCAGTCTTATGAATAATTATTTACCAAGTTTTGCTTTGGCTGCATCTGCAAGAGCTGTGAAAGCTGCTGCATCGTTAACAGCTAAGTCAGCAAGCATTTTACGGTTTACTTCGATCTCAGCCAATTTCAAACCATGCATCAATTGTGAGTATGAAAGTCCGTTCAAACGAGCTGCCGCATTGATACGTGTAATCCACAATTTGCGGAAGTCACGTTTCTTTTGACGACGGTCACGGTATGCATAGTAGTAAGAGTTCATTACTTGTTCTTTTGCAGTACGGAACAAGATGTGTTTAGCTCCATAGTAACCTTTTGCTAATTTTAAAATACGTTTACGACGTTTGCGTGATACAACGCCACCTTTAACACGTGCCATTTATATTTCCTCCAATATTTCCTAGAATTCTTAACTTACAAATACGCGATTATTTCAAGCGAGTAAGCATTGCTTTGATACGTTTGAAATCTCCTGCATGCACCATAGATGCTTTACGAAGATGACGACGTTGTTTCTTAGTTTTTCCGTGGAAACGGTGAGAAGTGTAAGCACGGAAACGTTTAAGTCCACCAGAACCTGTACGTTTGAAACGTTTAGCTGATGCGCGGTGTGTTTTTTGTTTTGGCATGATATTTTCTCCTTTTTTTAACTTTCTGACAGATTATTTCTTGTCAGTTGCTGGGGCCAATTGCATAAACATTTGACGTCCATCCATTTTAGCACGTTGTTCGATGATAGCAATATCTTGAGTTGCTTCAGCGAAATCGGCTAAAACTTTTGCACCAATCTCTTTATGGGTAATCATACGACCCTTAAAGCGAATAGATACTTTTACTTTGTTTCCTTTTTCAAGGAACTTGCGAGCATTGCGAAGTTTCGTTTCGAAGTCACCCTTGTCGATAACTGGGCTCAAACGAACTTCTTTCACGGTTACAACACTTTGTTTTTTGCGTTGTTCTTTTTGCTTCTTCTGATACTCAAACTTGAACTTACCGTAGTCCATAATTTTCGCAACAGGAGGCTTAGCTTGAGGTTGAATGAGAACCAAGTCCACATTAGCTTCATCCGCAAGTGCTTGCGCTTCGCTTAGTGGTTTGATACCCAATTGCTCACCTTCAAGACCGATTAAGCGAACTTCGCGTACACGAATTTCATCATTGATGAATAAGTCTTGCTTTGCTATGGTTTTCACCTCTTTTTTTAGTTTAGAGAAAAACAAGAGCGGACTTGCTAACGCAAATCCGCACTACATGATTATATTTCATTTCTGAAACTTGATCTGTAGGGGCCAGACAACGTTAGTCGCAAGGCGAGAAGTTCTCACTTCTGCTTTTCTCATCTTGTATATGATATCAAGTTTTTCCCTACTTGTCAAGATAAAAATAATCTTTTTTTGTTTTTTTCTAATATTTGATTTTAATCCCAACTATTGGTTACGAGAATAGTAAATACCATGTGGTTTTAAACCTGTATTGAGTAGTTCTGATACGGTCACAAAGCTATAGCCTTGTCCCTGCAAATACTCGATAACCCTTGGTAGTGAATTTACTGACGTCTGATGAATATCATGCATGAGGATGATAGAACCATCAGTTGTTTGACGTTGAATTTCTGTCAAAATCGCTGCTTCATTTTTACTCTTCCAGTCTAAACTATCTACATCCCACATAATAAAGCTCAAATCGAGACTATTACGGATATCATCTGAGATCGCACCATATGGTGGACGCATCAATTTTGAACTCTTTCCTAGAACACTCGTGATTGCTGATTCTGTATCCGTAATTTGTTTTTTAGCATCTTCTAATGAAAGTTGTGTTAAAACGGGATGGTTCCAACTATGGTTTCCAACTTCATGCCCCTCAGCCTGCATACGTTTGAGGATAGCTTCATTACCTGCAATGTTTTTTCCTTGTACAAAGAAAGTCGCTTTGATTTTGTACTTAGCTAAAATATCCAAGGCCTGTGGTGTTGTATTGCCATCGGGACCGTCATCAAAGGTTAAGGCTACAACTTTTTTATGTTTCTCTGCTTGAACTTTTTTATAAAGTTCAGCATCTTTTTCTGTTAGATAGGATGTCTGAATAAAATCAAAGAAATCTGAAATAGGCATCGCTATTTCTTCAACATTAGTCGTTGCTTTGAATGGATAAAGAACTAATTGACTATCTTTATAGGCAAACTTCCAGCTTGACAATTCTGCAGCAGAGAAATCAGCTGAAACTTGATCAACAACAGATTGCTCTACTTTTTTAGCTTGAAGAGTTGACTTAACTCCCTCAAGCAATTTTTCTTTTGCCGTGGATGAGTCTGTAAAAAGTTGATCCAGGGTAAAGACAGAACCATCTTCTTTAAGATACAGCTGATCTAAAGTAGTATTTTCTAATTCAACAACATTAGAATTGGCCAAGTCATAGGCTTGCTTTTTGATCAAACGATTTTCAACCCCAGTCAAAGAGGAATCCCCTTTTTCTGAGTAATAAAAGATCAACTGTTCTTTACCTTCTACTTTGTCAGTGATGTCTTTTACGATGACATCCTTGACAGAGGTGATAACGTTGTCTCCAACTAGTGGATAATAGGTGATAATTTCTGTTTTCTCTTTGCGGAAATGCTCTTTTTGACTTCCTTGGGAGTAGGCACCATCTTTTTCCTTCTTGAGGCTCTCAATTTTCTGTTCAAAGGCTTGTTTGTTCATCACTTTATAGGTAATCACACTACCGAGTGCTAACACTGTTAGAAATAAAAGTAAGACAAGAGTGCCAAGCTTTTTATTATTTTTCTTCTTTACATTATTCTGGGGTAATCTCTTTTTTGTCATAGTCTTATCATATCAAATACGAGCTATAATTTCAATGAAAACATGGCATAAAAATATTTGAAAAAGGTAAAGAAAAGTAAAAGAATCCTAGAAAAATCTAGGATTCTTTTATAAATTAGAAACGGATACTTTCTCTTGTTTTCTCATAAGAAGTAACAAAGCGATCTGTCACGCCTGGTTCGGCTACTTCTAATGCTTGAGAAATTTTTTCGAAAGATGCTTTATAATCAAAGGCTGTTTCAAAGATATTCAAAGCTTCTTGAAAGGCTTGTTGAATACGATCATCAAATGATCTGTAACGGTTCGAATACTGAAGCAATTGTTCCGTAAGTGTTGCATATTGAACAATACTGTATGTTTCTTCTTCCAACATATTCATATCATTTGTCGCAATCTCAAGGATACGATTTACAGATTCGATATTTACTTGCGCTTGTTCCAACTCAGCCATCAAGTCTTCTGTACTGTGACTTGCATCAAAGAAGAGCTTCAAGAATTTTTGTGGAATTCCTGGAAGATTTCTCTTCTCCATGTAGCGTTTAATCGTATGCAGACGGTTGACATAGACATTTGCTTTTTGACGAGCATTGATGTCATCTTTTTCAATCTGAACTAGACGCTCACTGACACCGATTTGGTCATCTTCAATATCTTTTAATGTAGATTGGACATTTTCCAAATGTTCTTGTAATACAGAATATGCTTCTGAAACCTCTGTTTGGTCGTTTGTCAACTCTTCGATTGTAGCATTCAAAGCTGAAATATCAGCTTGAAGACGACGAACTCGATTGACATCACTTTCAGAAATCAGGTAGTTTTTCCCAAGACGTTCAATATCTTTAACCAAGACCTGGTTATTTTCTTTCAAGTGGTTAAGGTAAGTAGGAAGGGTAGCTACCAATTTCTCAAAAGCTTTATGTGCTGCAATTTCACGTGTGAAAATATCATAAAGTGCATTGATTTCTTCTTGGATTTGAGTATTTTCATACTCTGCATTATCCAACTCCAATGTACGGATATTTTCGTGATTATTTTTCAAGGCTTCATAGAGAAGTTGAAGACGAGATTCGATATCTGTTTCTACAAAATGATAGTTCTCATCGAGTAGCTTACGGTAACCTGCTTCTAAATCTTCAAGTTGTTCTGGCAATTCAGTCGTAAGCTTGGTTACAATCGCTGGAATTCTTTCAACGATATGTGTCAAGGCCAAAATATGATTTTCAGCGTTATCTAAAATGCCTGCTGCTTCAACCGGATCCCCTGAAGAATTCAAGGTTACAAATTGAGAAAACTCAGATTGGATGTTCTCCAATTGTTTTTCAATTTCCGGAAGAGCTTGACCATATTTTTCAGAATCTTCAGCTACCGTATTTTGTAGTTTTTCGAATAAATCTAGGGCATGCAGAACACGTCCGCTATTTTTTGATTCTTGTTTTTCTAAATCAGACAAGGCATTACGAATCGCTGTAATATCCTCTTCAACAAGTTCAATCTGGCTTTCGATTTGATCAATCTGGTGCTTAGCTTTCAAGAAACGGAATGAGTTATTGTATCCTTCAGCTTCAAAGAGGTTATTCTCGATATCTGCAAAAGAGTTAAGAGACAAATCTACCCATTTTTGGTTCCATTCTCTAAAAGCAATCTGACTTTGACCGATCAGATGCATGTTTTTTACAACCTCTACCTCATCATTAACAGGAAGGTTATATAGTTCTTCTTTTCTTTCTTCTAAAGCTGCAAGTCTACTCTCATTTCGTTTACGTAGCAAAATTGCTACTGCAAAAGCAATAAGAAGCAGGACTGCAATTCCAATCAAAGTAATAATCAACTGATTATTTGACATATCAAACTCCTTTTATACATGACACAATTGTAATGATTATATCATATTTTTCAAACATTGGGAACTATTTCCCAATATTTTTATACGTCAAGAGTACTGTAAACAGCGTTTTCTTCGATAAATTCTCGACGTGGTTCAACTCGATCACCCATGAGCATATCAAAAATCTTATCTGCTTCTGCTGCGTCATCTACTGATACACGAGCCATGAGACGATGTTCAGGATTCATCGTAGTTTCCCAAAGTTGGTGGTCATCCATCTCTCCAAGACCTTTATAACGTTGAATGGTTGGTTTGGAACGACCTTCGCTGTAGCGAGCCAAGGCTTCTTGTAGGCGGACTTCTTGGTCTGCGCCAGGTTGAATATATTCCTTAATCTCACTACCAACTTTGACACCGTAAATTGGTGGTTGAGCGATATAAACATAACCAGCCTCTAGAACGGGTTTCATATAGCGATAAATCAGAGTTAACAAGAGAGTACGAATATGGGCTCCATCGACATCGGCATCTGTCATGATAACCAGTTTTTGATAGCGAGCTTTGCTAACATCGAACTCAGCGCCAAATCCTGTTCCCATAGCTGTGAAAAGACTACGAATCTCCTCATTAGCTAAAATCTTATCCATGCTCGCTTTTTCAACGTTAAGGATTTTACCACGAATTGGTAAGATGGCTTGGAACTCACGATTGCGTCCTGATTTTGCAGAACCTCCTGCAGAGTCTCCTTCGACGATGAAAAGTTCAGTTTCAGCTGGATTGTTTGATGAACAGTCCGCTAATTTTCCTGGAAGATTTGAAATTTCTAAACCAGATTTCTTACGTGTAACTTCACGCGCACGTTTGGCAGCAACACGCGCTTTCGCAGCCAAAATCCCTTTTTCTACGATGCGTTTAGCAATCTGTGGATTTTCCAGAAGGAAGTCAGAAAATGCATCGCTAAAGAGGCGATTCGTGATCTTCACAACTTCACTATTTCCAAGTTTAGTCTTGGTTTGTCCTTCAAATTGTGGGTTTGGATGTTTAACAGAAATAACGGCAGTTAAACCTTCACGGACATCTTCCCCTGTGAGGTTGTCTTCATTGTCTTTGAGAAGTTTATTTTTACGAGCGTAGTCGTTAATAACACGAGTTAATGCTGTACGGAAACCTTGTTCGTGTGTTCCACCTTCATGGGTATGAATATTGTTAGCGAAACTCATGACATTCTCGTGGTAACCCGTTGTGTACTGCATCGCAACTTCTACTGTGATGTCATCCATTTCACCATCTGTGTAGATTGGAGTTTCAAAGATAACATCCTTGTTTTCATTGATGTACTCAACGTAGCTTGCAATCCCACCTTCGTAGTGATAACGCTTAGTTTGTTCCAATCCTTCACGTTTATCCGTGATGGAAATTTGAAGACCGCGATTCAAAAAGGCTAACTCTTGAATCCGTTTATTTAATTTATCAAAGTCAAATGTCGTTGTCTCTGTAAAAATTTCTGGGTCTGGAGTGAAGTGAACGATTGTCCCTGTTTTATCTGTATCTCCAATCACCTCGAGATCCGCTACAACATGACCGCGACGGTATTCTTGGTAATAAATCTTACCGTTTTTATGAACCCGAACATCCAACTGTGTTGAAAGAGCATTTACAACGGATGAACCTACACCGTGCAATCCACCTGACACCTTGTATCCGCCACCGCCGAATTTCCCTCCGGCGTGAAGAACAGTAAAGACTGTTTCAACGGCAGGGCGTCCTGTTTTTTCTTGGATATCAACCGGAATACCACGCCCATCATCGACAACTGTAATCGAATCATCTGGTTCAATAAAGACCTCGATATGACTAGCAAATCCTGCTAGAGCCTCATCGATAGAATTATCTACAATTTCCCAGACTAGATGGTGAAGGCCTTCTTTGGAAGTTGATCCAATATACATCCCTGGACGCATACGAACGGCTTCCAGACCTTCCAAAACTTGAATTTGACTGGCATCATAATCTTGTGCCTGTTGGTTTTTAATATCTTCTGTCATTTTTCCCCTTTTTCTTACATGTCTATTGCTTGTTTTAAGGCTACAACGTCCTCAAAGAGATAGGCATCTAAGCCTGCAGTATGTCCTGCTTCTACATCAATGGCACGGTCACCAATGACTAGACCTGATGTAATATGATACTTATCACGTAAATAAATCATCGACTCAGGATCAGGCTTGCGTTTAAACCCTGAACTAGCCGTCACTACTTCTGTAAAGTATGGGGCTATCTTGGTTTTCGATAGAATTTCCAACACTTGATCATTTCGATGAGAAACCAAGAAGTTACGACCACCTTGGTCCCAAATGTTTTCTAAAAGAGTAGGGATCCCATCAAACAAAACAGGATGCTCGAGCTCTCGGGCTTCATTTTCCTTATATTTCTCAAGAAAGTTTTCAATACCTGGAGCATACTTTTCGATGGCAAAGGCAGTCGAAACCTTCAAGGCTTCGTATACACTGTCGTGATCCTGCTCAATTCCAAACTCTGCTAAGGTTTCTACAAAAGCTGCTGTAGAAGTCTCATAATTATCAAGCAGAGTACCACCTAAATCCCAGATGTAATCGTGATATTTCATACCCCTCATTATAGCATTTTTTTATGAAAAAAGCGATGTTTAGCTTGATTTTGACCTTAAAAAAGAGAAGAATCTTCTCAAGTAAGAAAGATCCTTCTCAGTTTCTTTATTATTTTTCAAATACGTCTGTATAGAGCATCCCATTTCTCAGAGATTCCGCATCTCCGCCAAGCGTATCAACTAAGTGATAGGCAAAAGCCAAAGCTGTTGCTGGACCACGGCTCGTAATGATATTGCCATCTACAACGACTGTTTCTTTATGGTAGTGACCGTTAGCAATTTGTTCTTGAACACCATCGTAGCAAGTGAAGTTTTTTCCTTCAAGTAGACCTGCCCGATTTAAAGCAATTGGTGCTGCACAAATGGCTGCTAGCTTTTTCCCACCTTGATTACATTTTTGGAGTTCAGAGATTAGCGACTCATTGTCCCTCAAGTGGGCAGAACCAGGCATACCTCCTGGAAGTACAATCATGTCATAATTAGATAAATCACCGTTAAACACCTGATCAGCTTGAACTTGAATAGCATGTGAACCTGTCACTTTTTCATCAAATCCGACCATATGACAGGTAATATTTGCACGACGCAAGACATCTACGACTGTTAGGGCTTCGATTTCTTCAAAGCCGTTTGCTAGAATAACTGCAACTTTAGGCATAGCAACCTCCTTATTTCACTTTCTTCAGGACAACCTTTTTACGTTTAAATCTTGTTCGACCACTCTTTTCATCAGCTAGGTGTGTTTGATAACTCATAGACAAAAGCAGTCCAACACCAATGAGATTACTGATAATGGCTGATCCCCCTTGGGAAATAAAGGGCAAAGGAATCCCCGTAAGAGGAAGGAGTCCTGTGACGGCACCAATGTTCTCAAAGATGTGGAACAAGAGCATCATGATAAATCCTGTAGAGATATAGGTGTAAAATTGATTGTTAGATTTGAGGGTTATCTTTAACATACGATAGATGAGGAGCAGATAAAGTGCAATCACTACAACTGAACCAATAAAACCGAAATCTTCAGCGATAACTGTAAAAATCATGTCACTCTCACGGACTGGAATGAGCAGATTGGACACGTTAAAACCTTGACCGAATACTCCACCACTACCGATGGCAATTTGACCTTGAGCCTGTTGATAGGTAGTTGTTTGAGCATAATCAAAGGGATTGAGCCAAGCCAAGATACGATTAATCTGATAAGTCGGCATGCCAATTTGGTGCAGAAAGGCACGCCCATCTTTTGTAATGAAGATGGCTAAAAATCCTGTAATCGCCGACACAACTGCTACAAAAATTGGAATGATAATTTTCCAAGAAACACCTGACAACAAGACAAGACCTGCAAAGATCGCAACAAAAACCATTGCCGTTCCAAGGTCACTTTGTAATGCCAGTAACACTAAAACTGGGATCGTAAATATGATCATCCAAAGAATCAAAAGGAAATCTAAACCGATGGTCCGTGTTTTGTCCTTGTGTTTTTTAGTGAAGGTTACAATCACATAAGCCAGCATCAAGATGTAAGATATCTTCATGAATTCGGATGGTTGAAAAAGTGTATAACCACCGATTGATACCCAGTTTTTAGCACCTGTTGCTGCAACTAAACTTGGATTATAGAAGACCAAGGGCAGAATCATCAGGGCAAGACCTAGACCGTAGAGATAAGGAGTAGACTGCCATAAAAATTTTGTGTTAAAAAACATGACTACAAAACTGAAGATAATCCCTAGGGCTATCCATGCCAGTTGCTGTCCAAGTATAGGCCAAACATTGTTTGGGTAGTCATGACTAACTGCTATATAAATCGCTACAACTCCAATCACCAATAAACAAAACACTGGTAATATTAAACTATAATCGACCCTAGAGTCGAATGAACGTTTCATAACGGCCTCCTTCATTCTTTCTGGTATTCATTTCATTGTTTCTTTAAAAAATCTTGAACGTTGACAAATACTTGCTCTCGGCTAATGTTCCTTACTCGACTAGTGCGAGACAGAGCCTTGCTGATTTGTTTGCCATATCGTTTACTTGACATACGGCTATCTAAAATCAAAACTGCGGAGCGTTGACCAACTCGGCGCATGGTCCTACCTATCGCTTGCTTGAGACGAATAATCGCCATAGGAAGTTGGTAATCATAAAAAGGATTCTTCCCTTCAAGACGGAGTTCTTGATTCATCTTTTTAGTAAAGGGATCCTCTGGATTTTGGAAAGGCAAACGTGTCACCACTTCTATCACTTGAGGATGTCTTGAAAAATCAACACCTTCCCAGAAACTTCCGGCGCCAAGTAAGAGTTCACGCTCTCCTTTTTCAAAGCGTTTTTTCAATTGAGCTGGTTCCCCATGCTTATATTGGGCTAAATGGGGAATTCTTAAGGCATCAGATACCTGCAACAATAAATCTTTTGCAGTAAATAAGACTAAAATCGGTTCTTCAAGGTAGGACAAATCTTCTAGAACTTCCACAACTGCTTGTGCATATTCCTCAAGCGAAACTTCAGTCACCAATGGAAAATCATTCACCAAGAAAATTTCCTGATTTTCCTGAAACTGTTCATCTAGGTAAGAAATATTTGCTTGCGGGAATCCTAACAATTCTGGCAAAGAAACTCTGCTACTAATTTCAAGGGTTGCAGAGATTCCGAGAAGCTGACAGGATTCTGGAAATATCTGAGAAAATAGCAAACGCTGATTGCGACTAGAAGTTATTTCAACCTTCTTACTAGACACATCTGAAGTCGATAACCAAAATTCTCCCTCAGATGCAAAAAACTTCTGATAATCTTTAAATTCTGGTAAATTCAACTCAGAAAAATCTTGTCGGAGCTTATCAATGCTACTAGCTGGACACAGCTTACGTTTACCAGATAGAAACTGATCAAGTAGGTAAGAAATTTCAAAACGAATACTTTCTAGCAAGCGTCTTTTAAGCATACCTTCTTCCCTTGATAGAGCTTGGTCTAATTGTTCTAGCAAATCTGTAAGCAAATACGTTTTTCGAGAAAGATTTTCCAAGGTCAACAAGATTTTCTGGGCTTCATCCAAAATCAAGAAACGTCCCTCTAAAAGACTTGGATCATCTTCAAGTCGAGTAACGAGGTAAGCATGATTGGTCACTAGCAACTTACAAGAACGCGCTTTTTCCTGACCACGTCTCCAAAAATCCTCAAGCCAAAAGAGAGAATCTTTGTGAAGATTTCCATCATGAACCAAGTCTGGCAAAAATTGCTGGTAGCGATAAAGTTGACCAATTTCGTCTAAATCTCCAGTATCAGTCTCAGTCAACCAAACTAGGAGTTGCATCTTGAAACGAGTATACAAACGATTGGACTCTTCTTCCTCTAGCGACGCATGAAAGGCATCTAACTTCAAGTAATTCTGTGACCCTTTGAGACTGTGAATAGAGATATGGAAAATCTCTTCGAGTTTTTTAGCCTCCTCATGCATTACCTGATTTTGAAGGATTTTAGTTGGAACACTAAGTAGGATCCCCCCTTCATTCTCAAGAGACAAGGCTGGCAGGAGATAGCCATAGGTTTTTCCAATCCCAGTTTGAGCCTGAATAAAAGAAGTGTCTTCCCCTTGCAAGCACTCTTGAACCTTTTGTGCGAAGCGTTCTTGCAAGTTTCTCTCCTCCAACCCTAGCAAGGCAATATTGGTTTGGAAATCTTTAGATAGTTTTCGTGGAGAAAGGGCTGATTTTTCTTTTCTCAAAAATAGACCTTGCACCTCGACCAAGTCATGTTCAACTAAGAGAGACTGTTTTTGATAAACTTCCTCGATAACCATGTAAGATTCATACAACAGGCTATCTGACAAACTCAATAAGCGCTCCAACAAACCTTTTGGAAGTTGAAACATCTTTTGTCTCATACAAAGAAAGAGTTCTGCAGTTGCTTGGGCGTCAGAAAGGGCTGTATGAGCTTGCTCAAGTGGAATCCCCAACTCTTGGCAAAGAATACCAAGATTATACTTCTCAAGCTGAGGATAAAAGACTTGAGCCAACTCAACCGTATCGATACGAGGGGTGCGTAATTCATACCCTTCAAAAAATAGGAATTCTGCCAACAAATTGGCATCGAACTGAACATTGTGCGCAACAAAAATACCGTCTTTGACCAGTTCAAAAATCTTTCCAGCTACCTGGGAAAACTCTGGAGCCTTTGCTAAACGCTTGTCTGTCAAACCCGTTAATTCTTTGATATGAGAATCCAAGTGTTCATGAGGATTGACATCAGTAGCATATTGCTCAACAATCTCACCATCTTCAATGACTACAATTCCCACTTGGATGATTTTTGCCTTACTTCCGGTACTTGTAGCTTCTAAATCTACAACCACGTACCGATCATTTCTAAAATTCATCACTAAAAATTATATCAAAATTTACATCATTTGACACCCCTGAACTTTATTTGAAGAGTCAAGTTTCTTGCAAGATTTGAACAAAAATGATTGAATGGAATGGTAGAAAGGGAGGAAATTCATGAACCCATTGGATTTGTTTAATCAAGTAAAAGAACTCGTTGAGAAAAAAGACTTTTCTGCAGCAAAAACCTTTGTTGAAGAAAACAAGGATCAACTAGGGGGCTACCTTAGCCAAGCGCAAGCATTGGTTTCAGGCTCAGAAGGGCTTGACGGTCTTGTAGATAAGGTCAAAGGCCTCTTCTAATAGTCAAAAGACACCTGAAAAATTCAGGTGTCTTTTTGTATTTTCTTCATGAATTCAGGAATATGTTGACTAATCGTGGTTGGCAGAACTACAAAGTTATCCTCAGCTAGTTCTTGGGCAATTGCTGAATGCAGATATGTCGCTACCGTCACTCTTTCATAGAGACTAACTTGTGAGAATTGTCCAGCAAAGCCAGCAATCATCCCAGCCAGAGTATCCCCCATGCCCCCAGTCGCCTGATAGGGACCTCCAACCTCTAACTGATAAAAATCAGCTTGAGCTGCTTGCCAGATTCGAGTCGCAGGACCTTTTTGAACTAGAATCGTCCCTGAAGGAAAACTCTTCAAAGCCTCTCCTGTTTCCTCAGCTCCTTGAGAAGTCAAATCTAAGCCTGATAAGACTTGCCATTCCCTTTGATGTGGAGTTAAAACAAGCTGAGCTGTAGGAAATTTCATCCCCGTCTTAGCAAAAATCGATAGGGCACCACCATCCAGTATGAGTGCCTGGTCTTGAGTTAAATGATGAAAGACTGTTTGGAGAAGCTCTTCTCCACGCTCATCATCCACTAGTCCAGGGCCAACTAATACAATACTAGCTTTCTGCAACTGTTGCTCAAGTAATCGCTCATCATCAAGGCCAAAGGCCATAGCCTCAGGCAGATGGCTATGAAGAGCTGGAATATTCTCTTTATCCGTTGCTACTGTCACTAAACCTGCACCACTTCTAACCGCTCCCAAGGCAGCCATAATAATCGCTCCACCATAAGGATACGTCCCCCCAATCAAGAGAAGACGACCGTAGTCTCCCTTATGACTAGAACGAGGACGCTCGATGATCACTTTTTTTAGTAGAGCTTGATCAATGACTTTCATACACTACTCCTTCATGCTTGTTCCTACTTTCATTATACACCTCACTCCCCAATTAATAAAGGAGAAGACTATATAGTCTTCTCCTTATTTTATAATGATTAGCCTTTTAAGAATAGTGAGTTATGAGTCATTATTCTTCCTTGCGTTTCCCATTTAGGAATGCTGCTGATAAGGCTAGACTGAGACCTGCTAGGAAAATTGCTGTATCTGATTGACTTTCACCAGTTTCTGGAAGTCTTGCTGAGTCTGCTTTCCCTAAAGCTTGTTCAAGAACTTGTGAAGCCTGGGTCTGCTTAGCAGAAGCCTGAGTTTCTGAAGGTTTATCAGATAAACCTCGAATATCGGCAACAGGCTTGTCGATTGTTGGAGCTGCTTGATCTCCTGAGGTACCTAAAGGACCTGTGTATTCTGGGAGCTCGTTCTTATCTGCTTGCACAGCATTGACTCCACCCTTGAATACAGGCACTTCATTTTTAGCAGCTTCAACCCAATTAGCTCCGCCCTTGAACTCTGGAACTTCATTTTTAGCGGCTTCGACCCAATTAACTCCACCCTTGAACTCTGGAACTTCAACGATTGGGGCTGCTTGGTCACCTGCAGTACCGATAAAGCCGCTATATTCTGGGACTTCTACTACTGGGGCAGGATCCTCACCTACAGTTCCAATAGGGGCTGTGTATTCTGGAATTTCAAGAACAGGAGCCGGCTCATCACCCTTGCTACTTGTAACAAGTGCTTTTACTCCTACTTCAACAATTTGATCTTTTGCATCACTTGTTTCAGTGTGAACAATTTTACGACTTGTTCCTAAAACTTCGACATAGTCTACTTTTTCTCCATTTTTGCCTTCTGATACGATACGACGTTCATCTTTAGCTAAATCACTATTCTCACGAATAATTTCCTTAAATGGAATGACAGATTTCTCAACTTCCAGACTTGGACGATCTAAGACAAGAGCTTGATCATCTACTGCATGACTAGCTTCAGAACCAGCTTGGAAGTATAGACGATATTCTTTCACGAGACTACCATCTTTAGCAAGAAGTCGAACAAGTGTTGGAAGATTGTCTTGGCTTGACTCAACGACAGTCGCTACAGCATTACCACTTGTTTGGACAGTCACTTTTGGTTTCGCTCCATTTGAAGTCAATCGATATTCTGAAACAGTAGGATCAAAGTTTTCCAATGCTTTTCCAGCAACTGAAATAGTCACTGCAGGTGTTTCTGAATCACTTGCTTTAGCTGGAGAATAAGCACTAAACTCAACCATTGCGAGGCCATTAGTGGTTGATTTGCGAGTCATACGTGCGCGAATAGCGGTTGTCTGTATTGGATCAAAGGTAAATTCGATTGGTTTACCAGCCTCGATTGCGCTAGATGCCTTATAAGGAATTTCTTGCCAATTTTCTGCCTTGTTAAACGGATGATCCGCATTTTCCTCATAACGTGAAATAGTGCTTGGTTCAGAATATGTTGGTCCAACATATCTTTCGAGTACCATTGTCGCTGGTGCATCTGTACCACTGTCTTTGAAGAACTGAATGGCTACTTTTCCAACCGATTGAGGTGTAATCTGACCATTCTTCTTAAAGAGTACTCCTACAGATACCTCTTGGTCTTTTGGAGTACGAGACCAGTTGGTCCAACGTCCATCTTCATTAAATCGACCATCGTTGATATAGAAGATTCTATCATTAGAAGCGGCCTGGGTATCGTTTGTGGTAGAGGCAAAGGCTTTAGAGTCAGTCGCATTATTGCTTGCATTCTCTGAGATAACTTGATTTCCTCTTGCAAGAACTGTTACTTGCATCTTAGTTGTCAAGTCTGTTCCTAGAATATGACCAAGCACTTCAAAGGTGCCTTCTTGGTCTGTCGCATGTTCAGAGACTCCATCCCATTCTACGGCTAGTTTATCTGTCGTCCAATCTGTTTGTGATGGATAATAGACTGTCACTTCTGTAGGTAGTTGAAGCTTATCACCAACTTTTAATGTCACAGCACCATTTTCTGCAGCTGCTGGTTGTGTAGATTCTTTTTCACCATCGCGGAAGATACGGTATTCTTTCAAGATGGTTCCGTCTTCTGCCTTCAAAATGAGACGAGTTGCTCCTGTTGAACTTGTGGCAGGGACAATCGTTACTACACCATTGTTGCTAGCTGTTGCAGTGATTTCTTTACTAGTTTGAGCAATATGGTAGTCTGTCTTAGACGGATTGAAATGCTCAAGCTTTTGACCATCTACTTTGATCGTAATGTCTGAACTTGTAGCACTTGGAACCTTATTTCCTAGGATTGTAATTTCAGTCAAACCGACACCGGCAGTTCCATTTGCTTTCTTCATGCGAATACGAACTGCATAGGTCTCAACCTTGTCAAAGGTAAAGTGGTTAGTTTGGCTTGCGGATAATTGCCCTGGAGCTTTGAGATGTTCAACTTCTTTCCAGTTGGCAGCATTGTTAAATGGATGTTTGGCATCTCCTTGAGCATGGTTGACATCAGTTGGAAGATCTGGAATTTCTTGACCAACATAGTATTCGATGACATATTCTTTTGGAAGTCCGATTGCACCATCTGTGTAGAAATCAACTGAGAGATTATCGACAAAGCGTTTGGTCAAATCTCCTGAATTACCAAATAAGATAGACGCCCAATCATTATCTGTACCTGTTTGCCATGTAGTCCATCGATTCTTGACATCTGTATTGGCTCTTGAAACCGTCAAATCGTTCAAAGTATTAGCTGAATCATCCCCACCGGTATTGGATACAATAGCAGCTGGCAATTGAGAACCAGTCCACTGTTTAGAGATATTATTTCCAGCAACAACTTGACTGGAAACACGAACATGAGCCTTGGTAGTCAAATGACTTCCAACCAATTGACCCTTGATTTCAAAGATACCTTCAGTTTGGCTAAAGTTGGCTGGAACCTTGTCCCAAACGACATCTTTATAGACAGTTGTTCCATTAGAATGGTAGGCGCGTACGTTTGCTGGCAATTGAACAGTTTCACCTTTAGGAAGAGTGAGACTGATTTCTTCTGCGACCTGCAAACCTTCAACAGTCACATTCGCAGTAGCTTCAATGTCTGTACCTTCTACATGACCTTTAAGGGTAAAGCTATGATAGCTAGCGAGTTCTTTTGCATCTACCTTGTCCCAAGTTACAGCTACCTTACGAGGCAAACCTTGGTCAAATTCTGCGCCGATTTGATCAGGCAAATTCGGTTGCTGATTGATATCTGTAGAGACTGAAACAGGATGAAGCTTAACAATTCTTTTGGCTGCTTTATTTTCTTTGATGACCACTACAGTTGCTACAGATTGTGTTTTCTCTGTTTGATTGTCAATACGAGGAGTGAGCGTCACACTACCTTTCGTATAAAGTAACAAGTTCTGTCCATTTACTTCAAGATGTCCGCCATCAGAAGAGCTAGCATCCAAATGAATATCTGAAGCTGAAAATTCACTCTGTGAACCGTCTTCGTAATGTCCAATGACATGATAAGAAAGGACTTGATCTTCAGTTGCATTCTCTTTTCCTTCTACACTTACTTCCAAGCGTGTCAAAGCAGGAGCTTCCTTCACAAACTGAATCAAATAAGTTTGAACCAAATCACCTTTTTGGTTACTCAAGAATACAGAAGCCTGATAATCATTGGCAGCTGAAGCTTGTTGAACAGTTACTTGGTAGCCAGTAGTTTGTGCGCTGACATTTGGAATCTCAGCACTGTAAGGAAGGCTTACTCGGTAATAGGTTTTTCCAGACTCAAAGTCAGCGAGAGCCTTGTCACCAACAGTGAGACCTGTAACAGTATTTTCTGTTTCCTGATCACTTGCGATAAAGGTTGCTGTCACCTCATAGTCATTACCTACTAATTTACCAGTTGCTTCAGTACGTCCACCTTCTTTGGTCAAGGCAGATGGATCTTTCAAGGTCCAAGAAACGACATCCGCATCAACTAAGTTCCCGTCTGATAAAACAGCTGTAACAGTCTTATCCAAATCTTCTACGCTTGTACCAACAGGAACAGTTGCAACTTTAGGTAACCACTTATCAAGGGCAATGACCTTGACAAGGGCCTCAGCCTTGGATTCGATACCTTCCACACTACCTAGGACTTTTTTCGCACCAGCGCTTGCACGGAGATTTTCTGGAATATCCCAAGTCACTGTTTTTTCTTCGACACTACCATCGCTATAAATAGCTGTCACAGTTTCTGGCAATTTAGGATTTTCGCTGACATCAGTAGTTGCCTTAACAGGGGCAAAAGCGACAAAGTGGCGATTTTCTTTCTTGCCCGAAACGGTTGTGACTGTTGTTTGATCAGAAGCTAAACCTGCAGAATCCGCATATAGGGTGAATTTCCCTTCTTTTTCAGTAGATTTTACAATGACAACACCTTTACCATTGAAGGCTTTTCTTTGCCATGTACCATCTTTCTGAGCTTTGTAGCGTTCACGACTAGCTTGTTCTCCATTGTCCACACCAACGATTTGTCCTTGCCCATGAAGATTGAAATGAACAAGATTATTAGCAGTTGGCACAACATTCCCATCTTCATCAACAATTTCATA
Source organism: Streptococcus sp. SCPM-O-B-15277 (M60) (assembly GCF_058200335.1). Taxonomy (NCBI): domain Bacteria; kingdom Bacillati; phylum Bacillota; class Bacilli; order Lactobacillales; family Streptococcaceae; genus Streptococcus; species Streptococcus sp. SCPM-O-B-15277 (M60). The sequence continues at coordinate 77,179 of NZ_JBYQGR010000006.1, forward strand.
ATGGATATAAGACAAATCTTTACCGTCTGCAGTAATAACATGTTCTTCCTTAGTGAGGCGAACTCTAGCAGGTTCTCCTGCTGTTGTTACACTGTCACGCGCAATCTCTTTACCATTTTCATCACGAGCAATAGCAGTCAAGCTGCCTGGTTTATATTCCACCAACCACTCAAGATACAATTCACCAGGGTTCGCACCTTCATGATAAGGTCGACCATCCGCAGTGGTTTTCTTGGTGAATTCTTTCTTGCCGAGAGTCTGGTTGTTCAACAATAATTCTACACTAGCAGCGTTTGAGAAGGTACGTACAGGAACCTTGCCATTGACCAGCATATTGCGTTCTCTAAGTGTCTCATCTGTCCAATTCCAGTGAGGCATGATACGAACGGTTGGTTTTTCTTTGGCACTATACCATTCACTACGGTAGAGATAGAAATCATTCTTAGGCAAACCAGCCGTATCGATAATACCGAAGAATGAGCTTTTCACTGGTGTATTATCTTGGTTATGCCAAGGTGTCGGTTCACCGATATAGTCAAAACCAGTCCAGATAAACTGACCTGCATAACCCGCACGGTCACGGTCAAAAGTCCATGATTCAGTAGCTGTTCTACCCCATCCAACACGGTCATTTCCATAGTCGGATTGTTCATAATGACGATTACGACGGTTGTCATGGCTGAGTAAATGAGCAGGGTCAAAGTAGGAATCACGAGTTCGAGTCGCTGAAGAAGTTTCTGAACCGTAGATTAACCAATCTGGATGAGCCCTACGAACAGCGTCATAGTTCCGTTCACCATAGTTCATACCGACAGCATCCATGATTGCTGCCAATTTTAAGAACTCTCCTGTAGACCTACTACTGAATTTATTTTCACCCATGGTTACATAGCGCTCTGTATCGATAGCTTTGATGACAGCTTTCAAGCGCTTAGCTGTTTCTAAAGAGCGCTCACCACCATCTGCTTCATCCACTTCGTTACCGAGTGACCACATGACGATGGATGGATTATTTTTATCTCGTTCGACCATGGTTCTGAGGTCAAAATCAGACCACTTTTCACCCTTCTTAGCTTCTGGGTGAGTTGCATCTTGGTCAAAGAAACGTCCATAGTCATACGTTTTCTTACCACGATACCAAGTATCAAAGGCTTCTTCTTGCACCAAAAGTCCTAGATTTGCTGCAGCATCGAGCAATTGTGGACTTGCTGGGTTATGGGTTGTACGGATAGAGTTAACTCCCATATCCTTCAAGAGTTTTAATTTACGATAGGTTGCCTTGTAGTTTTCTTCTGCTCCCAAGGCTCCATTGTCATGGTGAATACTAACCCCATGGAATTTCATTCTCTCACCGTTAAGAGAGAAGCCATCCTTGGCTGTCCAGTTGAAATAACGATAACCAAAAGTATCTTCTGTTACATCAACTAGCTGACCTTCATTGTAAACCTTTGTTTTTAGAACATAGAGCTGAGGATGGTAACTTTTGGTTGTCCAGAGGGTTGGCTTATTAACCAAAATCGTTTGCTTAAAGTCAGCTGTCTCATTTCCTGCTAGACTCTTAGTTACAGAACGAACCAAATCTGAAACAGCCTTACCTTCCTTGGTAAAAATCTGTTGTTCTACAAATACCTTAGCTAGAGTCTTGGCAGTATTTTTAATCTTGCTTTGGATTTGTGTTTCAACATTGCCATCTTTTTGTTCAGCCAACTTTGGAGTTGTAATATGATTTCCATTTTCAGCTACTTGCACCTTGTCACGATAGCTCAGCATCACATCACGATAGATACCACTTCCTGAATACCAACGACTACTTGGCTGTTTATTGGTAACTTGGACAGCAATGGTATTTTCACTACCATCTTTAGTTAAAAATTCAGTGATGTCGTATGAAAAATGATTGTAACCACTAGGATAATGGCCTACAAATTTACCATTTACATAGACCTTAGAGTCCATGTAAACTCCATCAAAATTGATACGAACATCTTTGTCCTTTGCAGCTTCATCTACAGTGAAAGTCTTACGATACCAAGCAGTACCCCCGTTTAATTGACCACCTTCATTTCGAGCAGGAGACTTATGATCAAAGTCAAAATAAATACTCCAGTCATGAGGAAGGTTCAACTTAGACCAATCATGAACATCTACATCTTTCTTAGAAAAATCACCCTGAGAATTTAATTTAAAGTACCAGTCTTTGTTGAAATTTTGTTTTCTTTCTTGTAAAAGTTGGTCTTCTTTTTCTTTCTCCTTAGTGACTTGAGGTAATGCTGTTGCAGAAGTATTTTCCTCCTTAACTTTATCACTAGTTACTGGTTTATTCTGATTTGCTTCAGCAGTATGTTCTTCCAAAACTGCTGGCTTTTCAGAACTAGCTTCTGAAACTGTAGGCGCTTTTTCATCCTCTGCAGTTGCTGGTTTTTCAGCTTTATCTTCCTTAGGGGTGACTACTTCTGCTTCCTTTTCTTCCTTAGGACTTGTTACCTCAGGCTCTTTTTCTTCAGTTGCTGGTTTTTCAGTTTCCACCTTATCCTTTTCTTCTTTATCAGTAGAAGAATCTTGTGGACTGTTTTGTTCAGCTTTTGCAATGGCTGCAGCAAGATCATCTGGAAGTTTATCTAAAGGTTGAACTTGATGAATTGTTTCTTCGCTAGGACTAGCTGTTTCTGCTTCAGCTGCTTGCGCTACCTGAAGACCAAAAATACTAGCTCCAATCATAACTGAAGCCACACCAATTGCAAACTTACGAATACTAAAATGACACCGTTTTTCAAAAAATCTCTTATCCATTATGGTTCCTTTCTAAGTTATAGTAAGCGATTACATTTTGCTTCAAAAAATAAACCTCCCTCTAGACGCTTACTTCATTTACATATACATATTGTTACTTTTAATATATCAAAATAGTAGAGTTTTTTCAATAATTTGTAGAAGTTTTACTGGAATTTTAGTAGAAATCGAGCAAAAAAAAAAAAAGCAAGCCCTTTTTAGAACTTGCTCTTTAAATATCTATTAATGATTGTACTCGAGATTAATCTTTATCCAGCGTTCTTAAAGCAGCCTGATAAGTCTGCTCCATCAGCATGGTAATGGTCATAGGTCCTACTCCGCCAGGTACAGGTGTGATATGGCTAGCAACTGCTGCAACAGCATCATAGTCAACATCTCCACAAAGTTTGCCATTCTCGTCTCTGTTCATCCCCACATCAATGACAACAGCTCCAGGTTTGACAAAGTCAGCAGTCACAAACTTAGCACGACCAATTGCTACTACTAGAATATCGGCTTCAGAAGCTACTTGGGCTAGATTGTGGGTGCGAGAGTGGGTCAAGGTTACAGTTGCATTTTTAGCCAAAAGCAACTGGGCCATTGGTTTACCAACGATATTTGAACGACCAATAACGACTGCATTTTTACCTTCTAAGTCAATCCCATACTCATGAAACATCTCCATAATCCCTGCTGGAGTTGAAGGAATCATCACTGGGTGACCAGACCAAAGACGCCCCATGTTGAGCGGATGAAAACCATCCACATCCTTTTCAGGGTCAATAGCCAATAGAACAGCTTCTTCATCGATGTGTTTTGGCAATGGCAACTGGACTAAGATTCCATGCCATGCTGGATCTTGGTTGTATTTGGCAATCAACTCCAACAATTCCTCTTGAGTAATGGTCTCCGGAACACGTACAACTTCACTTTGGAAGCCCGCTGCGATAGCTGAACGTTCCTTGTTACGAACATAAACCTGGCTAGCAGGATTGTCCCCAACCAAAATAACCACCAAACCAGGAACCAAGCCTGTCTCTTCTTTTAGTTTGGCTGTTTTCTCAGCCAGTTGTCCTTGTAGCTTGGCTGCTAAAGCCTTGCCATCAATAATCTGTGTCATGTATTTTCTCTTTTCTAACAAATATCCTCTATTATAACAAAAATTCATTCTGCATTCTAACACTTCTTACCTAAGATACCCTATAGTCTGAAACTATAAGAAAAAGCCCACTTGGAGCTTTTCATGATATTCTTACAAAACCTTACTCAAGAAATCCTTGGTTCTTTGTTCTTGTGTTTGTTCAAAGACTTGCTCTGGCGTTCCATCTTCGACAACAACACCGTCTGCCATAAAGATGACACGGTCTGCTACTTCACGCGCAAAGCCCATTTCATGCGTTACGATAACCATGGTCATTCCTGACTGAGCAAGTTCTTGCATAACTGCTAGTACTTCCCCTACCATTTCAGGGTCTAGGGCAGAAGTCGGTTCATCAAAGAGTAGGACATCTGGTTCCATGGCAAGACCACGCGCGATAGCAATACGTTGTTGCTGACCTCCAGACAAACTTTGTGGATAGGCATCGGCCTTATCTGGCAAACCAACCTTTTCCAAGAGCTCATGCGCTCTCTTTTCAGCCACTTCCTTCCTTTCACCCTTAGTCTTAATCGGAGAAAGTGTAATGTTTTCCATAACTGTCATATTTGGGAAGAGATTGAATTGTTGGAAAACCATTCCCATCTTTTCACGCATGGTAAAAAGGTCGTTTTTCTTATCCGTAATGTCTACACCTTCAAAGACAACCTTTCCTTTTGTAGCCTCTTCGAGAAGATTCATGGAGCGAAGGAGGGTTGACTTACCGCTACCAGATGGTCCGATAATTACTACTACTTCACCTTTTTTAATTTCAAGATCAATCCCTTTTAAAACTTCATTCTTTCCAAAGCTTTTATGAAGGTTTTCAATTTTAATTAGCGTTTCAGTCATTATTTCTTATCTCCTTGTCCCATACGATTTTCAAAAGCTTTCAAGACTAGTGTCAAGATAGATGTCATAATCAAGTAGTAAAAGGCTGCAAATAGAAGTGGAGTCAATGGTAGGTAAGTAGTTGTTGACACCGTAGTAGCCCCATTCCACAACTCCATAACCCCGATAGCTGACAAGAGCGAGCTATCTTTGATAATGGTAATAAACTCATTCCCCAAGGCTGGTAAAATATTCTTGATAGCCTGTGGTAGGATGACATAGCGCATAGCATTTTTAGGACGAATACCTAGTGAATACGCTGCTTCTAACTGTCCCTTTGGCACTGCATTAATCCCAGCACGAACAGTTTCTGATACATAGGCACCACTATTCATAGAGATAATAATAATCCCTGGGATCAAACGAGTAAGATCAACATCCAAAATCCCGATTTGAATTGTTGGAGCACTAATATGCATCAATGCATAGGCAATCATAATCTGCACCATCATCGGTGTCCCACGGAACACCCAGATATATAGATTAGCAAACCAAGCAAGTGGTTTAATCTTCGAACGTTGTGCAAAGGCCAACACTACCCCTAAAATAGTCCCCAAAAAGACCACTAAGATAGAAATGATAATCGTAACAATGGCACCATAGTTAAAATATGGCAAGTATTTCGGTAAAAAAGAAAAATTCATGGATGCTCTACTTTCTATTTGTAATATTTAAACTTAAAAACTTGTATAAGGATAACATATTCTGCATAAAAATGCAACAACTTGCCCTGATATTTTCAAAAAATTTTCAAAGACGATAGAAATAGCGAGAAATCTTAGTTTTTTCTAGTCAAGTAGAGTCTGTTTATGGTAAAATAGTAAAGATAAGAAATGGAGGAGAATCAAAATGGAATCACATTTGGTTAGAATCATCAATCGCTTAGAAGCAATGACAAAAGATGGCGGTAACTTGAAACGTAACTTTGAGCGCGAAGGAGTTGTTGTCGCAGAGGTTGCTTTTAACCACGACGAAGAAAACGGACCACTTTTCACACTTCGTGACGTTGAAGCTCGTGAAACATATACATTTGATAGCATCGACCTCATTGCGATGGAAATCTACGAACTCTTATACTAATCGTTAAATAAAGGCTGGAGAATACTCTTGCTTTGACCGAGAAAATCCTTTTTGTATCACAAATGGGATTTTTCTTTTTATCTAAAAAACATTAGTTACCATAGTCTCATATCGTCAGTATTAAGACCCAATCTTTTTACTTGCTTTCCCCTTCAATCATGATATAATGAGACTAAAGAACTTTGACTATTTTTGACCTTTCGGTTGTAGTCAAAGCCAAGAAAGAAACGAGGTAGAGGTATGCTCTGTCAAAATTGTAAAATCAATGACTCAACAATCCATCTTTACACTAATCTGAATGGACAACAAAAGCAAATCGATCTTTGCCAAAATTGCTACAAAATTATCAAAACAGATCCTAATAATAGCTTATTTAAAGGCATTACAGATTTAAACAATCGTGATTTTGATCCATTTGGTGACTTCTTTAACGATCTGAATAACTTTAGACCATCTTCTAATAATAACAACACTCCCCATACTCAGTCAGGTGGTGGATACGGCGGTAATGGTGGCTATGGTTCCCAAAATCGTGGACCGGCTCAAACTCCTCCTCCTAGTCAGGAAAAAGGACTCTTGGATGAGTATGGTATCAATATAACTGAGATTGCCCGTCGTGGAAATGTCGACCCAGTTATCGGCCGTGACGAAGAAATCATCCGTGTCATTGAAATCCTCAACCGTAGAACTAAAAACAACCCAGTACTGATTGGGGAGCCTGGTGTTGGTAAGACAGCCGTTGTCGAAGGCTTAGCACAGAAAATTGTTGATGGAGATGTCCCTCATAAACTTCAAGGGAAAGAAGTCATTCGTTTAGACGTTGTTAGCCTTGTCCAAGGTACAGGTATCCGAGGCCAGTTTGAAGAGCGCATGCAAAAGCTCATGGAAGAAATTCGTGAGCGCAAAGACGTCATCCTCTTTATCGACGAAATTCACGAAATCGTCGGTGCTGGTTCTGCTGGAGAAGGAAATATGGATGCAGGAAATATCCTCAAACCTGCTCTTGCTCGAGGCGAACTCCAACTAGTTGGTGCTACTACCCTCAATGAATACCGCATCATCGAAAAAGATGCAGCCCTTGAACGTCGTATGCAGCCAGTCAAGGTTGATGAACCAACTGTTGAAGAAACCATTATTATCCTGAAAGGTATTCAAAAGAAATACGAAGATTACCATCATGTTCATTATACCGATGGTGCTATCGAAGCAGCTGCTACTCTCTCTAACCGCTACATCCAAGATCGTTTCTTGCCGGATAAGGCCATTGACCTCCTAGATGAAGCTGGTTCTAAAATGAACTTAACCTTGAATTTTGTGGATCCAAAGGTCATCGACCAACGTTTAATCGAAGCAGAAAATCTCAAGGCACAAGCAACCCGTGATGAAGATTTTGAAAAAGCAGCCTACTTCCGTGACCAGATTGCTAAATATAAGGAAATGCAAAAGACTAAGGTAACGGATCAAGATACCCCAATCATCAGTGAAAAAACAATCGAACACATCATCGAACAAAAGACCAACATTCCAGTTGGCGACCTTAAAGAAAAAGAACAGTCTCAACTGATCAACCTAGCAGATGACCTCAAGGCTCATGTTATCGGTCAAGATGATGCTGTTGATAAGATTGCCAAGGCAATTCGTCGTAATCGTGTTGGTCTAGGCACTCCAAACCGTCCAATCGGTAGCTTCCTCTTTGTTGGTCCTACTGGTGTCGGTAAAACAGAACTTTCTAAACAGCTGGCCATCGAACTCTTTGGTTCTGCTGACAGCATGATTCGCTTTGATATGAGTGAATACATGGAAAAACACAGTGTTGCTAAACTGGTCGGTGCTCCTCCAGGTTATGTTGGCTATGATGAAGCTGGTCAATTGACTGAAAAAGTTCGTCGTAATCCCTACTCACTGATCCTCTTGGACGAGGTTGAAAAAGCTCATCCAGATGTTATGCATATGTTCCTTCAAGTATTGGATGATGGTCGTTTAACCGATGGTCAAGGACGAACTGTTAGCTTTAAGGATGCCATCATTATCATGACCTCAAATGCAGGTACAGGCAAGGCTGAAGCAAGCGTTGGATTTGGTGCTGCTAGAGAAGGGCGTACCAACTCTGTTCTTGGAGAATTAGGCAACTTCTTTAGCCCAGAATTCATGAACCGTTTTGATGGTATTATTGAATTTAAGGCTCTCAGCAAGGAAAATCTCCTTCAAATCGTTGACCTTATGTTGGACGATGTGAATAAACGTCTCTCAAGCAATAACATCCACTTAGATGTAACAGATAAGGTTAAAGAAAAACTTGTAGACCTTGGTTACGATCCAAAAATGGGAGCTCGTCCATTACGTCGTACCATTCAAGACTATATCGAAGATGCAATCACAGACTACTACCTTGAAAATCCAAGTGAAAAAGAACTCAAGGCTGTCATGACCAGCAAGGGTAAGATCATGATTAAGTCAAAAAATAAAACGGAAACAGTCGAATCAAACGACTAGTTCCTCACATACAAAAGAATGTTCTTGCTTGACAGTGAGAGCATTCTTTACTATTATAGAAAGAAAGCGCACTCACGAAGGAGAAATTTATGACAAATCCAACATTTGGAGAAAAAAAAGAGGGAGTAACCTATAAAACTCGATATGGTGTTTATGCAGTCATACCGGATTCAAACCATGAAAAGATTATCCTCGTCCAAGCTCCAAATGGTGCATGGTTCTTACCAGGTGGGGAGATTGAAGCAGGCGAAAACCATCTCGAAGCTCTCAAACGAGAACTGATTGAAGAGTTGGGTTTTACTGCTGAGATTGGCACCTATTATGGACAAGCAGATGAGTATTTCTATTCTAGCTATCGTGATACGTACTACTATAACCCAGCCTATCTCTATGAAGCTACTTCTTATCAAGAAATCCAAAAACCTCTCGAGGACTTCAATCACCTAGCTTGGTTCCCAATCGATGAAGCTATCGCCAACTTGAAACGTGGTAGTCATAAATGGGCAGTTGAAGCATGGAAAAAACAACATCAAATTTAAACTATCTTTACCAAATTTCCCAAAAAGTGCTATAATAGACATAGAAATACAGGAGGAAACCCTATGAAGCTTATCAATACTACAAATTCACACTCGCAACTTGTTAAAAGTCAGCTAGAAAGCACCGACGCAACGCTTGTAGAGGTTTATTCTGCGGGAAATACAGATGTTATTTTTACTCAGGCTCCACTTCATTACGAAATCCTCATTTCCAATAAACATCGGGCAATCCGGGAAAAAGAAATGGAAATAATCAAAGAATTTTTCCTCAGTCGTAAAATTAATCAACAGGCTATTGATAAGGCAAATATTAAAACCCTCTATTCTGATAAATTGATTGAGATTTCAATCCCTACAAAATAGAATAAATCTCCCCTACAGTTAAAACTGCGGGGTTTTTTAGTCCCTTTTCTTGTTTATTTCTTTAAATAAATTATTGTAGCTAAAGCTTTTTTGTGAATATTTCACATTTTAATCGAAAAATGAGAGAAATTTAGTTATAATAGATAGAGAGATTTTAATGAAGGAGTATGATATGAAAGAAATAGTATATAGAGAAGCCAGGCTAGATGAACACCAAAAAATCGGGAAAGTATTGGCTGGATCCTTTATGAACTACCCTTTCATGACTCTTATCAAAGATGATTTAAAGAAACCAGAATATTACCCAGCATTCTTAGAATTGCTGTATAGCCTTTTGACCAGACTCTACATCAAAGGAGAGACCTGTCTAGTCGCTGAACGAGACGGGAAAATTCTGGCTATCGCACTTCTACAACAAAAGGATTTTTCCATCTTATCTTATTTGTTGAATGGGATTGTCAAGCTTTTCCGTTTTATTACTCCACGCAATCTCTTGAAATATCTTGATTTGGTGGAACGTTCCGAAGAGCATTTGAAAAGATCAGGAAATTTTGACTGGTATTTGATGATGTTAGGAGTCAATGCTTCAGTCCAAAACCAAGGAATCGGGAGTGCTTTTCTACAAGAAGGCGTTGAACCTTATCTGAAATCCAAAGGCTGCAAACGCTTGGGCTTGATTACTAGTACTGAAAAAAATGTTTGCTTCTATGAAAAAAACAAGTATGAATTACTAGATTCGATGATGTTAGAATACGGAACAAAATCTATTGGAAACTGGGCTTTTGTAAAAATACTGGATCAGTAATTGTAAACTAAAAAAGATTGGTCATTACACCAATCTTTTTTGATTTTATTTAACTGCTTCTTTCAAGGCTTCTACCTTGTCCAAGCGTTCCCATGGAAGATCAATATCTGTACGTCCCATATGTCCATAAGCCGCTGTTTGACGGTAGATTGGACGTTTGAGGTCAAGCATTTGGATGATTCCTGCAGGACGAAGGTCAAAGATTTGACGCGCTGCTTTTTCAAGTTTACTTTCAGCTACTGTTCCAGTACCGAAAGTATCGATACGGACAGATACAGGTTGAGCTACCCCAATCGCGTAGGCCAATTGCACTTCTGCTTTCTTAGCAAGACCTGCAGCAACAATGTTTTTAGCAATGTAGCGAGCTGCATAAGAAGCGGAACGGTCAACCTTAGTGGCATCCTTACCAGAGAAGGCACCACCACCGTGACGTGAGTAACCACCATAAGTATCTACGATGATCTTACGACCCGTCAAACCTGAGTCTCCTTGAGGTCCTCCGATAACGAAACGACCAGTTGGATTGATGAAGAATTTAGTCTCATCGTCAAGGTACGAAGCTGGAATCACTTCTTTGATGACCTTGTTGATTACATCCTCATGGATTTGTTCATTGCTGACTTCTGGATCGTGTTGAGTTGAAATAACGACAGTATCCACGCGCACTGGCTGGTCATTTTCATCATACTCAACCGTAACTTGAGATTTGGCATCTGGACGAAGATAGCTGATTTCACCATACTTACGAAGCTCTGCCAAGCGACGAACCAGTTTGTGACTGAGTGAAATTGGCAATGGCATGAGTTCTTCTGTTTCATCCACCGCAAAACCAAACATGAGACCTTGGTCACCTGCTCCAATCAAGTCTAGTGGATCTTGATCTGCGTTTCCACGAACTTCCAAGGCTTCATTAACACCTTGGGCGATATCAGGAGATTGTTCTACCAAAGATGGGTGAACTCCAACCGTCTCCGCAGAAAAACCATACTCAGTATTGGTATAACCAATCTCTGCAATAGTATCACGAACCACTCGGTTAATATCGACATAAGCATTTGTTGAAATTTCACCGAAGACATGGACTGAACCTGTATAAACAGCAGTTTCAGCAGCCACGTGCGCCTCTGGATCTTGCTCTAAAATAGCATCCAAGATGGCATCTGAAATTTGGTCTGCAATCTTATCCGGATGCCCCTCAGATACAGATTCAGACGTGAATAATTTACGTTCTGACATAAAAATGTCCCCCCTTAAAAAATATTCGTTATAGAGTTACAAAGAACTGGTAGGAAGAGTATTTACAATCAATCCCACCACCTTATCGGGACCATATAACCTAACTATTATAACACGAATCTTTGAAAAATACTCGTATGATTGCTATTTTTCTTCATAGGAAAATGTTTTCTAATCTGAAGCAAATAAAAACTCTTAAAGTAGATGAGTTTCTACTTTAAGAGTGATGTTATAAACTAATTATTTTCTAGATAAAATTCAAAACGTTCCCCAACATATTGGCTTTTCACATACTCAAAAGCTGTCCCGTCATCAAAGTAGGAAACTTGAGTCAGACCTAAAATGGCATGCCCTTTTTCTACTTCCAGATAATGAGCAATTTTTTCCTTGGCTAAGCGAGCATAAATGGTCTGGTGCGATTTCCCAATTCGATAACCATGTTTCTGTAAAGTTTGGAAAAAGTGCTTGGTTACTTCTTCTTTTTTGAAATTCTTGATAAATTTCTCAGGAATCGATGCCACTTCATAGACAACAGGAACCTTGTCCGCATAACGAACACGTTCCATACGAATAATATTTTCAGTTGGCAGTATACCTAGTTTATCCACTTCTTGCTCATTTGGAATCGTACGACGGTAGGAAATCAGATGACTAGATGGCGTTTTCCCTTGAGCTTTAACAATTTCCGTAAAACTAGTTGTTCCACGCATTCTTTCCTGAACTCGTGTACTTGAAACGAAGGTCCCACTACCAACACGCCGTTCCAAAACCCCTTCTTCAACCAAAAGAGAGATTGCTTGACGCAGGGTCATGCGGCTAACGGCAAATTCCTCAGCTAGATCTCGCTCGCTAGGAAGTCTCTCTCCAATTTTCCAATTTCCCTCATCAATGTCTTTTTTGATTTGGTCATGGATTTTCATATAAGCTGGTAACATGCTTGCTCACTTCTTTTCTTTATTTTTTCCATTGTACCGTATCTCATATGTAAAAGTCAAACATCACTTGTTTAGTTGGTAATTACGATTCATTTATGATAGAATATTCAAGAAGATATTTCTTTTAAGAAAGGGAAAAGATGACCAACATTTCAACTGATTTGCAAGATGTCGAAAAGATCATCGTACTGGACTACGGAAGCCAGTATAACCAACTTATCTCCCGTCGAATTCGCGAGATTGGTGTCTTTTCAGAACTAAAAAGTCACAAGATTTCGGCTGACGAAGTCCGTGCTATCAATCCTATCGGGATTGTACTTTCAGGTGGTCCAAACTCTGTTTACGAAGAAGGATCGTTTGATATTGATCCAGAAATTTTCGAACTGGGAATTCCAATTTTAGGAATCTGCTATGGTATGCAGCTTTTGACTCACAAGCTTGGTGGTAAGGTTGTTCCTGCAGGCGATGCTGGTACCCGTGAATACGGTCAATCAACATTGACTCACACAGAATCTGCTCTTTTTGCTGGAACTCCAGAAGAACAACTTGTCTTGATGAGCCACGGAGATGCTGTTACAGAAATTCCTGCTGATTTCATTCGTACTGGTACATCAGCTGACTGTCCTTATGCATCAATCGAAAATCCAGACAAGAAAATCTATGGTATCCAATTCCATCCAGAGGTTCGTCATTCAGTTCACGGCTATGATATCCTTCGTAACTTTGCCTTGAATATCTGTGGTGCCAAAGGTGACTGGACTATGGATAACTTTATCGAGATGCAAATCAAACAAATCCGTGAAAAGGTTGGAGACAAACGTGTTCTCCTTGCTCTTTCAGGTGGTGTTGACTCTTCTGTTGTTGGGGTTCTTCTCCAAAAAGCCATCGGCGATCAATTGATCTGTATCTTTGTAGACCACGGTCTTCTCCGTAAAGGGGAAGCTGACCAAGTTATGGATATGCTTGGTGGTAAGTTTGGTTTGAACATTGTCAAAGCAGACGCTGCCAAACGTTTCCTTGATAAATTGGCTGGTGTGTCTGATCCAGAACAAAAACGTAAGATTATCGGTAACGAGTTTGTTTATGTCTTTGATGACGAAGCAAGTAAACTAAAAGATGTGAAATTCCTTGCTCAAGGTACTCTTTATACAGACGTTATAGAGTCAGGTACAGATACCGCTCAAACAATCAAGTCTCACCACAACGTTGGTGGACTTCCAGAAGACATGCAGTTTGAACTCATCGAGCCACTTAACACTCTTTACAAAGATGAAGTTCGTGCCCTCGGTACTGAGCTTGGTATGCCAGATAATATCGTATGGCGCCAACCATTCCCAGGTCCAGGTCTTGCCATCCGTGTCATGGGTGAAATCACTGAAGAAAAACTTGAAACAGTTCGTGAATCAGATGCTATCCTTCGTGAAGAAATCGCTAAAGCAGGTCTTGACCGCGACATCTGGCAATACTTCACTGTTAACACTGGCGTTCGTTCAGTAGGTGTTATGGGAGATGGACGTACTTACGACTATACCATCGCTATCCGTGCTATCACTTCGATCGATGGTATGACAGCTGACTTCGCTAAGATTCCTTGGGAAGTTCTCCAAAAAATCTCAGTTCGTATCGTAAACGAAGTTGACCACGTTAACCGCATCGTCTACGATATCACAAGTAAACCACCTGCAACCGTTGAGTGGGAGTAGAGTAAGTTATTCAAAAAAACGCTTGGAATCAATGATTTCAGCGTTTTTATTTTTCTATTAGCACCAATTTAGCACCCAAAATCTTAATTACGGAATCAAAAAAACACCTGATAAAGCCTATATAGCTCTAATTCAGGTGTTTTATTTTTATTAATTTATCTTACTGTTCTTTTGATTTTCTAGCGCTTGTAACCAATCCAAGTCCAGCGAACAATAGACCAAGTCCCATGAGACTTTGATTTCTTGTATCATTGCTTCCTGTTTCAGGAAGTTTAGCTGGTGCTGGTTTGTAAGCAGTAGGTTCTGGTTTAGGAGTTGCTTTCTGCTCCAAAACTGGCACAGTTGTACGACGTTCTAAGTAGAGTTGGTAGCTGTCTTTTGTTACCTTGTACTGACGTCCCTCACTGACTGTTTCCACAATCCATGAAGCTGCATCCTTAGTTAAAGAGTCAGCCAAGTTACGATCAATATCCATTAAACGTCCCTCAGACACAAAATCTTTATAGTTTCGTTGATTATACAAGGTTGTCGCTACAATTCTATCAATACCAGCTTTTTTCAGAGTTGTTAATGTCTCAGCGATAGATGGAATTGACGGATCTTCTTTCATCCTAGCATCTGTTAACAACACCACAAACTTTTTATTTTTTGGTGACTTAGACCAGTCGTAAGCAGAAACAATCTTTGTAAGAGCAGGAGTTGCTGTTTCAGGAGAATCTCCCCCATGTGCAATCTTAATTTTTTCTAAAGCTTTTTCAAGTTCAACTGGATCTGTTGTAAAATAAGTCTCACCAAATTTCGTTAGAATTGTATCTTCGTCAGTTTTTCCTAATCGACGTCCGTATACTTCATCACTATATGTAGCTAATCCAAAACGTGCCGCTACTCCATCTTTGGCAAGATTTCTTGCAAACTCATTGACATTTTTACGAACAGTATTAATCGTTGAAGACATAGATCCTGAACGGTCAACAACAAAAACAATATCTGCTTCTCCTGCTTTTTTAACAGTTGGTGGTGTTTTAGTTATTTCCACAGTTGTTGTCTTGTCTACTCGTTCGTACTGAGTATAAGAATTTCCATCTTTATCCTTAGCAGCTACAGTATTCTCTTTTGTCGTAGTTACAGGTTCTGGAAGCTTTTCCACTTTTTCTGGAGCAATTTCAGTTTTAGTTACCTCAGCCACAGAGGTTTCAATATGGACTTTCTGATTGCCTTCTTGCTTTTCTTTTACTTCGACAGCAGATTCTTTCTTTGAGACATCAATCAAATCTCCAGCTTTTGCTTCAGTTTCTTTGACAATAGGTCTTGATTTTTCAGTTGCAATTTCTGCTTTAGCCTCCTCAATAGGCGATTTGACTTCTTCAACTACTTTTGGTGCCTCAGTTACCTTAGTAATTTCACTTGACGAAACTTTACTAGTTTCATCAGCAGAAACTTGTCCAAGTTGTGCAAAAGCAAAGAGGATAGCCACAGATGCCAATCCAACTTTCATTTTACGAAACGAAAAACGTTCTTGCTTAAACATTCCTTTTGCCATAATGACCTCTTTTCTTTAACAGATTTAATATTTTTTTAAAATCTGTTTTTTTTTTAGAATAACATAAATTAAGAATGTTTTCAAATATTTTCTGGAATCAAAATATTGATTAAAAATCCTATAGCATCAGTCTCTATGACATTTTTTTTTGCTATTCAAATTAATTAGCGATTTTTACTTATACTATCTTAGGCTGTAAGAGTCAAAAAAAACAGTAAAACCACTTGGTTCTACTGTTTTATTTTTAAAATGTTTGGCGTTTAGCTTTGCGCTCTGCACGTCCACGGGCACGACTTTCTGCTCGCTTAGCCTTGCGACGTTTTTCATCTACTGCCCATTTAATTTTTTTCTTATAGCCTGGTTTAACTTTTTTCTTTTTCTTTTTAACCAAGCCAATCATTTCGATGTCCAGTTTTTCCTGTTTCTTCTCACGATTAGCACGGCGATCACGATCATAGGTATCTTGGAATTCTCCATCTTTGACGACTTTCGGAGTAAACTTGATACCCAATTTCTCCAACTCACGAATATCTGAGTCATCACTAGGCTGGTAGAGGGTAATGGCTGTACCTGGCAGACCATTACGTCCAGTTCGTCCAACACGGTGGACAAAGAAAGACAAGTCCTGTGGGATAGCATCATTGATAACATGGCTGACACCTTCGATGTCAATCCCACGCGCAGCCAAGTCAGTCGCAACGATGTACTCAAAATCAAGGTTCTTTACCTGATTCATGATACGTTTGCGTTCACGAGGTGCGATATCTCCATGAATCTTAGCCACCTTCAAACCTTGGGCTGTTAGGTATGTATGCAACTCATCTGCACGAGTCTTGGTATTGACAAAAATCATGGCTAGATAAGGCTGCATGACTTGAGTTAACTCATAAATCTGAGCATTCTTATCACGGCCCTTGGTCGAAATCAACCAGTTGTCAATAGTGTCTGAGATAACCGTTTTGGTCTTGATTTTCTCCATGACAGGATTGGACAAGTATTTCTTCAAGAATGGTTGTAATTTTTGTGGGATAGTCGCTGAAAAGACCATAAACTGCAAGTCCTTAGGAAGACTTCCTGCAATCTTATCAACTGTTTCCAAGAATCCCATATCCAAGGTCATATCTGCTTCATCGACAACAAAAATCTTAGCCTTGTGGATAGCCAAATCACCTGATTTTACCAAATCATAGATACGACCTGGAGTTCCGATAACGATATGGGGTTGATTACTTGCTAATTTGTCAATCTGACGTGCCTTGTCTGTACCACCAACATAGTTCACAACACGAATCTCAACATCTGAATGAGCTGCGATCTGACGAGCAGCTTGGTAAATCTGAGTCGCTAATTCACGACTTGGAGCTGTGATAACTGCCTGCACGCTATCGCTCTCTTCATCCAACTGTTGGAAAATCGGTAACAAGAAAGTATGAGTCTTACCTGAACCTGTTTTTGATTCACCAACCAAGTCACGACCTGCCAGGACAATAGGAATCAACTTTTCCTGAACCTCGGTAGGAGTCGTAAATTTCAACTCCTCCAAGGCTTTTTCTATATATTTTTTAAATTTAAATTGTGTAAATGACATAATTTCCTCGATTCTATCTATCTACTCATTATACCATAATTTAGTCTATTACAGGGGATGGATTTCCGTCAAGAATAATACCATGAACATTTTAACAACCAAGCATACATAAGAAACACTCCTAGTTATGATGAACAAGGAGTGTTATAGGATTAATTGAGCTTCCACTCGTCTCTCAGCCAATCACAAAAATAGTGATAACGTTCCTTAAGAGCTTCATGATGCCCATAAGCATCAAATGTGCAATAAGTCGAAGGGACTTTCTCTGAAATCAGATCATGTAGATCTCTGGCATAAATAGGAGCCTTAGACAGACGATTGGAATGATTGGCACCTTCTGTCTGACCATTTTGCAAATAAATCAGGCTTTGATTCTGTATCAAGTCATGTTCCCCACAATATTCTGTAAATTCAGGATACCAGAAGGAACCACAGATAGAAAAGATACAGGTCGCAGGAAGATAACTACTATAGAGACTATAGACGGCAGCAAGACCACCCAGTGAATAGCCACCATAAGCAATTCTACTTTCATCAATCAAGTAGTCCTTTTGAAGAGTTGTTAGAATCCCTTGAAATAGCTTCTGATGGTATTGGTCTACCTTCCCACCAAAGTCTGGTGCCCCTTCTTTCAAAGCATCAGACTGCCAAGGTGTAAAGTCATCTAGACGATTTTCTGGAATCAAACCCACCAAAATCACTGATTGGGATAGATCTGACAAATAGTCCAATTGTCCATCATTTAAAAGCACAAGTGGATATACTTGTTGAGGATCATAGTTTGAAGGAAGACTGACCCTAACTCGAATCCCTTCCCAGTTAAACTCCTTATTTCTTGATAAAGTCATTGATCTTCTCAAGGGAATCAATCACTGCAGGACCGTAATCCATCAACTCATCGTAAGAGATGGTCATGATTTTTTGATTCTTGATTGCTGGTACATTTTCCAAAACAGCATTTGCCTTCATCAAATCCACTGCTTTTTCATCTAACTTTTGATTGCGGTCACTAGTTACATAGATAATCAACTCTGGATCCATAGAGACTAGATTTTCCAAGGTCAAACCAGATGTTCCTGTTGCAACATTGGTATAACCAAGTTGGTTGAGCAAGCTTTCTTGTAGGGCTGACTTGTAGGCACCAAAGGTTTCGTCATTGTAGGCTACCATAATCAAAGCCTTTTTCTTTTCACCTTGTGTTTCTGAGTTGGCTTTTTTAACCGCATCGATTTTAGCTTGTAATTGCTCTGCGTATTGGTTGGCCTTGTCTTGGACATTGAAGATCGTACCAAGATTCTTCACATCTTCTACGATATTCCCTAGATCTTGTTGGATAGTTGAAAGTGAAGCTTTTTGCGTATAAACAGGGATTTTGTTTTCATTCCAAGCACTAATGGTTCCCATTGACTTTTCAGAAAACATCATGTTGCGTCCCATCAAGGCATCTGGTTCATAAGAAAGAACTGTTTCTTGTGAGACAGATTTTTTATCACCAATGTGAGGGATGGCTTCAATAGCATCCTTGTATTTACCAGTTACAGCATTATCGGGATTGAGCATACCGGCAATTTTATCTTGCAAACCGAGTTCAAGCAGGATTTCAGTTGTTGAGAGGTTGTTTGTGATGACCTTTTCAGGTGCCTTTTCAAAGACTTGATCGACTTCGTTTCCTTTAGCATCATAAGTTTTGATAGTTACAGGATAGCTGGTTTCTGTAGTAGCTTTTTGACTAGCTTCTGTTGTAGCCGGTGCCGTTGCTGTTTCTTTAGATGCGTTACCACAAGCTGCCAAAGATAAGGTAGCTACTGTTACAAGTAAAATACTAAGTGTTTTTTTCATGTTTTTATTTTCCTTTTTAATTTTTATAAATAGTGAATCATGGCTTGCTGATCTTCTGTCCAAGTGACCTTACTTTGAACGCCATAGACAGCCTGCAAAGACTCGGGTGTGATGGTCTCCTTTGGAGTACCTTGGTAAACAATCTCCCCTTCTTTCATTAGGTAGAGATAGTCTGAATAGCGACAAGCTAGCTGAATATCATGCAAGACAGCTAGCACATTGATCTGAAGATTTTTGACAATGGTCAATAAGTCTAGCTGATACTTGATATCCAAATGATTGGTTGGTTCATCTAAGAGCAAGAGGGTCGGCTCTTGGGCCAAGGCGCGTGCTAACAGAACCCGCTGCTTCTCTCCTCCTGACAGAGAAGAGTAGAGTTGATTTCTCTTTTCGAATATATCCACCTTGACCAAGGCATCCTCAACCAAGGCAAAGTCTCTGTCTTTTTCCTTTTGCAAGAAAGCGAGATGAGGAGTTCTGCCCAGCATGACAATCTCCTCAACCGTACAATCAAACTGGAGTTGATTAAACTGCGTGATAACTGCCATCTGCTTTGCCGTTTCTTTGACGCTCATTTGGTCTAGAGGCTTCCCATCTAAAGAAATCAAGCCCTGATTCGGCTTTTCCTGTCGATAGAAGAGTTTCAGCAAGCTGGTCTTTCCACTTCCATTTGGTCCCAAAATAGTATGAAATTGGTTTCCCTCAAGTTTAAGTGAGACTCCTTTGAGAATCTTTTTTTCTCCGATTCCAAAGTGAATATCCTGACACAATAAGTCCATATCAGACTCTCACCTCCCCTCGTCTACTTGCAACCATATAGATAAAGAAAGGTGCTCCTACTAGGGCCGTGAAAATTCCAATCGGTAGTTCAGCATTTTGAATCAGAACGCGAGCAAAGACATCTGCCCAGACGACAAAGAGGGCGCCTAGTAATGTTGCAATCGGAAAAAGCCTTTTATAATTTGTACCAACCAAACTTCGAGCCAAATGCGGTGTAATCAAACCGACAAAACCGATGATCCCACAAGTCGAAACTAGGACTGCCGTCATCACAGCTACAATCGTCACATAGAGATACCAGTAAAAACGCAAGGGAATTCCCAAAGTCAAAGCCGCCTCATCTCCCATCATCATGGCATTGAAAACACGATATTGTGTAGAGAAAAATAAAAAAGCGATTCCTACGATGATAGTTGGCAAGGTTAAGTGTCCCCAAGAGGTTCCCGCTAAAGAACCCATGGTCCAAAACTTGATGGTCATGACACTGTCAGCATTAGCGCCAATTGAGATAATAAAATTTGAAAAAGCCAAAAAGAGTGCATTGACCACCGTTCCTGATAAAATGAGGCTAGAAGTTGTCATTTTTCCTTGCATGGAAGCAATGAGTAAGACTGCAACTGTTGCCACAAGCGCTCCAAGGAAAGATCCGAGACCAATCATGACCTTAAACCCAAGAATGATACTCAAAGTCGCACCAAAGGTTGCCCCAGCAGAAATTCCTAACACATAGGGCTCTGCGATTGGATTATTGACTGTTGACTGCATGACACTACCACACATAGATAGGCCTGCACCAACAATCAAAGCAAGAAAAACCCGTGGCAATCTCATATTCCAAACAATAGCAAGCATAGACTTTGAGATTTCTCCTATATCAAAAGGAGCACCTAACTTGCTCAAAATGATTCGATAGGTATCACTCAAGCTGATTTGAACAGAACCCATAGAAACTGCCAGAAACAAAGAAATACCCAAAGCTCCGAGCAACATAGCTAGGAGAAAAACATATCGCAGGTTTTGATGGCTTCCAGAAAATTTGGAAAGCATGAAACCCTCCCTTAATAAAAATTAAAAATTTAGACAATTTTCATAATTAGTATACCACATTTCTAAATCAGGAACAAGACTAGAAAAATGCACACAAAAAAAGCCCTCTGAAGTCAGAGAGCCAATTTGAGCTCGGGCTAAAATCCTAGTGAACAAAAAAATCTCCCCGAAGGGAGAGCTTTCTGCTTTATTTTACCTTACGATGCTAGGAACCGAAGCCGAAGATTGTACTTGCGTATACCCAGGTAAGGTGACAAAAACAAAAAAGCTACTCAACTAGAGTAGCCTAATTCTCAAGATATGCTCAATTGAACACGACCTAAGCACTTGGCAAAAACAAAAAGCCCTCTGAAATCAGAGAGCTTTATTCTTGCTGGATAAAACGTTTATAGACTAGGCGCCAAGCCGAAGATTGTACAAAAATGTTAGTGAAACAAAAAATCTCCCCGAAGGGAGATCATTCTGGTTTATTTTACCTTACAGTGCTAGGAACCGTAACCGAAGATTATACTTGAGTATATCGAGGTAAGGTGACAACGCAATGTAAGAGAAAAATAAAGCAGATTAACGACGAAGTCCTAGAGAGTTGATCAACTCACGGTAACGGTTAACGTCGTTTTTACGCAAGTATGCAAGCAAGTTACGACGGCGACCGATTTTCTTCATCAATCCACGGTAAGTAGCGTGGTCTTTTTTATGTTGTTTGATGTGTTCGTTAAGGTGGTTGATTTCCCAAGTAAGGACAGCAACTTGAACCTCTACTGAACCTGTATCACCTTCGTGACGTGCATATTGTGCAATAATTTCATTTTTTTTCTCTTTTGAGATTGCCATGATGTTTCTCCTTTTTATTTGGCTTCATCCGAGTGACAGGTTGGCATGCCTGTAACCAAGAAGAAGTTATTTGTCTTTACGACATTTCCTATTCTATCAAGAACAATCATCTTTGTCAACTGATTTACTATCCAAGTCTTAAATATGCTATAATAGTTATAGGAAGGACATCTAAGTTGATAGTTTTATAACGAGGTGATTGATTATGCGTAAATTCTTCAAATATCTCCCCTACTATCTGGTCGTATTTTTCTTTTATTGTCCACTTTATGGATTATTTATACTACTATCATCGAATCCTGATTTAACAGGCCTCTATCTTCTAAATATATTCATCATTTCGCCCATTGTAGTTTTTATAGTTTCACTTCTTTATAGCTACCGTTTTGGTTTTTCACTGCATTGGCTTTTAGGTAGTTGCTTACTCTATGGCTTTACTATCATTCCTTTCAGAGAATTTATCATTGTTTATTTCCTAGCCTATGAAATTCTTATTCTACTAGGTACAGTTATTGGTGCCGCTATCAGGTATCTAATGCAAAAACTGAAAAACAAAAAACTTTCACAAAATCCTTGAAAAATCTCACAATCATGCTATAATAATGCATAGAGACAAGTCACTTAGCCCCTTTCTACCAGAGAGTGCGTGGTTGCTGAGAACGCATAGGAAGACTATACTGATACTACTCTACTGACTTTTATGCAAACATAAAACGGTGGCCACGTTAGAGCCAATCAGAGGTGTCCCTCTTTTTCGAGGAACATAAATGAAGGTGGAACCACGTTGCGACGTCCTTTTGAGGAGGTCGCTTTTTGTTTTTCTTGATTTAAGACTGCAAAATAGGGAAACACTTCTGCTATAGAAATAATGGAGAACTAATATAAGGAGAAAATCATGATTCAAATTATTTTCCCAGATGGCGCTGTTCGTGAATTCGAATCTGGCGTTACAACTTTTGAAATTGCCCAATCTATCAGCAATTCCCTAGCTAAAAAAGCTCTTGCTGGTAAATTCAACGGCAAACTCATCGACACTACTCGTGCTATCACTGAAGATGGAAGCATCGAAATCGTGACACCTGATCACGAAGATGCCCTTCCAATCTTGCGTCACTCAGCTGCACACTTATTTGCCCAAGCCGCTCGTCGCCTTTTCCCAGACATTCACTTGGGTGTCGGCCCAGCTATCGAAGATGGTTTCTACTACGATACTGACAATGAAGCGGGTCAAATCTCTAACGAAGATCTTCCTCGTATCGAAGAAGAAATGAAGAAAATCGTGAAAGAAAACTTCCCATCTATTCGTGAAGAAGTGACCAAAGATGAAGCGCGTGAAATCTTCAAAAACGATCCATACAAATTGGAATTGATTGAAGAACACTCAGAAGACGAAGGTGGCTTGACCATCTACCGTCAAGGTGAGTACGTAGACCTTTGCCGTGGCCCACACGTCCCATCAACTGGTCATATCCAAATCTTCCACCTTCTCAATGTAGCAGGTGCTTACTGGCGTGGAAATAGCGACAACGCTATGATGCAACGGATCTACGGTACAGCTTGGTTCGACAAGAAAGACTTGAAGAACTACCTTCAAATGCGTGAAGAAGCTAAGGAACGTGACCACCGTAAACTTGGTAAAGAGCTTGACCTCTTTATGATTTCTCAAGAAGTTGGTCAAGGTCTTCCATTCTGGTTGCCAAATGGTGCGACTATCCGTCGTGAATTGGAACGCTACATCGTCGACAAGGAAATCGCTGCTGGTTACCAACACGTCTACACTCCACCAATTGCCTCAGTAGAACTTTACAAAACTTCTGGTCACTGGGATCACTACCGTGAAGATATGTTCCCAACTATGGATATGGGTGATGGTGAAGAATTCGTTCTTCGTCCAATGAACTGTCCTCACCATATCGAAGTCTTTAAACACCACGTTCACTCTTACCGTGAATTGCCAATCCGTATCGCTGAAATCGGTATGATGCACCGCTATGAAAAATCTGGTGCTCTTACAGGGCTTCAACGTGTACGTGAAATGTCACTTAATGACGGTCACACTTTCGTAACACCTGAACAAATCAAAGATGAGTTCCAACGTACGCTTCAATTGATTATCGATGTTTACGAAGATTTCAACTTGACTGACTATCGTTTCCGTTTATCATATCGTGACCCTAAAGATACTCACAAGTACTTTGATAATGATGAAATGTGGGAAAATGCTCAACGTATGTTGAAATCAGCTATGGATGACATGGGACTTGACTACTTTGAAGCTGAAGGTGAAGCAGCCTTCTACGGACCAAAATTGGATATCCAGGTTAAGACTGCCCTTGGTAAAGAAGAAACTCTTTCTACTATCCAGCTTGACTTCTTGCTTCCAGAACGCTTCGACCTTAAATACATCGGAGCTGATGGTGAAGAGCACCGTCCAGTTATGATCCACCGTGGGGTTATCTCAACCATGGAACGCTTCACAGCTATCTTGATTGAAAACTACAAGGGTGCCTTCCCAACATGGCTGGCACCACACCAAGTAACCCTCATCCCAGTATCTAACGAAAAACACGTGGACTACGCTTGGGAAGTAGCGAAGAAACTCCGTGACCGTGGAGTTCGTGCTGATGTGGATGAACGTAATGAAAAAATGCAGTTCAAGATTCGTGCTTCTCAAACGCAAAAGATTCCTTACCAATTGATCGTTGGAGACAAGGAAATGGACGAGAATGCTGTAAACGTCCGTCGTTATGGTCAAAAAGAAACAGAAACTATGCCAGTAGATGCATTTGTAGAATTGATTCTTGCAGATATCGCCAATAAATCTCGTGTTGAGAAATAAACCGATCACAGTCTGGGGTGTATCAGGTTCGAATGTACGGAGTCTTCCTTTTTGGCTATTTATCACAGAAAGAGGAAGTTCTCACCTTTTTGAGAGAAGAGGTTTCCAAGGACGATAACTGGAGAGTGAAAGAAGTGTTAGCGAAGGCGTTCGACGAGTACTGTAAAAAAGTCAGCTATGAAAAAGCACTTCCCGTCATCGACGAGTGGCTAACCCATCCGCGTTCCAATACAAGACGAGCGGTCACAGAAGGCTTACGAATCTGGACGAGCCGGCCGTATTTTAAAGAACATCCCCATGAAGCCATCCAAAGAATTGCCGCCCTCAAAGAAGACGAAAGCGAGTATGTCCGAAAATCTGTTGGCAATGCCCTTCGAGATATTAGCAAGAAGTACCCTGCGTTCATAAAGGCTGAATTAGAAACATGGACTCTCGATTCTAAAGCAATTCAGCAAGTGTATCAATTGGCGAGCAAGTTTTTATCAAAAGAGCATGACTTTAGTAATGGCAATCCATGACAAAAGTTCGACGGATCGACATCCGCTTTTTACAGGAGTAAAATAGAGGATGTCGTTAAAAGTTTCAAAGTTAACTGGAGGAATACGTATGTCATTTTTAGGTTATAACAAAGGAGAAACATTAGAATTTAACTACAAAAAGGCGTGTGGCTTATGGCTCATCGCAGTCGCATTCGTAATTGCACTTGCGACAGTTGTAGGTGGCGAACAAATCATTAATATGCAGGTTTTCAGTATCGGGTATATGGTGAGCTTCTTTTCCATTAATCTGAATAAAAAAGTCCTTCATAAGTTTTCAGAAGGCCCTTCAACGCCTTTCCAACGAAAAGTGTCGTTATACTCGGTGATTCTCTTATTTATTTTGCTAGTACTTTTAGGAGGTCCGTTTTTTGAATCAGAGAACTGGAGACTTATCTGGCTAGGCGCACTCCTTGCGACAGGAATTCATTTCTTCCCGTACTACTTCGTTCATGGGAAATCAATGATCTTCCTAGGGTTGGCATGTGTGATTAACGCAGCATTCGGATACCTTTCTCCGCAAACATCCCTCGTGACCATCGCTTATATTGATGCCTTTATTAAATTAGCCTTTGGAGTTTACTTATTCTTCTTATCTAAACCATCCAAAGCATAAATTCATTGCCATTTACAAACAGCAAATCAATTTGGTTTGCTGTTTTTTTGATAAGGTTGATTTCGAAGGAACTTTGCGGATTTCTACATAATAGCTGTAACGTTGCACCGGTGCAAGCCTTCGTCTTGCACCTTTAAAGCTTCAAAGTAGGAGTACACCCGAAAGCGGGCTACTCCTACTAATTCACATTTAATGCGTAACACGTTACTGCTATTATAGAATCCGCAGTCCCTTCGAAATCAACCAAGCCATGACTTTAGTAATCCAAATCAATGACCAAAGTGCCTATTGCACGACTCCTTAAAGTGGTTTAATAAAGACAAGGAATACAGTTAAGGAGCGATTCACATGAAAATCAACATCAAAAAACAAGACACAAACCAACTTACAAAAGACCTAATGATTGTAGCGCTCGTCGTCAATGCATTAGCCCTTGTCATGCACCTGGTTTTAAACTTTTTTACAGGCCAAGCATTAATCCCTGTACTCACAAGCCAATTTATCTTTATCCTTCTCCCGATCATGTACCTAGTAGAGGATGCTAAGAAAAATAAAGAATCGGACAAGCGGTAAATTGCTAAGAAGGACTATTCACAGATGATTTCTAGGAGTATAATTGGTGTATAGATAAATAATAAATGATGAGATTTTACCACGTTAGCAAGTTGATGAAGCAATTACGTCGTAAGTAGTGTAGGTTTTGTAGCGTTGTTTAAGAGGTGGAATAGGATATGTCAAAATTAACTTATGGGATTTTCTTAGGTTCAATTTTAGGTTTATTTTTGTCAATTGTTGTTTATTTCTTTGCACCTGATTTATATCCGGTTTATCCGAATGTACTGTCGGTATTCTTTTTTGTAGCTGTGGCTTCAGCTATCTTGATAGTTATTTTTAGAAAATTAAAATACAAAAACCACTCTGAATAGAGTGGTCAGAACGTAGACAAACGTCATTTTTGGCGTTTGTCTTTTTGTTGTATTTTCGAAATGATTTGCTTTATCATCTGTTATTCCATCCAAAAATCGGATTTAGAACAAGATAAAAAAGGATATTTGCTATCCATTTCACCAATTTTTTGATATTTCAACATGCTATCGTAATTGGTCAACCTACCACAAATAGTATCCTCATCAACAATTCTTTCTATCCATTAACTTTTGGATATAGGATAGCCTCCCAAGATTTGCTTCCATGAGTTAGATAAGATGACTATCCTCAGTCCTTGTCTGCTTCATTTTCTTTTGCGAGGTCATCTTGTGAATCTTTTTTAGATAGTTTTTGATCAATATACTTGTCAATGGTTTCATAAAATTCCTTGGTCATCTCACTATCTAATTTTGTCGAATTATTGACTTGATTGACTTTCAATTGAACAGATTGAATACCGTAAGAGGCTTGTTTTTGGCGAATGGTTTCTAATTCTTCTTCTGAAATCGGATCTCCAACAACCGTCAAGACCAATTCATTTTTCTTTGACTTGTAAACTTGATTAATGACCGTATAATTGGCGAACTCTTTTCCTACGAACTGTTTGATCTCTTCTTTTCGTTTTTCATTCATCGTCAGAGTGACTGCTGAATAGCTGGCTGGAAGAACCAATAATACAATCAAGGATATCAAGCCAATTTTCATTTTAATGTTTAGCTCTTTAAATGAACTTAAGGCAGATTTTTTCATCATAATTCTTGTTCCAACAATGTTGGTTAGCATGATAAAGACACAGTTGATCGAAAAAAGATAAAGAGCCCCAAATAAAAATCGTACATTTCCAATAGCTAAGCCATAACCCGCAGTACAGATAGGTGGCATCAGAGCTGTTGCAATGGCTACTCCTGGCACGATATTGTTTGCTTCTTTTTTCCTTGAACCAATGACACCTGCTATTCCACCCGCAATAGCAATGAGAACATCCCAAATGGTTGGAGAGGTTCGTGCAATCAACTGGCTACTTGCATAAGATAAGGGAGAAATCCAGAAATACAGAGTCGATACAAGCAAACTGACCAATACATGAATAAATAAAACCTTTAGAGATTGCTTGATTAAACGCATATCAAAAATAGCTAAACCAAACCCCAGTCCAACAATCGGTGTCATAAGAGGGGATATCAGCATGGATCCAATAACGACAGCTGTTGAATTCATATTTAGACCTATAGAGGCAATAAAAATCGAACACATCAAAATCAGTGTATCTCTTAATCGAACATGAAGGTCATCATATAGTTTCTCACGGAATTCCCGTGTTGAATAGTTTCCAGTCATTGGTTACTCCTTTTATTTCATATAATCTTGTTTCTGCATGGATGATGGTAGAGAGACTTCTGTCCAATCTTACATATGTTTAATTCTCATCTGTAATTCTTTTGAAAATGATCTTTTAAATATCCATCAG
The DNA here is from genome assembly GCF_058200335.1 of Streptococcus sp. SCPM-O-B-15277 (M60). Lineage (NCBI taxonomy): Bacteria > Bacillati > Bacillota > Bacilli > Lactobacillales > Streptococcaceae > Streptococcus > Streptococcus sp. SCPM-O-B-15277 (M60). The sequence continues at coordinate 105,142 of NZ_JBYQGR010000006.1, forward strand.
TCCATCCTACATATTATATCAAAAATTTTACAGTCTTTCTCTGAAGAAATCAATTCATTTAAAAGATAGAGAAAGGAAGAAATTTTTGTATCCTTATCCGAAGAAGAAAAACGATATCTCCTCTGAAAGGAGATACCGTTTTAATGTTTAATGTGTTTGTAGCAGCAATCCTTACTGATATCGCCAACAAATCTCGTGCTGAGAAATAAGAGATAAAACCTAGGACAAAATCCCACTAGATAAAAAACAACAACTGTTTCAGTTGTTGCTTTTTTGATGCATTTGTCTCTAGATTTGAACAATTCTACGATAGCTTCTTGAAGTAATCATAAAGATAAGTACGTAGATGAGGGCAAAGATGCCACAAATAGAAAGTGTTACACTTAACATCATAGCTGTATCTACTACCCCAATGACCTTAAGAATCAAACTTAACATATGATAGGCAAAGGCTAGATGGAGAAAGGCGAAGATTACAGGGAGGAAGAAAACGGTCAAGACTTGCTTATTAATAGTTTGCTTGATTTGTTTTTGATCCAAGCCCACCTTTTGCAGAATCACAAAGCGTTCACGGTCTTCATAACCTTCTGAGATTTGTTTATAGTAGATAACAAGAACTGTACCTACCATAAAGATGATAGAGAGGAAAATACCGATAAAGAGAATTCCACCAAAGAGAGCGTTCATTTCAGCAATTGCATCACCTCTAGTAGTTCCATTATAAACCATAGCATCTTCACTCTTGAGATTATGACTAAAATTGTTCACATACGCATCAAAATCATCAGTTAGCTTTAACTGTTCCTCTTGACTAGCAGTTACATCCATACCACCGTAGAACTGAGTGTAGACAGCGGAATCTTGGTACTGTTCCAAAAAGTTTTGAAGATTTGGTACAACTAGATAGTTATAATCCGATACCAAGAGAACATATTGATTTGAAACATGATTGATGACAAAATCTTGCTGGATTTCTTGCTTGATCGTATAGTTCTGATTGTTCAGACTAAATGCTTTCTGACCTTTAAGTTGATCATTTCGAGCCCAAAGTCCTACTTCATTACCAGTAAGGTTTAGCTTTTGTCCAGTCATTTTTTCATAATCTTTTTGATCAAAAACTAAGAAGACCGTCTTGGGCATAACACTATTCTGCCCTTTTTCAAAGGTGGTTAACTTGGTCCCATCTTGACTAGAAAGACCGAAACTGGCATAACCGAGGACGTCCTTATTGCTGATGGTTAGGTTCTTTTCACTGGCATATTGCGTCAAAAGCTTGTCTAAATCTTCAACTTCTACATTTTGTCCCTTAACATCAAAATCGTGAGGATACATAAGTTTTTTCATATTCTCAGATCCGTTGTAGATACTAGTAGCTGCAGACATAGTAACCAAAACCATGGTTGAAAGGATGGCAATGGTTGCTAAACCGACAGCATTTTTCTTCATACGGAAGATAAGGTTAGAAACAGAGATGAGGTTATTTGGTTGGTAGTAATATCTCTTGTTTCTCTTGAGCAACTGCAAGAAAACTGTAATACCTGCATTGAATAGGAGGTAGGTTGCAAAAATGACCAACATAACTGCTATGAAGAAAGTTAAGACCGCTGAAACTGGATCTTTTACGCTTTGTGCTAGGTAGTAGCCACCACCTAGAGTAATTAGCCCTACAAGTGTCTGAAGAACTAGGAAACGCCCCTTCTTCTCACCCTTCGCTTTTTCTCTAGAAAGCTGGAGAGCATCCATACGAATAATGCGTACAGCGTTCAGGAAAACGATGACTAAAAAGATAAAACCGAATACCAGAAGTATTGAAAGCACTACGGACCATTGGAAAGTTGCAACTAACTCTACCTTCATCTTTGCAAGTTTGAGCAATAAAGCAAAGATGAGATTGTCAAAGAGGGCACCAATTCCAATCCCGGCAGTGACTGTTACTAGCCCAAATATCAAGAGTTCCTTAAAGGTCATACCAATTAAATGGCGCTTTTCTAGTCCCAACATACCATAGACACCCAGTTCTTTGGAACGGTTTTTCATGACAAAGCTGTTGGCATAAAGAACGATAATGGCAGATGCAAGTGTCACAACAACAAGCCCTAGTTGTAGGGTAAATTGTATAGCAGATGCACCACGTAAATCCACAATTTTAGGATTAAAGGCTAGAGAGTAAAAGAGATAGCTAATAGTGACTGCCAAAATGACAGACAAAGCAAACGGATAATAGAGTTTGCGGTTTTTGATTAAGTTGGATATGGCCAACTTATTGGTTAATCGAAACATACTAGTTCACCTCACTTGCCATAACAGTCAAGGTGTCAGAGATTTCTTGGAACATCTGACGATCCGTCTTTTCACCACGGTAGATTTGATTATAGAGAATGCCATCCTTGATGAAAAGGACACGTTTAGCACGGCTGGCCGCAGCTGTTGAGTGGGTTACCATGAGAATGGTCTGCCCTTGTTCATTGATCTGATCAAAGATATCAAGGAGGGCTGCAGATGATTTAGAGTCTAGGGCACCTGTTGGCTCGTCAGCAAGGAGAATTTCTGGTTCTGTGATGATGGCGCGTGCAACTGCTACACGTTGTTTTTGTCCACCAGAAATTTCATAAGGGTACTTCTCCTGCAATTGATTGATGCCAAGATTTTCAGCCGTTACCACCAGTTTTTTCATCATTTCTGTAATAGGCTTTCTAGACAATACCAAAGGGAGTAAGATATTGTCTTTAACAGAAAGCGTATCTAACAAATTGAAGTCTTGGAAGACAAAACCTAACTTCTCACGACGGAAGCTTGAGGCTTCAGAATTTTTAATGGTCGCTGTGTCAGTTCCATTTAGAAAGACTTGACCACGAGTTGGTTTGTCAAGCATAGCAAGAATATTGAGTAGCGTTGACTTCCCAGAACCAGATTCACCCATGATGGCAACGTAGTCGCCTTTTTCTATGGTAAAGTGAATATCCTTGAGGGCTTCTACTTGGTTGCCTTGAAAACGTGTTTTATAAATTTTTTGTACGTGTTTTACATCTAATAGTGTCATGATAATCTCCTTTTTAATATCCCATTAATTGAAACTGAGCTTGCATCATTTCGATGCCGATTTGAACTCGCTCGATTTCTTTCTGACTTGGTTTTTTTGAAAATTTTTCTTGAAATAATTTTTTCATGTTCTTACTCCTTTTTCTTTATGAGTCTAGTTTACCTCAAAGAAAACTTGCTTGCCATAACATAACCTTACAAAAGAGGCTTTTTATCTTACATTATTGTAAGATTACATTTTTTATCTAATTGAAGCCTTTTTCTCACTATATAAAGGTCTAAAGAAGG
>NZ_JBYQGR010000007.1:0-44076 GCF_058200335.1 Streptococcus sp. SCPM-O-B-15277 (M60)
GTCAACATTTTGATTGAGGCAGATGCCTTTTTTTATTTTTAAATAAAAAGTAATTATGTTCTTAAATCATCATTTATCTGTAAAATTACATTACATTTCCTTATATGTTTTGTTTCGTTTCCATTTCAAAAACTAATAATCTGGTGAAGAATTATCCTAATGATAGTTCTTTTTTTTTATTTTTGGTATTCTAGACATATGAAAAGAATCAGAATTGATGTTGTTGTTGTTCCTTTAAGTGGACATTTGTATCCAACAATGAATTTATTAGTACCTTTACTGAATAATCCTCAGTATGAGATTCGTTTATTCACAGGTCCTCAGAAAAAAGAAGTTGCTGAAGTTGCTGGTTTCACTGTTGTTCCTATACTAGAGAATCACATCGAAGAGTTTGAACGCGCAGCAAATAATGATCAGCAATTAGGAGTTTTGTCAGCCTATCATCAACTTTCTGAAAGTATTGATTTAATTAATTTAGTTTCGGATCAATTATTAGAAGAGTGGAGTAAAAATCGACCAGATATTGTTATTGCTGATTTTATTACTTTGTCTGGTGGTTTGGTGGCTAATCAACTTGGAATTCCCTGGATAACTACTATGGCTACACAATTTGTTTTAGAAACTACTGATGGGCCTCCTTGTTTTATTGGTGGCATGGGGAGTCCAAAGAATTTTTGGCAGGCTACAATACAATTTTTGGGGAGAAAAGCAACTCGTATAGTGAAACGTATTGTATCTTTTTCATTCCGTGATCGTTTAAAGAGATATAAATTCAAAGTATATAACCAACTCGGTCAGGAGACAATTTATTCTCCTTATTCCATTCTCGCTATTGGCATGAAAGAATTAGAACTTAAAAAGGAATTTCCAGAGCATTTTCGTTGGGTGGGCCCATCAGGAGCTTCAGTTGAGGCAGGAGAGGATTATCCTTTAGATTTGTCTCCTTTTATGGAGCGAAAGAAAGTTTTGATGACTTGCGGTACACAACTAGCTTGGGCAAAAGAAAATCTTATTTATCAAGCTAAGCAACTTGCAAAAGCTCATCCTGATTGTCACTTTTTTGTAACTCGTGGTGTAGGTGGAGAGGCCTTCCAATGTGAAAAACTCATGGAGAATCTGTCCCTTGTTTCTTATCTCCCTTATAAGGAGTATATCCCTCAGATGGATTATGTCATTCATCATGGTGGAGCTGGAATTTTTTATCAATGCATTATTTATGGTAAGCCAGCTTTGATATTACCTCATGATTATGATCAATTTGATTATGCCGTTCGTGGGGTTGAGGCCGGTATTGCTTTTACAGCTAAAAGAGATAATAGCGAGGCCATTGGACAAGCCTTTGAGAAACTGTTAGCTATAGAAAATTGGCCAGAATTAGAGACTTTGCGCCAGGCAGCACAGTCTTATCATCCGACGGAAATTTTGGAGAGTGAAATTCATCGTCTGCTAGCGGATAAGGAGAAAGAAAAATGAAAACAGTTTTAGTAACTGGAGCAACAGGTTTCTTGGGTAAATATGTAGTAGAAGAATTAGTAGATCATGGTTATCTAGTGCGAGCTTTTGGCAGAAATAGAAAAGTTAGTTACTCCTTAGAGAATTCTTCAGTCAGTTTTTTTAAAGGGGATTTGACCAAAGCTGAGGATGTGGCAGAAGCTTGTAAGGGAATGGATATGGTCGTTCATGCGGGAGCTCTGTCAACAGTTTGGGGCCCGTGGGAAGATTTTTATCAGGCCAATGTTTTAGGGACTAAACATGTTCTTGAAGCTTGTCGTCAAGCTGGAATTCAGCGCTTAGTCTATGTATCCTCGCCAAGTATTTATGCTGCTCCCAAGGAGCAGTTGGCTATCAAAGAAAGTGATGCTCCAGAGGAAAACAATCTCAATAACTATATCCGTAGTAAATTAGCTTCGGAGAAACTCTTTAAAGATTATCCAGATGTTCCTAGTATCATCTTGAGACCTCGTGGACTTTTTGGGATTGGGGATACCAGTATTTTGCCACGGGTGATCAACCTTAGTCAAAAAATAGGAATTCCTTTGATTGGAGATGGGCGTCAGCTCATGGACATGACTTGTGTGGAAAATGTAGCTTTGGCAATTCGTTTGGCTTTGGAAGCTCCAGAAGCAAAAGGTGATATCTATAACATCACTAATGGCGAACCAAGAGCTTTTAGGGATTTGCTGGAGGAAAGTTTGACAGGTTTGGGTTATCCAATCAAATATAGAAAAATTCCAGCAACTCTATTATCGGGAATTGCCAGTAGTTTAGAGTTTCTTTATAAGACTCTGAATCTTAAAGGGGAGCCAGCCCTGACACGCTATACCTATTACCTGCTTCGCTATAGTCAGACTCTTGATATTAGTAAGGCTGAGAAGGAACTGGGTTATCATCCAAAAATAAGTATTTCAGAAGGGATTGAGCAATATGTCCAAGATTATCGAAAGCATTGAGTATTTCCCAGCAGGATATTGTACAAGTTATGCTGGTTTGCTCTTTAAGGGTGTCAAGAATAGAAAGATGACTTTTCCAGCGGGTGTCTTTTTAATCAAGCATAAGGAAAAGGGCTATCTGCTTTACGATACTGGCTATCACTATGATATTAAGAGGAAACTTCGTTATGGTTTTTATCGTCTAGGAACTCCAGTTCAAATGACGGAGGAGGATCAGATTTCACATTTGCTGGAAGCTAAAGGAATAAAGCCAGAAGACATTAACTATGTCTTGCTATCTCATTTACATCCAGATCATCTAGGAGGGGCTAGCTTCTTTCCTCATGCAAACTTTATCCTGACTCAGGAAGTGTATGATGTTTATAAGAAACCAAAACTAAAAGATTTAATTTTTAAAGAATTTTTACCGGCTACTTTTGAGGAGAGGTTGACAGTTATTAAGGCAGATCAGCAAAATGCTAACTTTAACTATCGGCCTACCAAGGATCTTTTTGGAGACGGAAGTATCCTTGTAGCTTCGATAGATGGTCATGCCAAAGGGCAAGCTTGTCTCTTTATTCCAGACTATCATCTCTTTATCGCGGCAGATCTTTGTTGGGGAATAGACCTCTTGCCTTATACCAAGCAGATGCATCTGATTCCTTCCTTGGTTCAAGATAGCAAGACTGACTATATCAAGGGAACAGAGTTACTGGAAGAAGTCTTGAGAGACGGCATTGAGGTAGTTGTCAGCCATGACCCTGTAGAAAGGATTGAGCGGATTTTGTATGAAAAAAATAACCTTTCTTAAAACGTTTATCCAAACTCGGTGGCTTCATCATTTTAAATCTCGAGACGCTTTAGAAAACTATCAGAAAAAGCAACTAGCTGCCTATATGGCCTTTCTTAAACGTGAGTCGCCTTATTTTAAAAATGGGGTACCTAGCGACTTTGACCATATGGACAAAGCTTTTATGATGGCTCATTTTAATGAGCTCAACACCCAAGAAGTGGATCGAGACGAGGCCTTGGCTTTGGCTATCGAAAGTGAAAAGACTCGAAATTTCACAGAACTTAAAGGAGAAATAGCTGTCGGTCTTTCTTCAGGGACATCCGGGCATCGGGGAATCTTTATTACAACCGAAAAAGAGCGAAGTATGTGGGCGGCGGCAATCCTAGCCAAGATGTTGCCTAAAGGTCAACTTTTTGGACACCGCATCGCCTTTTTCCTCAGAGCGGATAATGAACTCTATCAGACAATCAATACGGCACTCATTCGTTTAGAATACTTTGATATTTTCAAGAATACAGATGAGCATATAGAGCGTCTCAATAGTTATCAACCGACTATTGTAGTGGCACCTGCTTCTATGTTGATTGAATTGAGCAAGCGCCTAAAAGCCGGAGAGCTAAAGATTCATCCGCAAAAAATCGTATCGGTGGCAGAAATATTGGAAGATAGTGATAAAGAACGGATTGCTGATGCTTTTTCTCTATCCATTATTGACCAAGTCTACCAGGCAACCGAAGGTTTTCTAGCTTGTACTTGCCCTGCTGGAAATCTTCATCTCAATGAAGATATCATATTTGTAGAAAAACACTATCTGGACGATCGACGTTTTTATCCAGTGATTACAGACTTTAAACGAAGCAGTCAGCCTGTTTATCGCTATCAGCTCAACGATATCTTAGTTGAAAATCCTGAACCTTGCCCATGTGGATCTCATTACACAAGGATTGACAAGGTCGAAGGTCGATCTGATGATATTTTCTACTTTGAAGGGCTAGATGGAGGTCAAGTCACGATTTTTCCTGACTTTATCAGACGTTGTATTCTCTTTGTGGAGAATGTCGGAGATTACCAAGTCAAACAACATTCTGAGAAGTTAGTGGAAGTTTGTCTGAGTCGGAGGGACGAGCAAGTTGAAACAGCGATTACAGAGCAGTTTCGACTCTTGGCGCAACAAAAAGAGTTTAAAACACCTGAAATAAAATTTTCAGATTATCACTGGGATACAAGTCGTAAACTCAAACGTATCCAACGTTTATGAAAGGACAAAAAGTTATGACAGAAGTAAAAAGACATGTAGAAATCGCAGGCTATGGAGTTTGCCTTCCAAAAAATACAGTGCAATTTAAAGATCAGACTCGTCATCGTGTGGTTGAAAATGAAGAAACGCAACTCGATTTGGCGGAAGCGGCTATCCAAGCTGCACTTAAAAACGCAAATTTGAGTATGAAAGACATTGATTGCCTTGTATCAGCTAGTGCGGTTGGTGTTCAGCCTATTCCTTGTACAGCAGCTTTGATTCATGAACGTGTGGCAAACGGGCTCTCTATCCCAGCTATGGATATTAATACGACTTGTACAAGTTTTATCTCTGCTCTATCAACTATGTCACATTTGATTGAAGCAGGAGAATATGATCGCGTTTTGATTGTATCTAGTGAAGTTGGTAGCTTGGGGCTTAATCCAAAGCAAAAAGAAAGTTTTGAACTCTTTAGTGATGGGGCAGCAGCCTTTATTTTCCAAAAAAGTAATCAGGACAAAGGAGTTATCGCTAGTCTCCAACGCACTTGGTCAGAGGGAGCTCACGATACAGAGATTCGTGGAGGTTTGACTTCGTATCAACCAAAAGAATACTCTGAAGCGACTAAGACAAATTTCATGTTTGACATGAAAGGCAAGAAAATCCTCTTGCTTTCTGCTCGTGTTATTCCAGAGATGTTCCAAGAATTCCAAGAGAAATCGGGTATTTCTAAAGATGCTGTAGACTATATTATTCCTCACCAAGCTAGTCGTGCTCTTCCTTTGGTTATGGGAAAACTGGGAGTAGATGAAGATAAGTACCTGAATCTTGTTACTGATTATGGGAATATGGTTTCCGTTGCGGTACCTTTTGGTTTAGCTTATGCACTTGATCATGGTTATGTAAAAGAAGGAGATACCATCTTCTTGATGGGAACTGCAGCTGGTATGACGGTCAATATGTTGGCTTTGAAATTGTAAAATAAAAGCAGGCACATATAAGTGGCCTGCTTTTTAAATTAATTTTAAACGTAGGACCCATCGGCCTATACAGAAAAAGCTTGATAACTTTTACGAAACTAAGTATACTAGAAGGTAACAAGCGTTTTCAGACGTTGAATCAGGGAGTAGACTTAGAAATTGAGAGGGAAATATGGGAATCAGAAAATTTCGCTTATTAATGTCCAAGTATGGTTTTAGTATTACGATTATCCTTATAGAATTAGTTCTTGTTTTCGGAATTATTCTTTACATGAGCCAGATTGCTCCGATTATTTGGGTGACTCTTGTATTTTTAATTAGCGTCGCAACGGTTATAGCGATTGTCAATCGTTCGATGTCACCTGAAAGCAAAGTGACTTGGTTGATTGTGACCTTTGTACCTGTGTTTGGTCCACTGCTTTATCTCATGTTCGGTGAGAGAAGACTATCAAAAAAAGAACTGAAGCAACTCCAAGAATTGAATTCTATTGCATTTCATGAGAATAATGGGCGCCAACTCCATTTGCAACTACAGGAGACAGACAAACCAGCTTACGGAATTATCAATGCCTTGCTACATATGGATAGTAATGCAGAAGTCTATGACCATACAGACTCACAATTCTTTGCTAATGGAGAAGAAATGTGGCAACAGATGCTGGAGGATCTTAAAAGAGCTGAAAAGTTTATTTTTCTTGAATACTACATTGTCGAAGAGGGCTTGATGTGGGATAGCATACTCGAAGTTCTGGAAGAAAAGGCAGCTCAGGGAGTCGAAGTCAAGATGCTCTATGACGACATCGGTTGTATGGTGACTTTGCCTGGGGATTATACTGTTTATTTGCGGTCTAAAGGGATTGATGCTCATAAATTTAATAAGGTGATTCCTCGTATGACAGTGGCCTATAACAACCGTGACCACCGGAAAATCTTGGTCATTGATGGGCAGATTTCCTACACTGGTGGAATCAACCTTGCAGACGAATATATCAATCATATTGAACGTTTTGGTCACTGGAAAGATAGTGGGATTCGGATTGATGGTCCGGCGACTCAAGCATTTACCAGACTATTTCTCATGAACTGGTACATCAACCGTGGGGAAATCAGTGACTTTGATCAGTATCATTTGGAAAATCAGACACGATTTGGTAGCGGTCTTTGTATCCCATACGGCAGTGGTCCTAAGCCAATCTATAAAACGAAGGTAGGGAAGATTGTTTATCAAAATCTAATTAACCAAGCAGAGGATTTTGTTTATATCACAACGCCTTATCTCATTATCGATTATGATTTAACAGAGGATATAAAAAATGCGGCGATGCGAGGCGTAGATGTGAGAATAGTCACGCCCCATATACCGGATAAAAAACTCATTCAACTTGTAACACGGGGAGCTTATCCAGATCTTTTATCTGCGGGTGTTCGCATTTTTGAATACACACCTGGTTTTATCCATAGTAAGCAAATGATTGTTGATGATCGATTCGCGGCTGTCGGTACTATTAACTTGGATTATCGTAGCTTGGTTCACCACTATGAAAATGCAGTACTACTCTACAAAACAGAGTCAATAGCGGATATTCGCAAAGATTTTGAAGGAATTTTTGAACAATCTCAAGAAATCTTCTCGGATACCATAAATCCTACATGGTATCAAATGATAATTAAAGAAGTCACGCAGTTATTTGCACCGATGCTTTAATTGAAAGAGACGGGAAACCGTCTCTTTTTCTGTAAGCAGTTTCCTTGACATCTTATTTTTTTTGCGTTATCATATTCCATATAATATATGGGAGTCTGTGTACAGTCTGAGAGGAAGTGTTAAACTTCGACCGCACCTGATCTGGGTAATGCCAGCGTAGGGAACGAATACTTGGCCTAATTTTGCACCTTTTTCATATATGAAAGAGGTTTTTCTTTTTTTACAAAGAAAAACTGTAACTTAGAAGGAGGTTTTAATGAAAGCAAGCATTGCTTTACAAGTCCTGCCCCTGTCACAAGGGGTTGACCGCATAGCTCTTATCGATCAAGTCATTGCCTATCTGCAAGCTCAAGGAGTAACCATGGTGGTGACACCCTTTGAAACAGTTTTAGAGGGAGAATTTGATGAGCTCATGCGTATTCTCAAAGAAGCGATAGAAGTGGCAGGCCAAGGAGCAGACAATGTCTTTGCCAATGTGAAAATAAATGTAGGAGAGATTTTAAGCATTGATGAGAAACTTGAAAAGTATAATGAGACGGCATATTAGCCTACTAGGATTTTTGGGTGTCTTGTCCGTTTGGCAGTTGGCAGGCATTTTTAATCTATTGCCTAAATTTATCCTTCCAACTCCACTTGAGATCCTCCAGTCTTTTGTTCGTGACAGAGAATTTCTTTGGTACCATAGTTGGGCAACCTTGAGAGTCGCCTTACTAGGTTTGGTGCTGGGTGTCTTGATAGCTTGTATCATGGCCGTCCTTATGGATAGTCTGAGTTGGCTCAATGATTTGATTTATCCTATGATGGTGGTTGTCCAGACCATCCCGACCATTGCCATAGCTCCTATCCTAGTGTTATGGTTGGGTTATGGGATTCTGCCAAAGATTGTCTTAATCATCTTGACGACTACTTTTCCTATCATTGTCAGCATTTTAGATGGTTTTAGGCATTGTGATAAGGATATGCTGACCTTATTTAGTCTGATGCGTGCAAACCCTTGGCAAATCCTGTGGCATTTTAAAATCCCTGTCAGTCTGCCCTACTTTTATGCCGGTCTGAGGGTCAGTGTCTCCTATGCCTTTATCACTACAGTGGTATCTGAGTGGTTGGGAGGCTTTGAAGGACTAGGTGTCTACATGATTCAATCCAAGAAACTGTTTCAGTATGACACCATGTTCGCGATTATTATTCTGGTATCACTGATCAGTCTTCTAGGTATGAAGCTAGTCGATATCAGTGAAAAATATGTGATTAAATGGAAACGTACTTAAAATAGAGCGTTTTAAAAAGAAAAGAGGAAATAAAAATGAAGAAAACATGGAAAGTGTTTTTAACGATTGTAACAGCTCTTCTAGCTGTCGTGCTTGTGGCTTGTGGCCAAGGAACAGCTTCTAAGGATAACAAAGAAGCAGAACTCAAAAAAATTGACTTTATCCTAGACTGGACACCCAATACCAACCATACAGGGCTTTATGTAGCCAAAGAAAAAGGTTATTTCAAAGAAGCTGGAGTGGATGTTGATTTGAAATTGCCACCAGAAGAAAGTTCATCTGACTTGGTTATCAATGGTAAGGCGCCATTTGCTATCTATTTCCAAGATTACATGGCTAAGAAATTGGAAAAAGGAGCAGGTATTACTGCCGTTGCAGCGATTGTAGAACACAATACATCAGGGATTATCTCTCGTAAGTCTGACAATATCAATAGTCCAAAAGACCTGGTTGGGAAGAAATACGGAACTTGGAATGATCCAACTGAGCTTGCGATGTTGAAAACCTTGGTAGAATCTCAAGGTGGAGACTTTGACAAGGTTGAAAAAGTACCAAACAACGACTCAAACTCGATTACACCGATTGCCAATGGCGTTTTTGATGCTGCCTGGATTTACTATGGTTGGGATGGAATCCTTGCTAAATCTCAAGGTGTAGATGCTAACTTCATGTATTTGAAAGACTATGTGAAAGAGTTTGACTACTATTCACCAGTGATCATTGCAAACAACGACTATCTGAAAGACAACAAAGAAGAAGCTCGTAAAGTCATCCAAGCTATCAAAAAAGGTTACCAATACGCTATGGAGCACCCAGAAGAAGCGGCTGATATCCTGATCAAAAATGCCCCAGAACTCAAGGAAAAACGTGATTTCGTTATCGAATCTCAAAAATACTTGTCAAAGGAATATGCTAGCGACAAGGAAAAATGGGGACAATTTGATGCTGATCGCTGGAATGCCTTCTACAAATGGGATAAAGAAAATGGTATCCTCAAGGAAGACTTGACTGATAAAGGATTCACGAACGAATTTGTAAAATAATGACAGAAATTAGACTAGAACACGTAAGTTATGCCTACGACAATGAAAAGATTTTAGAGGATATTAACCTACAGGTAACCTCAGGTGAAGTAGTCTCTATCCTAGGCTCCAGTGGTGTAGGAAAGACTACTCTCTTTAACCTAATTGCAGGGATTTTAGAAGTCCAGTCAGGACGAATCATTCTTGACGGTGAGGAAAATCCCAAGGGGCGCGTGAGTTATATGCTCCAAAAGGATTTACTCCTAGAACATAAGACCGTTCTTGGCAATATCATTTTGCCCCTCTTGATCCAAAAGGTGGATAAGGCAGAAGCCATTGCCAAAGCAGATGAAATCCTTGCTACCTTTCAGTTGACGGCTGTAAGGGATAAGTACCCTCATGAACTCAGTGGTGGGATGCGCCAGCGTGTTGCTTTACTCCGTACCTACCTTTTCGGGCATAAGCTCTTTCTTCTAGACGAGGCCTTTAGCGCTTTGGATGAGATGACTAAGATGGAACTTCATGCCTGGTATCTTGATATTCATAAACAGCTAGGCCTGACGACGCTCATCATTACGCATAGTATCGAGGAGGCCCTCAATCTCAGTAATCGCATCTATATCTTGAAAAATCGCCCTGGTCAGATTGTTTCTGAAGTCAAACTTGATTGGTCTGAAGGCGAAGACAAGGAAGTTCAAAAAATTGCCTACAAACGCCAGATTTTAGCGGAGTTGGGCTTAAATAATTAGAAATGAAGAGAGTTGGTGAAGTTTATACTTTGCCAGCTCTCTTTTGCCTTTTAAAAAAGGGAAACTAACTTGCGAGAAGGAACTAAAAGGGCTATAATGAAGAAAAATGAAACATGGTTTAAAAATGGGATTTGATAAAGATTTTATAGAAAAGGTTTTTTCTGACGGAAAAGATAGAGTGAATAGAGCTATTTTTGTAAAACCGGAAGAACTTATTGAAATATCCGATGAAGAGCTAAGTTATTTTGGCGAGGGTATTTTTTATTGTTTACCTCGTAATCAGTATGTAATGGATAATAAAGATAAAATTAGACAAAAATATAAATTATCTAAAGAAATGCCTAAAATAAATGGCATTCCTTTACCAACTTTTTTAAAAATGAGATCATGGGATAGAATTAGAAAGACCAAGCCAACCTTAAAAGAAATCATCAGGATGATTGAAAAATGATGATTCAGTGTAGGTGAAGTGTTGTCTTATAATTAGAAAGAGGAGTTGTTATGAGATACAGTCAACAAGTATTAGATATGCTAAAAAGAGGTGTAAGTGGTGATGTTGATGATTACTATGACTTTTTTCTTGAGATCACTGCTAAATTAGGCGAAGATGAGGCTTTTGCTGACGGTTTGATAGCAGAGAATGAACCTCTTTTTGATGTTATTAATGATGAACAAATGTATTATTTCTATGTCGAAGAAGATACAGAGAACAGAGAATTGTGCCAAAATTTTTTAAAGACTTACTATGAAAAAGCAAAACAACTAGTAGATAGCTAAATTTGGGCTTATCTTGTTCTTTGAGTTTATAGGTGGAATGGTATTGTATGAAAAAAGAAGAAATTAAAAATATATAGGCGCAGATCTTGAATTAAATGTTAATGGCCGAGGTACTTACTTTAAATCAAGTATTTGTGTAGTAGGTAATTATATGAGAAATAGAATCATTGCTGTTTACAGAATTGCAAATCGTTTGGTCTCTATTACAGTTGAAAATCCAGACTTTTCTGAATTAAGAGTTAATCAATTTGTAAAAATTGGAGACAAAGAGTATAGGATAAATAGTCTCCCTTTTGTGGATTCAACCCCACCAAAATCTTTTTTTGAAATGGATACATTTGCAATTGACTACACAGAGGATGAATTGATGAATAAAGTGGCAGTATTTACGCTATCGGATAGTCAATCATAGTGTGTTACACAGAAACTATAGCAATCAATCCGTTCAATGTGTCAAAATGTATTATAAATCTAAAAAATGAAGACGGTGGCTTGAAAGAATCAGGGCAAGTTGTGTGGTACTAAATGACTTGAGCGACTTTAGAATATAGGAAAAAAGCAATGCTTAAACTAATTAAAATTTTTAATTCTAGTATTTTAGGATATTGGTATATTCCTGAAAACCGTGACCCAGGTATGATTGAGATTGATGAGCAAACTGGTGAAGTTACAGTTGCTATCGAGTCAAATTATGATAAAGAACTTGGGGCACCCTATTATGCAAACAAGGCTCGTGGAGCGGTGAAGCAGATGTGGGATAGAGGAGAATTACCAAGCGAGAAATCATTTACCTGGTGGTAATTTTAAGAGATAACAAAAAGTGATTAAATAATGTTAAATAATGAATTAAATGACTACAGCAAACAAGCCCCATTCGATGAAATAGATGAAATAGATGAACCCATTTTTTCGGAATCTAATCTTGAAGGGTACAGTGATTTTTACAAAGATAGTGAAGAGTCAAAAGTTTGGTGGATTTATAGAATAGGTGTTATAGGAGAGTTTCTGTTCAGCTTTGATAAGAAAAAAATTTATAACCTTTTTCTTGACTATCCTCACAATATGACGGAAGAAGAAGTTAGAATTTTTGATAGCGAAAATCCTTTCTGGAGAGATTTTTTCTCAGATAGGAAGTTATGAACTATTTGTTTCGATTGGGAATTTTTTTGCTATCAAGGCCCTTTTAAGGGCTCTTTTTTGTGGACTTTTTAAGGAACTTTAAAGAAAAACCAAGGTGTCTTAATACCATCGTATTTTTAAGGAAATCAGTATTTTCAAGGTCTTAGCCCTAAAAATTTGACTTATAGAGTCTTAAATGATAGTATAGTCAAAGATGGTCAAAGTTGAAGAAGGAGGTAGCAAGCTATGAAATTTAAAAATACATCGGACCATATTGAAGCCTATATCAAGGCGATTTTAGAACAATCTGGTATCGTAGAATTGCAACGAAGCCAGCTAGCGGATACCTTTCAAGTCGTACCTAGCCAGATTAACTATGTGATTAAGACTCGTTTTACAGAGAGTAGAGGCTATCTAGTTGAGAGCAAACGTGGTGGCGGGGGCTATATTCGCATTGGTCGAATTGAATTCTCTAACCATCATGATATGCTTCGTGATTTGTTGTATTCAGTGGGTGATGAGGTGAACCAAGTCATCTTTGAAGATGTTTTAAGACTCTTAGTCGAACAAGAACTCATGACCCGCCAAGAGATGAATCTATTATTAGCTACGGGGACAGACCGAATTCTAGGTGAGGAAGCTAATCGTATTCGTGCCAATATGCTTCGTCAGTTGTTGCATGAAGTAGATAGAAAAGGAAAATAAAACGACATGAAATATTCAAAAGCATTGAGAGAATGTATCGATAGCGCCTTTCTGGTAGCGAGTCGCTTTGGTGCAGACTACCTAGAATCATGGCACCTACTGATTGCCATGGCCAATCATAGCTACAGTGTTGCCGGAGCAACTCTCAACGAATTCCCTTATGAGATTGATCGTTTAGAGGAAGTCGCTGTAGAATTAACAGAGGCAAACTATAACCACAAGGAAGATTACCAGGAACTTCCCTTCTCCTACCGCTTAAATGTCTTACTATTAGAAGCGGAACATATTGCTTCAGTTGTTCATGCCAAAGCATTGGGTACTGAGCACCTTCTATACGCTATCTTGCATGACGGCAACGCCCTAGCAACTCGCATTCTGGAAAAAGCAGGTTTCTCCTATGAAGACCAGAAGGACCAAGTCAAGATTGCAGGGCTTCGTCGTAGTCTTGAAGCGCGTGCTGGTTGGACAAAGGAAGATTTGAAGGCTCTGCGTCAGCGCCATCGCTCAGTTGCAGATAGGCAAAATTCTATGGCCAATATGATGGGCATGCCTCAAAGCCCAAGTGGTGGATTGGAAGATTACACTCATGATCTTACAGAACAAGCCCGTTCAGGGAAATTAGAGCCAGTCATCGGGCGTGACCAAGAAATCTCTCGTATGATTCAAATCTTGAGTCGAAAAACAAAAAACAATCCAGTTTTAGTCGGAGATGCAGGTGTTGGTAAAACGGCTCTGGCACTTGGTCTTGCGCAACGAATTGCCAACGGAAATGTACCTGATGAAATGGCTAAGATGCGTGTCCTAGAGCTTGATTTGATGAATGTGGTTGCGGGGACCCGTTTCCGTGGAGACTTTGAAGAACGTATGAACAATATCATCAAAGATATTGAGGAAGACGGTAAGGTTATTCTCTTTATCGATGAGCTCCATACTATTATGGGGTCTGGAAGTGGTATTGATTCGACCTTGGATGCGGCCAATATCCTGAAACCTGCCTTGGCACGTGGAACTCTGAGGACTGTCGGAGCGACTACTCAGGAAGAATACCAAAAACACATCGAAAAAGATGCGGCCCTTTCTCGTCGCTTTGCAAAAGTGATGATAGAAGAGCCGAGCGTGGCTGATAGTATGGCTATTTTGCAGGGCTTGAAAGCAACTTATGAGAAACACCACCATGTTCAAATTACAGATGATGCAGTAGAAACAGCTGTCAAAATGGCCCATCGCTATTTGACCAGCCGTCACTTGCCAGACTCAGCGATTGATCTTTTGGATGAAGCGGCAGCAACTGTCCAAAATAAATCGAAACATGTCAAAAAAGATGAGTCAGGTTTAACACCAGCTGATAAGGCCTTGATGGATGGAAAATGGAAACAAGCAGCTCAGCTCATTTCAAAAGAACAGGAAGTTCCAGTCCATAAAGATCTAGTAAAAGAATCTGATATTTTGACAACCTTGAGTCGCTTGTCAGGTATTCCAGTTCAAAAATTGACACAAACGGATGTCAAGAAGTATCTCAACCTTGAAACTGAGCTGCATAAACGGGTTATCGGACAGGAACAAGCGGTATCTAGTATCAGTCGTGCCATTCGGAGAAATCAATCGGGTATCCGCAATAACAAACGTCCGATTGGTTCCTTTATGTTCCTTGGACCGACAGGTGTTGGTAAAACTGAATTGGCCAAAGCCTTGGCAGAAGTTCTCTTTGATGACGAGTCTGCTCTTATCCGTTTCGACATGAGTGAGTACATGGAGAAATTTGCAGCCAGCCGTCTCAACGGAGCTCCTCCAGGTTATGTAGGCTATGAAGAAGGTGGAGAGCTGACCGAGAAGGTTCGCAACAAACCATATTCAGTTTTGCTTTTTGACGAGGTAGAAAAGGCTCACCCAGATATCTTTAATGTTCTCTTGCAGGTCTTGGATGATGGTGTCTTGACGGACAGTAAAGGCCGTAAGGTTGATTTTTCAAATACCATCATTATCATGACGTCGAACCTTGGTGCGACAGCTCTTCGTGATGACAAGACAGTCGGTTTTGGAGCTAAGGATATTCGTTTTGATCAGGAAAATATGGAAAAACGGATGTTCGAAGAGTTGAAAAAGACTTACCGTCCAGAGTTCATCAACCGTATTGATGAAAAAGTTGTCTTCCATAGCCTATCAAGTCAAGATATGCAAGAAGTGGTTAAGATTATGGTCAAACCATTGATTGCGAGTCTCGCAGAAAAAGGAATTGACTTGAAATTTCAAGCTTCTGCCCTTAAACTTCTAGCTCAGAAGGGATATGATCCAGAGATGGGAGCTCGCCCACTGCGCAGAACCCTGCAAACAGAAGTAGAAGACAAACTAGCAGAGCTCCTTCTTACAGGTGAACTGAAAGAAGGTAAGACACTTAAAATTGGTGTCAAAGCAGGTCAATTGAAATTCGACATTATATAAAACAAGAACTATGAATCTATAATTTGTAGATCCGCCCTCTTTATTGCCATCAAAAGCAGAAAGGAAGTAGAAGATGATGAATCAGATAATTCCAACCGGGATGACAGAAAAAGAGTACTTTGAAGTTCACGCTAGTCAAGCTGAATTTTTAGACTGGTACCACAAGCAAGCACTCCCTCAGTATGAAAAACCAAGCGTGACTGTGGATATGGTAGCCTATTGCTTTGTAGAAGGGAAAATGAAACTCTTTCTGATTCGTCGGAAGGCACACCCTTTTCAAAATTGCTTAGCGCTAGTTGGTGGTTTTATGGATAAAGGGGAAGATGCTGCCCGTTCTTGTCAGCGTGAGGTAAAAGAAGAAATCAATCTTGATCTTCCACTGGAAAAGATTGAGCAGCTAGTGACAGTATCTACTCCTGGTCGTGATCCCAGAGGGTGGACAGTTACCATTGCCCACTTGGTTTACCTACCCAGTCGAGCTCTTGACTTGGCTAAGGCAGGAGATGATGCAAAAGAAGTCGTTCTTGTGGATGTCGATTTTCACACAGGCAAGTGTTACTTGGATGGTAAAGAACTTGAGGAGAAGGACTTTGCATTTGACCACTTATCCATTATTCAAACATCCATCCAGAAGATTCAAAAAGCTATCGATTATGACCCTCGTTTCCTTTATTTACTAGAGGATGAATTCACAGTGGATGATGGTTTAGCTCTCATTGAGACTCTAAGTCCAGGCAAATCATGTACGAGTGATAGTTTCTTGATGAAATACAGTGATCGTTTAGAGGAAGTTGGATTTAAACGGATTCCTCAGAAGGAAGTCATTACCATTTATCGATTGAAATAAAAAGCGAGGTCGGAATTTTTTCCGACCTCTTTTTCTTATGATTTAAGGATGTTTATCTTTATTAGAATTGCTCATAAATCGAATGAATAAATCTTTGTATTTATATTTTAAATAGGTTTCGTGTAAATACAATAAAGCTACATAGACAATCATGAAAATGGCAGTTAAGTAAAACAAATCAAATGTTGTTTGAGCGTAATGAGTAGCACCCCCCATAAGAACAGAAAGCAGCTAAAATCAACCAAGGAAGATACTTGTAATAGTTTCTTAACATAAGCCCACACCTCCAATATCCTATTTCAATTTTATTATAGTCCTTCAAGAAAAAAATGCAAGCGATTTCACTTATAAAATATATTATTTTAGTAGGAAAAATTTTCCTGTTTTTTAAAATCATTTACGAATAAAAGATATAGGAGGAATAAGAAAATAAATGTACTCAAAAATAATTCTAAAAAATTTTAGATAAATAGTTGACAGAATCAAAAACAAATATTACAATATTGTTACAAAAATATTTCTAAACATTTCAAAAACATTACATAAGGAGTGTAAAATGAAAAATAAAACTTCTATCAAATTGATGGCCGCAACTGTACTCGCTTCAACCTTGTTATTAGGAGCTTGTGGTAATCAGAAAGAGAACACTGCGAGTGATAGTTCTAGTAAGACAACACAAGCATCTTCTAGTTCTAAGGCAAGTTCTTCAAGTAAAGATAACAAGACTCAGAAGTCATCAACTACATCAGAAAACACTAAGTCATCATCTTCTGATCAGTCAAGGTCTACTGCTAATCAATCGCAAGCAACAACGGCACCAGAAACAAAGCAGAGCCAAGAATTTTCCACTAAGCAAAGCCCTTCTCAAGCACCATCAAATCAAGAAGGAACACAAGAAAAGCCGAATCAGTCAACTTATGATCCAGCAACTGATCGAAAACTTCAAGACAAGCAGGCAGAACATAACAAACGTTATAAAGGTGTCTTGACTATGGTGGACAAAGATTTTTCGGCTGTGGCTGGAAATTGGAAGGGTACTAATGGCGAAACAATTATAGTTTCACCAAGTGGCCAATTTACAGTAGAATCTGCTGATGGCAAGAAAGAAAACTATTCTATCCAAAGCTATTCTTATACTCTTGATGATGGGAAATACAATGCTGAAGTAGGTGGTGGAAAAGTTATCCAAATTACAACAGGGGCAGATGGTACGGTATCTAGTGTTGTTCTGATTCAACCATAAAAAGCTGTCTCAAATCTTGTCTAGACTTAGATTTATAAAAGAGTAGTTCAACTGTTTTTCACTTAATTTCTCTAATAGAAGTGGTATAATAAATGAATCAAAAGGGAATGAGTGATAAATCAATGGCGGATAAATTAATTTTACCTCAAAATACACGACTCATGGGAGTGTTTCTTGGCTTTATCGGTGGTTCTTTGGATGTGTTCTGTCACATCCAGTACCATAGTTTGGTGGCGACACAGACAGGGAATATTCTCCTACTGATATCAGATTGGCACGATTCACATGTCATCAATACCATGTTGCGGTTCTGCTCCATTATTTTCTTTTCCCTAGGATTTCTGTTTGCATTACACATGAAAGAATATCGCAAAACAGCCTATTGGCGGGTTAAGATGCTGCTTCCCTTATTTATTGGAACTCTTCTTTTGCCCTTCTTTTCTCGATTTCCTTTACTAGAAGTACCTTTTATTGCTTTTGGAACAGGTATGATGATGCTAACATTTACGGGTAGTTTGATTGAAGATCATCCTTATGTCATTTTTATGACTTCTGGAAATTACCGAAAGATGTTGACTGCTTTGTATCGCATCGTTAGAGGAGAAGGAGATGTTCAAGAATATCGTCGCCAAGCCTTGAACTATGGAATTGTTGTAGGGAGTTTCGTTTTGGGGGCAATTAGTTTAGCTGTATCTATGCATTTTTTCCATGAATGGTCTATTTGGATTGTCAGTTTCAATCTGTTTTTGATTATGTCCTACTATATTGCTAGAGTGAAGCAACTAGATTTGCAAGTTGAAAATATATAAAAAGGCAAGGCTCGTTTTTGAGCTTTGCCTTTTTTGTGAGGTGGATAGAAGATTATGCTTTATCTAACTGCAATAGTGCTTCAATCTCTGCTAGAGTACTTGCTTGTGAAATAGCGCCACGAAGTTTAGCGGCTCCAGATGTTCCACGGAGATAGTGAGGAGCTAGGCCACGGAATTCACGGACAGCAACCTTTTCTCCCTTGAGATCAATCAAGCGTTTCAAGTGCTCGTAGGCGATTTTCATCTTGTCTTCGAAGGTCAAATCAGGAAGGATTTCTCCCGTTTCAAAGTAGTGATTGATCTGGTTGAAGAGGTAGGGGTTTCCCATGGCTGCGCGCCCAATCATAACGGCATCAGCACCGACTTCCTCGATGCGTTGTTTGGCGTCTTGAACCGTCCGGATATCGCCGTTGGCGATGAATGGAATTTTTGTCAGAGCTTGTGCTACCTTATGAAGAGTCTCAAGGTCAGCGTGTCCAGTATACATTTGCTCACGTGTACGACCATGCATGGCAAGGGCAGAAACCCCAGCGGCTTCGGCAGCAAGGGCATTCTCAACTGCTAGGGATGGGTCAGACCAGCCCGTACGCATTTTGACAGTGAGAGGAATATCAAGGACTGATTGAACTTTGTTAATAATAGAGTAGATTTTATCAGGATCCTTGAGCCACATGGCACCGGCTTCGTTCTTCACGATTTTGTTGACTGGGCAACCCATGTTGATATCCACGATATCGGTCTTGGTATTTTCTTGAATAAATTCTGCTGCGCGAGCCAGACTATCTTCGTCACTACCAAAGAGTTGGATAGAAACTGGATTCTCTCCTTCATCAATATGAAGCATATGAAGGGTTTTTTCGTTGTTGTATTGGATACCTTTGTCAGAGACCATTTCCATAACAACGAGGCCTGCGCCAAGTTCTTTTGCGATAGTACGAAAGGCTGAGTTGGTTACTCCTGCCATGGGCGCTAAAACGGTACGATTGGGAATCTCAACATTACCAATCATAAAAGGTGTATTAAGATTTGTCACGAATGAGTTCCTCCAGGTCGTTTTCATCAAAGTTATAAGTCGTTTGGCAGAATTGACAAGTGATTTCCGCCCCGTGGTCTTCCTCCTTCATTTCCTGAAGATCGGAAACTGGAAGGCTAGAAAGAGCATCCATAAAGCGTTCTTTACTACAGTCACATTGGAAACGAATTTCTTCTTCGGACAGACGTTTGTAGGGCTCATCACCATAGATTGCCTTGAGGAGGGCTTCGATATGGTCGTCGCTTTCTAGAAGAGTTGAAATGGCTGGCATCTCTTGGATTCGTTTTTCAAAACGAGCAATTTCTTCTTCCCTGGCCCCTGGTAGAACTTGGAGAAGGAAACCACCTGCGACCTTGACCTTGTCTTCGTCATCTAAAAGGACATTAAGGCCAACAGCAGAAGGCGTTTGTTGACTTTCTGTAAGATAGAAAGCTAGATCTTCACCGATTTCTCCAGAGATAAGAGGCGTCATGGAATTATAGGGATTTCCAGTGCCATAGTCTGTAATCACTAGAAATTGACCGTTTCCGACAAAAGGTCCAACGAGGACTTCTCCTGTTGCAGTCTTTTTAATGTCAACTCCAGGGTTTTGAACGTAGCCTTTGACGTTACCCTTGGTATCGGCGACGGTGATAATGGCACCGAGGGAGCTGGTTCCAAGAACCTTGACAGTCAGTTTGGTATTTCCTTTTTCATTGGCAGCGAGAATTTGGCTGGCGATTAAAGTACGACCAAGCGCTACGGTTGAACTAGCTTGGGTTTGGTGTTTTTCTTGAGCAGTACGGACCGTTTCCGTGCTATCTAGAACAAAAGCACGAAAAGATCCACTTTCTGATATTGTTTTAATAATTTTATCCATAACTACTATTTTAGCATAAAAATGCCCAAAGGGGGAGTGGTGTGTTTGCTAGCCTTTCAAATTGTTTCACTTATAATTGTCAATATTAGGATGGCAAAGAAATTGGGCTTTTTAGAATATTTTTATTGATATCTTAGCTTTCCTTAAAATATGCTAAAATCAACTTCTAAAAAATAGTAAACAGTTGAAAATAAACAAAGTAAAGTGGTAAAATGGGAGCAAGACAAAAAAGTATTGCATGTTTGTGAAAAGATAATGAAAATTTACAGAAAAGAGTCTAATGTGAATAAAAAGAAACCATACTATGTTTTTTTTGGACAAACGGTCCTGTATTTTATTATTTTACTGGGTTTGCTTTACTTCTTTAGCTATCTAGGACAAAGTCAGGGTGGCTTTATCTACAATGAATTCTAAAAGGAGATCCCTACTGTGTCAAACCAACCAATTACTGATATGATCGAGGCGATTGAACGTTACGCCCAATTGCAACCCAACTATCCTGTCTACAATGTCCTTGGAGAAGAGCATACCTATGGCCAATTGAAGGCAGACTCAGATAGTTTAGCAGCCCACATTGACCAAATGGGACTTCCGGAAAAGTCACCTGTTGTGGTCTTTGGTGGACAAGAATATGAAATGTTGGCAACCTTTGTGGCTCTGACAAAATCTGGCCATGCTTATATTCCAATTGACAGCCATTCTGCCTTGGAGCGCGTGTCTGCTATTGTTGAAGTGGCTGATCCAAGTTTAATCATCGCTATCAATGAGTTTCCCATTGAAAACCCAGCTACTCCGATCTTGAACTTGGAGCAAGTCCGTGAAGCTTATGCAGCTCAGAATGCGTATGATTTGCAGCATCCGGTCAAGGGGGATGATAACTACTACATCATCTTTACCTCTGGAACAACTGGAAAACCAAAAGGGGTGCAAATTTCACACGACAACTTGCTCAGTTTCACCAACTGGATGATTACGGACAAGGAATTTGCGACGCCAGAGCGTCCGCAAATGTTGGCGCAACCACCTTATTCCTTTGACTTGTCTGTCATGTATTGGGCACCGACCTTAGCTCTTGGAGGGACGCTTTTTGCCCTTCCATCAGCCATCACTCAAGACTTTAAACAACTCTTTGCAGCCATCTTCTCTCTTCCGATTGCTATCTGGACTTCAACGCCATCTTTTGCAGATATGGCTATGTTGTCTGAAGATTTCAATGCTGAAAAGATGCCAGGCATTACCCATTTCTACTTTGATGGGGAAGAGTTGACCGTTAAAACGGCTCAAAAACTGCGCGATCGTTTCCCAAATGCGCGTATTATCAATGCTTACGGGCCAACGGAAGCAACGGTTGCTTTGTCGGCAGTTGCTATCACAGATGTGATGCTAGCGACTCTTAAACGCTTGCCAATTGGTTATACCAAAGAAGATTCTCCAACCTTTATCATTGATGAGGCAGGAAATAAATTGCCAAATGGTGAGCAAGGAGAGATCATCGTGTCTGGACCGGCTGTTTCAAAAGGTTATATGAATAATCCAGAGAAAACAGCAGAAGCCTTCTTCGAATTTGAAGGACTTCCAGCCTACCATACGGGAGATGTCGGAACCATGACGGATGAAGGTCTTCTTCTTTACGGTGGACGGATGGACTTCCAGATTAAGTTTAACGGTTACCGTATCGAACTTGAGGATGTTTCTCAAAACTTGAACAAATCGAAGTATATCGAATCGGCTGTCGCAGTTCCACGTTATAATAAAGATCACAAGGTCCAAAATCTCTTGGCTTATGTCATCTTAAAAGATGGCGTCAAAGAACAATTTGAGCGCGACATCGATATCACGAAAGCTATCAAGGAAGATTTGGAGGATATTATGATGTCTTATATGATGCCGTCTAAGTTCCTTTACAGAGAGGAATTACCATTGACTCCAAATGGTAAAATTGACATTAAAGGTTTAATTAACGAGGTAAATAATAGATGATGGATTTCCTACAACAGCTACCTCATATTGAGCCGTATGGGAATCCGCAGTACTTTTTGTATGTGATTACTGCCACCTTGCCAATCTTTATCGGTCTTTTATTCAAAAAACGCTTTGCCTGGTATGAAATATTGGTTAGTCTCTTCTTTATCGTCACTATGTTGACGGGTGGCAAGACCAATCAATTGGCTGCCTTAGGGATTTATCTGATATGGCAAATCTTGTTGGTTCTTTTTTACAAGCAGTATCGAAAAACTAAAGACGGGAAATGGACTTTCTATCTCGTTAGTCTGTTATCTTTACTTCCTATCATCTTTGTCAAGGTCCAGCCAGCTATTAATGGAACACAGTCCTTGTTAGGCTTTATCGGAATTTCTTATTTGACTTTTCGTTCGGTGGGAGTCATTATCGAACTCAGAGATGGAGTCATTAAGGAATTAAAGTTGTGGGAGTATTTACGTTTTCTCCTCTTTATGCCGACATTTTCAAGTGGTCCGATTGATCGTTTCAAACGTTTTAATGAAAATTATCAGACGATTCCAGAACGCGATGAATTGATGGATATGCTAGCTGAGTCCGTCCGGTATATCATGTTAGGATTTCTGTATAAATTTATCCTAGCTCATATTTTAGGTGAAATCTTATTACCTCCGCTAAAAAATCTAGCTTTGCAGACAGGTGGTCTCTTTAACCATTATGTGGTCGCAGTCATGTATACATTTGGTTTGGAACTCTTCTTTGATTTTGCGGGTTATTCTATGTTTGCTTTGGCGATTTCAAATCTGATGGGGATTCGTAGTCCGATCAACTTCAACAAACCCTTCTTATCAAGGGATTTGAAAGAGTTTTGGAATCGCTGGCACATGAGTTTATCTTTCTGGTTTCGTGACTTTGTCTTTATGCGCATGGTCATGGTGATGACGAGAAAGAAATTGTTTAAGAATCGAAATGTGACCTCAAGTGTCGCCTATATCCTAAACATGCTCCTTATGGGGTTCTGGCATGGAATAACGTGGTTTTACATCGCCTACGGACTCTTTCATGGGGTAGGTTTAGTGATTAATGATGCCTGGGTCAGAAAGAAAAAAACGCTCAATAAAGAACGTAAGAAAGCAGGACGACCTCCCTTGCTTGAAAATCGTTGGGTTCAGTTGCTTGGCATGGTAGTCACCTTCCATGTCGTGATGGTCTCATTCTTAATCTTCTCTGGATTTTTGAATGATTTATGGTTTAAAAAATAAAAGGAATTAAAAAATGGATATCAAATCAGAAGTTATTGAAATTATTGATGAATTGTTTATGGAAGATGTTTCTGACATGATGGATGAGGATCTCTTCGATGCAGGTGTCTTGGATAGTATGGGAACAGTTGAATTAATCGTGGAAATCGAGAATCGCTTTGATATTCGTGTCCCAGTTACAGAATTTGGTCGTGATGACTGGAATACGGCTAATAAAATCGTAGCCGGTATTGTGGAGCTACAAAATGCTTAAACGCCTGTGGCTGATTTTTGGGCCTGTTTTTATAGCGGGATTGTTGGTTCTTCTACTAATCTTTTTTTATCCAAGTACAAGAAGCCATAATCTGACGGAGGAGAAATACTCTGCGGCTTCTGTAAGTGCAGAGAGCTTTAAGGAGAGAAGCCAAAAAGTAAGAGCTCTTACAGACCCTGATATGCGTTTTGTCCCTTTCTTTGGATCAAGTGAATGGATTCGTTTCGACAACATGCATCCAGGAGTATTAGCTGAAAAGTACAATCGCTCCTATCGACCCTATTTTATGGGGCAGGCAGGTGCTGCTTCACTCAGTCAGTATTTTGGGATGCAACAAATTACGTCTGAACTTGAAAATAAACAAGCGATATTTGTAATCTCTCCACAGTGGTTTACAAAAGAGGATCATGACCCGACTATTTTTCAAACCTATTTTAACAATGATCAGTTGACGGCCTTCTTGGAAAACCAATCTGGGGATGTGGCCACTCAGTATGCGGCTAATAGACTCTTGAAGCAGAACCCAAGCGTACCGATGAAGGGGATTGTTGAAAAGTTAGCTAAAAACGAGCAATTGTCGGACTTTGATCATTCAATCATCACAGCTTCTGCAGAGTTCAATGAAAAACAAGCTGCTCTTTTTGGCCAATTCTCGATTCGAGGTCGATTAAAGTATAAAGATCATATTGAAAAATATTTGAGCAGTCTCCCAGATCAATTTTCTTATGAAGAATTGGAAAATATCGCTCGAAAAGAGGGTGAAGAAAATACAACCAATAATGATTTGGGAATGGAGAACCATTTTTACAATACTCAGTTAAAGAAAGATTTGAAAAAATGGGAAGGGTATCAAAAAAATTACAACTTTCTCAAGTCCTATGAGTACAATGATTTACAGCTAGTGCTTGATCAATTTGCCAAGTCCAAGGTCAATGTGCTCTTTGTTTTTCAACCTGTCAATAAAAAATGGATGGATTATACTGGACTGAGTGAGGAAATGTATCAACACGCAGTTGAAAAAATTCGTTACCAGTTGGAAAGCCAAGGTTTCACCAATATTGCTGATTTCTCAAAAAATGGAGGAGATCCATACTTTGTTAAGGATACGATTCATATTGGTTGGTTAGGCTGGTTGGCCTTTGATAAGGTTGTAAATCCTTTTTTAAGCAATCCAACAACAGCTCCTAATTACCAAACAAATGACCGATTCTTTAGCCAGGATTGGGCTAATTACGACGGTAATATCAAAGATTTTCAATAAATAACCAAAGAGCCTGAACCTTAGTTTGGGCTTTTTGTAATCACAGACTTTTTGCCGAATGCGAGTATAGTAGTGGATTCCTCAATTGAGTAAAGTCCAGTAAAAGAATACATAGAAAATGAAAACATAAAAATTGTTTTCATCTTTTTTCTTGACTCTGTACTAGGATGTGATATACTTAACTAGTAAACAAATAGACTAAAAGTCCTGTAATAATGGAAAAACTATTCGAAGAAAGGGGCAAATCATGAGACAATTAGCAACGGAAATTGATCATTTTTTAAATGAAGTAATCTTGAAAGCTGAAAATCAGCATGAAATTTTGATTGGTCATTGCACGAGTGAAGTGGCTTTGACAAACACCCAGGAGCATATCCTCATGCTCTTATCAGAGGAATCATTGACCAATTCTGAGTTGGCACGTCGCCTTAATGTCAGTCAAGCGGCTGTTACCAAGGCTATTAAATCTTTGATTAAAGAGGGGATGCTGGAAACGTCTAAGGATCCTAAGGATGCTCGAGTGATTTTTTATCAATTGACAGACCTTGCTAGACCAATTGCTGAGGAGCACCACCATCATCATGAGCATACCCTCTCGACGTATGAACAAGTTGTCACTCAATTCTCAGCTAAGGAGCAACAAATTATCCAGCGGTTTTTAACTGCTTTAGTAGGAGAAATCAAGTAATGAGATACATCACAGTAGAGGATTTGTCCTTCTATTATGACAAGGAACCTGTGCTTGAGCACATCAATTACAGTGTTGATAGTGGGGAGTTTGTCACACTCACGGGAGAAAACGGAGCTGCCAAGACGACTCTAATCAAGGCCAGTCTAGGTATTTTACAACCAAGATTTGGTAAAGTTACCATTTCAAAGACCAACACTCGTGGGACAAAACTAAGAATCGCCTACCTTCCTCAACAAATTGCAAGTTTTAACGCAGGCTTTCCAAGTACTGTTTATGAATTTGTCAAATCAGGTCGTTATCCAAGAAAGGGCTGGTTCCGTCGTTTAAATGCTCACGATGAGGAACATATCAAGGCTAGTTTAAACTCGGTTGGCATGTGGGAACATCGGGATAAACGCATTGGTTCCCTCTCTGGTGGGCAAAAGCAAAGAGCAGTCATTGCACGTATGTTTGCGTCCGATCCAGATATCTTTATCTTGGATGAGCCGACGACAGGGATGGATGCAGGGACTAAGAATGAATTTTATGAGCTCATGCACCACAGCGCCCACCATCATGGCAAGGCTGTTTTGATGATTACTCATGACCCAGAAGAAGTCAAAGACTACGCAGATCGCAATATTCACCTTGTCCGAGACCAAGATTCACCATGGCGTTGCTTCAATGTCCATGAAAGTGACCAGGAGGTGGAGCATGCTTAATCTACTGTCTTATGATTTTATGCAGCGAGCCTTTTTGGCAGTTATTGCCATGAGTCTCTTTTCACCAGTTCTTGGGACTTTTCTCATCTTGCGCCGTCAAAGTCTCATGAGTGATACTCTCAGTCACGTCTCGCTTTCGGGTGTTGCCTTTGGTTTGGTTTTGGGGATTTCTCCGACCATCTCAACCATTGTGATCGTTTTGATTGCGGCGGTCTTTCTTGAATACTTGCGTACAGTTTATAAAAGCTTTATGGAGATTGGGACAGCCATTCTCATGTCTACAGGACTTGCAGTTTCACTTATTGTGATGAGTAAGGGGAAGAGTTCTAGTTCGATGAGTCTGGATCAGTATCTTTTTGGTTCTATTGTGACTATTAGTCAAGAGCAGGTCATTGGGCTCTTTGTCATTGCAGCGGTAGTGTTAATCTTGACCTTCCTATTTTTAAGACCTATGTATATTCTAACTTTTGACGAGGATACAGCTTTTGTAGATGGATTGCCTGTACGCACCATGTCTATTCTCTTTAACATGGTGACGGGTGTGGCTATTGCCCTCATGATACCAGCAGCGGGAGCACTTTTGGTATCGACTATTATGGTTTTGCCAGCAAGTATTGCTTTGCGTCTAGGTAAAAACTTTAGTTCTGTGATGATTCTTGCTAGCGTCATTGGTTTTCTAGGCATGGTTGCGGGACTCTATATTTCCTATTATGCAGAGACGCCTCCTAGTGCAAGTATCACCATTATCTTTGTAGTTGTCTTTTTAGTAGTCAGCATCCTCAAACGTTTTATCAAATAGGAGAAGCACATGAAAAAACTAAGCCTACTTTTGGCAAGTCTTGTGACCTTGTTCTTAGTCGCTTGTTCTAATCAAAAACAAGCAGATGGGAAATTAAATATCGTCACAACTTTCTATCCTGTCTACGAATTTACCAAGCAAGTAGCAGGAGACACAGCCAATGTTGAACTCTTAATCGGGGCTGGAACAGAGCCACATGATTATGAACCATCACCAAAGGCAGTCGCTAAAATTCAAGACGCTGATGCCTTTGTTTATGAAAATGAGAACATGGAAACATGGGTTCCAAAGCTTTTAGATTCACTAGATGAGAAAAAAGTAAAAACAATTAAGGCTACTGGAGATATGTTGCTTCTTCCAGGAAGTGAAGAAGAGGAAGACCATGATCATGGCGAAGAAGGTCATCATCACGAGTATGATCCTCACGTGTGGTTGTCTCCTGCGCGTGCCATTAAGCTTGTAGAGCATATCCGTGACAGTTTATCAGCTGACTATCCAGATAAGAAGGCGACTTTTGAGCAAAATGCAGCAGCCTATATCGAAAAACTACAAGCCTTGGATAAATCCTATACTGAAGATCTTTCTAGTGCTAAACAAAAGAGTTTTGTGACTCAGCACGCTGCCTTTCGTTATCTAGCCTTGGACTACGGACTTAATCAAGTCTCTATCTCAGGTCTGTCGCCAGATGCTGAACCGTCAGCAAGTCGCTTGGCAGAATTGACCGAGTACATCAAGAAAAACAAGATTTCTTATATCTACTTTGAAGAAAATGCCTCTCAAGCTTTAGCCAATACTCTTTCAAAAGAAACAGGAGTGAAGTTAGACGTTCTGAATCCTCTGGAAAGCCTGACCGAAGAGGACATGAAGGCTGGAGAAAACTATGTCTCTGTCATGGAGAAAAACCTCAAGGCACTCAAGCAGACAACTGATCAGGCAGGAGCAGAGATTGAACCAGAAAAGGCAGAGGAAACTAAAACCGTTCAAAATGGCTACTTTGAGGATGCAGATGTTAAGGACCGTACCCTAAGTGATTATGCTGGCAACTGGCAGTCTGTCTATCCTTTCCTTGAGGATGGGACTCTTGACCAAGTATTTGACTACAAGGCTAAATTGACTGGTAAGATGACCAAGGATGAGTATAAGGCTTACTATCAAAAGGGCTACCAAACAGATGTGACCAAGATTAACATCACGGATAATACTATGGAATTCATCCAAGGTGGTCAAAGTAAGAAATATACTTACAAGTATGTCGGCAAGAAAATCTTGACTTATAAGAAAGGGAATCGTGGAGTACGCTTCCTCTTTGAAGCGACTGATGCGGACGCTGGGCAATTCAAGTATGTTCAGTTTAGCGACCACAATATCGCTCCGGTCAAGGCAGAGCATTTCCATATCTTCTTTGGAGGCACTAGCCAAGAAGCCCTCTTTGAAGAGATGGACAACTGGCCAACCTACTATCCAGATAACTTATCTGGTCAGGAAATTGCTCAAGAAATGTTAGCTCATTAAATCCAAACAATCCTTCCTACATGGGGAGGATTTTTCTTGTGTTATCAGCGTTGAGCATCTGGATTGACATTGGTTAAGAAGGGTGTATAATAATTGTAACAAAAAAAGTTACAACAAAGAGAGGTTTTCTATGGTTTACCAATATAATAGTCAGATTTATTTGGCTGAAGTAGCTTTAAATGTTAAGAGCTTAGAAAGTCAGACAGCATTTTATCATCAGTTGCTTGGGTTGGAGATTTTGAATCAATCGGAAAAAGAAGTTCTTTTAGGTGCCGGTGGAAAACCGCTAGTTCGGCTAATTAAGACGGATGACATTAGCAATCCTAAGCAAAGTTATGGTCTTTATCATATGGCACTTCTTTTACCGACTCGTGAAGATTTGGCTAATGTTTTTAAACACTTGTTAGACTTAAAGATTCCATTAGTTGGTGGAGCTGATCATGGCTATAGTGAGGCTATCTATCTAGAAGACCTGGAGGGCAATGGCATTGAACTCTACAGAGACAAGCCTGTGACCGAGTGGGATATTCGAGAGGACGGGCGAATTATTGGGGTGACAGAAGAGCTGTCTGCCCAAGACATCTATGAACTAGGCAAAGAACTGGATCCTTTTGTCATTGCAAGTGGCACTCGCATGGGCCATGTTCATCTATCTGTTAAGAATAGTCGAGAAGCGAGCTCTTTCTATCAAGAGTCTCTAGGTCTTGAGGATAAATTCACGATTCCACATGCCAGTTGGATAGCATCAGGGGATTATCATCATCATTTGGCCGTCAATGAATGGGGTGGTAAAAACTTAGCTCCTCGTGAGCATGGAATGATAGGTCTTGCCTACTATGCGGTTGAAGTTGAGAACAAGGAGGAATTATTAAAAGTATTTGCTCAATCTCAAACTAGCAAGGCCATAACTCAGTGGCTTTCGTCTGCAGAGTTTAGTGTGACCGACAAAGATGGCATTGTTACGCGAGTTAGAGTAGGGAATTAAACAAGAGCAGTTCAGACTACCTTATCAGTAGGTTGAACAGTTCTTTTTTATTCTGGTTTTTCGATAATGAAAAATGGAGGTTATGACATTGATAGTGTTGTAAAAGATTCAAAAAGGGATAGAAGGAAGGGCAGGATTATGATACAATTATTTTATTATTAGGAGGATTATTACTGTGGAAAAAGTATTAGGGAATATTTTTGAAAAACGAAAGCAATTTTTGTCGTATGGTCTGGGGGCATATTTAATAGTCATTTTGCTTCATTTATTGCACTATGCACCACAAGACATTTTTCTAAGTCTAAATTCTGGACCTGTTTTTGACAAAATCTTGGTTTTTCTCATAGCAGCTATATTCATTGGGGTAGTGGAAATAGAATCATCCCTCAATATTCGTAGGATTAATATTCTTATATCTTGTCTAGTCTTATTTTTTGCTGTATATAAAAGTATTTCATTTTTCCTAGCGTTAGGGATACTACTTTTGGCATTGCTTCTCTTTGTCTTTTTTAAGCTCAAAGGTGAATCCTTGTCTTTCTTGTATTTGTTTACGATAGTAGGCGCGATTCCCCGTCTATTAACCTTAGTTGATTCCAATTTTAATGATGCAGCACTCGGTTTTCATGCCGTTGATTTAACGACTACTAGATTTTACACACTGATTTGGCCAATCATTTTAGCAGTGATTCTCTCTGCTGTACTGATTTTTCTTTTTGTACAATTGCCAGTAAAAGAATTTTTAGAAGAACATAAAAAGTTAGTATGGTTAGCGGTTCTGTCACTTAGTATTGCTTATGTTCTCTATCTTTGTGTCGTTGTGTATTATAAAGTCAAAACAATTGAGGTGAGCACCTTTGACATCGGTATCTTTTCTCAAATGTTTGAGCGTATGAATACAGATTGGACTCCGATTACAACATTGGAGAGAGACCGAGTACTTTCGCATTTTGCGGTACACGTGTCTCCAATCTTTTATCTAATGCTTCCGTTTTATAAATTATTCCCATATGTAGAAACGCTAGATATTTTACAGGTTTTAGTTGCTTTTTCTGCAATTATTCCTCTGAAACTATTACTTCCTAAATTCAAACTATCTAAACTAACAAATATATTGATAGTAGCATGGTTTGTTTTATTCCCTGTTATAACAACTGCAGGCGGGACTCATCTCCATG
This sequence comes from Streptococcus sp. SCPM-O-B-15277 (M60), assembly GCF_058200335.1. Classification (NCBI taxonomy): domain Bacteria; kingdom Bacillati; phylum Bacillota; class Bacilli; order Lactobacillales; family Streptococcaceae; genus Streptococcus; species Streptococcus sp. SCPM-O-B-15277 (M60). Next base: position 30,613 of record NZ_JBYQGR010000007.1, read on the forward strand.
AAAATTGTTTCCTAACCGCTTTGATCTTCTGGTTGTTTTATTTCATTGTTTCTGAGCGAAAACTGGGTATTATCGGTTCGACTTTGCTACTATTACTGGTAAAAGAAGATGCATTTATCTATGTGATTAGCATTGGAGCCTACTTCCTCTTACAAAAACGATTCATCTTATCAAAAACCACAAGACTGCGGATTTTGTTAGTAGATATTGTTTTACCTATTGTTTATTTTATGTTTGCGATGTATCTCTTGAGTGTTTACGGCGAAGGAGGTATGGTCTCTCGTTTTGACACTTATCTACAGAATGGTGAGAGTGGACTATTCATGGTCTTGAAAAATCTCTTGACCCATCCAGAATATGTGATCAGTACAATTTTTACCGCTAAGCGATTAGGTTATCTGTTCCTAATGCTTGCTCCGCTTTGTTTCCTACCTCTTGTTCAACGAAATTGGGAAAATTATATATTAGCTCTACCGCTTGTTGTCATAAATTTATTGCCCAATTGGCCTTATCAATATGACATCGGTTTTCAATATAGTTATGGTAGTGCAGCCTTACTTTTTCTAATGGCTTTACTCTCTCTAGAAGAACTTCAAATCAACAAAATTTTGCAAGAAAAGTTTGTTGTTCTTACCGTTGTGGTAGGTATTGTTGTATCTGGAATGCTATTACACCAGTTGACGCATAAATGGAGCTTTAATATCGGCTATTATCATCAAAACAAACAAAATTTTGATGATATACGATACACCTTAGAGAGTCTGCCGGCTGAATCTTCAGTAGTCGCTGAACATCCGTACACATCAGTTCTCAGAAAACACCAAAAATTATATGATATTTTCTATCACAACGGTCAGAAAGTGGATTCGTCTATAGATTTTGTAGTTATTCCGAGAAAAAGTAAGGATACTAGCGAACTCTATGTTGAGCTGATTAAGCAATATGAAAGCTTAGGCTACAAGGAAAGCAGTTATTCTTCGAATGAAATTTTCATCTTAGAAAAACCACAGTAACTTCGGAACATGAAAACTCCCTTTTCAGAAAACAAACCACTTCTATACTAAAGTAAGAAAAAATGGTTCAAAGGTCTTGAAAAATCAGAGAAAATCAGGTATAATATGAGTAATCATTTGTCGTAGGTTTTGTCTGAAATATTGTCCGGACAAGGCTCACAGCAGTTAAATCTCCTGAAAAAAGTCAGATTTAACTGCTCTTTTTGTGCTTTTTTTCGGTATTTTTTGCATCTGTAACAGAGATTTAAAGATTCTGAAAAATTAGTCAAAGGGGATAAGTTGATAGGGGTTTTAGAACCATTTAACGATATTTATTTGCTTAGGTAACTAAGCTTGGAACTTTATTTACAAAGGAGAATCATCTTGGCAGGACATGACGTTCAATACGGGAAACATCGGACCCGTCGTAGTTTTTCAAGAATTAAAGAAGTTCTTGACTTACCAAATTTGATTGAAATTCAAACTGATTCATTCAAAGATTTCCTAGACCATGGTCTAAAGGAAGTGTTTGAAGATGTATTGCCAATTTCAAACTTTACTGACACTATGGAGTTAGAGTTTGTTGGCTACGAAATCAAAGAACCAAAATACACGCTTGAAGAAGCTCGTATCCATGATGCAAGTTACTCAGCACCAATCTTTGTAACTTTCCGCTTGATCAACAAAGAAACAGGCGAAATCAAAACTCAAGAAGTCTTCTTTGGTGATTTCCCAATCATGACTGAGATGGGTACTTTTATCATCAACGGTGGTGAACGTATTATCGTATCACAGTTGGTGCGTTCTCCAGGTGTTTACTTTAATGACAAGGTAGACAAAAACGGTAAAGTGGGCTACGGTTCAACTGTTATCCCTAACCGTGGAGCTTGGTTGGAACTTGAAAGTGACTCAAAAGACATCGCCTACACTCGTATCGACCGTACTCGTAAAATTCCATTTACGACCTTGGTTCGTGCACTTGGTTTCTCAGGTGATGATGAGATCTTTGATATCTTTGGTGACAGCGAATTGGTTCGTAACACTGTTGAAAAAGATATCCATAAAAACCCAATGGACTCTCGTACAGACGAAGCTTTGAAAGAAATTTATGAGCGTCTTCGTCCAGGTGAACCAAAAACTGCTGAGAGTTCACGTACCTTACTTGTGGCTCGTTTCTTCGACCCACGTCGTTATGACTTGGCAGCCGTTGGACGTTACAAGATTAACAAGAAATTGAATATTAAAACTCGTTTGCTCAATCAAACAATCGCTGAACCATTGGTGGACCCTGAAACCGGTGAAATCTTGGTTGAAAAAGGTACTGTAATGACTCGCGATGTCATCGAAAGTATCGAAAGTCACTTGGATGGTGATTTGAACAAGATTGTCTACACTCCAAATGACTCAGCTGTTTTGACAGAACCAGTTGTTCTTCAAAAATTCAAGGTTGTGGCACCAACTGATCCAGACCGTGTTGTAACAATCATCGGCAATGCAAATCCAGAGGATAAAGTTCGCACGATCACTCCTGCAGATATCCTCGCTGAGATGAGCTACTTCCTCAACTTGGCTGAAGGTATCGGTCGTGTTGATGATATTGACCACCTTGGAAACCGTCGTATCCGTGCTGTTGGTGAATTGCTTGCCAACCAAGTACGTCTTGGACTTTCACGTATGGAACGTAATGTTCGTGAACGTATGTCTGTTCAAGATAACGAAGTATTGACACCTCAACAAATCATTAACATCCGTCCAGTGACTGCAGCGATCAAAGAATTCTTTGGTTCTTCACAATTGTCACAGTTCATGGACCAACACAACCCGCTTTCTGAGTTGTCTCACAAACGTCGTTTGTCTGCCTTAGGGCCTGGTGGTTTGACACGTGACCGCGCTGGATATGAAGTGCGTGACGTGCACTACACTCACTATGGTCGTATGTGTCCAATCGAAACACCTGAAGGACCAAACATCGGTTTGATCAACAACTTGTCTTCATACGGGCACCTTAACAAGTATGGTTTCATTCAAACACCATACCGTAAAGTTGACCGTGCAACTGGTAAAGTTACCAACGAAATTGTTTGGTTGACTGCCGATGAAGAAGATGAATACACAGTAGCTCAGGCCAACTCTAAATTGAACGCAGATGGAACTTTTGCTGAAAAAGTTGTCATGGGACGTCACCAAGGGGTTAACCAAGAATATCCAGCATCAAGCGTTGACTATATGGACGTTTCTCCTAAGCAGGTAGTTGCCGTTGCGACAGCATGTATTCCTTTCTTGGAAAACGATGACTCCAACCGTGCCCTCATGGGTGCCAACATGCAACGTCAGGCTGTTCCGTTGATTGATCCTAAAGCGCCTTTCGTTGGGACTGGTATGGAATACCAAGCAGCCCATGATTCAGGAGCTGCAGTTATTGCACAACATGGTGGTAAGGTTACCTATGCGGATGCGGACAAAGTAGAAGTTCGCCGTGAAGATGGTTCCCTTGATGTTTACCACATCCAAAAATTCCGTCGTTCAAACTCAGGTACTGCTTATAACCAACGTACCCTTGTTCGAGTTGGCGATGTCATCGAAAAAGGTGACTTTATCGCTGATGGACCTTCTATGGAAAAAGGTGAAATGGCGCTTGGACAAAACCCAATCGTTGCCTACATGACATGGGAAGGTTACAACTTCGAGGATGCCGTTATCATGAGCGAACGCTTGGTGAAAGACGATGTTTACACATCTGTTCACCTCGAAGAATACGAATCAGAAACACGCGATACAAAGCTTGGGCCTGAAGAAATCACTCGTGAAATTCCAAACGTTGGTGAAGATGCCCTTAAAGACCTTGACGAAATGGGTATTATCCGTATTGGTGCTGAGGTTAAAGAAGGAGATATCCTTGTAGGTAAAGTAACACCTAAGGGTGAAAAAGATCTTTCTGCTGAGGAGCGTCTCTTGCACGCTATCTTCGGAGACAAGTCTCGTGAAGTGCGTGATACTTCCCTTCGTGTACCACACGGTGCCGACGGTGTCGTTCGTGATGTTAAAATCTTTACACGTGCAAACGGTGATGAATTGCAATCTGGTGTGAATATGCTTGTTCGCGTATACATCGCTCAAAAACGTAAGATTAAGGTCGGAGATAAGATGGCCGGACGTCACGGGAACAAAGGGGTTGTCTCTCGTATCGTTCCTGTAGAAGACATGCCTTACCTTCCAGATGGAACTCCAGTCGATATCATGTTGAACCCGCTTGGGGTACCATCACGTATGAATATCGGTCAGGTTATGGAGCTTCACCTTGGTATGGCGGCTCGTACTCTTGGTATTCACATCGCAACACCAGTCTTTGACGGAGCAAGTTCTGAAGATCTTTGGGACACTGTCAAAGAAGCAGGTATGGATAGCGACGCTAAGACGATCCTATACGATGGTCGTACTGGTGAACCATTTGATAACCGTGTGTCAGTTGGTGTCATGTACATGATCAAACTCCACCACATGGTTGATGATAAATTGCACGCTCGTTCAGTCGGACCATACTCAACCGTTACACAACAACCACTCGGAGGTAAAGCTCAGTTTGGTGGACAACGTTTCGGTGAGATGGAGGTTTGGGCGCTTGAAGCCTATGGTGCGTCAAATGTCCTTCAAGAAATCTTGACTTACAAGTCTGACGATATCAACGGACGTTTGAAAGCTTATGAAGCCATTACAAAAGGAAAACCAATTCCAAAACCAGGTGTTCCAGAATCATTCCGAGTTCTTGTAAAAGAATTGCAATCTCTTGGTCTTGACATGCGTGTCCTTGACGAAGACGATCAAGAAGTGGAACTTCGTGACCTTGATGAAGGAATGGACGAAGATGTCATCCACGTAGATGACCTTGAAAAAGCCCGCGAAAGAGCAGCTCAAGAGGCTAAAGCAGCCTTTGAAGCAGAAGAAAATGCAAAAGCGGAAACAACAGAAGAAGCTGCTGAACAAGAATAAGCAGTTCACTTATAATAGAAAGGGAAGAAATAGTGGTTGATGTAAATCGTTTTAAAAGTATGCAAATCACACTAGCTTCTCCAAGCAAAGTCCGTTCATGGTCTTATGGAGAAGTCAAAAAACCTGAAACAATCAATTACCGTACGTTGAAACCAGAACGTGAAGGACTCTTTGACGAAGTGATCTTTGGTCCTACAAAAGACTGGGAATGTGCTTGTGGTAAATACAAACGCATTCGTTACAGAGGGATTGTTTGTGACCGTTGTGGTGTTGAAGTAACGCGTACAAAAGTTCGTCGTGAACGTATGGGACACATCGAGTTAAAAGCTCCTGTATCTCATATCTGGTATTTCAAGGGGATTCCAAGCCGTATGGGCTTGACCCTTGATATGAGTCCTCGTGCCCTCGAGGAAGTTATCTACTTTGCTGCTTACGTGGTGATTGATCCAAAAGATACACCACTTGAGCACAAGTCTATCATGACAGAGCGTGAATACCGTGAACGCTTGCGTGAGTTTGGTCATGGTTCATTCGTTGCCAAAATGGGTGCCGAAGCTATCCAAGACCTCTTGAAACAAGTAGATCTTGAAAAAGAAATTGCTGAACTCAAAGAAGAGTTAAAAACAGCTACTGGACAAAAACGTGTCAAAGCTATCCGTCGTTTGGATGTTTTAGACGCTTTTCACAAGTCTGGCAACAAGCCTGAGTGGATGATTCTCAACATCCTTCCAGTTATTCCACCAGATCTTCGTCCAATGTTGCAGTTGGATGGTGGCCGTTTTGCCTCATCTGACTTGAACGACCTTTACCGCCGTGTTATCAACCGTAATAACCGTTTGGCTCGTTTGCTTGAGTTGAATGCACCAGGTATTATCGTTCAAAATGAGAAGCGTATGCTTCAAGAAGCGGTTGACGCTTTGATTGACAATGGTCGTCGTGGTCGTCCAATTACAGGACCAGGTAGCCGTCCACTTAAATCATTGAGCCACATGCTCAAAGGTAAACAAGGACGCTTCCGTCAAAACTTGCTCGGTAAACGTGTTGACTTCTCAGGCCGTTCCGTTATCGCCGTTGGTCCAACTCTTAAGATGTACCAATGTGGTGTGCCACGTGAAATGGCAATCGAGCTCTTTAAACCATTCGTGATGCGTGAAATCGTTGCGCGCGATATCGTGCAAAACGTTAAAGCGGCTAAACGCTTGGTAGAACGCGGAGATGAACGCATCTGGGATATCCTCGAAGAAGTTATCAAAGAACACCCAGTACTTTTGAACCGCGCACCTACCCTTCACCGTTTGGGTATCCAAGCCTTTGAACCTGTCTTGATTGACGGTAAAGCCCTTCGCTTGCACCCACTTGTCTGTGAAGCCTACAATGCCGACTTTGACGGTGACCAAATGGCCATCCACGTACCGCTCTCAGAAGAAGCCCAAGCAGAAGCTCGTATCTTGATGCTTGCTGCTGAGCATATCTTGAACCCTAAAGATGGGAAACCAGTTGTTACTCCATCTCAGGACATGGTTTTGGGTAACTACTACTTGACTATGGAAGAAGCTGGTCGTGAAGGCGAAGGTATGGTCTTCAAGGACCGTGACGAAGCTGTCATGGCTTACCGTAATGGTTATGTTCACCTCCACTCACGTGTTGGTATCGCAACAGATAGCTTGAACAAACCATGGACAGAAGAGCAAAAACACAAAATCTTGCTTACAACTGTTGGTAAAATCCTCTTCAACGATATCATGCCAGAAGGACTACCTTACTTGCAAGAGCCAACAAACGCTAACTTGACAGAAGGTGTTCCGGCGAAGTACTTCTTGCCATTAGGTGGAAATATCAAGGAAGCTATTGAAGGACTTGAACTCAACCCACCATTCAAGAAGAAAAACCTTGGAAATATCATCGCTGAAATCTTCAAACGTTTCCGTACGACAGAAACATCTGCCCTACTTGACCGTATGAAGAACCTCGGCTACCACCACTCAACTCTTGCAGGTTTGACAGTAGGTATCGCCGATATTCCAGTCGTTGAAGACAAGGCTGAAATCATCGAAGAATCACACAAACGTGTAGAACAAATCACAAAACAATTCCGTCGTGGTATGATCACAGATGACGAACGCTACAATGCTGTTACAGCTGAATGGCGTGCTGCCCGTGAAAAACTCGAGAAACGTTTGGTTGCCAACCAAGATCCTAAGAACCCTATCGTTATGATGATGGACTCTGGAGCCCGTGGTAACATCTCAAACTTCTCACAGCTTGCCGGTATGCGTGGTCTGATGGCTGCTCCGAACGGACGTATCATGGAATTGCCAATCCTTTCAAACTTCCGCGAAGGTTTGTCAGTACTCGAAATGTTCTTCTCAACTCACGGTGCCCGTAAAGGTATGACCGATACGGCCCTTAAGACAGCCGACTCAGGTTACTTGACTCGTCGTTTGGTTGACGTTGCCCAAGACGTTATCATTCGTGAGGATGACTGTGGAACTGACCGTGGTCTCTTGATCCGTTCTATTACTGAAGGTAAAGAGATGATTGAGTCTCTTGAAGAACGTCTCAATGGTCGTTACACTAAGAAAACTGTTAAACACCCAGAAACTGGTGCAGTTATCATTGGTCCAAATGAATTGATCACAGAAGACAAGGCTCGTGAAATCGTCAATGCCGGTGTTGAAGAAGTGACTATCCGCTCTGTATTTACATGTAACACTCGTCATGGTGTCTGCCGTCACTGTTATGGTATCAACTTGGCGACTGGTGATGCGGTTGAAGTTGGTGAAGCAGTTGGTACAATCGCTGCCCAATCTATCGGGGAACCTGGTACACAGCTTACAATGCGTACCTTCCACACGGGTGGGGTTGCCTCAAATACCGATATCACTCAGGGTCTTCCTCGTGTCCAAGAAATCTTCGAAGCCCGCAATCCTAAAGGGGAAGCGGTCATCACAGAAGTCAAAGGGGAAGTTACAGCAATCGAAGAAGATGCTTCAACTCGTACTAAGAAAGTCTTCGTTAAAGGCGAAACTGGAGAAGGCGAATACGTGGTACCATTTACAGCCCGTATGCGTGTAGAAGTTGGCGATCAAATCTCTCGTGGTGCAGCATTGACAGAAGGTTCTATCCAACCAAAACGTCTCCTTGCTGTACGTGATGTCTTGTCAGTTGAAACCTACCTCCTCGGTGAAGTACAAAAAGTTTACCGTAGCCAAGGGGTAGAAATCGGTGACAAACACATCGAGGTAATGGTTCGTCAAATGATCCGCAAAGTTCGTGTCATGGATCCAGGGGATACAGACCTCCTCATGGGTACACTCATGGACATCAACGACTTTACAGATGCCAACAAAGATGTTCTTATCGCAGGTGGTGTTCCAGCAACTGGTCGCCCAGTCCTTATGGGAATCACCAAAGCCTCACTTGAAACAAATAGTTTCTTGTCAGCAGCTTCCTTCCAGGAAACAACTCGTGTCCTTACAGACGCAGCTATCCGTGGTAAGAAAGACCATCTCCTTGGACTTAAAGAAAATGTTATCATCGGTAAGATCATCCCAGCGGGTACTGGTATGGCTCGCTACCGTAACCTTGAACCACAAGCAGTCAACGAAGAATCCCTCCTTGCAGATTCACAAGAAGAGCAAGTGGATGTCCTAGTTGAGACTGTTGAAACAAGTGAATAATCTTATTTAGTTAAAAGAGGGGCTTACCCCTCTTTTGGCATGTTTAGGCACTGAAAATTATATGTAATTTTTCTGAAAAAATGACAATTAATTGAAATTAAGTTAACTTAATTTCATCTCTCAAAATGATGAGCATAATACTTTGATTTTAAGTATAATAGTGCTAAAATAAGACGTTGCATGTTTAGGGTTTTTGAAAAACAATGCATAAAATATAACAATATATACACTCCCTAAAGGGTATTGGAGGTAAAATCATGAAAAATGATCTGTTTAACGACCGAATTAGTCGATTTTCGATTCGTAAACTTCATGTAGGAGTTTGCTCGGTCTTACTCGGAACGTTAGTGATGCTCGGAACGGCTACAGGTGTTGGAGCTGATGAAGTAAAAGAAGAAAAACAAGCTGACGGAGTTGCAGCTAAAACAGAAGTTGATAAGGCAGAAACTCCTCAAACTACAGAAGCAGCACCTGCTAAAGAAGTAACTTATCAAGCAGAAGCAGCACCTGCAGTTTCTACTGAAGTAAAACCTGAGCTTAACAGCGACAAATTGGCAGCTTACGTTGCTGAAATTGAAGCAAACTTGGCAAATGGTAAATACAGCAACAAGACAGACGAGAGTGTTGAAATCCTTAAAGTAGCTCTTGCTAATGCTAAAAATGCACTTAGTTCTGCTACAAGTCAAGCTGAGTTGGATGCGACTTATCAATCACTTGTAACAACTGTCAATGCTAAACTTAAAAACAAAGAAAAAGTTGTAGCTGAAGAAAAAGTAGCAACTGCTGATAAGACAGAAGCAACAACTGGAAAACCTGCAGAAAACACAAAACCAGCTGAAGGTACAAACTCAATTGCGAATACAGGTAAAAATGACCCTCGTAATGGTAAAGAGATTGACAAGAATACTGCCTTCCGTGCAGATACAGCAGCTACTACTGGAGTTGGGGCAGATGTTGTAGACGCAACATCAACTCCAAAGGTAGAAAAACCGGGATTTACGACAAATATTAATGCTGCTGACCTAGCCAGCCAAATTTCATGGCTAGACTTTGGTGATGTAGCCAACTGGACAGGAACAACGACGACATCGAGTGGGAATCTTGCCCTTCAAGTTGGTGCTACCTATACTAAGGAAATTATGCCGGGTTATGTGGTTACCATCAAAGTAAAATCTTTGAAACCCTTCCAAGCGACTGAAATCTACAAAAAGCGTTTAGAAGACCGAGGAGCGACAGCTGCTGAAAAAGCAACCTATGATCCAAATGCAAAAAATGGTTATGTGAATGGAAATGGGAATCAGTCGTATACTCTGCCAGCATTTAATGCCGGTGAAGAAGCTAAAGTTATAGCAGATGCTCAAACCCGTTGGACAGAAATAAGAGGTGAAGGCATCAATACTGGGACTAAAAAAACAACCATCAGTTCCGAGTTTGACGGTGGGAATATCGGTGTTCAGTTTGAAGTTTCTGCAACCTTCCGTGGAAAAGTGGTCAAACCTGCCATTGTCATGGCGGATGGTGAGTCTGCTAACCCTGGTGAATTGGTTATGTTCGCCACAAACGGAGAAGGTTGGCAACATATTGGTGAGTGGTATAAATATGGAAATAAATCTACTAAAACTTATATTCCACAAGATACAGACAATTTATTTGGTCCAAATCCTACCACTAAAATAGATGGCTTGAATTTCTATGCGGTGAACCTTAATCAACTTCGTAATAGTACTCAAGTCGGACCAGACAAAAAAGCAGTTGCTTGGAAATATTATGGAAGTGCCGATTTAACAACTGCAGGTCTCGGAACAGGAGTCTTCGGACCAAATATTTCTTCAAGTAGTGTTGCTGTTCCCCTTGTTATGACACGTGGGGCTTCTGAAGTTGGTTTATATATCGCTTCAGGTGGGAAACAGGCAGCTATGCTTGGTTTCTTCCCACTTGATGAAGGAGATGCTCCTGAATCATACGGCAAGGCAGTTCATTCAATTGCAACTGTTGATGGGATTACCGGTAAGAAAGTAAACCAACCTTATCTCGGCCACTTGAGTCCTGATATGGATGAAAACAATACTCTTGATTGGACGGGTGATGACAAGGCGACCACTGCGGATGAAGGCATCGACCAATTGCTTCCAGGTGATCTTAAAGGGAAAACCAATGAGCTGATCAAGATGGACCGTACCAAACCAGGTAATTATAAGATTTCTGTTGAAGCACATACTGGAGGAGCTGCGCAGGCAAATATCTATGGTTGGGTTGACTTCAATCAAAATGGAACCTTCGATGAAGATGAACGGTCTGATTTAACAACCATTACCCAAGATGGAACGGCTACGTTAAGATTTACAAAGAGTAAAACCTATATTGATCCTAGTGTCAATGAATTGGGTGTTCGGATCCGTATCGCTAAGAATGCTAAAGAAATTGAGAGTCCAACTGGTATGGCCTTTTCAGGGGAAGTTGAGGACTTCAAGACTCAAATCACCCATCCACCAAAAGGAGAATTCAAAGAAACAACTGGTCCTCAAGGTGCTAAACAAACTGCAACTGTAGCCTTTACTGCTCGAGGTTTGCAAGGCTATAGCTTAACTGAATCAGCAAAAATTGATGAAACAGTAGCACCATACATTGTCGATGCAAATGGGAACAAGGCTACTTTGGATGCTGAAGGCTACTATGTCGTACCAGGTCAAGGTAAATATAAGATTACCGCAAATGGTAAAGACGTAGATGTGGAATTCATCCCAGAAGATCACTTCCTTGGAACAGCTGATGGAATTTCAATCCGTCGTACAGATAGTAATGGCTACGATACTGGTTGGTCAACTAAATTCCCAGATAAGGAAGCCAACGTTGATACAGTATTAAAAACAATGGATGGTCTTTACATCCCAACAGTAACTCCAAGTGAAATTGAAGGTGTTGATAAGACTTCAACTGATGTCCAAGGCGCAACTCAAACAGGTACACCAACTTTTAACACAACTCTTACAAATGCTAATGGTGAAAAGATTGCTGTCACTCCAAGCTTGGAGTATCCTGCTAAACTAGTGGACCCAGCAACTGGACAAGTCACCAACGCAACTTCTGTAACAGTAGCGGGAGAAGGAACATACTCAATCAATGATGCTACAGGAGAAGTTACCTTTGTTCCAGAACCAGGATTTACTGGTACTGCAAAAGGTATTACTGTATCATTGACTGCACCTGTCGGAAGAGATAAAGATGGAACAGTTCGTGATGAATACCTCAAGACTGCTACGGCTAAGTACACACCAACTGTAACTCCAGTTACAATCACACCAACAGATAAAGTGTCTGAGGACGTCCAAAACGTTCCACAAACTCAAACTCCTACATTTGAGTTGAGCAACGATAAGACTGCGAAAATCACAAGTAAGAAATTGGTAGATCCAGCAACTGGTCAACCTACTGATGAAACTACTGTGACTGTTCCAGGAGAAGGAACTTACACTATTGATCCTACTACAGGAGCGGTAACATTTACGCCAGAAAAAGACTTTGTCGGTACTGCAAAAGGAGTAACTGTTCAGGCAACTGCTACTATTACAAATGCTAATGGTAAGACTGCAACCATCACTGCTGAAGCAAGCTACACACCAACTGTAAAATCAGCTGCTCCAACAGCGAAACCAGCTACATCTAAAGATATCCAAGGTGCAACTCAAACAGGAACACCAACCTTTGCAGGTTCAACTGTTACTGTAAACGGTGAAGAAAAAGCTATCACTATTAAAGATAACAGCTACACACTTTTGGATAAAGATGGTAATGAAGTTACAACTACAACAGCTTATGCTGAAGATGGAACAACACCAATCGGTACATTCACAATTGACCCAGCAACTGGTACTGTAACCTTCACACCAACTGATAAATCTTATACAGGTAAGGTAACACCAGTTAAGGTTCAAGCTGAAAGCTCAAACGGAATCAAAGTTGATACAACTTACACTCCTGAGATTGTTCCAGTAACACCAACTGCAACACCAGCTGAAACTACTGACATCCAAGGTGCAACTCAAAAAGGTAAGCCTGAATTCAAGGGCGGAACTGTTACAGTTGATGGAGTAGAAAAAACTGTTCCAATCAACGAAGATGTTCCAGCAACATTTGAAGATGGATCTACAACTAAGACTGTTGAAGGTGTTGGTACTTACACAGTAGCACCAGATGGAACAGTAACATTTGTTCCTGAAAAAACATTTGTTGGTAAAGCTCCATCAGTGACAGTTGTTCGTGAAGATATGAACGGAACAAAAGCTTCTGCAACATACACACCAACAGTAACCCCAGTAACACCAACAGCTGAAGATGCTACTTCAACTGATAAACAAGGTCAAACACAATCAGGTAAACCAACATTCACACCAGGTAACTCAAACGTACCAATGGATGATGATGTTCCAGCAACATTCGAAGATGGTTCAACAACTAAGACTATCCCAGGTGAAGGAACATACACAGTAGCACCAGACGGAACAGTTACATTTGTACCAGAAAAATCATTCACAGGAACAGGAACAGGCGTGACTGTTAAACGTGTAGATAAGAACGGTACCCCAGTAACAGCTAAGTACACACCAACTGTAACTCCAGTAACACCAACTGCAACTCCAGCTGAATCAGTTGCACCTCAAGGTGTGGTTCAAACTGGTACTGTTACATTCACAGAAGGTGACCCAGTTGCACCAATCGACAAGGATACCATTACTCTTCTTGACGAAAATGGTCAACCAGCAGCTTCAGTAGATGCTAAATCACCAGAAGGTAAAGTTATCGGTACC
>NZ_JBYQGR010000008.1:0-10020 GCF_058200335.1 Streptococcus sp. SCPM-O-B-15277 (M60)
CGATGTCCCAGCAACATTTGAAGATGGTTCAACAACTAAGACTATCCCAGGTGAAGGAACTTACACAGTAGCACCAGACGGAACAGTTACATTCGTACCAGAAAAATCATTCACAGGAACAGGAACAGGCGTGACTGTTAAACGTGTAGATAAGAACGGTACCCCAGTAACAGCTAAGTACACACCAACTGTAACTCCAGTAACACCAACAGCTGAAGATGTTACATCAACAGATATCCAAGGCCAAACACAAACAGGTAAACCTAAGTTTACAGAAGGTGATCCAAGTGTACCAATGGATGACGATGTACCAGCAACCTTTGAAGATGGTTCAACAACTAAGGTAATTCCAGGAGAAGGAACCTACACAGTAGCACCAGACGGAACAGTTACATTCGTACCAGAAAAATCATTCACAGGAACAGGAACAGGCGTGACTGTTAAACGTGTAGATAAGAATGGTACCCCAGTAACAGCTAAGTACACACCAACAGTAACTCCAGTAGTTCCAACAGGTGAGCCAGCTACAACTATTGGACCTAAAGGTAAAGAACAGTCTGGTAAACCAACATTCAAGGAAGGTGATAGCCGTGTTCCAATGAATGATGATGTGCCAGCAACATTTGAAGATGGTTCAACAACTAAGGTAATTCCAGGTGTTGGTACCTACACAGTAGCACCAGACGGAACAGTGACTTTCAAACCAGAACCTGAATTTACAGGAACAGCTCCATCAGTTACAGTTGTTCGTGAAGATATGAACGGAACAAAAGCTTCTGCAACATACACACCAACAGTAACACCAGTTACTACATTTGTAGACAAAGATGGCAAACCTATCCCAGGTTACCCAACAGCAGACGGTGAACAACCAAAAGCTGAAATTCCAGGATACCGCTTCGTTGAAACTAAGAAATTGCCAAACGGCGATACAGTACATGTCTACGAAAAGATTACAACTACTCATGTTGACGAAAATGGAAACCCAATTCCAGGATATCCAACAGAGGATGGAGAACAACCTAAGAAAGATATTCCAGGATATGAGTTTGTGAAGACAGTTGTAGATGCTAACGGAAATATCCAACATATCTACAAGAAAGTTGTAACTCCAGAACAACCAGAAGCTCCAGTTAAACCAGCTCCAGCTAAAGAAAATGCTCCTCAATTGCCAAACACAGGTACTAAGGATAACGCTAGCCTTGCTGCTCTTGGTTTAGTAGGTGTCTTGAGTGGATTTGGACTTATTGCTCGTAAAAAGAAAGAAGACTAATCAACTCTGTAAAGAAGTGAGAAAGTCAACTTTCTAATTAAAAACTAGTGCATCAATCGATGCACTAGTTTTTTTGATGCTTGTATTAAAAATCGAACTATGCTACAATCTTGTAAAACAAGCAAGGACACCAAGATATGAAAAGTGAATACCAAAAAATGATTGCGGGAGAACCCTATCACCCCTTCGACCCAGAATTGCGTGCTCTAGCACAAACAGCACGACAAAAGCAAGCCTCCTTTAACGAAGAAGTCGATCCACTAAAAGGTATGGAAATCATCAAAGGGTGGTTTGGGTCTACCGGAGAAAATCTCTATATCAATACTCGCTTGGTTGTGGATTATGGTGTCAATATTCATTTGGGAGAAAATTTCTATTCCAATTGGAATTTAACCATGTTGGATGTTTGCCCTATTACTATTGGTGATAATGCTATGATTGGTCCTAACTGCCAATTTTTAACCCCCCTACACCCTCTGGATCCAGATGAACGAATTTCAGGTTTAGAATTTGGGAAACCAATCACGATAGGTAAAAACTTTTGGGCAGGAGGCGGCGTTACTGTCCTTCCAGGCGTAACACTAGGGGATAATGTTGTTGCAGGAGCGGGGGCAGTCATTACCAAGTCCTTTGGTGACAATGTCGTTCTGGCAGGTAATCCAGCACGGGTTATCAAAGAAATTCTAGTTAAAGAAAATTAAAAGAACAGCAAGATGCTGTTCTTTTGCTTATTAGAGGTTTTTTCTCTTCTTAGCTTTTTTAGTTAAAGTTACATCACATTGTTCGATATTTTGTGTGAGATAACTGGTCACTTGGAAGTCGTCAGTATCAGATTTTAGCTCGACTTCATAGACGATTGTTAGATTATCACCTGCGTTAGTGCTATTAATTGTAATCATGTCAACTTCTGAGCAGAATTGGCCAAGAGCTGATTGGATAGCTCCCTGTATCTTTTCTTGATTGGCTACCGTGATTGTCAAAAGTCTACGACGTTGATTGTCAGTTTTAATCTGTTGATGTTCCAAAAGGAACCAAACACCTAAGATAAATAGGGTGAACAAAATTGCTAGGAAGAGATAGCCTGTTCCACAAGCTAAACCGATAATCATGGCAAGGAAAATCGCAATCAGTTCTCTTGAACCACTAGTTGCAGAACGGAAACGAATCAAACTAAAGGTTCCGGCTACAGCGATTGAAGTACCCAAGCTTCCATTGACTAGAAAAATAACTAAGGTCATGAGGCAGGGAAGCAGAGTCAAGCTGATAGCAAATTCTCTGGTATAGAGGGTCCGATATTTGTAGGTCCAAGTGAGAGCCAAACCAAGAGTTAGACTGACAAGTAGAGCCAGCAGTAGTTGGAAGGGATCTGCACTGGCGGTGGCGTTGTTGAAAATGGAATTAAATAGATTATGCATAAGCGGTACCTGCGCTTTCTATACTGGGTCGTGGTACATAGGGGAGCCCTTGAGATTTGTGGTAAGCACAACTGTATTTTGAAAATTTGTGCTCTATCAAACCATACTTATCTAGGATGTCCTGCAACCACTGAGGCTTGTTTCCAGGAGCTTTAATCTCCATAATCACAGTATGGTCATCCAATAGAGGGGATCCTTGAATTCCAGAGAAAAGACTGACATTTTCATCTCTATAGACTAGATTTTGGTCAATTGTGATACGGATTTTGTTATAGTTGTAGCCCTCGATGTATTTCTTTTCCTTTAGTGAATAACGATCGTAGTAGATATACATACGAGGCTTGATGGCTTGCTTGTAATCTCTACGAAGTTTTTTCACTTTTTCAATGACGACTGTATCAGTAATGCTAGGATCCAAGTGTCCTTTGGTTATAAAATTAAGGATAGCAATCGGAGTTGAGAGTAGTCTAAACTTACGACTAACTCCTTCTTGGTCCTTGGTCTTGATTTCTAAAAAAACTTGACTATCTGCTTTGGGTTGGCTGAGATAGGTCCGCATCCGAACCTTTTCTTTTCGCTTATCTCCAAAATCATCATCTAGGAGAACATCAAAGTCTTTCGTATCAAAGTAGATATTTGATATGGTTGAAATTGGATAGTCGTCTTCTACTAAATATTCCTTTAAATCATGGATGAGTTTATCTATCATTTCTTTGGAGACAATATATTTGGTTTCAATCCGTTTGAAAGTTGTTTCGATTGGTTTCATAAATCCTTCTCCTCTAATCTTAAGTTATACTATTTTTAAACAAGGATGAACTTGCTTGTATAAAATTTTAAAGAGTTTATCTAAAACAATTGTTAAATTTAACTTAATTGAAACTAAACTTAAGAAAACTTTCAGAAAAAGTTTAGGCTTATTTTAGGAAAGTCACGTAGACTAAGAGCATGTAAAATGAAAGTCGAGGAAACGAGCATGAAAGCAAAAAAATGGACATTCTTATTGACGAGTATAGCAACTCTAGCACTAGTGACAGCTTGTACCCAGTCAACTTCAAATACAAGCAATAGTGCGGCAACAACTACATCCACTACAGATGCTAAGAAAACTAACTATTTCACAGACAAGGACTATGATACTTCCTATGATGAAAAGACAGCAGCAACTGTAACCTTGTCAGGATCAACAGCGAAGGTATCAGGTGACGGAGTTGCCGTATCAGGTTCGACTGTTACAATCTCTAAGTCAGGTACCTATGTGATCTCTGGTCAATCTGATGGAGTTCAAATTAAGATCGAAGCCGAAAAGACTGATGATGTACATATTGTTCTAAAGGGTGTGACCATGACCAATACAAATGCATCTATTTCTGCAACATCAGCTGGTCATGTTTACCTAACTCTAGCAGATGGTACAACCAATAGCCTATCAGATTCAGCAACTAATAGTGACGAAAAAGCGGATGCAGCCCTCTTCTCTAAAGTGGACTTGACCATCAATGGTAAGGGAACTCTCAATGTAGATGGTAAGAAAAACAATGGTATCAAGGCAAATGATACACTTCACATCACAGGTGGAAGCTACAACATCACAGCAGTCGGGGATGCCTTTAATGTTAATGATGAACTCAACATTACCGGCACAACTATGACTATCGATGCCAAGGAAGACGGAGTTAAGGTCGACAATGATGAGGACACATCTGTAGGAACCATGTATCTCTCTGACAATACCATCACTGTTACTGCTGGAGATGATGGTATCCACGCATCAGGTGATTTGGTTATTGATAGTGGTACCTATACCGTTAAGAATTCTACAGAAGGGCTTGAAGGTAAGTCAATTACTATCAACGGTGGAGATATCGCCATCTATTCAACGGATGATGGTGTCAATGCAGCCAACAAAAATGCTCAACAAAGTGAAATTTTCTTCACTATGAATGGTGGGAACTTGACGGTTGAAGTTGGTCAAGGGGACACGGATCCAATTGACTCAAATGGTAACATTACTGTTACGGGAGGAACCATCAAAATGACTGGTCAAACTGGTTTTGACTTTGATGGAACAGCGACTTACACAGGCGGAGACATCTATTTCAATGGTGAAAAACAAACTGAGATTGTCAATTCGATGCCTGGAGGCGGAGGGGCACCTGGCGGTGGCCCTCAAGGGAATGGTAGCCCTGGAGGTCCCGCTCCTGATGGACGACCATAAAAGAAAATCTCCTTTCTCGAAAGAGAAGGGAGATTTTTATGATATTAGGATGAGAAAGAATTATTCTCCGTCTTTTTTAAAGATGTTTTTCACGCCAGATACTGCACCTTCGACAGCTTCTTTAGCATCTTCAGCAACTTCTTTAGCTTTTGAAGCTACTTTTTCTGCAGCTCCTTCCGCTTGAGTTTTAGTATCGCCAGTAAGTTTACCAAAACTTTCTTTGACAGAACCTTTAGCTTGGTTGAATTTTTCTTCGATTGACATGGGGGATACCTCCGTTAATTTTTTGTAATATCTAAACCAAATCAGATACTAATTTAAGTATATACCATTTTATGCTAAAAAGCAAAAAACTGATACGAAAAGCATCAGTTTGTTTTTTTAATAGGTTACAACATTCAATTGACCTTTATCATATTCAGCGATAAAGATATTTGAGACTTCTTCGAAACCTTCTTCTTTCAATTTCTCAGTTAGCCACTCCTCGGATTTGCCAATGGTTTCTAGGATTTCAACTTGGACAACACCATCTGTAATCACTGGGTACTTAGGATTTTCGTCACCCATTCTTACGACAATCAGCTGTCCGTTTTGCTCAATCACAGCTCTCTTGACATCCTTCAATTGGAAAATTCCTTGAGCGCGCAATTTAAGAGCTACATCTGCCGCTGCAAGACCTTTTGAGCGACAGGCTTCAGGATCTAACTTACCATTTTTAATGATAATCGTAGGTTTTCCGTCAATCAGATGTTTAATGAAGGAAACATTGGTATTCAACCATTTGAGGAGTAAAATGAGAATAGTCCAAATAATGAGGATAACAATGTATTGGATGATGGTGATCGAACTATTGTAGATAACCCCACCGATAATACCCCCGAGAACAAAGTTCTGGATTTGATCTACTGCAGAACTTGGTGCTAAATTTCCTTTACCTGTTACGTTAATAACAAAAACAAGAGAAAGTAGCCCCAAGGCTAATTTAATTGCAATCGTAGCAAAAAAGCTTATCATTTTTCAACCTCCACGAGTTCAACATCTGATTTATAGAGTTCCATTTTTTCTAATAAATAGCTATCTTGGTCAGTCCCGCTAATGGCACGATAAAAATTGTTGCCAACCTTAATAATCGCCCCATCAGTCACTGCTGATGTGTTGACATAAACATTTTTCTTATCAACACCTAACTCTTTTGATACAATTTCGATGAAGTGCAAGGAACTACGAAATTGATTATCATTGGATTGGTTGTTTTGAAGATTCGTAATGCTAATCAATACAAAAGCAATTAACGTCAAAATAGAAATGAGCGATAATTCACGGAACTTACTCCCTCTTTTATCTTTGAAAGCCTTAAATGCAAAGAATCCAGTCACAATCACTAAGAATGTCGACACAATAATCATGGTCCAATTCTGTTGACTAATCTGACTGAGAACATAGTCATATGAATAGAATTTCATAAGATTTCTCCTTTTTTAAATTCAACCTATTATAAACTAATTCCTAAGTTTTAGCAATTTTGTTAGTAGAGGAAAAAGCATTTAATGGTTGTTTACTACTTAAGGTAGGTTTTTCTGATTTGACTTAGCCTCCCGTCTTGACTTTCGTTTGGCTTTTGTTATAATAGTAAAAATTTAGAGGAGGTATTCTATGATTCAAAAACATGCTATTCCTATTTTAGAGTTTGACGATAATCCTCAGGCAGTCATCATGCCAAATCACGAAGGATTAGATTTACAGTTGCCAAAGAAGTGCATCTATGCATTTTTGGAAGAAGAGATTGACCGTTATGCTCAGGAAGTAGGGGCGGACTGTGTTGGTGAGTTCGTTTCTGCCACTAAAACCTATCCTGTTTATGTCATGAGTTACAAGGGTGAGGAAGTATGTCTGGCTCAGGCTCCCGTAGGTTCTGCCCCTGCGGCCCAGTTTATGGATTGGTTGATTGGCTACGGTGTGGAGAAAATCATTTCCACCGGTACTTGTGGCGTGTTAGTGAATATAGAAGAAAATGCCTTCCTAGTTCCAGTCCGTGCTCTGCGTGATGAAGGAACTAGTTACCATTATGCGCCACCTTCTCGTTATATGGATGTACATGTAGAAGCGATTTCTGCTATCGAGCAAGTCTTGGAACAACTAGGAATTCCTTACGAGGAGGTTATGACTTGGTCGACAGATGGTTTTTACCGAGAGACAGCTGAAAAGGTTGCCTATCGTAAGGAAGAAGGCTGTGCAGTTGTGGAGATGGAGTGTGCAGCTCTTGCAGCAGTTGCCCAGCTTCGAGGAGTAGTTTGGGGTCAACTTTTATTTACAGCCGACTCTCTAGCGGATTTAGAAAATTATGATAGCCGCGATTGGGGTTCAGAAGCTTTTGACAAGGCCTTAGAACTCTGTCTTGAAATCGTTAGTCATATGTGACTGCTTTAACTATTTTATGGTACAATGTAGCTATGTTATTCAAATCATTTTCGGAAAAAATAAACACGACCTTGGGACGTTTATCACCTGCTCGTCGAATTTTTTTAAGTTTTGCTTTGGTTATTTTCGCAGGCTCTTTCCTTTTGAGTCTGCCATTTGTGCAAGCAACAAGCTCCCAAGCAACCTATTTCGACCATCTCTTTACAGCAGTATCCATGGTCTGTGTGACAGGACTCTTTACTCAACCAGTAGCTACCACATATAACATCTGGGGTCAGTTAATCTGTATGTTTTTGATCCAGATTGGTGGTTTGGGTCTCATGACCTTTATAGGGGTCTTTTATATTCAAAGTAAGCAAAAGCTAAGTCTTCGTAGCCGTGAAACAATTCTGGAGAGCTTTAGTTATGGAGAAACTCATTCTTTAATGGTTTTCATACGTTCGATTTTCTTGACGACTTTTATCGTTGAAGGACTCGGAGCTTTTCTTTTAAGTTTTCGTTTTGTTCCTGAATTTGGTTGGGGTCGAGGAATTTTTACCTCTATCTTCGTAGCTATTTCAGCTTTCTGTAATGCTGGTTTTGATAATTTTGGAAGTACAAGTTTAGTAGCTTTTCAAACTGATCCTTTGATTAATCTAGTGCTTGCTGCTTTGATCATCACAGGTGGTCTAGGGTTCATGGTTTGGTTTGACCTGGCCACGCAGTTGAGCAAGAAAAAACGTCGGCTTCGCTTCCATACCAAGTTGGTTCTCTTCTTGACAGCAGGAATTTTATTTACTGGAACAGTTTCAACCCTCTTGATAGAGTGGAACAATCCGGGAACGATTGGGAATCTCAGCATCCCTGATAAATTGCTAGTCAGTTTTTTCCAAACAGTTAGCATGAGAACGGCGGGTTTTGCTTCTATTGATTTTACTCAGGCTAGGCCTGTTACCTTGATGATCTATATTTTGCAGATGTTTCTGGGTGGGGCGCCTGGTGGAACAGCCGGGGGGCTTAAAATCACAACCTTCTTTGTATTATTGGTCTTTGCACGCAGTGAACTTTTAGGATTACCCCATGCCAATGTAGCTCGGAGAACAATTTTACCTAGGACAGTCCAAAAATCATTCAGTGTCTTTATTATCTTCTTGCTAACTTTCTTGCTGGGCTTGATCCTGTTAGGGGTAACCGCAGAAGGGAATCCGCGCTTTATCTACATCATGTTCGAGACAATTTCAGCGCTTGCCACGGTCGGAGTGACTGCCAATCTGACACCAGAGTTAGGTAGATTAGCTCTTAGCATTATCATGCTACTGATGTTTATCGGACGAATTGGACCACTGACGCTATTAGTTAGTTTGGCTGAGTATCAACCAGATAAGAAAGATATGATCCACTATATGAAAGCAGATATTACCATAGGATAAGAAAGGATAAACTATGTCAGATCGGACAATTGGAATTTTAGGTTTAGGTATTTTTGGGAGTAGTGTACTTACCGCTCTCGCTCAGCATGATATAAATATTATCGCCATTGACGACCATGAGGAGCGAATCAATCAGTTCGAACCAGTCTTGGTACGTGGAGTGGTTGGAGATATTACCGATGAAGAGCTCTTGCTCTCAGCAGGAATTGATACCTGCGATACAGTTGTGGTGGCAACTGGGGAAAATTTAGAATCTAGTGTGCTTGCAGTCATGCATTGCAAGAGTCTAGGAGTACCAACTGTTATTGCTAAGGTTAAAAGCCATACAGCAAAAAAAGTCCTTGAAAAAATTGGCGCGGATTCAGTCATTTCACCAGAATATGAGATGGGTCGTTCGTTGGCGCAGACTATTTTATTTAATAACAGCGTTGATGTTTTTCAGTTGGATAAAAATGTCTCGATTGTCGAGATGAAAATTCCACAGTCGTGGGCAGGCAAGGGCCTAAGCCAACTAGACCTTCGAGGACGATACAATCTCAATATCCTTGGCTTTCGTGACTACGAAAATGCTCCCTTAGATGTTCAATTTGGACCAAATGACCTTTTAAAAGCCGATACCTACATCATGGCGGTGATTAATAACCAATATTTGGATACCTTGGTTGAATTAAGTGATTAAAAAGAGAACTAGCTTCTCTTTTTTCTTTTTTTGTAGAGGCATATGTTCGATATAAGTAATTTATAAGAAGGATTTAAGAAAAATTTTAACTTTTTCTTAATCCTTTTTAATTTTAGGAGATTATACTTAAATCATCAAAAACATATCAAAGGAGAATCCTATGAAATTCAATCCCAATCAAAGATATACTCGCTGGTCTATTCGCCGTCTCAGTGTCGGTGTAGCTTCAGTTGTTGTGGCTAGTGGCTTCTTTGTCCTAGCTGGTCAACCAGCTTCAGTTCGTGCAGATCAAGTGAAACCTACGGCAATGCCAGTTGTCCAAACTGAGAAAGACATGCCTAAAGAAGTCAAGAAAACTAGTGATATGCCAGAGAAAGCTACTGAGCTTCCTATGGACTCTAAGAAAGAAGTAGGAACTACAGAAGCTCCTGCTAAAGAAGAAATGCCTGTAGAAACAAAAACTACTGATCCTGAAACTGCTAAAAAAATGGAAGAAACTTCTAAAGCTGAAGTGACTGAAATGCCTAAATCAGGAGCAGAAACTCCTGAAATGGCTCCAGCACCTAAGGGAGAAAGTCCAGTTGCTAAGGAAGAAATGGTAACTAGTA
>NZ_JBYQGR010000009.1:0-6894 GCF_058200335.1 Streptococcus sp. SCPM-O-B-15277 (M60)
TTGATCGTTGCATTGTAGAAGATAGCTACACAGAATCTAGCAGTGTAGATGATGCTAGCAATCGTATAGAAACTGTATTGCAGGAGCAAATTAAGCAGCTTCGTGAGGATTTTGATAATGAACGACGTTTTTTAATCTCTCAGATTGATGAAAAAGATGATCAAATTGCAGATATTTTGGAAACTAACAGCAACCAACTCCAGCTTATTGGAGCACTGACTATCAAAAATGAAACATTACTTTTAGAAACAAAACAAAGCTGGTGGCAACGTTTGTTTTCAAAAAAATAACTAATTAGAAGTTCAAAAAGAGAAGATTTCTAAAACCGCTCAAGCTATTCTTGAAGCACGTGCACTATATCCAGAGAGCTCATTGGCGGATCTCTATGATGAGTTAACCATGCAGTCGAACTTAGACGAGCTCACCAGGCTAACGATAAAGCAGTTATGGAATTTTATGACATGACAAAAATCGTAGAAGGTAAGAAAACTTGGTTAACTGAAAGTGAAACAGTTGCACGATTATTTGAGATGTATGAAGAGATAACAAAATAGACCTCACGGAGGTCTATTTTTTGTATAACTGCCTCCAATTTGCGTTTTTTCATACAAAAAATACGCATTTTTGATGCTGACATGATGATTCTGAGCGTTTTTCAGATTTTTTCGTAAGTAATATATCGCTGAAATGCCTAGAGCCTCAAGGACATGAGCGTTTTTAGATATATAACTTTCCGAAAAAGACCAATTTTTCGGAAAGTTATAGATATGGCATTTTTAACGTTGTAATAACTGATTCCTGATGTTATAATAAAAAATGGCTGGATTTGTTATGATGCAAGCTAGTAACAAATTCAGCTGTACCCGTAAAAGGGAGCAAAAGTTGGCTCTTCTAGAAGTGACTTAAACCAAAACCCGAAGTTGCGATAGAAGTCCGAAAGGTCTAGCCAAATAGTATGCTTAAACTGGCCGTGACAAGGGAAATTTTATGAAAATAAAATTTAAAAAGACTGGCACTAAGTTTGAATTTGAAATCACTCTTACAAGTCAGTTAATCTTCATGATAGCTACAGCCCTAGGTTTACTTTAGTAACTTAGTGCTTGCTTCAAAGTACTCTCTGCACCCAAGAGGGTACTTATTTAATTATAATTAGTATCTGATGAGTTTTTAATCTATTTAAAATTATTTATAGAGAATTGAACGAAAATTACATGCAATAAAAAAACAGACTTCCCCAAGTCTGTTTTTATAAAACCCGAACTATAAACGACTCCTCCTACATTATAAAACATAGACCTTTTAAAATCCATATTTCGAAGGGAGTAGCTACAGCCACTTGCTTGTGACAAGTTTATAGAAAATAAAATTTAAAAATTAATCTTCGTAGTTATTGTAACAATGTACGAAAAAAAAGTCAAGAAAAATGTTGGGAAATAAGGATAGATATACTCATTTGGTGTAGAAAATATATTTTCTAAAAAACTTCATCCCTATCAATCCCAGGATAAGGGCACTGATTATTTAAAATACGATTTAAACAATCTATGCTCGCTTGTAGATAGAACAATTCATTTTTTATTGCAGCTGTATCAGACATTGCTGCTAAATGGGCACACTGCCGTTGCATATGCCAGATTGTCTTTTGGATATTTTTTTCTTTTAAATTTGTCATGCTTAGATTATATCTTGAAAAGTACTAGCTTTTTTCTTAATTCCTGAAATGTTGAATTTTTCATCTCAACTGTAATTTTTGATAATCTTTTTTGTCTGCGTGATTCGCGGACAAATCGCACGCTGGTTCGTGCGATGGGCAAGTAAAAATTGCGTGAAGCAATTTTTTCGGTGCGTAGTTCGCACCGATTTTTTCGAGGCCACTTTTGTGGGCCGAAAAAGCAGTGAATTTTTTGAACCGTGAGGGTCAAAAAAGGGGTGCAACCCATAGCCCTCGGCAGAGCGTTTTAGTTTTGTACGTTGCGCAGCAATGTCAAAACTACAAAAACGTTACTCTTTGACAAAGAGTAACAGAAACTCTGCTTGATCCGAGATAGATACTTTTATTTACAACTGATTACATATCGACAATAGTTGGCGTGGAATAGCGATAGCCCCACGCCGTAGCCCAACATTTTGGGCTAAATGTTTCTCTTTAAGCTACTAAAACTCTATAGAAATCCATAGATTTAAAAATCATGGACTTATATAGTAGTCCATGAATTCTAAAAAGATGGACTTATATAGTAATCCATAAATTCTGAAAAGATGGATTTTTATAGTGTTCCATGAATTCTAAAAAGATGGACTTATATAGTAATCCATAAATTCTGAAAAGATGGATTTTTATAGTGTTCCATAAATTCTAAAAAGATGGACTTATATAGTAGTCCATAAATTTTGAAAACGTGGACTTATATAGTGTTCCATGAATTCTGAAAAGATGGACTTATATAGTAGTCCATAAATTTTAAAAAGATGGACTTATATAGTAATCCATGAATTCTGAAAAGATGGTCACTATATAAGTCCATTTTTTTTAAAAACAAATACTCAAATAAATTTGTTAATCACGTTTTTAACGGAAATTTTAAAAAATTTTTATTATCTTTTGTTTTTTGTGGCATACTACTATCACAATAGTAAGAGAGGAAACAGACTAATGAATCAAATGACCATTTCTTTCAAAACAAAAACTGGCATGACAAATATACGTCATAATAACAGAGATCTGAGCGAAGAAGAATTTAAGAGTAATGAACACAAGCATATTAATCGTGCATTGTCCCACGAAAATATCACGATTATTAAACGTGACATAAAAGAAGTCTATCACGATGAATTTGACGATGCTTTAAATACTTATAATTCAAAGCAACGGAGGAAGGATAGAAAAATTGAAGACTACTACAAACACGTTAAAAAATCAAAGACATTAGATCTGCAACGTGAATTTGTAGTCTCAGTAGGTAATAAATCTGACTGGGAAAAGATGGATTTCAATAAAAAAAGAAAGGTGGGAGAGGCTCTAGCAAGCTACGTAAGAGATTTTAATGAACGGCACGATCATTTAGTCATCTATAATGCAGTTGTCCATTTAGACGAAGATGGAGCTCCTCACGCTCATTTTAACGTTGTTCCTATTGCTGATGGGTATAAAAATGGTCTTTCGAAACAACCATCTTTTTCAAAAGCTCTTCTCCAGGAAGGATTTAAAGAAAAAGGACGTGGCCAACTTAAACAATTTCGTGATCATGAAATTGATAGGATTCAATACTTTATGAAA
The DNA here is from genome assembly GCF_058200335.1 of Streptococcus sp. SCPM-O-B-15277 (M60). Taxonomy (NCBI): domain Bacteria; kingdom Bacillati; phylum Bacillota; class Bacilli; order Lactobacillales; family Streptococcaceae; genus Streptococcus; species Streptococcus sp. SCPM-O-B-15277 (M60). Next base: position 3,278 of record NZ_JBYQGR010000009.1, read on the forward strand.
AACGTTAATATCGAACGCAAGTTAGGTCAAACGAACGATATTAAGGATATGCGAGAATATAAAGAAACTATGCGACAAATTGAATTACAGAAGCAGCAAGAAGAACAGGAACTGCAGCATTTGAAGAATGAAGTCGCAAACATGTCCGAAGAGTTGGATAAAGCAAAATTAGAAGATGAAACTATCAATGCTATGTTACGTCTTAAAATGATCAGTGAAACTGAAGTAGATAAAAGTCAATTTGAAATCAAAGAGCGAGGGCTATTTAATAACCGTGAACGTGTTGTGATTGTTCCTGAAGATGAGTTTGATAGAATAGCCATGAAGGCGAACTATAGTCCATTGTCGAATTTGTTGAACGATTTTAAAGAGTCTATTCTTCAAATAGGGTTCATTAAAAAGTTACATTCTACAATTTCATCTTTAAAGAACGTAATCAGAGAACTGAAAGCAGAATTCCAAAAAGAGAAAGCTCACTTGGAAGAAGAAAATCGAAATGCTTGGTCTAAGTATTTTGAAGCTAGGAAAGAAGCTGATACTTATAAACGTTTTAAATCAGAGTTTGAAAGATATTTATCTGAAGAGGAAAAAAATGAGATTTCAGATAAAATCTATGAACGTCAAGAAGCTGAAATTGAAGGAGGTTTGTGGCAAGATTTTGATTTAGATCGTTAGATAAATTAGGAGAACCTTTTTCTTTTCTCTCCTAGAAAAGGACTTGCATATGCAAGTCCTAATTCTTAATACATGTTCAAATTACAAAAATTCGTGGATATCTGTCTGATGTGATGCTTTCTCTGCCTCTACGATTATCTCTGCAGTGGTTGGCATCCGTCTATCTCTAATTACCATCTCATACCCGATAACTTTTCGTCCTTTTTTTACAGTTGTTAAATCTATATCAGCGTTGAATTTCATTTCTAATTCTTCGCATGCCACCATGAGAGCATTCCTCTTAAACAAACCTGCAGGCCATGACTTCTCTTCACCCAAGAACCAATCTTGCCATTCCTCTAAACTTCCCTTAATGGTTGTATATTCTCGATTTCCTAAGCGATATGCTTCCCAAAGTTTCATCAAGATCAAAGAATACTTTGATTTCACATTTCCTAACTCATCCAAATGGAAAGAGTAGTAGTTTCTTTTCAACTCGAAAACTAAAGGTCCAGCATCTTCAGAGAATTTAAACTCTACAAGGCCATCCTCAATAAATCTTATTCTGCTGAAAAGTTGAGTCATGATTATTGAACGTCTACCATCAGGCAATGTTTCAGGAATATATAGAGCTGTATTCTCATTAAGTCTCGAAAAAGCTTCTGCAATCCGTCTATAATTCTGACCGTTTTTAGTTAAGCCAAAGTGCTTCATAATGTCAAGACTATGAACCGTAAAGACATCACCAACTCTACTATCTTTCGTTACAGATGAAAAACAGTAGTCTAAAACCTTGTGTTCAAAAGCTTTTAAATTACCAAATGCTTTGGCCAAGTCATTCGCCTGGACAACTAAATAATTTTGACGAGAAGCTAGTTCTTCATAAATCTTACTTGATTTTCTATTTGATACCATCTTGTTTACCTTTTACTATGTTTTCTATTATGCTATATTCTATCAATTTTTAATTTTATAGTCAATAATAGGGTACAAAATAGTCATCAATGGGGTACAAAATAGTCATCAATGGGGTACAAAATAGTCAATAATGGGGTACAAAATAGTCAATAATGGGGTACAAAATAGTCAATTATTTATCTGCAAACCCTTTATATTACTGAGTTTCTAAGGTCGACAAAGTAATATAAAGTAATATAAAGTAGGTTAGAAAGTAAATTAGAAAGTATCTTCTTAAGAAAAAAATCTATATTTTATTTTTAAAAAATAAAAAAATCTTTCATTCAGTTCATTATTTTCTATCTAAATATTTACAAATAGAAAATTCTTAAATAACCAAACATTTTATACTTGATAAAACAAAGATTAAAAAAACACCCTTAGTCAGTACAAACCTTGGGTGTTTTTTGGGAGAGTTCTTATTTCTTAAGATCGTTATCTGGCATAAAGTATAAAATTATAAAAAATGGGAGTAATAGTAAATTGTTCCATAAAGAATTAGAGAATAACCCAATACAAATATATATCAAAAATATAACTGTCAGAATTATCTTCTTAATCATTGAAACTCTAGCCCCCAAATGTTTACTCCGGGAGTATAATTAAATACAATACCTCCAGGGCAATTACCCAGAACCACTCCTGCAGTAGCTAAAATTTTTGATACAATAGCTTCAGGAATCCAGATTCCCCCAAGAGTTATTCCAGCTCCGAGATAATTAACAGTAGTTTTTGATAACCATACTCTAGCTCCCCACCAATAAAATCGGATCGCATTTTCTCCTTCTTGATATCCAGAAATAGAACGAAAAGCAAAACTATAACGGTTTACATCCTTAACTTCCTGGAAAACGGTAATACTATCTTGAGAAACTACCTTATACTCATTTGAAGATAACTTAATGCTATCAATTGCAGCATTTGTTTCTGATACCTTGGTTTTTAAAAGATTATATTCAAAATCAGAAAGCTCAAAACTAGCATTTTCATCTATTGCAAAATGATTTGAAGCATCTAAAAATACATACTTATCCAAACGATTCTTTTGCTCTTCTGATAAAGTATATTCCTTTGATTTTGCAACTGTTACTGACTCATTAGCCTTAACTGTTTCAGCTAATGGAAAAGCAGCATTAATAAATACAAGTGATGAAAATGACAATAAACAAAGATATTGCAATGATTTTTTCATGGCCTTCTACTCCTTTATTTTTTAGTTAAAGCGCTTTACACTATCAATATAGTCCTATTTCCAATAAAAAACAAGTCTATAATTTAATTTTTTTTTATGCTATAATAAATAATTGGGGGAAAAAATAAAATAACTATAAAAATCTGATTTTCTCTACTCCAAAAACATATATAGGGTATTTACAGCCTATACCCGACAGAGAGTCTGGACCTCTGAGATATCCGTTTCCAGTCGCCCAACGATAAAGAGGCGCCTCCAAAATAGTATCGCATAGTTTTGACAGATTTTCACAACACATGTTACAATTAACGTATGAAAATGTAGTGCGCAAGCACACCGAAGCCCCTAAGGAATCTATTTCCCTAGGGGCTTTTTTGATAAAAGTCGGATATTTCTACCTTAGACTCTCTAAGTGGCAAATACGTCCTTATATGAGGTTAAATAAGTGTTTGGTTTTTATTTAATACTCCCTGATGGCAGCAAGCAACAAAATCAGATAAAAAAAGCCTGCAATATGACGACAGAAGAAAATTGGAACAAGCAGCAGGAACTATCAAAAAGAAGGCGTTGAAATTTATAACTTGTATAAAAGGATATTCTCATAGATTTCATGGTTTTCATACATATTATGTGTGTAGAATTGTGTAGAATATGCTATAATATATCTACACAAAGCGCTCTAATTGTATAGATGCCGATTTTAGTGGAGGATAAAAAATGAGTGTTCAAATAAGTATCAGAGTTTCTAAGGAACAGAAAGAAAAACTTGTAGAATTAGCTAAAAATGAAAACAAGACAATCACGCAGTACATAC
>NZ_JBYQGR010000010.1:0-5203 GCF_058200335.1 Streptococcus sp. SCPM-O-B-15277 (M60)
AGCTAAGCGACTTCCATATCTCACAGGGGGCAACCCCCAACTACTTCCGGCGTTCTAGGGCTTAACTTCTGTGTTCGGCATGGGAACAGGTGTATCTCCTAGGCTATCGTCACTTAACTTTGAGTCTTACATACTCAAAATTGAATATCTATCAAATTACAAGAAATCCTTACGCTTTCGTATTCTCAGTTACTTTGGATAAGTCCTCGAGCTATTAGTATTAGTCCGCTACATGTGTCGCCACACTTCCACTTCTAACCTATCTACCTGATCTTCTCTCAGGGCTCTTACTGATATAAAATCATGGGAAATCTCATCTTGAGGTGGGTTTCACACTTAGATGCTTTCAGCGTTTATCCCTTCCCTACATAGCTACCCAGCGATGCCTTTGGCAAGACAACTGGTACACCAGCGGTAAGTCCACTCTGGTCCTCTCGTACTAGGAGCAGATCCTCTCAAATTTCCTACGCCCGCGACGGATAGGGACCGAACTGTCTCACGACGTTCTGAACCCAGCTCGCGTGCCGCTTTAATGGGCGAACAGCCCAACCCTTGGGACCGACTACAGCCCCAGGATGCGACGAGCCGACATCGAGGTGCCAAACCTCCCCGTCGATGTGAACTCTTGGGGGAGATAAGCCTGTTATCCCCAGGGTAGCTTTTATCCGTTGAGCGATGGCCCTTCCATACGGAACCACCGGATCACTAAGCCCGACTTTCGTCCCTGCTCGAGTTGTAGCTCTCGCAGTCAAGCTCCCTTATACCTTTACACTCTGCGAATGATTTCCAACCATTCTGAGGGAACCTTTGGGCGCCTCCGTTACCTTTTAGGAGGCGACCGCCCCAGTCAAACTGCCCGTCAGACACTGTCTCCGATAGGGATCACCTATCCGGGTTAGAGTGGCCATAACACAAGGGTAGTATCCCAACAACGTCTCCTTCGAAACTGGCGTCCCGAGCTCATAGACTCCTACCTATCCTGTACATGTGGTACAGACACTCAATATCAAACTGCAGTAAAGCTCCATGGGGTCTTTCCGTCCTGTCGCGGGTAACCTGCATCTTCACAGGTACTAAAATTTCACCGAGTCTCTCGTTGAGACAGTGCCCAAATCATTACGCCTTTCGTGCGGGTCGGAACTTACCCGACAAGGAATTTCGCTACCTTAGGACCGTTATAGTTACGGCCGCCGTTTACTGGGGCTTCAATTCATACCTTCGCGTTACCGCTAAGCACTCCTCTTAACCTTCCAGCACCGGGCAGGCGTCACCCCCTATACATCATCTTACGATTTAGCAGAGAGCTGTGTTTTTGATAAACAGTTGCTTGGGCCTATTCACTGCGGCTGACCTAAAGTCAGCACCCCTTCTCCCGAAGTTACGGGGTCATTTTGCCGAGTTCCTTAACGAGAGTTCTCTCGCTCACCTGAGGCTACTCGCCTCGACTACCTGTGTCGGTTTGCGGTACGGGTAGAGTATGTTTAAACGCTAGAAGCTTTTCTTGGCAGTGTGACGTCACTAACTTCGCTACTAAACTTCGCTCCCCATCACAGCTCAATGTTATAGAATTAAGCATTTGACTCAATTCACACCTCACTGCTTAGACAGACACTTCCAATCGTCTGCTTTAGTTAGCCTACTGCGTCCCTCCATCACTACATACTCTAGTACAGGAATATCAACCTGTTGTCCATCGGATACACCTTTCGGTCTCTCCTTAGGTCCCGACTAACCCAGGGCGGACGAGCCTTCCCCTGGAAACCTTAGTCTTACGGTGGACAGGATTCTCACCTGTCTTTCGCTACTCATACCGGCATTCTCACTTCTATGCGTTCCAGCGCTCCTCACGGTACACCTTCACCACACATAGAACGCTCTCCTACCATACCTATAAAGGTATCCACAGCTTCGGTAAATTGTTTTAGCCCCGGTACATTTTCGGCGCAGGGTCACTCGACTAGTGAGCTATTACGCACTCTTTGAATGAATAGCTGCTTCTAAGCTAACATCCTAGTTGTCTGTGCAACCCCACATCCTTTTCCACTTAACAATTATTTTGGGACCTTAGCTGGTGGTCTGGGCTGTTTCCCTTTCGACTACGGATCTTAGCACTCGCAGTCTGACTGCCGACCATAATTCATTGGCATTCGGAGTTTATCTGAGATTGGTAATCCGGGATGGACCCCTCACCCAAACAGTGCTCTACCTCCAAGAATCTTGATGTCGACGCTAGCCCTAAAGCTATTTCGGAGAGAACCAGCTATCTCCAAGTTCGTTTGGAATTTCTCCGCTACCCACAAGTCATCCAAGCACTTTTCAACGTGCCCTGGTTCGGTCCTCCAGTGCGTCTTACCGCACCTTCAACCTGCTCATGGGTAGGTCACATGGTTTCGGGTCTACGACATAATACTAAAGCGCCCTATTCAGACTCGGTTTCCCTACGGCTCCGTCTCTTCAACTTAACCTCGCATCATATCGTAACTCGCCGGTTCATTCTACAAAAGGCACGCTCTCACCCATTAACGGGCTCGAACTTGTTGTAGGCACACGGTTTCAGGTTCTATTTCACTCCCCTCCCGGGGTGCTTTTCACCTTTCCCTCACGGTACTGGTTCACTATCGGTCACTAGGGAGTATTTAGGGTTGGGAGATGGTCCTCCCAGATTCCGACGGGATTTCACGTGTCCCGCCGTACTCAGGATACTGCTAGGTACAAAGACTATTTAAAATACGAGGCTCTCACTCTCTTTGGCTGATCTTCCCATATCATTCTTCTATAATCTTTGAGTCCACATTGCAGTCCTACAACCCCGAAGAGTAAACTCTTCGGTTTGCCCTCCTGCCGTTTCGCTCGCCGCTACTAAGGCAATCGCTTTTGCTTTCTCTTCCTGCAGCTACTTAGATGTTTCAGTTCACTGCGTCTTCCTCCTCATATCCTTAACAGATATGGGTAACAGGTAGTACCTGTTGGGTTCCCCCATTCGGAAATCCCTGGATCATCGCTTACTTACAGCTACCCAAGGCATATCGTCGTTTGTCACGTCCTTCTTCGGCTCCTAGTGCCAAGGCATCCACCGTGCGCCCTTATTAACTTAACCTTATTTTTCTGACCTTTCAGTCATAAACTCTTATTAATACTACAGCGTTTTCGGTTTATTTTCTTGTTACTATTTGATATAGATATTCAATTTTCAATGTGCATGACTTGGTGATCTCTCACCAATGGAGCCTAGCGGGATCGAACCGCTGACCTCCTGCGTGCAAAGCAGGCGCTCTCCCAGCTGAGCTAAGGCCCCACAAGACCTCTCAAGACTAAACAAGACCAATGTGCTTTCCTTATCCTTAGAAAGGAGGTGATCCAGCCGCACCTTCCGATACGGCTACCTTGTTACGACTTCACCCCAATCATCTATCCCACCTTAGGCGGCTGGCTCCAAAAAGGTTACCTCACCGACTTCGGGTGTTACAAACTCTCGTGGTGTGACGGGCGGTGTGTACAAGGCCCGGGAACGTATTCACCGCGGCGTGCTGATCCGCGATTACTAGCGATTCCGACTTCATGTAGGCGAGTTGCAGCCTACAATCCGAACTGAGACTGGCTTTAAGAGATTAGCTTGCCGTCACCGACTTGCGACTCGTTGTACCAGCCATTGTAGCACGTGTGTAGCCCAGGTCATAAGGGGCATGATGATTTGACGTCATCCCCACCTTCCTCCGGTTTATTACCGGCAGTCTCGCTAGAGTGCCCAACTAAATGATGGCAACTAACAATAGGGGTTGCGCTCGTTGCGGGACTTAACCCAACATCTCACGACACGAGCTGACGACAACCATGCACCACCTGTCACCTCTGTCCCGAAGGAAAACTCTATCTCTAGAGCGGTCAGAGGGATGTCAAGACCTGGTAAGGTTCTTCGCGTTGCTTCGAATTAAACCACATGCTCCACCGCTTGTGCGGGCCCCCGTCAATTCCTTTGAGTTTCAACCTTGCGGTCGTACTCCCCAGGCGGAGTGCTTAATGCGTTAGCTACGGCACTAAACCCCGGAAAGGGTCTAACACCTAGCACTCATCGTTTACGGCGTGGACTACCAGGGTATCTAATCCTGTTTGCTCCCCACGCTTTCGAGCCTCAGCGTCAGTTACAAGCCAGAGAGCCGCTTTCGCCACCGGTGTTCCTCCATATATCTACGCATTTCACCGCTACACATGGAATTCCACTCTCCCCTCTTGCACTCAAGTTAAACAGTTTCCAAAGCGTACTATGGTTAAGCCACAGCCTTTAACTTCAGACTTATCTAACCGCCTGCGCTCGCTTTACGCCCAATAAATCCGGACAACGCTCGGGACCTACGTATTACCGCGGCTGCTGGCACGTAGTTAGCCGTCCCTTTCTGGTAAGATACCGTCACAGTGTGAACTTTCCACTCTCACACTCGTTCTTCTCTTACAACAGAGCTTTACGATCCGAAAACCTTCTTCACTCACGCGGCGTTGCTCGGTCAGACTTCCGTCCATTGCCGAAGATTCCCTACTGCTGCCTCCCGTAGGAGTCTGGGCCGTGTCTCAGTCCCAGTGTGGCCGATCACCCTCTCAGGTCGGCTATGTATCGTTGCCTTGGTGAGCCGTTACCTCACCAACTAGCTAATACAACGCAGGTCCATCTGGTAGTGATGCAATTGCACCTTTTAAGCAGTTATCATGCGATATCTACTATTATGCGGTATTAGCTATCGTTTCCAATAGTTATCCCCCGCTACCAGGCAGGTTACCTACGCGTTACTCACCCGTTCGCAACTCATCCGGAAAGAGCAAGCTCCTTCCTTCAGCGTTCTACTTGCATGTATTAGGCACGCCGCCAGCGTTCGTCCTGAGCCAGGATCAAACTCTCATTAAAAGTTTGAGTTCTCACTCATTTCTGTCACTGACAGATTTATTGTTTTTTTCATTGTTCAGTACTACAACATCAGTTGTAGTGCCCTGCACATTGGTTCGTCTTGTTCAGTTTTCAAAGGTCTTTGCCTCTCACTTCTCTCGTGAGCGACAACTATATTAGTATATCACAGTCACTTTTAACTGTCAACAGGTTTTTTTAACTTTTTTATATCCTATTAACCTCTCTGCAATACACCCATAGTCCGTACGGGATTCGAACCCGTGTTACCGCCGTGAAAAGGCGGTGTCTTAACCCCTTGACCAACGGACC
>NZ_JBYQGR010000011.1:0-3237 GCF_058200335.1 Streptococcus sp. SCPM-O-B-15277 (M60)
GCAGGAAATGCAGCAATTCTTCCACTTGAAGGTTTGGCAAAAGGTCAATATTTCTACGAAGTAGATTTGAACGGTAACACAAGTGGTAAAGAAGGTCAAGCCCTTCTCGACCAACTTCGTGCTAACGGCACACAAACATACCAGGCAACCGTTAAAGTTTACGGCGCTAAAGACGGCAAACCAGATTTGACAAATGTTGTAGTGACACGACAAATAATGGTTCAATTGCATGATAAAGATATGACTACTCAAGACAACCAAGCTGGAATGGATGCTGAAAAAGACATGAAATCAGAAATGATGGGAATGAATCATGGTATGGAAAATATGAAAGTGAACCAACCAGGTCAAGGTCAAAAAGTTGAACAAATGAAGAAAAGTGATAAAGGTATGTTACCAAATACCGGTGAAGTTAAGTCTAATACAGCAACTATCGGAATCTTTGGTCTTGTCTTAGCTGGTGTACTTAGCCTTCTTGGTGTAAAAGCTAAACGAGACAATTAAAATTCAAATCATTTAAAAATTAGTAAAAATAGTGTTATACTAAATCCAAGTATAACGCTGTTTTTATAAGGGGAATAGGAATGGAAAAGACAATTTTACTCGTGGATGATGAGATTGAAATTATAGATATTCAAAAACGATACCTAATCCAGGCAGGATATCAAGTATTGGTTGCCCATGACGGGCTAGAAGGTTTAGAAATTTTTCAGAAAAAACCAGTAGATCTAATCATCACAGATATCATGATGCCTAAAATGGATGGCTATGATTTTATCAGCGAAGTCCAATATTTATCCCCTGATCAACCTTTTCTCTTTATCACTGCCAAGATTAGTGACCAAGACAAGATTTACGGCTTAAGTTTGGGAGCGGATGATTTTATTACAAAACCGTTTAGTCCTCGTGAGTTGGTGTTGCGAGTTCATAATATTTTTCGCAGAATTCACCGCAGTGGGGGAACTGAACTGATTGAACTAGGGGATTTACGGATAAACCATGCCAATCACGAAGTTCATATCGGACAAGAGTCTTTAGACTTAACTGTCAAATCTTTTGAACTCCTCTGGATCTTGGCAAGCAATCCTGAGCGGGTCTTTTCAAAAACCGAACTCTATGAAAAAGTATGGCAAGAAGAGTATGTCGATGACACCAACACTCTGAATGTTCACATCCATGCTTTGAGACAGGAGTTGGTCAAACACGCGAGTTCCAATACTCCAGTTATCAAAACAGTTTGGGGGCTTGGCTACAAGATTGAGAAAGCGAGGTAATGAATGAAATTAAAAAGTTATATCGTAATTGGCTATTTAGTCTCTACCATTCTGACAATTCTTGTGGTCTTTTGGGCAGTCCAGCGAATGCTGATTGATCAAAAAGAAATTTATTTCTTGGTTGGAATGACACTCGTTGCTAGCTTTATCGGAGCTGGAGTTAGTCTCTTTCTCCTCTCTCCGGTATTCTCCTCGTTGCATCACTTGAAAAATCAAGCTAAAAGGGTAGCAAGTCGGGATTTTAGTGGAGAAACTAACGTAAAAGGTCCAACGGAGTTTCAAGAGTTAGGGCAAGCTTTTAACGATATGTCTCATGATTTACAATCAACCTTTGAATCCCTTGACCAAAGTGAAAAAGAAAAAGGGATTATGATTGCCCAACTTGCTCATGACATCAAAACGCCAATCACATCCATCCAAGCAACGGTGGAAGGAATCCTTGATGGTGTTATTAAAGAAGAGGAACGGGCGCATTATCTAATGACTATTAGTCGGCAGACCGACCGTCTAAATAAATTAGTGGAAGAACTCGGCGCTCTTACGCTAAATACCCAATCCAAGATAGAATCACCAAGAGGGATTGAGCCTGTATTTCTGGATCAGTTATTAATAGAAGCAATGAGCGAATTTCAATTTTTAATTGAAAAAGAAGAACGGGATGTGTACATACAGGTTAGTCCAGAGTATGCCCGTATCCAGGTAGACTATGATAAGATTTCGCGAATTTTGGTTAACTTGCTTAATAATGCTTTTAAATACTCGGAACCAGGAACTAAGATTGAAGTTGTGGCTCTGATTGAGGACAAGAACTTGACCATTAGTGTCAGAGATGAAGGATATGGAATTGCTCCAGAGGAGTTGGACAATATCTTTAAGCGTCTCTATCGGGTAGAAACATCTCGCAACATGAATACTGGAGGTCATGGCTTAGGCCTTGCAATTGCGCGTGATCTAGCTCGCCAATTAGGTGGGGACATCAGCGTAGAAAGCCAATATGGCGTAGGAAGCAAGTTTATCCTTAGTCTCAATCTGAACGAAAAGTAAAATAGATAGAAAAATCTCTTTACAAATGCAGTTTTTCATGATACAATAGCCTTTGTGTGAAATAGCAGCAGGAAAGCATGAAGCTCGTCAACAGGTGTCTTCTGATAAGTAACCTTGGCTGTTTAGGCGAAGGGCATCTGCACGAATCAGGGCTTTCTAAGTGACTATTTCCGCCGAAATTATATTTATATCAGGAGGACATACATATGTCACGTTATACAGGACCATCTTGGAAACAAGCTCGTCGCCTTGGCCTTTCACTTACAGGTACAGGTAAAGAATTGGCACGTCGTAACTACGTACCAGGACAACACGGACCAAACAACCGTTCTAAATTGTCAGAATACGGTTTGCAATTAGCTGAAAAACAAAAACTTCGTTTTACTTACGGTGTAGGTGAAAAACAATTCCGTAACTTGTTCGTACAAGCTACAAAAATCAAGGGCGGAATCCTAGGTTTCAACTTCATGCTTCTTTTGGAACGTCGTTTGGATAACGTAGTTTACCGTCTTGGTCTTGCGACTACTCGTCGTCAAGCTCGTCAATTCGTAAACCACGGTCACATCCTTGTTGATGGAAAACGTGTTGATATCCCATCATACCGCGTAACTCCAGGTCAAGTAATCTCAGTTCGCGAAAAATCATTGAAAGTTCCAGCAATCCTTGAAGCAGTTGAAGTTACTCTTGGACGTCCAGCATTCGTATCATTCGATGCTGAAAAATTGGAAGGTTCATTGACTCGTTTGCCAGAACGTGATGAAATCAACCCAGAAATCAACGAAGCACTTATCGTTGAATTCTACAACAAAATGCTTTAATTTTAAGATATATCTTACGAAAAGCCTACAACAGTGGGCTTTTTGCTTTTCAAAAAATAAAAAAATAAGAAAAATTTATCTTAAGTTCTTGACAAGATTGT
>NZ_JBYQGR010000012.1:0-1639 GCF_058200335.1 Streptococcus sp. SCPM-O-B-15277 (M60)
TGTTGTGCTTGAAGTAGACTTAGGCTCTTCAGTTGTAGTTGTTGTTGAAGTAGTCTTAGGCTCTTCAGTTGTAGTAGTTGTACTTGAAGTAGTCTTAGGTTCTTCAGTTGTAGTTGTTGTAGGTGCCTCTGTTGTAGTTGTCGAAGTAGTCGTGGTTGTAGGTGCTTCAGTTGTAGTTGTTGTAGTAGTTGTTGTAGTAGTTGTTGTGGTTGTCGTAGTAGTTGTGGTTGTAGTTGAAGTCTGATCTCCATCCACACCACCATTTGCATTGATGTTTGCCACAGATTCGTTTACTTCTTTGGCCACAACCGCAGTTTCACCTTTGACTTGGTACCAAACTTTTGTGTTGTTCTTGAAGTCTTTTTGCTTTTCATTTTCTATTTTTGTACGATAGAAAATTAGAACGCCAGTCTTGTTGATCAAGTCTTTTGGAATTGTAACAGTGATTTTTCCAGAAGCATCAATTGTGAATGTTGATCCAGGAAAGGCCGCTAAGAAATCGTCGATAGCAGTTTCACCGCCGTAATATCCAGGTTTATTACCTGTTGTAGTAATACTGAAGCTATCTTTAACAAGTGAATGTCCACCTTGGACTTCATCTTCAACACGAACGTCGCCGTCTACTTCTAAGTTCATTGCGTTGATTGTCAATGTCCAAAGAATGTGTTCAGGGTCGTCAGCGTGCATGTCCCCAGCTTTTAAGTAGAATGGAGCGTGGTTTTCGCCAGTCGCCATTTTCTTAACGCTTAAATCAACTGTCTTATCTCCACTGATGATAGTAAATTTACCAACATGTTCTTTATCAGTTGCTGTATTGTTATGAACTTCAATCTCAAATTCACCCCAACCACGGATGTTTTGAAGGTTTTTGATAGCTTCGTTAAAAGTAACAGTAGCAGAGCCATCAGTAATGACCATGTCTCCAACGTAAGTTCCGTCGATGTTTAGAGGAATAGTCTTTTTAAAACCTACCCCATAGACTGTACCAGAACTAGTCCAATTAACTTTTAATGTGTCACCTGGTTGGATTTTTTGTGCGTGTTCGTCAAATGTAAACTTAACGGTTGTTTGTCCACCATCTGTGATTTCATTTGATGAAACAGTCAGTGAGCTAATATTATTACTGACATCTCCAGCTTTTACCACATCAGACTGCGAAAATACTATGAACAATAAGGGTAAAAATACAAGAAAGAAGACTTTTGCAAGTCTACTTAGATTATTTTTTTTCATTTCCTTCTCCTATTTGTCTCCAAATTTTTACACTTATTTGTATGTTAAAACTAAAACTTACAAAAATATGCATAATTATATAGGTTACTTTTTCAAGACAACACTACTAAAAATGCACCTCCTACTAGTCAATTATCAAAAAAATACCCTATATGGTGAATTATATCACAAATAAATAAAACTTCAAGTATTTAAATGTTTTAAGTATAAAATTATATCAAATTCGCTGAAAAAATTTAAACATTTACTTTGTACAATGTTTGTATGCAATGTTTCATTCGTCGAGGAAATGAAAAAGGACTATTTTGAAATAGTCCTTTATATAGTTAATCAATCTTTAACCTTATTCTTTTTCATTTTTACGTAAGAACGCAATGGCAACGATTGATGAAATGAGAGTTACAAA
>NZ_JBYQGR010000013.1:0-705 GCF_058200335.1 Streptococcus sp. SCPM-O-B-15277 (M60)
AGGTCCCGTAGTGTAGCGGTTATCACGTCGCCCTGTCACGGCGAAGATCGCGGGTTCGATTCCCGTCGGGACCGTAATAACGAAAGTTATTTGACTCGTTAGCTCAGTTGGTAGAGCAATTGACTTTTAATCAATGGGTCACTGGTTCGAGCCCAGTACGGGTCATATTTGCGGGTTTGGCGGAATTGGCAGACGCACCAGATTTAGGATCTGGCGCTTAACGGCGTGGGGGTTCAAGTCCCTTAACCCGCATAATAGAAATCAGCCGGCTTAGCTCAGTTGGTAGAGCATCTGATTTGTAATCAGAGGGTCGCGTGTTCAAGTCATGTAGCCGGCATTTTTTTTAATATAAACCAGAGTCGATGCGAACGTAGTTCAGTGGTAGAACACCACCTTGCCAAGGTGGGGGTCGCGGGTTCGAATCCCGTCGTTCGCTTATAGAGGCCGGGGTGGCGGAACTGGCAGACGCACAGGACTTAAAATCCTGCGATTGGTAACGATCGTACCGGTTCGATTCCGGTCCTCGGCATATATTGAAGAGCACCCTTAGCTCAACTGGATAGAGTACCTGACTACGAATCAGGCGGTTAGAGGTTCGACTCCTCTAGGGTGCATTAACAATTTAATTCGGGAAGTAGCTCAGCTTGGTAGAGTACTTGGTTTGGGACCAAGGTGTCGCAGGTTCGAATCCTGTCTTCCCGATTG
>NZ_JBYQGR010000014.1:0-410 GCF_058200335.1 Streptococcus sp. SCPM-O-B-15277 (M60)
GTACCATTCTTATCTACACGTTTAACAGTCACGCCTGTTCCTGTTCCTGTGAATGATTTTTCTGGTACAAATGTAACAGTTCCGTCTGGAGCTACTGTGTATGTTCCTTCACCTGGGATAGTCTTAGTTGTTGAACCATCTTCAAATGTTGCTGGAACATCGTCATCCATTGGTACACTTGGATCACCTTCTGTAAACTTAGGTTTTCCTGTTTGTGTCTTACCTTGGATATCTGTTGAAGTTGCTGGTTCTGCTGTTGGAACTACTGGAGTAATCTTAGGTGTGTAAGTTGTTTCTACTGCAGTACCGTTAGCATCTTTAGCTTGAACCTTAACTGGAACAACATCACCTGAGTATGACTTGTCAGTCGGAGTGAAGGTTACAACACCTGTTTCCTTATCAACTGTGAA
>NZ_JBYQGR010000015.1:0-388 GCF_058200335.1 Streptococcus sp. SCPM-O-B-15277 (M60)
AGTACCGATTTCTTTGCCTTCTGGTGATTTAGCAACTACTGATGTAGCTGGTTGACCATTTTCGTCAAGAAGAGTAATGGTATCCTTGTCGATTGGTGCAACTGGGTCACCTTCTGTGAAGGTAACAGTACCAGTTTGAACCACACCTTGAGGTGCTACTGATTCAGCTGGAGTTGCTGTTGGTGTTACTGGCGTCACTGTTGGTGTGTACTTAGCTGTTACTGGTGTACCGTTCTTATCTACACGCTTAACAGTCACGCCTGTTCCTGTTCCTGTGAATGATTTTTCTGGTACGAATGTAACTGTTCCGTCTGGTGCTACTGTGTAAGTTCCTTCACCTGGGATAGTCTTAGTTGTTGAACCATCTTCGAATGTTGCTGGAACATCA
>NZ_JBYQGR010000016.1:0-275 GCF_058200335.1 Streptococcus sp. SCPM-O-B-15277 (M60)
ACAAAATAGTCCGTACGGGATTCGAACCCGTGTTACCGCCGTGAAAAGGCGGTGTCTTAACCCCTTGACCAACGGACCATATTTATAAAAAATGGGCACGAGTGGACTCGAACCACCGACCTCACGCTTATCAGGCGTGCGCTCTAACCACCTGAGCTACGCGCCCAAGTTAAAAACTTGGTATTTGAACAAAAGTTCAAAGCGGGTGACGAGAATCGAACTCGCGACAACAGCTTGGAAGGCTGTAGTTTTACCACTAAACTACACCCGCTTAA
>NZ_JBYQGR010000017.1:0-257 GCF_058200335.1 Streptococcus sp. SCPM-O-B-15277 (M60)
TGGAGGATTACCCAAGTCCGGCTGAAGGGAACGGTCTTGAAAACCGTCAGGCGTGTAAAAGCGTGCGTGGGTTCGAATCCCACATCCTCCTTTATTTATTATTAACGCGGGATGGAGCAGCTCGGTAGCTCGTCGGGCTCATAACCCGAAGGTCGTAGGTTCAAATCCTGCTCCCGCAATATTGGCTCGGTAGCTCAGTTGGTAGAGCAATGGATTGAAGCTCCATGTGTCGGCGGTTCGATTCCGTCTCGCGCCAT
>NZ_JBYQGR010000018.1:0-244 GCF_058200335.1 Streptococcus sp. SCPM-O-B-15277 (M60)
CAGGAACTATGCCATTCAAGTTCACGTCAATCATTCGTGTCGCTACAACATTTGTCAAATCTGGTTTGCCGTCTTTAGCGCCGTAGACTTTAACGGTTGCTTGGTAGGTTTGTGTGCCGTTAGCACGAAGTTGGTCGAGAAGAGCTTGACCTTCTTTACCACTTGTGTTGCCGTTCAAATCTACTTCATAGAAATATTGACCTTTTGCCAAACCTTCAAGTGGAAGAATTGCTGCATTTCCTGT
>NZ_JBYQGR010000019.1:0-206 GCF_058200335.1 Streptococcus sp. SCPM-O-B-15277 (M60)
TGTTCCATTGTCCGACCATGGAGCCTTGTCGGCTGCTTTGAGCAAGAGACGAGTTAACATACCATCACCACCGAAAGCTTCGTAAGGAATCACTTGGTTAACACCTGCCAAGAATGGACCAGGAACATTTGCTTTTTCAAGGTAGCTAGCTGGAACATCTGTGCTGTCTTTAACGTTGTCAGCTACTGCTTTTTTAACTTGGTCAG